>NZ_JAMYWC010000009.1:42200-146409 GCF_024158925.1 Ralstonia chuxiongensis | reverse complement strand
CAACTACATCGAGATGTTTTACAACCCAACACGGCGTCATTCGAGCGCCAACGGTCTATCACCGGTAGAGTTCGAACAACGCCATTCCCAACGGCTCGCGGGTGTCTAGGAAAGCCGGGGCGATTCACAAGTTCGAGTGTTTTGAGGCTCAAACGCGACCCTCAGAGGGTCGAATTCGACTCTTTGGCACTGACGCTCGACCCTCAGACAGTGGAACGTGACCCTCAGACAGTGAAGTTCGAGTGTTTGAGGCTCAAACGCGACCCTCAAGGGGTCGAGTTCGACTCTTTGACACTGCCGCTCGACCCTCAAACAGTGAAACGCCAGTGTTTGACTCTCGCGTTCCACTCTCTGGGGGTGAAGCGCCACTGTTTGAGGCTGGAGCGTGACCTTCCGACCGTCGCTCCCGACGAACCAAGAATCCAACTTTCGCCGCTGCCCCCATCGCTATAATCCATCCCGCTGCCGCACCAACGGCAGTCGGGTTTGGCGACTCGACATACTCACAACGAGCGTCCGCTTGGCGGATACGCTCGGGCACACTCGCGCATGCCTCCTATGGCGGGCCGGGTGGGGAGACCGCAAGGTCTGCCGGTTGCCGTGAGTACCGGTTCGCCAGCCCCGCCGTCAGGCCCGCCACCTTCGTCTGGCGACGAGAAGGCGGACCTCCAGTCAACACTCACGGAGGCTCCCATGCCTATTGCAGACGAGACGCGCCCAGCGTCGTATCCATCTCCGCCAACATCGCAACCCCCACCGCCCACGTCATCCGACACAGGCAGGCTCACCAAAAACCGCACCTACCTGAACGGCGCAATCGCAGCGCAGGCGTATCTCAAGCGCACACGCACCGCCATGTGCACGCACGGCCAATGCCGGCCAGGCATGCTGCGCGAGCAGCTTCAACAGTTTTCGGCACACGCCTTCCCGCCGGCCTTCATCAAAGGCTTTGTGGATGCGATTGACGCTTACGTATCGATGTCGCTCGGGGGCCGCGATGTTGATCCGCAAACGTGGGATGTATTAGCTGCCGTAGAGCGGCGAGGCTACGGCCAATAAAAACAGATTGACGCATTCCCGTGACGGGCGGGAATGCTTGGGTGGCAGTTGGGCTTGGGTTGTTGGATTTGCCTGCTTCCGGCCAAAAGCGCCCGTTGCCGAAGAATCCTGGGGTGCGCGATGCTCGCCCGCTCAACATCAGCCAACGCTGTTGCAGCGGACCATCCATCTAGTCGACAGATCCGGCGGCGAGGTGCTCGGCACTCAGAGTCGTCTTACCAGGGTTGCGTGGTGGGACCGACAGTGAACTCGCTTACGGTCGTGTCCGCTGGTTGCTCGATCGCGAACGCCACGACATTGGCGATACGATCGGGCGAAATGCCGTGGGCCTCGTACAGCGCGTGCATGCCGGTCGAAGTCGCCTTGTCGCTGATCGTATTCAACAGTTCCGTGTTGATTGCGGCGGGGTAGATGGTAGCGGTACGGATGTGTGTGCCTTCCATGGCCGATTCGATGCGCAACACCTCCATGAAGTCGCGCACGAACCATTTCGTTCCACCGTACACAGCGCTGCCAGGATATGCCTTCAGGCCTGCGACCGACGACGTGGCGATCACCTGCCCAGACTTCTGAGCGGTAAAGGTGGGCAGCACTGCTGCCACGCCATTGAGCACGCCCTTGATGTTGATATCGACCATCTCGTGCCAGTCGTCCGTCTTCAGCGCCGACAGCGGTGAACTCGGCATGATCCCGGCGTTCAGGAAGATCACGTCGACCTTTCCGAAGGTTTCCTTCGCCAGGTTGACGATGGCGTCGTTGTCGGCCTGTTTCGTGACGTCCAGCACTTGGTAGGCGGCCTCGCCACCTGCGGCACGGATCTCGTCGGCCAGCGCCTCGAGCTTGTCCTGCCGCCGTGCGCCCAGCACGACCTTCGCTCCTTTGGATGCCACGAGCTTAGCGGTGGCAGCGCCGATGCCAGACGAGGCGCCCGTAATGATGATGACTTTGCCTTCCACGATTCCTTGCTCCTGATGTGTGTCCCCGGGCTCTATCCCAAGGTCAATCAGAAGATTAGGGCCGCAAGGCACCCAGCACTAGACGCCGCAGATCGCATGAACTTATCGAGACGACGCATGAATCAGGCGCAACCATTGTTGCTAGGCGATCAATGGTCCGTCGCTCGGTGGCGCGTAGTGCCGGCTCAACCTGGCGGCGCCGGACTGCGCAGGGCTTCGATTACGAGCTTGAGCGCGCGGGACGATTCGCGTCGGCTCGGGTAGTAGGCATGCCAACCGGGCCAAGTCGGCCAGTGGTCCTCCATCACCCATACCAGGCGCCCTGCGTCGACGTGGGGCTTGAGCGCATCTTCGGTCACGAACACGAGGCCGCAACCATCGATGGCGGCCTGCATCATCTGGTAGGCGCCGCTAAAGGTGGCCTGCCCGTCGACCTTGACGGTGAGGTCCTTGCCGTCGTCTATCAATTCCCAGGCGTAGATGGCGCCGTTGCTCAGCCGCAGAGTGATGCACTGGTGTTGGGCTAGGTCGTCGATGGTCCGTGGCGTTCCGTGCTCTGCCAAGTACGCCGGCGAAGCGGCGATCGCTGCGCGCATGTTTGGGCTGATGCGTACGGCGACCATGTCCTTTGCGACCTGATCGCCCATGCGGATGCCGACGTCGAAGCGCTCGGTCACGACGTCCACCAGTCGGTAGTCGGTGGCGATCTCGATCCGCAGCTCCGGATAGCTCTTGAGCAACGGCCGCAGCCGGGGCCACACGTACAGATCGGCTGCGATGTCGATGGCGGTGATGCGGATGGTGCCGGACGGCTTGTCTCGGTATTCACGCACGGCCGCGAGGTCGGCGGCGATCTCCTCGAGCTTGGGCCTCACGCTTTGCAGCAACTGCTCACCGGCTTCGGTGGGCGCCACGCTTCGCGTCGTCCGTGTCAGCAGCCGCACGCCCAGCCGTGTTTCGAGTCCCCGGACGGTATGGCTCAAGGTAGATTGCGACAGCCCCAGCTTGGCAGCGGCTTTGGTGAAGCTGCGCTCCTGCGCAACAGCGAGGAATGCATACAGGTCGTTGAGGTTCTCGCTGTCCATTGATCGAAACGAGCCATAAGTCCATGCCGATTGTGCAGTCTAGTGCTGAATGGGCATGGCCGCTACAGTCGTTTCAAGGCCCGGAAGGGCGAAACAACGAACTGCAATCGCGGCCGTTATAGACGAGGGCGAGCCGGCGGGAAGCCGCGGCCTTCGTCGGGCCTCATGCCTCAGGAGCACTTATATGGATGACCAATCCGCCAACAGCGCTGGCTCGACGCCCTCAGACGCGCAGACCCGCCAGCCGACCATTCAGGTCACACCGGTCGGCGCGCGACCATCGGCCCTCGGCGCGGCTGAACTGTTCACCGGCACCGTCGTCGTGGACGGGATGTTCGGGCCGAACTCACATTCAATGGGGTCGGGCGCTCTGGTCACCTTCACGCCCGGTGCCCGGACAGCCTGGCATGCGCACCCGGTTGGCCAGATTCTGATCGTCACTGCAGGCCAGGGTTGGATTCAGGCCTGGGGCGAGGAGCGGCGCGCCCTCCACCCCGGTGACGTGGCGTGGATTCCACCGGGTGTGAAGCATTGGCATGGCGCTTCTGCCACGCACTCCATGGCGCACATCGCCATCCAAGAGCTGCGTGACGGAACGGCCGCCCAATGGATGGAGCACGTCAACGATGGCCAGTACGCGGCGTGATATGGCCGGACCTGCAACGCACTCAGGAAGTAGCGCTCATGAAGATTCGCTTTCGGTTTCCTGCCGATGAGTTCATCGCCACCCTTGTCGACCAGCCAGCGGCGTACGAGTTGGTAGCCATGTTGCCCCTACGTCTGGAGGTGAGTGACTTCGCTTCGGCAGAGAAGATCGCTTACTTGCCCAACAAGCTCAATGTCGATAGCGCGCCAGCGGGCACCGACGCCGTAGTAGGTGATTTGGCTTACTACGCCCCGTGGGGCAACTTGGCCCTGTTCTACAAGAATGCGCCCTACGCGCCGGGGCTGGTCCACCTCGGGCGCATCGATGGCGCGATTGGCACGCTTGGCCAGCAACGTGAAGGCGTTGTGACCGTCGAGTTGATCGCCGAGTAAAGCGCACTTAGTTGCCGCGCTCCATTCACGCCCCTCAGCCTTTCAGCCCGTCAGTTGTTGCATGAGCGGCTGATGGACCAATTACAGTTTCCAGGTTGGTACGGAAAAAACTGGGATGCATTCTGGGACGCAATCGTGGCGCTTGTAGAAATGCCGCGCGTCCTTCGGCTCAAAAATAGGCCTGCATTTGAGCGCAGATTTCCTCGCGATGCGAAGTTGATGGCAGATTGCTTGAGCGACATGGAGAAGCAGTTCCCTTCGCTCGCTGCGCAGAATGAGCGTGTATGACCGACGCCGACCATGTAGTGAATCAATAATCCAACTTTTGGCGCTGCCCCCATCGCTATAATTGCCCCGCTGCCGCACCAACGGCAGCCTGGTTTAGCGACCTGAAACACCAAGGCGGACGATTGCTGCATGCAGTCGCACTGCTGCTTCCGTTCGCGCCTACTTTGGCGGGCCGGATGGTGAGACCTTCGGGTCTACCGGTTTCCTTGGGACCGGGTCGCTAACACCATCGTCAGGCCCGCCACCCTCGTTTAGCGCCGAGATGGCGGGGCTCCTTCAATCCCAAGGAGGCTCCTATGCCTATTGCAGACGAGACGCGCCCAGCGTCGTACCCATCCCCTCCAGTACCGTCGCCCAGCCCACCGCCCACGCCATCCGACACAGGCAGGCTCACCAAAAACCGCACCTACCTGAACGGCGCAATCGCAGCGCAGGCGTATCTCAAGCGCACGCGCACCGCCATGTGCACACACGGCCAATGCCGCCCGGGCATGCTGCGCGAACAGCTTCAGCAGTTTTCCGCGCACGCATTTCCGCCGGCGTTCATCAAAGGCTTTGTGGATGCGATTGATGCTTACGTATCGATGTCGCTCGGGGGCCGCGATGTCGATCCGCAAACGTGGGACGTGTTAGCCGCCATAGAGCGGCGTGGCTACAGCCAATAACAATGGATTGACGCATTCCCGTGACGGGCGGGAATGCCGGGGCAGAGTCGGGGTGACAGTTGGGCGTTCGCTGCGGCGCCGAGAAAGAGCACGTTCCGAAGGGAGTAGTTGGCGTACGACGGGGTCCTCAAAGTCGACAAGCGCTGCGATTGTCGGGCGGCAATCGGCCAGAAGCGGCCTTTGGCATAGCTGAGAGGCGTGTTGTTGCGGTTAGCCGTTCTTAGGTGACTGCAGATCTGACATTGCGACCTAGTGCGAATGACGGTGGTGAATATCCGGGTAATGCGGATGTTTGTGCACCAACGGTTCGTGCCGGTGGGCATGCACGTGCGGCTCTTTTCCATCCCACTGGAAGTCGTGCTGGTGCTGGTGATGTTCATCATGCCGATGTGCATGTGTGTGCTCCATCGGCTCGTGCACGTGCTCATGCTCGTGCCGTTCCCGCAGATGGAGCCAGACACCGAACCCCATGAAGGCTGAAGCCAGCCAGAACAGGAACCCAGGTATCTCTGGCCAGATCAGGAAGGCAATTACCACGCCAAACAGCGGTGCGACGGAGAAATACGCCCCCGTGCGCGCGGTGCCAAGGTGCCGCAGCGCCACCACAAATAGCGCCAGGCTGATGCCATACCCGGCAAAGCCGACAAGCATTGCCGAGATGAGTGGTACCGCCGCAGGTAGTGCATTGCCAGCCGCCAGCGCAAAACCGGTATTGCAGGCGCCGGCGACAAGGCCCTTCAGGCACGCGATCAACACTGCGTCGTTGGACGAGACATTGCGCGTCAAATTGTTGTCGATCGCCCAGCATGCGCAGGCGGCCACGATCAGCAGTGCGCTCGGCGATAAGCTCGCTGCGTCTGGCTGCCACGACAGCAGGACCCCGCCCGCCACGATGGCAACCATCCCGAGCACGATCTGCTGATCGGCGTTTTCCTTGAATACGATCCACGCGATGAGTGCGGTAAAAACGCCTTCCACGTTAAGCAGAAGAGAGGCGGGCGCAGCGGCCGTGTGCGCCAGCCCCGTCATCAACAGTGCGGGGCCCGCCACCCCGCCTGCAAGGATGGCACCGAGCAGCCACGGAATCTCGCGGCGTGGGATAGCCGGACCAGCTTGCGCGGTCTCAGCGGATTTCCAGAACAGCCGCCGTGCCAGCAGGACTCCAGCCAGGCCAAGACCACTGCCGAGGTAGAGCAGACCCGCAAGCAAGATCGGAGAAATCGAGCCTGTCAGCGTTTTGGCTAGAGGTGTGCTGGCACCGAACAGCAGCGCGGCGGCCAAGGCGGGGCTGGCGGAGCGGAGGGACATGACGACTGTCTGATTGATCGAATGCGCTCATTGTCGCGCGTTCGCGGCGTGTCAGGCGCCAGGTTTCATGACGCGCATCACGGGGTGACGATCAACATCCTTCAAAGGAAAGTAAATCTCATGCGTTGCGGGGTCGATCGCCAAACTATGCGCATTCGGCCCCACGAAGCCTTCGCCGGTTTTCGTCACACCTGTTGCGGCGACACGGAAGATTGACACCACGCCAGATTCACCGGCCACGTAGAGCTGGCCGAGATCGGGGTCGTAGCCCAATACGTCAGGCGTTCCTTTGGCATCGAAGCTTGCAGTGAGCCGCTTGGTCTTCAGATTGAGGACGAGCAAGCGGTCGTTATCCTCGCAAGCGATAAACGCGAGCCGCAGCTTGGGCTCGATCAGCAGTCCATGGTTTCCGTCGGCCCCGGGCAACGGAATGCGATCAATGATCTTGTCGGTGCGCGGGTCAATCTCGACCAACATCCCGCGTCCCTGGACGTTGACAAAAATGTGCTTCGAAACCGGGTCGTATTGCGTATTCCCCACCGCACCACCCAGCTCGATGGTCGCGATTCGCTGGTTGGTGCGGGCGTCGATCACCGTTTCCGTGTTGCCGGTCTCGTCGGAGACATACAGCTTGCTGACCTCTGGCGCGTAAGCAATGCCATCCGGATAAACGCCTCCAGGGATGCGGGCGACGATTTTCAGGGTGGTGGCGTCGATTGCCACGATTTCGTCGGTTCCAGTCGCGGAGGCATACACGCGGCCGAGTTCCGGCACGGCCAACGTGCCATGGACATGACGGATGTTGCCGATCGTGGCCAGCACGGCTTTGGTTTTGGTGTCCACGACGACCACCGTGCTATCCCCGAGATGCGCGACAAACAGCCGTGATCGGGTGGGGTCCAGGCTGAGGTAATCCCATCGCGTTGTGGTGCCGGGTAGCGGGTAGTCGCCCACATGTCGTAAGGGCAACGTTCCGGGTTGCCCTTGCGTTGCCGCATCGGCGCAGAGTGCTAAGCCGAACGTCATCGAGAGAAGCGCGAGAACCCACCTGGACAAGGGGCGGCACCTGTGCGACAGCGGTTGGGCATGCATGGTTTTTGACCGTTGTGATCGTAACGAAGCGCGGGCGAACTCAACGCAACTCAACGCTTGTGCCCGCGCTCGCGGCATCGCGCTACTTGCGTACGCCGGCCTGCGCGTCCAGAGCCTTCTTCACGCTCTTGGCCAGATCGGCTGCTTCGCCTTTGCCCCAGTAGTGCAGGAACATGTAGCGCGGTTGCTCGTGGGTCATGTGCTGATGGATGGCGACGATGTTGATGCCGTCGGCGCGCATTGCCTTCAGCACGGGCTGCAGCTCGTCTTCCCGCATCACAAAGTCGCCATCGACGACGGCTTCCTTGTCCGTGCCGGCAAACGCAGCCCAGGTATTGACGCCCATTTCGTTGCCGATCGGCGTGCCTTGCATAGTCCCGCGAGCGCCAATCACCACCTTCAACATGCCGTTGCTGGCTTGCCCTTTCGTACCCAGGATGGTTTCGAGGGGTGCCGACGTGATCTTGTTTTCCGCACCGATCTTGCCGGGGAAGTTCGTGGCCGGGGCAGCATTCGCAGCACGAATCTCGGCGATCTTGTCGTAGACCTTTTTCACGCCTGCAGCCAGTTGTGCCGCGTCGCCCATACCGCCGATGTGCATGAAATACACCTTGGGCCGGTCGAAGAAGAAGTGGTTATGCAGCGCCGTCACTTCCAGGCCGGCATCGAGGGCGGCACTCATCGCAGGGTTCACTTCATCCTCGAACACGACGGTGTCGCCCATCAACATGACATGGCCGCCGCGCGCCGGGGTGAATGCTGCCCAGGAGGTCAGGCCCATGAACGGCGGCATGGCGAGACCGTCGACTTGGATTGGCACATCGGTGCGCGGCTTCGACACCTTGAAGACGTTTTCGCGTTCGGAGAAGGTTCCTTTCAGGCCGGTGATCTGCTCAATGCGAGCGGTATCCAGAGCCGCGTGTGAATCCGGCGGCGCTGCGCTGGCAATCGTGCAAGCACAGAGGGCTGCGGCAAGAGCGAGCGCGGTACGGTTGAGCAATGACATCTGACACTCCGGGGGTTGGGGCGGGGAAGGTTTCGGTCAGTTGAGTGGTTGGACGTGGAGGAATCCGTGCATGGGCAATAGCACGGCTGCGTACCCGTCGCAGAAGCCGGGCAACGCCCGGCCTACGAGTAGCGGCAACGCGCCGGCATTGATGCTCGGGGGGATAGAGCGCGCGCGAACCAACGCCGAGCGGCAGCCACAGCAGGGGTGGTGGGTTGTGACGAACGGTCTCAGTCATCGTCGTCATCGGCGACCTGCTTGCCGTCGTCACCAATGACAACCGTTGATTTGTCGCTTCCGCTGCCAAGCGTGACCTCGTAGCGGACGTGGCCGTTTATCGTTTGTTTCTCGATTTCGCCGATTGCACGGCCACCGGCTTGCTGGTCAATCGTCGCTTTGACAGCGGCGGGCACCTGCGCGACGCTGACCACCTCGGTGCTGCGCTCTCCAAAAGGGTTCTTTTTACAGCCGGCGATCGTGAGACTGACCGAACATACGAGAAAGGTTGCGAAGAGGAGCCGGGTTCGAGTGGACATGGCATGCTCCGATACGTCATCTGTTGACCAAATCCCCCTGCGCAAAGCCGTTTCCATTGCGCCGATATTCGATTGCGTGGCCATGGCGCCAGACTTCGAAGCAGTCCTCGGCCTGCGGCTTGCCCTTGCCGTTTGAATCGCCAATGCACAGGTCGCCGTCACGCACGTGCCAGCGGCCGCCCAGGACCTGTCCGTGCATGACGGACTCGACGGTGCCGTCGGGCTTGAACTTATCGGACCAGTGCGTGCCATCTGTGATGGTCTTGCCAACGATCGCCTTCTTGAGTTCAGCGCCGCTCAGGTGCTTGAAGCCTTCTTCGGCCAAGACCGGAGTCGTTGTGCATAGCATCGTGATCGCCGCGCTGATGCCGGCGCTTTGCAACTGGCCGCGCTTCAAGGTCAGCATGATTCGCTTCATGAATATCATTCCTTCGGCTCGCTCAGGCAGGCATCTTGGGCGGCCATTTGTGCGTTTCCGCTTGGCAGTGTCGACACCATGCATAGAGCGCGTCGTACATCACCAAGCCGTGCTCCAGCATCTCGTGGTCATCGGCAAACATCTGTGACAGTCCGAGCGAGATGGCGTACAGACCGCTGGACTGCGGCGTCAGATCGAGCCTTGACGTGTCCGCGCCGCGAACGATGCCCGCCAGCTGCTGCAGCGCTGGATCATCGCCAAGGTGGTATTTGCCGAGAAACGCATCGAAGCTACACAGCTCGCCGACATGGGTAAGCTCAACGCCGGGAATGTCGTACGGAATCGCGCCGGTTTCGTTGGCGATGCGCACGACGTCACCGGACGGCACGTACAAGAACTCCGGCGTCTCGTCGATGAAGCGGGCGATTAGCCAGGGGCAGGCAATGCGGTCGATTTTCGGGCGCTCCCGCGTGATCCATTGCATGACAACCTCCGCAGTGTTTCGTTGATCGAAAACGAAGGGCTAGCGCTGTACGGCCGCCAGGCGTTCGGCAACGCGCGCCCAATGCACGTTCTGCATGAAGGCGTCGACATAGGCAGCGGCCTTGGCACCGTAGTCCATGTGATACGAGTGTTCGTACATGTCGAGGGCCAGGATGGGCGTGCCACCCGCCAAGGTGTGCGCGTGGTCCGACGCCCACTGGTTGACGAGCCGGCCGTCGCGCGGCGAGTAGGTCAGCAATACCCAGCCCGAGCCGCCGCCAAGCGCCTTGCCCATCGCCGTGAACTCGGCTTGCCAGCGTTCAACTGAACCGAAATCGCGCGCGATGGTTTCTTTCAGGCCACCGTCCAGTGGCCCGCCATCGCCGAGGCTGTCGAAGTACACCTCGTGCAGGATCATCGAGTTCGTCGCAATCAACTCCTCACGCTTCAGGCCGTTGAGCACGAACACTGGAGCAGTCGCCACATCAAGCGCAGCAACGTCCGCCGTGATGGCGTTCAGCCGTTTCACCGCACCGCCGTAGTTGTTCTCGTAGTGGCTGACGATCAGCTTCTCCGACAACCCAGACAGCCTGGTCGGATCGCATGCCAGCGGCTTCACTTGGTAGGTCATGAGAGCCCCCTGGATGACTTAGTGATGGAGTAGCGGATACACCGCCAGGCCAATCAGGGCGGCGCTTGCCACGATGACTGGCTCCGTCAGCTTCTTGAACTTGAGCAGCAGCACGACCGTGATGAGTGCCAGCAACACCGTCGGCACATCGACGATCGAGCGCTTGGCCAGCACGATCACCGCGCCGGTGATGGCGCCCACGGCGGCTGCCGTCACGCCATCAACGAACGCCAGGATGCCGGGCAGCTTGCCGTACTTCTTGAAGTACGGTGCGGGCAAGATGGTGAACAGGTAGCAGGGCAGGAAGGTGGCTGCGGCGGCCACGCAAGCGCCCGGCAACCCTGCGATCAGGAAGCCAATAAAACCCACGGTGATGACGACAGGGCCCGGTGTGATCATTGCCACCGCGACGGCATCGACGAACTGTTTGTCGTTGAGCCAGTGGTGCTCGGTGACCACGCCGCCATACAGGAACGGCACGATGGCGAGGCCGGAGCCGAAGACGAACGCGCCGGCCTTGGCGAAGAACACGCCGATTTGCGACAGCACAGGCCAATCGATCGCGCTAACGATGCCGCTTGCGGCAGGGATGGGCGCCGCCGCGATGGCGTTCAGCCGGCCTTGACGCAGCCACTTGGGCGGTGCACGCCAGAACCAGACAAGCACGCCACCCGCCAGGAACAGCCACGCGACTTCCGATTCGGTGATGACCGTCACCGCTGCCAGTACCAGGTAGACGAACCACAACAGCTTGTCTTTGCCGACGCTCTTAGTGGTCAGCTTGTAGGCGCTGATGGCGATGATGCCGATCACGGCCGCACCGACTCCATAGAACACCGACTGCATCCACGTCAGGCCGCCGAAGCGTGTGTAGGCCCAGCCGAGCGCCACCACCATCAGGAAGGAGGGCATCACGAACGCGATGCCGATCAGTGTGGCACCCACGATTCGGTAGTGCACATAGCCGAGATAGATCGCCAGTTGTGCGGCAAGCGGCCCTGGGGCGAGCTGGGCGAGCGCGAGGCCTTCCTTGTAGTCGCCCTCGGTGATCCACTGGCGCGTATCCACCAGATCGCGGCGCATGTAGCCGGCGAGTGCAACTGGGCCGCCAAAGCCCAGAGTGCCGAGGCGCAGGAAGTAGAGCACCAGTTGCAAGAGCGTGTAGCTGGGCCGATCTGCTTGGGGCGCAGCCTCAATTGATTGGGGTGTGGTCATCGTCGGTTCCAGATGAGCGGGATTACGGTTTGCGTGCAGAGGAGAAATGCATATAGAGGGAATCGAGCACGGTGCCGACCTCAGCGAGCAACGCATCGTCGTCGGCCAGGCGCTTGCGCGCACCTGCCAGGACAGCCTCGAAGCCCGCGGCTTCCGGTGCTGGCACGCCGCCCACGTCCAGTGCGTGCACCATGGCGCCCAAGCGCGCGAGTCCGCGATCGTCGTGCAAGCCAAAGCTGGCCAGGAGTACCTCGAACGACACCTTGTCGCCGACATGGGTGAATGTCGCACCGTCGAAGTCGAAGCCCAGCGCATCGGCCGGGCAGTCGGCCGGGCTTTCGAGCCAGACGAACCGGGCATGCGGGTCGATGAAGCGCTGGATCAGCCAGGCGCTGGCTACCCGGTCGACCCACAGGTGCTGGCGTGTCGCCCACAACCGGCCCTGGTACTGAGCTGGGTCGCGTCTTGGAATGTTGCCGCCACTGGCCTGCGGCTCGCCAGGCGATTGGATTGCTTCAATGGCGGCCGCAAAATCCCGCCATTGCGCGGCAGCAAGGGTGGACGCTTCATTGGGGAAGAAGTCGATCTGACGAATTGCCTCGTACGCACGTGCGTGACGCCGCTGCAGTCGATTGAGCTCGGCTGCGGCTAGATTTGGCAGTGTCTTGCGCGCTTCGGCCAGTTCAGCGAGCCAGTCGGTGTAGTCAGCGGAGCGATCGAACAACGCTTGATAAGCCATTGCCTCGCCCACGCCCTGCGCTTGGACATGAAGCAACCACGCTTGACCGTCCTCTTGCACAACTTCGTCTGCAAGTTCACGCAACTGCGCAGCTTGTTCTGTGTGTGCTGGCAGCAGGTAGGCACCGTCGCGCAGGGCCGCGCAGCCAAGGGCCTTGACCGCGCGCCATACGCGCATGCGCACCGTGGCGCCAGCCGTCGGCAGGCTGACAACGAACAGAAGCCAGGATTCAGGATTAGGAACCATGACGGCAGCATAGGCAGCCGTACGGACCACTGCAACGCTGTAGAGATCGCTACAAAGTGCTGTCTCGTTACCCAGCTTGCTTTGTGGATTCGCTTGCTCGAACGTTGTTGCTTTGCTGGTCTTCGCAGGTACGCTTCCCACCTTCCAGCAACGGTGTCGAAGCACCCAGACTGAGATCCGACCTTCAATCTGAATCTGGAAAGGGGAAGTCGATTGGCGAGATTAGCGCCATCGCAGCGCAGGCGTATCTCAAGCGCACGCGCACCGCCATGTGCACACACGGCCAATGCCGCCCGGGCATGCTGCGCCAACAGCTTCAACATCTGTCCGCGCACGCGTTCCCGCCGGCCTTCATCAAAGGCTTTGTGGACGCGATTGATGCGGACGTATCGATGTCGCTCGGGGGCCGCGATGTCGATCCGCAAACGCGGGATGTATTAGCTGCCGTAGAGCGGCGAGGCTACGGCCAATAAAAACAGATTGACGCATTCCCGTGACGGGCGGGAATGCCGAGTAGTGCATTCGCTGCTGGATTTGCTCGCCTTCGGCCATGAGTGGCCGCCAGAGCCCTAGACATCAGTCATGGAATTGAAACGTACTCAATCCAAAAAGGCGGCAGATAGCCAAGCGTTATGCCCACGAACACGGCGATGGAATAGCCGAGTGCTCCTACGTGCAGATGTACTGCGACAAGTACGCGGCCAAGCACCGAGAAACAAATCTGCCAAAGCCGTGGGAACCGAAACAACTTCGGTTCAATGTCTGGCACCGATTGCGCCTATAAAGAATCCTGCGGCGCCGAGAAAGAGCACGTTCCGAAGGGAGTACTTGGCGCACGAAGGGCTCCTCTGAGCCAACAAGCGCCGCGGTCGTCGGGCGGCAATCGGCCATCAGCAGCCTGCGGTGGCCGTCCGTTTTCGGGCAGACTCTCGGCAAGCCATTGATCGAGATACGGCCACCGACCGCAGCACACACTCTGACGACAGCCGCCCGCATCGATGATGCCGCTGGCACGACTAGACTGCTGGACACCATGAACCTACCCCGGAACACGACCTCGACCAAAGCGCGCGCCGTGCCCATGCCGAGCAACAGCGTGCTAGCGCCGCTTTATGCGGGCGCGGACCTTTTGGATGCCTTCGCAATTCGACTGCCGGCGGAGGCCAGCGATGATCTGGAGGTATTGGCACGCGCCGCGTTCGAGCGGCAGGCGTGGTGGATTCGTGCGCTCACGCGTGTCCGCGATGTGGCGATGGCGACAGTCGGCGTCAAATCGTCTCGCGCCGTCGGTCTTGCCGGAGCGGCGCGTGGGCCGGTTATCGGTTACTTACCGCTGCTGTCAAAGAGCGCGACGGAGTTGATAGTGGGCGCGGATGACCGGCATCTCGATTTCCGCGCCACCATCCAACTTCGCGCCGATGCGGCAAATGGGCGCGAGCTGCTCGCGGGGACGGTGGTGCATTGCCACAACAGACTGGGGCGTCTCTATCTTGCGACGATTGCGCCGTTTCATCGCGTGATTGTGCGGGCGAATTTGGAACGGGCAGTAAGAGAAATGAGGACTTGAGCACGCAGTGGCGGTAGCGGCAGGTTGCTTTAGCGGATCACGAACGTCCGGTTTCGGGCAGGCGATTCACCACGTCCACCGGCTCCTTTGGGTCGGAAGTGGACGGCCGTAGGCAGTGCCATCATCGACCGGTTGAATCCGCAGCCGACAACGGACAGTCTGCCGGTCGGCTACTGCGCGCGAGCAGAACAGCTATCAGCAGGACCTGTACCGTGCGCATCCAAGCCGCACGCGGAACAAGCTTCCTTGGCCATCCCCTGATTCCAGTTCGATGATGCCGTTGTTGAGCTCGACCGCCCACTTTGCTATGGCCAACCCCAGGCCTGCACCGCCGGTTTCTCGCGAGCGGTCTGCATCGATGCGATAAAAGCGCTCGAAAACGCGGAGGTGATGCTCAGCGGCAATACCTGGGCCGTTGTCACGGATCTCAATCACCGCGCAGTCCGGCATGGCATCAACACTCGCCTCAATACGGCCCCCATGCTGGGTGTAGCGGATCGCGTTGCTGATCAGGTTGAACAGCGCCTGCTGAAGCGTCGCCGGATCCACCATCGCTTCGACCCGCTTTGTGCTTGAGCACACGAGCGTTTGTTGCCTCTCTTCGGCCAGCACCCGCAGATGATCGGCTACACCGGCGGTCAACGCGGTGAGATCGCACAAGGTTCGCTGCAACGGCAATGCTCCGGCTTCAGCACGCGTGAGCATCAACAGCCCGTCGAGCAGGCGAACCAGGCGGTCTGTTTCTTCCAGGATGCTGCTCATGGCGTCGGCCTGTCGCGCGGCATCTTGCGGGTGCTGCAGCGCGTTCTCGCCAACGCTACGAATCACCGTCAGTGGCGTGCGCAGTTCATGCGAAGCATCCGCGGTAAAGCGGCGCAAGCGCGCAAACGCATCTTCCAGACGTTCCAACGTGTCGTTGAAGGCCGTGGCCAAGCGATTGAACTCGTCGTCAGGGCCATCGGCGGGCAAACGCTGCGACAGGTTGTCAGCCGATATTTCACCCGCCATGCGCGCCATCTTGCCAACCGGAGCAATCGCCCGCCCGGCGAGGATGTATCCGCCAACGAGACTGATCAACAGTGCAAACGGCAAGCCCACCCAGGTCATCAGAATGAGCTTGCGCTCGATGACATAGGTTTGTTCCATGTCTTGCGCCACGGTCACCCGGTATGCCACGCCCGCGTGCTGGGTCATGGCAGTGCGCAGGTAGTAGTGGCGGCCATTGGAGGCTTTCTCGACACAGTAGGGGTTGCTGGGGTCTGAGGATCTGGCGTTCAACGTGCTTACCTGCCAGGCACGCGTGGCCTGCGCCGGCTGCCCAGATGCTGCGATGCGCGCGAGTATTCCGGTATCGCGCAAGCCCGCGCTGTGCAGGCCGCCTTCTTCACGCAGCATTTGCTCGACTTGCTCGACGTCTCGGTCTACCTGTGTGCGCAGCAGCACCATATTGCTCGCACGCGTGAGCAGGAAGACGCAACCAGAAAACACCAGGCAGATCAGCGTGAGCGAGACCGCGTACCAGAGCGTCAGGCGCTGCCGCACGCTACCAGCGCCGACTCGCATCAGCTGGCGTGGCGCAGGATGAAACCCACGCCGCGAATGGTGTGCAGGAGCGGGTGATCGAACCCGGTATCAACTTTCTTGCGCAGGCGGGCAATGTGCACATCAATTACGTTGTCCAGCGGCGCCGCTCGCGGCACGTCCTGCCAGATGTCGCGCACGATCATGGCGCGCGTGACCGTGCTGCCGCGATGGCGCACCAGACATTCGAGAATCTCGAACTCCTTCGCGGTCAGGTCCAGCAGCCGACCGTCGCGCGCTACCTCGCGCGTCACCAGGTCCATTTCGAGCCCCGCGTACTTGAGCTTGAGTGCGGGCTCGGCCGCTCCCCGCCGCAACAGTGCGCGTACCCGCGCGAGCAGTTCCGGCAGTGCGAAGGGCTTGACCAGGTAGTCGTCTGCGCCGCTGTCCAGGCCGTGCACGCGGTCTTCTACCGTGTCGCGCGCCGTGATGATGATCACCGGCGTGGCTGCATCGCGTGCGCGCAGCGTCGAGAGGATTTCGATACCGCCTCGCCCTGGCAGCATCAGGTCGAGCACCACCAGATCAAACGGCTCGGTGCCCAGCAGGAAGAAGCCTTCCTCTCCCGTGCTGGCCACGCGCACGTCGTATCGCTCGCTTTCAAGGTGTTCCTGAATCGCCTGGGCCAGCTTTTTTTCGTCTTCAACGACAAGGATGCGCATGGTGTTTTTTGCCGAGCCCCCGGGGCATTGCCTGGTCGGCGGATTCTACCTTGCGAGGCCTCAGCCTCTTCCTGAATTCTTCGTCAGAAAAGCTTCAGTTGTGAGGCGTTGGTGGGCCCTTCTACGATGCGTCCGTCGACTAGGCATGCAAGCCCCTCGCGCTGCCGCAGCGGCATTCCAATCACGATAGTTCAACCACTGGAGTACACGATGGCCTTGATTACTCGGAGCCTTGTTGCGTTTGTTTTGCTGCTGTCTGGTGTCTTTGCCCATGCTGGCGAGCAGGCCTTTGACCAGAAGTCGTTTGACGACCTGCGTGCAGCAGGCAAGCCAGTTGTGGTGCATGTGCATGCGCCCTGGTGCCCGGTGTGCAAGAAGCAGGCGCAGGTGATTTCTGCGCTGGAATCCGAAGACCGATTCAAGAGCCTGACGGTGATGCGCGTCGATTTCGACACGGAGAAAGCCGTGCAGGCTGCGCTCAAGGTCACCTCCCGCAGCACCCTCATCGCCTTCAAGGGCGAGACCGAGCTCGGCCGCTCTGTGGGGGACACCAACCCTGATTCCATTGCCGCGCTGCTGGCTAAACCGCTGCAGTAACGCCGCCATGACCGCAACCCGCAACCGATAGACAGGAACGACATGGAATTCGGACTGGGAACCTATGGCCTGGGCTATGTGGCCGGAGTCTTGTCGACCCTGTCCCCTTGCGTGCTGCCGCTACTCCCCATCGTGTTGGCGGGCGCGGCATCAGCGCATCGCTGGGGCGCAACTGCGCTGACGGCGGGCCTGGTGCTGTCGTTCACAGCGATGGGAATGTTTGTTGCCACGGTTGGAGTCACGATCGGGCTGGATGCAGAGGTGCTACAGCGCATTTCGGCATGGCTGCTGGTGGCGGCGGGCGGCATGTTATTGCTGCCCGCTCTGCAGCGGCGCTTTGTGATGGCCACTGCCGGTGTTGCCAATGTTGGACAGAGCTGGTTGTCTGGCCTCGACGTGGGCGGGCTGCGCGGGCAGTTCTTTGTGGGCCTGGTACTGGGCACCATCTGGAGTCCCTGCGCGGGGCCGACGCTGGGGGCCGCAATCGCGTTGGCCGCGCAGGGGCGCGACCTTGGCAAGATCGTGCTGCTGATGATCGTGTTCGGCCTGGGAGCCGGCACCCCCCTGATGCTGCTCGGTACGCTGTCAAACGCCACCTTGGCGAAGCTGCGCGGGCGGTTGCTGTCTGCGGGCAGACTGGGCAAGCCGGTGCTTGGCGTCATCCTCATGGTGCTTGGTGTGATGACGTTGACTCGGGCCGACCAGCATCTGGAAACCTGGGTGGTGAACTGGTTGCCGGCCTGGGCGGTGGATCTGACCACGCGCTTCTAGGAATCGGTCTCCGATGGTCTCTACGTGGAGGCGTCGAATCTCGCGCGGTTCTCGACACTGCACCCTTTGCGCAAAATCAGTTCACCGGAATTCAGAATGTCTATCCGCCACACCTTCGCCTGTAGCCTTTCGCTTGTTGCCCTGCACGCGGTGGCCCAAGTTCCGCCCGAGATCGGCGGCAAGCTCAACGCCATCGGTCACGCCGTCGACCTACCGGCTGTGACCGCGTTGTACGCACCCACTCTCAAGCATCAGTCGTACGTGGGCACGCGCGTCACGCGCGAGGTGAGCTACGGCAAAGATGCCGCGCAAAGGCTCGACGTGTTCGCGCCAGACACGCCCGCCACCACACCACGCCCCGTGCTGATCTTCGTGCATGGTGGCGGTTTCGTCTCGGGGGACAAGCACACTGCCGACAGCCCCTTCTACGACAACGTGATGCTGTGGGCCGCACACCACGGCATGGTCGGCGTCAACATCAACTATCGCTTGGCGCCGAAGAACCCGTGGCCGGTCGGCGCCGAAGATGTGGGGCTGGCCACGCGCTGGGTACAGGAGAACATCGCTGTGCACGGTGGCGACCCACAACGCGTCTACCTACTCGGGCACTCAGCGGGTGGCACGTTGGTCGCGTCGTACGTTGGGCAACAGCAATTTCACGGGCAGTCTGAAATCGGGCTAGCCGGGGTCATCCTCTTGTCGGCCGGCATCCTCGATCCAACCACCGCGGAGCCGAGCGCCCCACTTAAGGCGTACTTCGGTGATGACCCCCACCGCTATGCTGAGCGCTCCAGCTTCCAGGGTCTTGTGCGGACCCGCCTGCCCATGCTGGTGGCTGTGAGCGCGCTGGAGCCGCCGCCCTTCGAGCGCCAGGCGCTGCAGTTGCAGAACGCACGTTGCCGGCTGGACCGCTGCGCCTCGTTTGTCCGCTTGGCGGGGCATGACCATCTGTCGACCGTGTTCTCGTTCAATACGACGGACGAGTCTGTCGCCGATGCCGTTCTTGCTTTCATACGCGGCAGTGGTACCGCTCCGACCCAATCCGCATCGAACTAGAGCCGCTAATCTGCGCGGGGCCCCGGTTTTGTTAGCGGCTCTTAGCTAGCCGCGTGGGGTCACGGAACGGACGCTATCCCATGCTGGGCAAGCGTGAACTGGGCGAGCCCGACTTGTAGACAATGCCTTCCCCGAGATCCGGTTCCACAGCGTCAGATGAGATCGAGGCGGAAGAAGAGCGAGTTCCGGTCCACGTAGTCGTACTTCACTGGCACCTCAGTCTGAGGGATCTCCCGAAATCCATTTGCTTTGTAAAAAGCATGAGAGCGCGTTGCGATCGACGGCGTGTCGAGCACAATGGAAACGATGCCAGACGAGCGAGCGAACTCGATGACGGCGTTAAACAACTTCGCCGCACACTGCGTTTGCTTGCCTCTGTAGTCCGCCAGCACGAATAGCTTTTTGAGAATGCCGATGCCATTCGGTTTTGCCTGCAGGCCAATGGTGCCGACAACTCGGCCGTCCTGCGCCAGGGCGACCCAGAATTGCCCGCCAGTCGCGACGTAGTGCGTCTCGATGTCCAAGAGGTCTGGTTGGTCCTCAAGTGAAAGCCCCACCTTGAACTCAACGTTTTGCACGTAAAGGATGGTGTCGATGACCTGTTGCTGTTGCGTCGCATTGAAGAGCTCGACGTTGACGCTGGCGGCGTGCGCGCCTAATTCGGTCATACAAGGACTCCATAAATTTAAGGTACGGCTGTCTCCCCCTCGAAGGGGCGTGCCAGGATTTCGCGAAGAGGTTAATCAGCGGTAGTCGGTGAGCACGGACAACGCCCACATGCCTATTGGCGTTCCATTGGAACCTGCGGAACGATTCCATCAATTTGTTGCATCGACCGGTTGAATCCGCAGCCAACAACGGCCATTCCGCGCCTACGAGTCTATACTCCCGGGCCCGGCAATCTGCGTGATACGACAAGACCAAATGAAAGCAAGAGAACTGTTCATCGTTTTGCTAGGAGCGTTGGCGTTGACTCAACCATCACTATCCTTCGCGCAAAACATCAACGGGAAGAATCTCTACGCACAGAGATGCGCGATGTGCCACGGCGCAGATATCAAGGGCACGGGGCCACTGGCCAAGAAAAGCAATCCCCCCACGCCTGACCTCACGACCGCTGCGTTCAAAAAGCGACTCAATGATTATCCGGGCGTCATCGTCTCATCCGTAATACTTCGCCCGAACGGAGACCTGATTCCGAGAACCTTGAGGGAGAACGGCGTAAAGCTGGCGCCGCACTCCTGGACCGTTCAGGATTTTCGCGATTTGAACCAATATATGAGTGACGTGATTTCCAAAAGCCGATGATTGCGTATTGACCGTCGGCACATGCTCGCGACAGGCATACCGCGTGCTGCGCTTGCCGGGGTCCGGGGCCGGTGAGTGCGCCCTGCCAACTCGTTCAACGCGCGGGCGGATGAACGACTTGCATTGCTGACTTGGCAACCCGCAGCATCACAGCGCGCAATGCGACGCGCGGCGCCTCAAGAAATACCCGGGCCCACGATCCCGATATCGGAGTAGAGTGGGGTACGGATATCAGCGGGGCGCATTGTCGGCCCCGGCACAAGAGAAATTTGCCTCGCCTCTGATCGACGCGTCGCGGACGTTCTACCTCGATCCAGCCTCCCAAGCTGCCTCTCCGAGTCGTTTTTCCAGCACGGCTCGCACTTCACCCGCCCCCGGGCATTCTCGCCTTGCCATCAGAGCACCAAGGGCGTAGCCCGGCCCGCTCGCTTTTCCTATGGGAGATCCACCATGGACACCTACCCGACATCCTTTTACAAAGGGTTCGCGATTTACCCCCTGATTTACCCGTTCAACCCACCGCGCGAGTGGCACGAGAAACGCCCCGACCGCGCGTACAGCGTCTCGGTCGTCATCTGTCTTGAAGGCGAGACGATGGACGATGAGCGCTCCCGCGTCTTTCGTCTAAGAGGCGAGCCATGGGACAACGTAGGCGCTGCGAAGCGCGCGGCCACGCAGGGCGCAGAGGACATCATCAATGGGCTTGTGCCGGGCCAATCTATGGCTGGCGAGTAGACCGTCCTATGAGGTCAAATCCGAAGGTCTGTCCGGTGGCGCTCTCAAGGGCCACCGTCTACGCAAGCGACCCAGCCATGCCGGGCGTCAGGAGTTCGAATGGTTCGAATGCAGTACTCAATCTGCCTGGCTTATGAGATTCGCGATCAGGCCGCAGACTTCATCTTCAATTTTCACGCGGCGCAGACCGCGCGCCAGACAATCGTTGCTGAATCGCTGCAACTGACCCCTGCAATTCCGACCACGCTTCAGACGGAATCGACCTTACTGAATCGTCATCTACGGGTGCGAGCACCGCGCGGCCATCTCGCCATCAACTATGTGGCCACCGTTGATATGCGCCACCTGCTCACGCCACCGCAGTCACTGTTTGAGGTTCGTATTGCGGATTTGCCGCTGGATGTTATTCCCTTCCTGGCGCCCAGCCGCTATTGCGAATCCGACCGCCTCATGGCATTTGCGCGCCGGGAGTTTGGCGGGTATCAGCGCGGGTATGCGCTTGTCCTTGCGATTCGGGATTGGGTCTGCCGATATGTGCAGTTCATCCCGCTATCCACGAGCGAGCAAACCTCTGCGGTGGACACATTGGTGGATCGGCATGGCGTATGCCGGGACTACGCCCATCTGATGATCGCGTTGTGTCGCGCGCTAAGCATTCCGGCCCGTTTTGCGACGAGCGTCAACTACGGAGCCGACCCTGCTCTCGGCCCAAATGATTTCCACGCATTTGTAGAGGTGTACCTGGGCAACCAGTGGAATCTGCTCGATCCATCAAACGGATCGATGCCCATGGGGCTCCTGCGGATTGGTACCGGGCGCGATGCTACTGAAGTGCCCATCGCCATGATCTTTGGCGATGTTGAGCCGACCCGTCCTCGCGTCGAGGTTCAAGCGCTCACTAGCGCTGAGCCGAAGGCCGATATGCCAATGGCGACTGACCAAGCAATCTGCACTTGGTAAGGCACCTGCGCTGCCTACCATTCCTGCGCGGCCGGAGGAACATCCTCGGGGCCAAGAATGACGTCCACCGCGGCGCGCCCTGCCACCTCTCCTACCAAGTGCGCCCAACGCTTGGAAAAGGGTCCCCCATGAATCTTGATCCGCTTGCCCAGCGCTATCACGCCAGCGGTCTCAATGGGTCCTTCGATCCGGAACCACAGATCAAACATGTCTTCAGACGTCTCAACGAGATCCACATGAATCTGAAAGCCGCGATACTCGGTGGTGCGTGTCATATTGCCTCCGGGGTGCGCTATTTCCTTGCGCCAGGTTCTCAGCCCTAGCTTCAGAACACGTCCCGCCGTAAAGGGGTGAACCGCCTTAGGCTCTTATCGTTCCTGCTGCGAACGCAGCGAAGAACGGCAAGGTCGGCATCGAAGGCTCTGCACTGACTGCCGAGTGCGCCGACAGGGCCAGCGCCTGATGCCCAATCTACGCGCATTGCGGTCGGGCTTGGGACTTATTTCGTCAGCACGCTGAGAAGGCGACTTCAGGGCATTATTCGAATCGTCGGAGCGAGATCCGATTTCGCGCGGTACGCTCAAAACCGAAGGCTGACGCCAGGAGGATAGGCAATGAAGTGGTTGACTGTTTTCGCCCTTGCCCTGTGCTGCTGGGCCACCGCATCGCACGCGCAAAGCGGTGATATTGCAGCGCATGTTGAAGTGCATGCGATTCCGTCGTTCACGCTGTCGGACACTCAGGTCTTGACCGGCAGCAAAGATGGAAAGCCCGTGATGGTGGGCGGCGTGCTGCGCCTGGCCCAGGCGAGTGGCCGCCAGCCGGCGGTGGTGCTCATTCACGGCTCCAGCGGCATTGGCCCCAACATCGAGATGTGGGAGCGCATATTCAATGCCATGGGCATCGCCACCTTCGCCATCGACGGCTTCACTGGGCGAGGCATTGTTTCGACCAGTCGTGACCAAAGCCAACTGGGTCGGCTGAATCTCATCATCGATGCATATGGTGCGCTTTCCGTGCTGGCGCAGCATCCGAGAATCGATTCCAAAAGGATCGTGCTGATGGGCTTTTCGCGAGGCGGGCAGGCCACGCTGTATGCGTCAATGCGCAGGCTTCACCGGCTGTGGAATACCAGCGGTGCGCGCTTCCAGGCATACATTCCGTTTTATCCCGACTGCATGACGCGCTATCGCGACGACACCGACGTCGATGCCCCCATCCGGGAGTTTCATGGCGCTGCGGACGATTACGACCCGCCCCAAAAATGCGCGGCTTACGTGGAGCGCCTGCGCAAGGCCGGTAACGACGTCGCCATGACGGTGTACCCCGATGCGCCTCACGCATTCGATCTGCCGTTAGACATGGCACCCACAGTTGCCAAGGGCTCGCAAACCGTGCGCGCGTGCGAGATTGCTGAAGACGAGAAGGGGATATTGATCAACCTCGCCACGCAATCCGAGTTCACGTTCAAGGATGCATGCGTTCAATTGGGCCCGCATGTCGGAGCCAACGCCCAGGCACGCGAAGCTGCCATCCGTGACGTTCGTGCGTATCTGAGCACGCTCTTCTCACGGCAGTAGATTCAGGCATCTGCATCACCTTTTTTCCGCTTCCACCGTGCGAGACCCGTCTATGAAGGCATCCCCACGCTCCAAGGCCGCTTTGCGATGGCTAGAAGCTGCAGTCATCATGTTCGGACTGACGGCCAGTCTATTCACCGCAACCAGCGAGGCAAAGGAAGTGCAGCACTCCATCAAGAACGTTGTCCTGGTACATGGTGCGTTTGCTGACGGATCCAGTTGGTCTGAGGTCATCGCAGCACTGCAGCGCAAGGGCTATCACGTGACCGCTGTTCAGAACCCGCTCACCTCTCTGGCAGACGACGTTTCTGCCACCCGCCGCGTTCTTGCCCGGCAGTCGGGAGACGTCATTCTGGTGGGGCACTCGTATGCCGGTGCCGTGGTGACTGAAGCGGGGAACGCAGACAACGTCAAAAGCATCGTCTACCTCTCTGCGCTGGTACCGGACAGCGGAGAATCCGTGTCCGATCTGCTGACGCGCCTGAAGGCGCCCATGGATGGCCTGAAGCCCGACAATGAAGGCTTCATCTGGCTCGACGACCCGGCAGCCTATCGCGACGTCATGGCGGGCGATGTGCCCGAGCCCCGTGCGCGCATTCTTGCTGCTACGCAGGTCCCTATTTCCGTATCTGCCTTTGCAGGCAAAGTCTCTCATGCGGCTTGGCACGACAAGCCAACGTGGTATCTCGTGACTGAAGAAGACCATGCGCTCAAGACGCCAGTGCAGCGCACGTTGGCCCATCAGATCGGAGCCCGCGTGACGACAGTGAAGTCGAGCCATATGTCGTTGGTCTCACACCCCGCCGTGGTGGCCAATCTGATCGATCGTGCCGCGAAGGACGCGCAGCACTAGAGCGTCGGCGGGTTAGAAACTGAGGTGCACCCAGCGCGGCGTCGACGCGATGTTGCGCCGTGAACAGGCGGGAAGCCCTTACGCCCGCGAGGACTCTGCGGCGTTGGCCAGTTTCGCCATTGCCTGCGTTGCTGAACGAAGCTCCTTATCGCCCATCTGACCGGCAAGTTCTGCTTTGGCTGAACTCCACACCGGGAGCGCATTCGCCACGAGTCGACGCCCGGATGTCGTGAGGGTCAACTGCTTTCCAGCTCGGCCGCGTCCGCCAGTGGCGTGGACCAAATCCCGGCTTTCCAGATTCTGGACAGATCGGCTGAGGGTAGTGGGGTCGACTCCGGCTTTATCCGCTAGCTCAACCAGCGTCGTCCCCTCGGCTTCACCGATACCAACCAACAGGCTGAACTGCTCCGCCGTTAGCCCGAGCGGCTTGAAACAGGCGTTGTAGTAGCGCGTGAGTGCGCGCGCCGTTGCGCGTGCCTGGAAGCCCGGACACTCCGCAGCAACGTTCTTCAAAGCCTCTGGATCAAAACCCTTCATGCCTACCCCGTTTGACAATCCTGCCTTCCCTTAATAATGTATATGCATTATTTAGGAGGCACAATGCCGGCATACGTACACGTCAATCTACGCATCATCGACTCTGCCAAGCAGGCGGCGCTTGCTCCGCGCTTTCAAGCTGCGCTGCAAGAGGCGGGTGGGCGAATCTTGCATTTCGGCCCTGTCGCGCAGGTTCTGGAGGGCGATGAAGCGCCGTTGCCGATGGCCGGTGTGTTCGAGTTCCCGACGCTGGCCCAAGCGCTAGCTTTCTACAATTCCGAGACCTATGCGCCGATCAAGGCCGATCGGCAGGAAGCCCAGGAATCGCGGATGTTCGTTGTCGAAACGCTGTCGTGATTGACGGCTTCCGGCCAGAAACGTACGTTCCCGGTACGCTCGAAAAATGCAAACCACTGCGGAGGAAGGATGCTGGCGAACTGCTGGGGCTACGCTCAAACATGACGATCGACGAGCTTCACTCATTCTTGAGCAGCACGTTCGATTTGGTCACCGACCCAGTGGAGCGGGGCAGCGCTCACACATACTTTCTCGGCAACGTGGTGTGGCACCCGTCGGCGACCACACGCATCCTTCATGTGGGGTGCGGGGTGAACAACCAGGTCAGCCACATCAAGCTGTGCGTCTCGTCGGACAACAATAACAGTGTGTTTGTACGGTTGCCCGTGACTTGGCCGGAGCTTGAGCAGATCGTGGCCAACGAGATTTCGCTGCAGGCGGGCAACCGGCTGCTGAGTACCTAAGCCGGTTGGTTCTGCACCCCGCTACTGAGCCTGCAAAAACGCAGCAACCGCTTTCGCCTGGTCGTCTGACAGCGTGTGTGCAACGGCGCTCATCACGGGAGCGTTGGCGCGCGTGCCGTTCTTGAACACCGTAATCTGCCGTAAGAGATAGGCGTCATGCTGGCCCGCCAGCCTCGGGAAGGTTGCGTTGCCCTGCGCTTGGGCCCCGTGGCACGACGCGCATGCTGGTACGCCGTCCGCAGGCAGGCCGTGCTCGAAAATCTCTTTGCCGCGCGCCATCAGTGCAGGGTCACCTGCAGGGCCGGCAGGTGCTGTCTGCCGCGCATAGTATTCGGCCAAGGATGCAATGGTTGCGTCGTCCAGCTGCGATGCGATACCCCACATGAAGGCCTGTGCATCGGTCTCACCCCGGCCACGGGTGCGGAAGCCTTTCAACTGCGCTTCCAGGTACTGCGGCATCTGTGCGTCCAGGCGCGGGAACATCGGCGCTTCGCTCTTGCAGTGCACCCCATGGCACGAAGAACACAGCTGCGCGGCAAGCTTCTCGCCATCTTGCGCACCCGCCATGTTCGACCAGCCGATCATCGCCAACGCTGCCAGCGCGGTCAGCCAGACTCGCCTGGGCTGATGGAATCCTTTCATGGCGTTCTCCCCCCTCGCATCTTCGCGCGTGACCTACGGCTAGAACATGAACCAGCCAAGCAGGTAAATCGTGTTGTTGTCGACCGCGTTTCTGCCGTTGCCGTCGTAATTGGCATGGGCGCCGTTGAACTTTAGGAACCACGTGTACTGCAACGCGAGCCTGATCTGCGGATGCGGTAAATAGTCCAGTTCCAGGATCACGCCTTGTGTGTCTGGTCGCCCGTTGGCGCTGCCCGTCACAGGCGCTTGGGCGTACAGGCCGGGGTCTGCGTTGCCTGTTGTTGAAAAGTACGCGACCGACCCCCCGTACTTGCGCTGGTAGTAGTACGACGCTTTGGCTTTGAAGGTATCGAGATGATCGGTTGGGTTGGCCGGAGTGGGGCCCGCGCCGATGCCACCGCTCGGGAAGCTCGCCCGCCAGTTCTGTTGCTCGTGGATCCATGCCATCTGCGCCGTGAACGCATGGGTCATGGTCAAGTACTGGTACTGCGCGTCGAGCGCATAGTCTTTGAAGCGATCGGTCGGTGTGCCCGGCATGGTGTTGTCGGGATACCGGTTGGCCAGCAAGCCGAATGTGCCGAACATGACCGAATGCGAGCCCCACTCCTGGTTGTATGCCAGACGCCAGTACGGGTTCGCGCCGCTCAAGCGCGCAACGCCGCCCGGGGTTGCGGTGTCCTGCCCGGCACGGAACACAGAGAAGGCCTGATCGGCAGTCCGATAGGCGCCCAGTTCTGCGTAGATATGGCGTTGCCAGAATGCGTATGCGCTGGCGCCTACCACCTGCTGCGCCAGGGCGCCGTCGACAAGGGTGCCCGCCAGGGGAGGCACGCCGATGCTGGGCGCCGCATAGGGATACCCGAAGGCCGGCGTGCTGTTCCACACGTCAGACACCGTCGGGTTGTTGTTGACCGTGACGCCGTAGATGAACTCGACGTCCTCGCGCGTGAGGTGCCATGCAGCGCGGATATCGGTGTTGTCCAGCGCGCTGTGGTGCGCAATACCGTCGTACGTCCACTGAGCGAAGGCACCCACGGGCCCCGCAATGCGTCCAGCGTAGAACAGGCTCACCTGCTGCGGAACCGTGTCTCCGTTGCGAACGAAGTCGAAGTTTTCCTGATCGATCGTCCGCGTGTTGGTGCGCGAAATCTGCACCATGCCCGAGAGCGGAATCGTCTTGTTGTTGGCCAGCGTATAGCCGGTCATCTTGAAGAAGCGGCCGAAGGGTGTCAGTTCAGGAAAGCTGACGTGGCACGCCATGCATGCCATCCCGGTCTGACGGGCAAAAGCCGGTACCGCACTGGCTTGTCCCGACCACGCCAAAAGCGCACCGATCAGCAGCCCCGTGAGCGCACGGAGCGCAGTAATGAGACGTCGCATGGTGTCCCTCCCCAATGTTTTTCTTCGGTTTTTTCACCAGCACGTACGACCATGAAAGGCGCTATGGCCGCAGCTGTCAAACCTTCCGGGGGCATTCGCCTGATGCGGATCAACATTTTTTGAGCGCCACAAGACACGGGCTTGCCTGCAAAGAGAAGCGGCGCAACGGTTGTACGTTTGCGCGCTCAAAGAGGGGTGGGCGGCGGACCAGTCGATCAGGTCGATCGGGTTGAAGAGGATTCAGCCAGAGTCGGTTGCCACCGCGTTACTCGGCTGGCGAACCTTGCGGCGAGTAGCTGGCGACCAGGGCCATACAGCGCTCCCGCAGGAAAGCACTCAGTGCCTTGATGGCGGGGGTCAGTTGCGCACGGTGGGCGCAAATCAAATGCAGCGGCGCGGGCTCGCCATATTCCTGCGGAAAGATCTCGACCAACCGGCCGGCCTTCAAATCGTCGATGAGGTCCAGTCGCGATTTATAGAGCAGCCCTTCGCCTGCGATGGCCCAGCGGCGCACCGCATCGGCATCGTCGCTCACGCGATTTCCTGTGACCGCCACCGTGCGTTCGCCGCTGGGTAGCGTGAAGCGCCAGCGTTCATGGACTTGCTCGCTCCAGATATACCGAAGGCAGTTGTGGCGCCGCAGGTCGTCCACCTTGGCCGGTGCGCCATGTTGTTCGATGTACGACGGTGCCGCGCACAACGCACGCCGGTTGTTGTCGAGCAGTTTGATGGCCAGCAGGGATGAATCTGGCAGCGCCCCGTAGCGCACGGCAAAGTCCAGCGGCTGGCGGATGAGGTCGGCTGACCGGTCGCTCAGTTTCAGGTGCACCGATAAACCGGGGTGCTGGTGCTGAAAATCGTCGAGCCACGGCAGGAGCAGGTTTCTCCCGAAATCGGACGGAGCAGACAGCCGCAGCGGGCCGGAGAGTGCTTCCCGGCCGCCGGCCAGCGCCTGTTCGCCTTGCTCCCGCGCGCCCAGCATGACGCGCGCATGCGGCAGGTAGCGCTCTCCGGCCTCTGACAGTTGCATGCTGCGCGTGGACCGTGTGAACAGGCGAGCATCCAGCGCCTTTTCCAGCCGCTGCACAGACGCGCTTGCCTGCGCGGGGGCGATGTTCAGTTGGCGTGCCGCCTCTGAGAAGCTGCCGGCGTCAGCCGTGTGCACGAAGATTTGCACGTCATCGAGGCGGATGATTTTCATTGAAATGCCGAAAGTGTTTGGGCGTGCGGCCCGTTTATCCGCATATCGCTGAAAGATAGCATGGCCCTCATTCACTTCCTGGAGAACGTGCATGAAAGCCATCGGTTTCTATCAGAACCACCCCATCAGCCATCCCCAGGCGCTGCAAGACATCGAGTTGCCGACGCCTGAACTTCGCGACCACGACCTGCTGGTGGAAGTCAAAGCGGTGTCCGTCAACCCGGTCGATACCAAGATCCGGCGAGGCGGAGACATCCCAGAAGGGCAAGCCCGCATTGCCGGCTGGGACGCAGCGGGCATCGTCCGCGCGGCCGGCCCGTTGGCCACGCGCTTCAAGCCAGGTGACCGTGTCTGGTACGCCGGCGACATCACGCGGCCCGGCACCAACAGCGAACTGCATGCGGTGGACGAACGCATCGTGGGCCCCATGCCGGCATCGCTGGATTTTGCGCAAGCCGCGTCGCTGCCGCTGACAGCCATCACTGCGTGGGAACTGCTGTTTGATCGTCTGCGCGTCCAGGCGGCCGACCCGACCGAGAACAGCGTGCTGCTGGTGACGGGGGCAGCCGGCGGCGTCGGCTCCATCCTGACCCAGCTGGCGCGCGCGCTGACGGGGATGACCGTGATCGGCACGGCTTCGCGGCCTGAAACACGCGAATGGGTGCTGGCGCACGGCGCGCACCACGTCATCGATCACCGTCAACCGTGGGCGCCGCAATTGGCAGCGCTTGGTATTGCGCACGTCACGCATGTGGCCGGGCTGAACCAGAGCGCCGCTCACGTGCCGCAGATCGCGGCTGTGCTGCGCCCCGAGGGGCAATTCGCCCTGATCGACGACCCGGCGGATCTGGACATCGGCCCGTTCAAGGGGAAATCCATTTCGATTCACTGGGAACTGATGTTCACCCGCGCCATGTTCACCACCGCCACCATCGCCCGACAACACGCGTTGCTGCGCCGTGTGGCCGAACTGGTCGATCGCGGCGATATCAAGCACACCCTGACGCAGCGCATCGATGGCATCAACGCTGCGAACTTGATCAAGGCGCATGCGCTGGTCGAAGCCGGAAACATGATCGGCAAAGTCGTTGTCGCCAACGCTTAAGCCGTTCTGGCAAGGAGCCTCACCATGACATCCCCCATCGTCCCTACGGCAACGATCAGCCTGGAAGCCGCCCAAGCCTTGCTGGCAGAGGCACGCGGCGCCTGTGCCGCACGCGGGTTTGCCGCGACCATCGCCATTACCGATGCAGGAGGGCACCTGCGCGCGTTCGAGCGTGCGGACGCTGCGCCTTTCCTGACCGCTGACGTCGCCATCAACAAGGCATGGACGGCAGCCTCGTTTGGCATGGCCACGCATCAATGGAACCAGTACATGGCTGAGCCCGCCGTTGCCCCGCTGGCGCACCATCCGCGCCTGATGCCGGTGGGCGGCGGCGTGCCGATCTTTTACGAAGGGCGTTTGGTGGGCGGCATCGGTATCTCTGGGGGCAGCGCTGCCCAGGACCACGAGGCGGCCGAGGAAGCATTGCGCAAGGCAGGGTTTCTGTCTTGAGCTGCGAGCCTGCCTACGCGCTCTTCCTCGGCGATTGCAATGAGGCGTGGGCGGTGACGTCCCGCTCAGCCGGTTACTTCAACCGCGCCTTCAGTTCTTCGCTGGCCTGATGCAGCGCTGCACGCGTTGCCGGCACGCCGGCAAGCGCATTGAGCAGGCCGAAGTCGTGGATCATGCCGTTGTAGCGCGTAGCCGTGACGTCCACGCCCGCCGCATCGAGCTTGCGTGCGTAGGCTTCGCCCTCATCGCGCAACACATCCTTCTCGGCCGTGATCACCAGCGTGGGCGGTAGCCCCTTCAACTGATCGGGCGTTGCCAGCAGTGGCGATGCGTAGATTTGCTGACGCTGCGCCGGCTCGGTCGTGTAGGCGTTCCAGAACCACTGCATCATCGGCTTCGTCAGGAAGTGCCCCTGCGCAAACTCGTCGTACGACGCGTTCTCGAAGCTGGCATTCGTGACCGGCCAGAACAGCACTTGCGCGCGCAGTGCGGGCGTGCCGTGCGCCTTGGCCATCAGCGCCACCACGGTCGCCATGTTGCCGCCCACGCTGTTGCCGGCAATGGCCAGCCGCTTGCCGTCTACGCCAATCTGCGCGCCGTTTTCAGCCACCCATTTGGTGGCGGCGTAGATCTGGTTGATTGCCACCGGATAACGCGCCTCGGGCGACGGCGTGTAATTGACGAAGACGGCGACGGCGCCGGAGTCAGCCACCAGATCGCGCACAAAGCGTTCGTGTGTGGGGAAGTCGCCCAGTATCCAGCCCCCGCCATGCACGAAGATGAAGCCGGGCAACGTACCTTTTGCGCCGGCGGGGCGCACGATCGTCAGGCTGATCGGCTTGCCATCCACGGTGATGGTTTTCTGGCTGACGTCGGCGGGCGGCAGCGACACCTTTGCGGCGGCTTGCGCGCCCACCAGCACGGCGCGAGCGTCGGCCGGTGACTGCGTCTCCAGCGGCTTGCCGCCGCCTGCGGCCAAGGCGTCAAGGAAAGCCTGGGTGTTGCGTTCCACGCCCGGGCTGCCCGCAGCAAGCGCGACGCTTGCTGCCAAAGAGAGAAGGGTGCCGGCGGCAAATCTGGTCATGCGATTCATGGCAGTGCTTCCAATCGATTGATGGGGGAATGGTGTGAATGGACGTGCCGGTCAGATCAGGCTCAGGCGCACGTTGATGTTGCCGCGCGTCGCGTTGGAATACGGGCAGACGATGTGCGCGCGGTCGATCAGCGTTTGCGCTTCGGCGCGGTCCATGCCGGGCAGGCTGATCTTCAGATCCACTTCAATGCCAAAGCCGTTTGGAATGGCGCCGATGCCAACGCTGCCCTGCACGGACACATCTGCTGGCACGCGGATCTTGTCGCGCGCGCCAACGAACTTCATTGCGCCCAGGAAACACGCGCTGTAGCCCGCAGCAAACAGCTGCTCGGGGTTGGTCCCTTCGCCACCCGCACCGCCGAGTTCGGTCGGCGTGGTCAGACGGACTTCGAGCCGGCCATCGTCGGTAATGGCGCGGCCGTCGCGGCCGCCGGTGGCACGAGCATTGGCACGGTAGAGGACGTTTTCGATCGACATGGTGGTTCTCCTTTGAGAGGGGTGGAGGTGCGTGCATCGGCTGTCGAGGCCATGCAACATTGCTTGCTATTAAATAGCGTGCTATTCAATTGGTTTAAAAAAACGGACGCGATCAAGCGCCCGCGGGCGATACGTGTGCGCTCAGGCGGCGTTCTTGAAGAGCCGTCCTCGCAATGCATTCAACTGTGTGCGCAGTTCTTCCAGCTCGCCTGGCGCGCACTCCATGGCCGCAGCCATGCATGCCGGCACTTTCTCGGCACGCTTCTCCAGCGCCTTGCCGGCGGCCGTGAGCGAGATGATCACCCGGCGCTCATCTTCCGCCGAGCGCTGCCGCTCGATCAGCCCGGATGCTTCCAGCCGCTTCAGCAGCGGGGTGAGCGTGGCGGAGTCGAGGAACAGCCGATCACCAATCTCCGACACCGTCTGCGCATCCTGCTCCCACAGCACCAGCATCACGAGGTACTGCGAGTAGGTCAGGTCCAACGCCTTGAGCAGCGGCCGGTACGCCTTGTTAATCCCGATCATGGTCGAGTACAGCGCAAAGCAGAGCTGCTCGTCCAGGGCGAGGTCGCGGCGTGCGGAGGAAGGCTTGCGTGTGTTCATGGGTGGCAATATAGATAGCGCGCTATTGAATTGCAAGCTATTTTTTTTGGTGCTGTTGCGTGGGCGGACGCCGTGATTGGGGCGGGGTCCAACTTGCCCCCGCGCTCCTTCAGCCCGTATTGCAGACGCCCAATTTCGTCGCCGTACAGCAGCGCATCGTTAAAGAGGCGATTGTCATGCAGCACGGGTTCAGAGGATTCACGGTCCCCATAGAAGCAAACGCAAATCTTCCTTGTCTGATGCTCCCATCGAAACATCACCTCCTCAAAGGGATCGTCGATGTAAACATCTCGGGCATCGAACGTAGGGCCTTTGTGAACGGGCATGCGGAATCCTTTTGCGAAACCGGATGGTCGCGGGCGATGTTGACCATTGCCGGCCGACCGCTTGTGGCCGGGCGCAGACCGTGGCGTCGACCTCTGCTGTTGCTGAAAACAGATTGTCCAACGCCTCACTTTGAGTTGCCACAGCAGTACCGTTTGCGTCGCAGGCCACCAAGATGGCGCTCGATTCTGCCCCACCGCAGTCACGCTATTCTTCAAGCCTTAGCTCACGACAAGGAGAAGCGCATGATCAAAGTGACGGTGATGTACCCCTACGCCGAAGGCGCGCGCTTCGACCACGACTACTACCGCGAACGCCACATGCCCCTGGTGAAGGCGAGGTTGGGCAATGCCTGCGCGTACTACACCGTCGACAAGGGTTTGGCTGGCAGAGCACCCGGTGAGCCTCCTACCTACGTGGCGATGTGCGCGTTCATCTGTGAATCGATCGAAGCCTACGAGGCCGCCATTCAACCGCACCGCGCCGAAATCCTGGGCGATATCCCCAACTACACCGATATCGTGCCGATGGTGCAGGTGAGCGAAGTCGTGGTCGAGCGGTCGGATCGTTGAGCGCCCAGACGGCGCTACAACCAATAACAATGGATTACGCGTTTCCGGGGAGGGACGTTACCGCTGAGAATTGTTGAATTGCCTCGGCAGGGCCCCTTCCATAGACTCCGCCCCTGGAAAATTAAGGGGAGGCTCCTCCCTCTCCCTGGTCGTCCATGCAGTCCTAGCTCGCCTCGGCCACCCGTCCCGGCCGGGGCCTTTTTTTGTCAGACGGCATGTTGTTGCAGCAGCAACGGCACGTCGCAGTACGGGCTGCATTCCTCGACAGCAATCAGTCTTCTTGCGCAAGCCGAGACAAGGCGTCAGCGAGGGCGCGAATCTTGGACTGGGCAGCTCGTTGTGATGGATAGACGACGAAGTACGACAAGCCGTTTTGCGCCACGTCGACAAAAGGCGTGACCAGTGTCCCGGCCCGCAGGCGGTCTCTCGCCATCCGCGGATCACCTATTGCAACGCCATGCCCCTCCGCCGCAGCGGTGAGCGTCAACTCGAGGGTATCGAAAACGAGCCCACGATCCGCGTCAATGTGCGGTGCCCCAACGCTTTTCAGCCAGCATTGCCACTCCTCATGGCTCTGTCCGGGATGGAGCAAGGTGACATGAGCAAGATCGGCTGGCGATCCAAGCGATGCGGCCATTTCGCGCGTGCACATCGGTGTGAGTTGCTCGGCAAACAACGGAACCGCATCCATACCCGCCCACTGGCCGGTTCCCCGAACGACGATGGCGTCGACGTCGGGCGTAGTGAAATCCGGCGTGTCGTCCGCCGATGTGGAGATGCGCAGTTCTGTTCCAGGCAAGGCGTCATTGATGTCTGCCAGCCGCGGCAGCAACCAACGAATCGCAAACGTGGATGGCACCCGCAGAGTGACGACGGACGCTGTCTTGGCGTGAATGTCTGCGTGTTGAACCAGTTGCGTGAGGATGCTGACGGCTACGGTCAGTAGTTCGCTTCCTTCCGCCGTCAGCGTGAGCCCTGATGGGTGGCGCACAAAAACTGCGCACCGGTAGTGCGATTCCAGTTGCTGGATCTGACGGCTCACCGCGCCCTGTGTTCGACACAGATGATCTGCGGCTTTGCTGATGCTCCCGAGTTGCGCCGCGGCGACGAACGACTGGAACGCTGCCAGCGGCGGGAGTGCCCGCGTCAGATCGGCCAAGGGGTATGCATGGGCCGCATACCCGGGTTGCGGATTTTTCGATTGTTCGGACATCGGTGCATCGATATCGTGCGTGCATCTGGCGCGCGTCCGCACGAGCGTGCGGAGTTGTCAACGAATGACCGGAGAATGAACATGGCCACATCGCCCGATGCACTATACACGCGGCAGGTTCGCAACTATCTCAAGGAATTGGAGCGCGGCGATGTCGCGGCGATCTGTGCGTTGTTCACGCCGGATGCCCAGATCTTCTCGCCGTTTCTCGGGTGGATGCATCCCGCGCCATTCTTTGCGAAGGTCGAAGCGGCATCTGGTGAAAGCAAAATCACGCCAATCGACATCTGCGTCAGCACGATGGGCGCCCGACGTGCGACCGGTTACTTCATCTATGACTGGGGGCTCAAAGATGGGACGGCGGTGCGCTTTGAGTGCGTCGATGTTTTTGAATTTGACGACAACGGGCTCATCGAGCGAATGATCATCGTCTATGACACCCATCCGATTCGCAGTACGGTGGGCGACAAATATGCGTAGCCAATCTAAGTCGTTCGGAAATGGCGGCCGCTAGCGGCAAAAGGCGGCCGGGTCGATACCGTCATTGCGGTCGTTGACAACCTCCGAGCACCGGCTCGCGGCGCCCAACTCTGACTAGAATGGGGGCCCGCCTAGCGATGACCTCTCGAATGACGACGAAACAAAGAGTTGCTACAGCGCTGTTTGGCGCGCTCGCCTGGATCATCATCGACCAGGCGACGAAGGCCATATTCAAGCAAATCCTGACGCCCGGCGAAGTCGTGTCATTGCTTTCAGGAAGCCTTCTCGTTCTACCCACCTATAACCACGGCGCGTTCCTAAGCCTCGGGGCGGGAATGTCCGATGCGACTCGCAATATCGTTTTCGTCTACGGCGTTCTGGCGATTCTGGTCGGCCTGTTCGTGTGGCTGCTGCGTTCATCCAGGCTCGGCCGTACCGAAGTCATTGCGGCAGCTTGCATTCTGGGTGGAGGGCTCAGCAACCTGTTCGATCGTTGCGTCTACGATGGCCGGGTTTTTGATTTTCTGAACATAGGCATCGGGCAGTTGCGAACGGGTGTATTCAACGTCGCAGACATTGGCATCATGCTCGGCGTGGCGCTCATTCTCTTCCGTGGTGTCAAGCGCGGGCGTACTCTGCCAGGGGCCTCGACGGCCTGAAGAATGCAGGCCCCCAGCGGGGCCAGTTGTTCTGTTGCCCGCGAATCTGCCGTGCTACCAACGATCGACGGCGTCGAGGGCTTGGAGCACCGAGCGGCCAGCCCCCGCCAAAGACAGAGACCGGTCCAGAGAGGCCCCTATTGCCGGCACATGTGGCACAGGGTAAAAATCGGTCTATTGCCCAATGTCGACCCGGAGTCGCCTACCCCATGGACCAACCAGCCAAGCTCAATGCCGATTCCTTGGGCGTCGTCGAATCGGTGATCATGGGCATTGCCGGCACTGCACCGGCCTACAGCATCGAGATTACGACTTCCACCATCATCGGGACGGCTGGCACGCAGTCACCGGCGAGCATTCTGGTGTGCGGGTTGATCATGTTTGGCATCGCCTACGCGTTCATCAATATGAATCGCGCCCTGGCGAGCGCCGGCACCTCATATTCGTGGGTGAGCATGGTATTCGGGCGTGCGCTCGGCTTCCTTGCTGGCTGGGCGCTTCTGGTGCTGTGCTGTGTGTTCATGGTGTCTGCCATGATTCCGGCGGCAAATGCCACGCTGCTCATCTTTGATCGGCCCATGATGAACAACGTGCACTACGTGACGTTGATCGCTGCAGCATGGCTCACCATTGTCAGCGCGGTGGTCGTCAAGGGCATCAAGCTCACCAGTTACGTGCAGGTGCTGATGACGATCGTCGAGGGCATCATCCTGCTCGTGATCATCGTCGCGAGTTTCATCGTGTTCCCGCATACGCCAGCGCATCCGTTCTCGTGGGTCTGGTTCTGGCCTTTCGCGTTCACGCCCAAGATGTTCGCCAACGGCGCGTTGGTAGCGATCTTCTTCTTTTACGGCTGGGACGTGACGATGAACCTCAGCGAAGAGACACGGGACGCCAACCACACCCCCGGTCGGGCCGCGTTCTGGTCGATGGTGTTCTTGATGGCGTTTTTCCTCATCTTCATCGTCATTACGCAGCTTGGCCTGTCCGATGCCGAGATCCAGCACTACAACACGAACATCATTTTCGCCATCGCAGAGAAGTTGTTTGGGCCGACCTGGGGCTACGTCGCGATCGTCGCGGTATTGCTGAGCACGGTGGGAACGGTCGAAACCCAGATGCTGCAGTTCACGCGCACGCTGTTTGCCAAAAGCCGCGACGGCGCACTCCACGCGCGCTATGCGCGGCTGCATCCGGTTTGGCGCACGCCCCACATCGCCATCTTCTTCATCTGGATCACGGGGCTCGTTCTGCTGTTCGTGTCGTCCTATCTGCCGACGATCAACGTCATCCTGCAGGATTCAATTACCGCCATCGGCTTCCAGATTTGCTTCTACCTTGGGCTTACCGGGCTCGCCTGCGGCTGGTACTACCGCAAGGTGCTGATGCAGGGCCCGTGGGTCGCCATCACCCATGTCATCTGGCCGGTAGCGAGCGGGCTGTTCCTGTTTTTCATTGCGCTCTACAGCATCCCGACCTTCGACTGGGTCACCAATGTCGTGGGGATGGGCGGCATCGTCATCGGCGTGATTCCGCTGCTGCTGAACCGTAAAAAGATCTGGGTGGCTTCCAGAGCCTGAGCGGCACTGCGCACACGACAATCTGCGGCACCGGATGCTGTCAGCCTGCACTGACAGCGCCTGCGGGATTGACCTACAGAAACAAGGGCACGCCCGGACAAGACAATTGGCGTCCTCTGATAGCGGCGGCCGGGTGGCCCTCCGATACTGAACCTGGTGGCACCCGGCTCTCGATAAAGGTCATTGTCATGGACGACTATTGCACGCTGTGCGGGCGGCGCGGGCATTCTGCGTCGCACTGCCCATGGGGTTCGTATATGCGAATCCGTCGCTGTTCTCTGCTTCTGTCGAAGGACGGCCGCTCATCTATGTTTCGAAGACTCCCCACTTGATGCGAGCCCATATGCGTTCGTGGGCAAAGTAGGCGATCGACGTGTAGATATTGCTGGCGATCATGAAACCGACTGCCAGGTGAACCGTGCCGGTAAGCAGATAAAGGGTGCCGAAGTCCAGGCACATGATCACGATCCGGTATGTCGCGGCCTTGATCACAGAACGACGAGCGCTGACGGTTCGCACCATGATGTTCTCTCCTGCTTGCGCGCATCGATGCCTGGTGGCGCCGATCGATGAATGCCTTCCGGCTTTGGTACCGCACGGTCTCGGGAAGCGGTGCCGAACATTGCGTCGCCGCTGATGGCTGCCGCGGCAATGCCATGAATGCGCGCCGCCGGCGCCAAACCGCACGATATGATTCCAGTCATAGTGCGCGGCAGACGGTAACGCTAGACTGCGCTGTATCCGACACGGGAGACATTCATGCCGCGCACATCAGTGGCTTATCTACTCGCCGCATTGCTGACCGCAGGAATACTGTCTTCCCCCGCGATTGCCGACACGCCGGCGCGTCAGAAGGAGGTCGCTCAGCGGGGGGCGGACGTCATGCCATTCTCCCTCTCGGCAACCACCCACATTTTTACCAAGACGGCCAACGGCGGTGTCCAGCAGGTCGTGACCAAGCGGGACGATCCCGGCCAGGCCGCGCTGATCCGCCAGCACTTGGCAATGATCGCCCGGCAATTCTCCGCCGGCGACTTCGAAGGGCCGGAGCATATCCATGGCAATGCCATGCCCGGGTTGGCGGCACTGCGCGCCGCGAAGCCTGGTGAGCTCAAAATAAGCTATCGCGAGCTGTCCAACGGCGCCGAGATCATCTATCAGAGCGATCAGCGCCCCCTCGTTACCGCGCTGCACCAATGGTTTGACGCCCAATTGGCCGATCACGGCCATGACGCCATGGCGGGGCACGACTCCGGTTCAATGCATCACCACGCGATCGGCGCGGAAAAGCCCGAGTAACACTGCCGTGGCCAAGAAGCTGCCTGGAGGCAGCGTGTTGCTGCAGCGTGACGAAGCGGGCGGTGAGTCCATTACATTGCAGACCGCCGAGCGGGCAACTCCGTCGTCAAAGCGAACCTGTGCAGCGCGCAATATCATTGCGACGAAGCCTCGCTCATAACCGGGGCTTTCTATTCGAGTTCAACCGCTTTTCGCGGAATCGAAAGTTGGATGCGGTACCCGCCTTGTGAAAGCGGTCCCGCTGCGAAAGTCCCGCCCAGGCGGCGCACGCGGTCACGAATGCCCGCGATACCTGATGACGGCGGCCGCCCGGCGACCGATTCGGCTGAGCGCGTGACAACAGCTCCATCGTTGCGAATCGTGAGCTCGCAACTCGACCGGTCGCATCGGAGATCGATCACCACTTCCGTTGCCGACGTCGCATGCCGGGCAACATTGGTCAGACCTTCTTGCACGATCCTGAACAGCGCGGTGGAGGCGGCGTCGTTGAACGCCACCATATGCGTGTTGCAATTCAGCGCGACCCGCAATCCGGTATGTCGTCCGAAATCGGTGACAAGCCAGTCGAGCGCGGGGAGCAGCCCCAGGTCGTCGAGCATGGTCGGCCGCAGGCCGGCGGCAAGACGGCGGACCGACGCGAGCGCGTGGTCGATGGCATGGCTCATTGTCTGTGTTCTTTCGCGCGCATACGCCTGGCCTTCTGGCGTGGTGCCTTCATCGGCAAGCAGGCCGGTGATGATCATCTTCAGCGCCGTCAATTGCTGGCCGAGGTCATCATGAAGCTCGCGTGCAATACGCTTCTTTTCTTCTTCGCGAGTGGCCTCGACGCGGGCTGCCAGCTCGCTCGCGTATTCAAGTTGCTTGAGCCGCTCACGCTCCGTGAGATCTCGGGTGACTTTGGCAAAGCCGATCAGCTCGCCGTCTTCATCCCGCAGAGCGGTGATTACCACGTTGGCCCAGAAACGCGAGCCGTCTTTGCGTACGCGCCACCCCTCGTCTTCCCAGCGGCCAAGGGCGACGGCACGCTTGAGCTCTTCGCTTGGATAGTTCTGCGCAATTGCCTCGGCAGGATAGAAGACCGAGAAGTGCTGGCCGATGACTTCATCGGCGCGATAGCCCTTGATGCGTTCGGCACCGGCATTCCAACTGGCAATGTGACCTGTCGGATCCAGCAGGAAGATTGCATAGTCCTGTATCGCGTCCACCAAGGTGCGATAACGCTCCTCCACGGGCACGTGAGCGATTGCTGCATCGCTTCCCAGTCTTCGCAATCTGCCTGCGTTGGTATCCATACCAAGCCCTCATCGCAACGGGTTCGAGCGCCCAAGGCAAACCTGTTGGAAGTCGCTTCCCGTGCATCTGCATAAGAATATGCTGCCCGGCGACGGCAATCAAAGCAGGCACGGCCACTGCGATGAGGCGCCAGAAAATGCCTGGCCAAGGATTGGCTGCCCGCACGCATTGCATGCTGTTCAGCATTCGCTTTGCAATATGTGCGCAGGCGGCCTGGAGGTTGGTAGCCGCTTCCGGCTACCGACGCTCAAACCTGAGCCATCCCGCCGTCAACAAACAACTCGATGCCATTGATAAAGCTTGCCGAATCCGAGGCAAGAAACGCGACGGCCTTGCCCACTTCGGCCGGCTCCCCCAGGCGGCCCAGCGGCACCTGAGCGGCAAGGAAGTCGAACAGGCCCTGGCGCGTTTCATCTGATGCGAGGCCGCCAAGGCCCGGCGTGCGAATCGGGCCGGGGCTCACCACATTCACGCGAATACCTCGATCCTTCAGATCCATCACCCACGAGCGGGCGAAGTTGCGCACCGCCGCCTTGCTGGCGCTGTAGACGCTGAAGTTGGCCGTGCCCTGAACAGAGACCGTCGACGACGTGAGGATGATCGATGCGCCGTCGGTCAGCAGCGGCAGTGCCTTCTGCACCGTGAACAGCACGCCGCGCACGTTGGTGCCGAAAATCCGGTCGAAATGCTCTTCGGTGATGGCGCCCAGCGGCATCATGTCGCCGCCGCCGGCATTGGCGAACAGGATGTCGAGCTTGCCGGCCACTTTGGCGATCTGGGCATAGACGGCGTCGAGGTCCGACAGCACCGACGCATCGGCCCGCAATGCGGTGGCCCCAGCGCCGATCTCTGCGACGGCGGCATCAAGTTCAGCCTGACGGCGGCCGGTGATAAACACGCGCGCGCCTTGGGCCGCGAGTTCCTTGGCGGCGCCAAGGCCGATGCCGCTGCTGCCACCCGTGACGAGGGCGATCTTGCCTTCCAGTTGCTTGCTCATGATGTGCTCCATGTCGTGATTTCAGGTTTGGATGAATGACCTCGCGCCGGGTGCTGCCTTGTTCTGCGTTTGCCCCGTCGCGTTGGGCATGGAGGCACTGTAGGGCCCAGAAACTTTTCTAAAAAGCGCTGCAAACAGAATTACTATCCACAATTGTGGATAATTGGCGGCTGCACACGCAGCACAGGGGGCACTCGAATGGATCAACTAATGGCAATGCGTTCCTTTGCCCGCGTGGTGGAGGCTGGCAGCTTTACGCGGGCGGCCGATTCGCTCGACATGCCCATTGCCACCGTCAGCAAGCAGGTGCAGGAACTGGAGGCGCACCTTGGTGTGCGCCTGCTGCAGCGAACGACACGGCGCGTGACGGTGACGCCGGAAGGGCAGGATTACTACGCCAAGAGCACGCGCATCCTGCGCGACCTGGAAGACATCGATGCCTCGTTCAGCCTCGCAAGCGGGCGGCCGCGCGGGTCCTTGCGCATCGATGTAGGCGGCTCGACGGCGCGCGATGTACTCATTCCCCTGCTGCCGGAATTCGCGGCGCGCTATCCAGAGATCAGGATCGACCTGGGCGTGTCAGACCGCTCGGTGGATCTGATTGCGGACAACGTCGACTGCGTCATTCGTGGTGGCCCGCTGGACAACTCGTCCCTGGTCGCACGCCATCTGGGCAACGCGCCGCTGGTCACGTGCGCCACCCCGGGATACCTCAAGCAATACGGCACGCCGGCTTATCCCGATGAACTCAAGAATGGCCACCGGCTGGTGAGCTACGTGTTCAGCCAGACGGGGCGGTCGGTTCCATTCCGCTTCGAGCGCGACGGCGAAAAGACTGAGATCAAGGTCGAGCATCGCATCGGCGTGAACGAGAGCAATGCGCATCTGGCCGCCTGCCTTGCGGGCCTGGGCATCGTGCAGACCTTCGGCTATGCGGCGCAAGCGCCGATCAACGACGGCGCGCTGGTGGAAATCCTGAAGCCGTGGCGGCCGGCGCCTTATCCGTTTCACGTCGTCTATCCGCAGACGCGCCATGTCACGCATCGGCTGCGAGTGTTCATTGACTGGCTGGTGGAGGCGTTCCCGACGCGTCTTGAGCGGGCACCGAAGCGGTAATCCGGCGCATGGTCGCCTTTGTCGCTGTGGACATGTGGATATGTGGATAAACACGTGAAGAACTTCAGGGACAACTGTGTTGGCTGTCCGGGGTCAGGTTGTCCACAGCACGGGAATAACTTTGGTGTCTGCCAGGAGGGTGGGGCGCACTCTGCACGAGTCATCCACGCCACGGCACACGCTGTCCGATGGGTTGTGCATTTCGCAAGCAGTTGATGCGAAAGCGTTTTCTGCAGCTATCCACAGAAACCATCCACCGTTATCTACTACTACTATTTTTATATACAGAAGAAATAAAGAAGACAGCAAAGACGGGCGAACCAAATGCTCATGGGCGCTTGATCTGCAGGGCTTGATCGAGAAACTCGAACATACGGCGTTCTGAGTCTTCCGTGGCTTGCGGGCTGTAGTGATAGACGACCTGATGGCCACGCACGTCGGTCTTGCTGAAGTTGTTCAGGCGCTGGCAGTCCCAGCAGTGCGTGGTGTCGGGATAGACGTACCACTGCACGGGCGCACCGGCATCCTTGGCGGCCTGCAACCTGGAGACGCACTCTGCGGCGGGGCCTTCGGTGTCGGCTTCACCCATCAGCACGAGCAGGGGGCGGTCGATGTCGGGGTTGAGGATGTCGAGCGGAGTGCCGTTGCGCAGCTTGAGACCCGAGCACACGGGGTAGAACGCGACGGCGGCTGCGAAGCGCGTGCCGTCTCCCAGCGCTTCTGCCCAGTGCTTGCTGCTCAGCCCGAGGCCCATCATCGCGCCCCAGGAATAGCCGGCGTGGGCAATGCGGGCCTTGTCGACGAAATCGAATTGACGGAGATACGCGGCTGCCTGCAGCGCATCTCGCACGCCACGCATGGGCGTCACGCCGCCTTGCGGGCCCATGCACACCGACTCAACCCCGCGTGGGCCGAGGCTGTCGATCAGCAATGCCACATAGCCGTGGCTTACCGCGCGGCGGGCCCATTCGAGCATGGCCTGGTTCTGCCGCTTGCCATGACCCAGGCCGCTGCACTGATGCTGCAGCACGAGCGCAGGGAAGGGGCCATCACCGGCGGGTTTGTAGAGCGCCATGGCCGGCGTGGTGAGCATGCCGAGTTCGCTCACCTTGTCGGGAAAAGTCAGATCCGGCGCGCGCGAAGCGCCGGCGCGCAGCGTCTGCGTGTCGATTTGCGCGTGGGCCAGCAGTGGCAGCGCCAGCGCAATGGCAAGGGCGCAACGATGGATGAACGTCATGGCCGCCTCTTCGTTTGACGTGCGTTACGTGAGCGCGGCCGGCAGCGGCTGCGCACTCATCACCATATTGCGTCCGGCCGCCTTGGCGCGGTAGAGCGCGGCATCAGCGGTCTCGACCAGCGTGTCGATGGAGAGGGCACCGTTACCCGGCACCGACGTGGCGCAACCGGCGCTGACCGTCACGTAGCGCGACGGCGCAGTGGCTTCGATGCGTAGACGCAGCACAGCTTCACGCGCGCGCTCGGCAAGGGCCTGCGCTTCATTGGCATCGGTTTCTGGCAGGACGACGACGAATTCCTCGCCGCCATAGCGTGCGATGAAATCTGCAGTGCGGCGCACGACGCCGGCCAGTGCATGGGCCACGGCGGCAAGGCACGCGTCGCCCTTGAGGTGGCCGAAGGCATCGTTGTAACGCTTGAAGTGGTCGACATCGACCATCACCAGGGAAAGCGGCTGTCCGCTGCGCTGGGCTGTGCTGATCAGGCTGTCGACCCGCTCGTTGAAGTAGGTACGGTTGTACAGGCCCGTCAGCGCATCGCGCATGGACGCCTGCTGCAGCGAGACATGCGCCTCGAACAGGCGCCGGTACAGCGTGGTCACTTCCCACACCAGCAAGCAGACCAGCACCCCAGGCGCGAACATGCTGAACAGGCGCGCGACGTACCAGCCCACGGTAAAGCGGTCTGTGCTCAGCAGGTTGAGTGTGGTGTCCGTCAGGCAGGCCAGCGCGGCAATGGCCAGCCAAACGTCGAGCGCAGCGCGCAAGCGGCCGCTGGCCACCACCGCGAGCACGGCAACCGCGTTGATGGCCCACAGGACGACCGCGACAGGGTTGTTGCCATTGCTGGCGCGCAGCGGCGGCGGCAGGTTGGTCAGCACCGCAAAGCTGCACAGCAGCCCACCCACCACCGCCGGCCCGCCGATCAGCAGCGAGGCCCACCGGCCGACGCGCCCGTCAGCAACGGCATCGCGCGAGAGCCGATCGCGCAGGAGCACCGCCAGGATCACGAACACCGGAAAGCCGCCGTGCCAGAACACCCACATCCATGCTGCAGTGGTGGGGCGGGCGCCAAACAGCCCCGTGGGCGAGAACACGCCCGGGAAGGTCAGCAATTGCAGCGCCACGGCCAGCGCGGTAAAGGCATAGGCACCGCCAAGCGCGCCAAGCATCGGCTGCCGCGTCACGGTGAACTGCGCGCCCAGCAGAAACGCGGCAATGCCGGCGGTGGTGAATACCGTCAAGGCGCACATCGGCATGAACGGGTTGATCGCCGGCCATTGCAGGCCTGCACGTGGTGCGGCCACAGCCAGCGTCAACAGGATCAGCAGCGCGATCGCACCGGCAACCATCGCTTGCCGGCCTGTGGCTCGCTGAATCAGAAAACTTTCCATCCACCCCCCGGGGTTCGAGATTGTGTATCCGGCCTGCTTGCGTGTCGGTGTGCCTACATCATAGGCAGCGCCTGGCGGCGGGAAAAGCCTAGGCAAGGATCGGGAGCATCGCTACGGCTGGCCTAAGTCAGGTGGCCTAGGCTTATCCACAGGCCGGTTCCAAGGGAATTGAAGGGAACCTTCCGTAGTGTGGGCCGGGTCTCACGCCGTTGTTGAATCACTCGGGCCGTTGGCCGACGCTGTATGGAAGCACTCAATCACACGCTGTTTCTTTGGATCAACGCGCCGGCCGACGCTTCAGCCACGACTGTCTGGCTGGCGATGGCCTTTGCCGAATACGCGATCTGGCTGGTGCCACTGACGCTCGTGGCCGCTTGGCTCTGGGGCGAGCCGACCACGCGGCGCCAGGCACTGCAGACCGGTGTGGCTGCTGCGCTGGCGTTGTCGATCAACGTTGGCTTCAGTCTCGCGTGGTATCACCCGAGGCCGTTTGCAATTGCGCTGGGCACCAATCTGCTGCCGCACGCGCCGGATTCGTCGTTCCCGAGCGACCACCTGACCGCGATGTGGACTGTGGCGTTCAGCCTGATGTGGAACGCACGCCTGCGGCGCGTGGGCGTGTTGCTGGCGCTATTAGGCTTGCCCATGGCATGGGCGCGCATCTACCTGGGCGTGCACTATCCGTTCGACATGCTGGGCGCGGCGGCCGTGTCGGCCTTGAGCGCCTGGCTGTGCAGCGGGCGCGTGGCGCATACGCTGTCGGAGCCGCTGCATCGTCTGGGGCTGGCGTTGCATGGTGTGGTGCTGGCACCGTGCGTGCGTCGCGGCTGGGTGCGCAAGTAAGCGTGGCTCAGGCGTGCCGGCGCCATGCGCGCCAGAAGAGCACGAAAGACAGTATCGTCGCACCCACGTTGTAGAGCGTCGCCAGTGCAAACGCGTGGCCGTAGTGCGCGGCGTGCGTGGCGGCGTCCATCGCCACCGCACCATCTGCCCCATCCACCTGGCCGAGCAGCGAGAACAGCAGCACGCCCACCACCGTTACGCCCACCGCGTTGCCGACGGCCTGCATGGTCGTGACGGTGCCGGCGCCCATGCCGGCCTGGGCTGTTTCCACGCCGCTCAGGATGGTGTTGAGCGACAGCGGAATCACCATGCCTTGCCCAAAGCCGTTGAGCATCAGCGGCAGGATCAGCCAAGCGGTGCCCGCGCCCAGTTGCGCCATTGCCGCCAGCACCACCATGCCCACGGCGAAGATCGCCACGCCCAGCAGCAGGGCGCGCTGCCCGATGCGTTCAGCCAGGCGGGGCGCTGTGAGCGAGCCGGTAAAGAACGCGATGGCCGCCGGCGTGAACACCAACCCCGCTGCCAGCGCCGACAAGCCGCGCCCGAACTGCAGCAGGATCGTCAGCGCCAGGAAGTACGAGCTGATGGCCGTGTAGAACATGAAGATCGCCAGCACACCCAACACAAAGCTGCGGTTGCGGAACAGCGCCATCTCGATGATGGGGACGCGGCCCGCGGCCGACAGCGCCTGCTCTACGCGCACAAAGTGGCGGAACACCAGCAGCGAGGCCAGCGGCACCGCCCACGACCACCACGGCCAGCCGGACTCGCGGCCCTGCATGATCGGCACCAGCAGCATCGCCAGCGCCACCGCGCCTGCCACGGCGCCATGCACGTCCAGCCGCGCCGCCACCGGCGCACGCGATTCCGCCACGAAGGCGCGCGCAGCCAAGAGCGCGGCAATGCCGATCGGCACATTCACCAAGAACACCGCGCGCCAGCCCGACACGTCAGCCGCCAGCGGATGCGCAATCAACCAGCCGCCGATGATCTGCGAGACCGACGCCGCCACGCCCTGCACCGCGCCCATGGTGCCGAATGCGCGCCGCCGCGCGTCGCCGTCAAACAGCACGCGCAGCGAAGCCATAACCTGTGGCATCAGAATGGCTGCCCCCAGGCCCTGGCCGACTCGCATGGCAATCAACATCCACGGCGTTGTCGCCAGACCGCACAGCGCGGATGCCAGCGTGAACAACGCCATGCCCACCAGAAACATGCGCTTGCGCCCGAACAGGTCGCCCAGGCGGGCGCCGTTGAGCAGGAACACCGCATACGCCGCGCTGTAGCCGACCATCACGAGCTGGATTTCGGCAAAACTGGTGTGTAGACCGGCACGGATGTCCGGAATCGCCACATTGACGATGAACAGGTCGAGAATGGTGACGAAGTTGCCGGTCAGCAGCGCCGCCAGCGCCGGCCAGTGCCGTTTGGCTGGCGAGGCAACGCCATCGGCAGAAAGGGATTCCGTTGACATGGGGGATCTCGGTTTATTAATATACGGTCGTACGTATACTAGGGAGCGATCGGTCCACGTCAAGCGCCGATTGCGTTGTCCCCACTCATCGATAGGGCATTGCCATGAACGAAACCGACGGCCGCCGCCAGCGTGGTGAACGTGCGCGCGCCCAGGTGCTCGAGCACGCCACCGCCATCGCTTCCACCGACGGGCTGGAGGGTTTGACCATCGGTCGCGTGGCCACGGATGCGGGCGTGGGCAAGGGCAATATCCAGGTGCTGTTCGGCGACAAGGAAACGCTGCAACTGGCCACGCTGGACGCGGGCGTCGTGCATTACCGCGAGATGGTCGTTGAACCGGCGCTGGCGCTGGAAAGCCCGCTTGCCCGCCTGCGTGCGCTAACCGAAGGCTGGTTCGACTACGTGGCCAGTGGGGCGTCGCCGGGTGGCTGCTTTGTCTGCGCGGCCAGCTACGAATACCGCGCGCGGCCAGGCGCCATCCAGGACCGTGTGCGCGGGCATCGGGAGGAGATGCGCGCCCGCTTTCGCGAGACGATTACCGCGGCACAGGCGGCCGGTGAATTGCGCGCCGATGTCGAGGTCGATCAGCTCGTCTTCGAAATCGAATCGTTTCGTTCCAACGCCAACGTGGCGTTTCTGATGGGCGACATGGCGGTATTCGAGCGCGCGCGCCGCAGCACGCGGGCGCGCATCGATGCGGCGCTTGCCTGAGCGGACTTCCCAACACGCGACGCGCGCAAGCAACGCCTGTGCGCCGCCGCGGCCGTCCCCTCGCACCACCTTTGGTTACACTTGTGCGCAGTCGCACAAACACACCAAACACAAGACTCGCGGGGGGATTGGGTATGACGAGCCGAACGATTGCTGCGGCCATCGGAATCGGGGGCGCGCTGTGGCTGACGGGCTGCGCAGCGCCTTATGCGGAGCCGCCTGCCGGCGCCAACACGGCCACGGTGGATTTCGTCCGCCCGCTGACCAGCACCAACGCCACCATCCTCGCGTTTGACGACGCAAAGTATTGCGGCAACCCGCGCACCGCGCTCAAGCCGGCGGATGCGACGCGGCCGATCCGCGTGCTGGCCGGTGTGCCGACCGCGCTGGGCGCCAGCTTCGTCCGCACCTCGGGCACGCTCATCTATCGCTGCGGTGTGTCGGCGACGTTCGTGCCGCAGGCGGGCAAGCAGTACAAGATGACGGCCAGCTACCCCACCAACGCCCATGTGTGCCGCGCCGGCGTGGTTGAGTCTGACGACGGCCGGTCGTGGCATGCCATCAACGCGCGCTATCGCACCTACCGCATCAACCCGTCGTGGGGCACTGGAAGCTGCCCCGGCCTGACCGACGCCGACGTCGCCTTCATGCGTGACAAGACGCGCTCCGAAGACGGCTCCACCACGCTGAGCGACCTTTCCGATTTGCTGACGCCGCAATGACCCGCCGCACCGCCTTCATGATCCACACGTTCCTGGCCACTGCATCGGCACTGGCAGCGTTGCCGGCGGCTGCGCTGGAGCCGGCCGAAGTGTTCGCCAAGGTCGCGCCCAGCATCTGGGAGGTGCGCGTATCCAACGCTGCCGGCCAGCCGCTGGCCATCGGCAGCGCGGTGGTGATTGGCGACGGGCTGGCCGTGACCAACTGCCACGTGCTGCGCGGCGGCAAGCAGGTCAGCCTCAAGCGCGGCAACGCCAGCTTTGGCGCACGCCTGCTGTATCCCGACGTGCAGCGTGACCTGTGCCAGCTGCGCGTTGCCGATTTCCACTACCCCGCCGTCACCATTGTCCCGAGCAGCACGCTGGTGACGGGGCAGAAGGTCTACGCAATCGGCAATCCGCTGGGGTTTGACCTGACGATCAGCGAGGGGTTGATCTCGTCGCTGCGGCATGACGAAAACGGCGAGCTCAAGGCGATCCAGACGTCGGCAGCGATCTCGCAGGGCTCCAGCGGCGGCGGCCTGTTCGACAGCAACGCGCGGCTGGTCGGCATCACGTCGCGCATGGTGGCCGCCGTCTACGGACAGAACCTGAACTTTGCAGCGCCCGCCGAGTGGATCAACGATGTTCCCGCCCGTGCGCAAAAAGCGCTGGCCGAGCGCGCTGCAGCAGCGTCGTCGGTGGCAGCCAATACGACGCCTGCAGCGGCCACTGCTCCACAGCTGCGCAAGCCCGGTGAACTGGGCCCGAAATCGCAAGCCGCCTTTGGTGCGTACTTGCGCAAGCCGTGGCCCAAGATCTTCGTGGCCGCCGACGGCGATCAATTCGTCTACGAGTGGGGCCAGAACGCTGAATTCCGTGCGGTGTCGTCGTGCAAGGAGCGTTATCAGAACTGCTCGATCTATGCCCGCGACGACACGGTCGTCGAAGCCAAATAATTGTCCTCGCAACCCTTGACCTCGATTCAGCCAGGTTCAGGTCGGGGCATGAAGACATTAATATGTGACACGTTTGGCTGTGCGGTGCCCGTTCGAGCGAGCCTGCGCAGTCATGCAAAACAAGTCGAATAGGAACCTGCGAACATGAATTGGACCGCGACCCGACCGATCCGCGTGGTCGTGCTGGATGATCATGCGGTGGTTCGCCATGGTCTGGCGGCGCGCCTGAAGCAAGAGGCTGATATCGAGGTCGCCGGCATGTTTGCGTCAGGCCGCGAAATCGTGCGGGCACTCAAGGACAACACCTTCGAGGTGGATGTCCTGCTGATGGACTATTCGCTGGGGCCCACTGAGATCGACGGACTGAACCTGATCCGCCTGATTCGCGTGCGCTATCCGGAGTTGAAGATTCTGGTGGCCTCGGCGCATCACAACAAGGCGACGGTTGGCATGGTCATGCATGCCGGCGCGCGCGGGTTTGTCGGCAAGGAAGAGGAGCTGTCGGAACTGGTGCGTGCCATTCGCACCGTGGCTACGGGCGGCAAGCGCCTGAACGCCGCGCTGGCTGCCGAGATGGAGAGCGACGCCCTTTCTGCCGATGCGCCCCCGCCCACCGCGAATGGCAGCAAGCTCTCTGCACTGCTCGACCGCTCCGAGCTCAGCCCGCGCGAGCGCGAAGTGCTGCGCTGCTGCCTTGACGGCATGTCGGTTACGGACATTGCCGAGAAATTCGCGCGCAGCATCAAGACCATCAGCTCGCAGAAGCAATCTGCCTATCGCAAGCTGGGTATTCGCACCGATACCGAGCTGTTCAAGATCAAGCACGAGCTTGAGGGGCAGTGAGCGCTGAGAGGCGCCCAAGCCATGCCCTGCACGCCGGCAACGCCGTCGGTTCAGATGACCGAACCGCGAACGCCTGAACCGGTCAGGCGTTATGCAGCACGCGCAGCAGCAGGTTCTCCAACTGCTTGACCTCGGCCTGCGAAAACCCGCGCAGCAGGTGGTTCAGCACATCGATGATCAGCGGCCGGATTTCCGGATACAGCGCGCGGCCTTGCTCGGTGAGCGAGACCACCACTGAGCGGCGATCCGCATCACTGGGGGCGCGCTTGACGATGTTCTTCTTCTCCAGCCGATCGATCAGCCGCGTCATCGCACCCGGATCGTAGTGCAGCGCGCGAGAGAGTTCGGCCGGGGTGGTGGCCAGGTCTTCGGCCAGGTAGATGACGACCGTCCACTGCGCGGCCGTCAGGTCCAGCGATGCCAGGGCACTGTCGATGTGCGTCACCAACGCGTGTCGGACCCGATGCACGAGCCGACCGATGTTGGTATCGCGGTCCATGGTGTCAAGCTGGTAGGCGCCTTCACTGGTGCTGGTGTCGGCGGCCTCAGGTGTTTGTACGTCGATGCTCATGGTGGTGCTCCCCGTTCTGCCGGTGATCCGGCTTGTAGGGCGCGCCGCGTTCCCGTAACGCTGGCGTGCTTCATTGCACACTAATCGTCGCTTGCCCAGGCCGTCAAGCCGGGATCGATACCAACGCGGATCGTCAAATCTCGTTGGATATCGCTGCAAAACGATTGCGGCTGCCAAGGGGTGGGGTGGTTCGTATCATGGTTGAAACGTGGCAGCCGACGCATGTGGCGCGGCGTGCTCGTCCTCCTCCATATTCCTTTTTTGAACGCCATGAACCTCCACCTTCAGAACAAGCTCGCGCTCGTGACCGGCTCTACCAAAGGCATCGGTCATGCCATTGCTGTAGCACTGGCCGCCGAAGGCGCCCGCGTGATCGTCAACGGCCGTACGGAAGCGTCCGTTGAGGACGCAATTTCGCGCCTGCGCACCGAGGTGCCCGACGCCCAGGTCGAGGGCTTTGCCGGTGACCTGTCCAACCCGGCGCAGGCTGACGCGTTGGTCACCCGCTTTCCCAAGGTCGACATCCTTATCAACAACCTCGGCATCTTCGACCCCAAACCGTTTGAGGAAATCGACGACGCCGAATGGCAGCACTTCTTCAACGTGAACGTGCTGAGCGGCGCGCGTCTGTCCCGCGCGTATCTGCCCGGAATGCGCGCCCAGAACTGGGGCCGCATCGTGTTCATCAGCAGCGAGAGCGGCGTACAGATCCCGGTGGAGATGATCCACTACGGTGTCACGAAGACCGCGCTGCTGGGCCTCTCGCGCGGCTTGGCCGAGTTGACCGCCGGCACGGCCATCACCGTGAATGCCGTGCTGCCGGGGCCGACGCGCTCCGAAGGCGTGGATGAGTTTGTCGAGAAGCTCTCCGGCGGCCAGAGCTTCGAAGCGTTCGAGAAGACGTTCTTCGAGACAGCGCGGCCGACCTCGCTCATCAAGCGCTTTGCCAGCACGCAGGAGGTGGCCAACCTGGTTGCCTATGTGGCGAGCCCGTTGTCATCTGCCACCACGGGCGCCGCGCTGCGCGTGGACGGCGGCGTGGTGAAGTCGGCGTTCTAGAACGCCAGCCCTGACGAACGCACCATTCCGGCGCGCGGCCTCGGCTTTTACGCTGGCCGTGTCGCTGGTGCATGCCGGCGGGACAAGCCGGCAGCGCGTCTGTTCGCCCGTATCGTCGAGATCGCAGACCAGCCAGACCGAGCGTGTCCTCGCCCGTGCGCTGGCGGCATTCCTTCCACATCTTCGGAGTGATTGCCATGTCCCACTGCAAAGTCTACGGAACCAAACCTGACAACGGCCCCGGCCAACTGGCGGCCCAGGCTGCACGCGATCGCGTCAACCAGGCGCACGCGGCCTGGGCTGTCACGCTCGCGTACAACAGCGGCACGACAACCGCTGTCTACACTTCCGCAGTCGCCAGCGTCGACGACCTGGAAAAGGCGTTCGAAGCTGAATTTCCGCAGTACACGGTGGTCGGTTACTGAGCCGCTTGCCCCGCCACGTGCCCCAGGGCAGCGGGGCGGGCACGTCCCCCTAAGCCACAAACATTGCAATCGGCCTGCAGCCCGTCACAATAAAAGTCGGACTGACTTTTGAGGATTGGGATGCAGGGCAAGCGAGCTGTGGGCAGCATGGGTTTGTGGTGGCGGACGGCGTGGCTGGGTGCCGTTACGTTGGCGTTCGGCGTTGCGGCCGCGCGCGCACAGCAGCCGGTAACGCCTGCGCCTGCAGATCCGCAGATGGCCTTTTACTACGGCCGCGATGTGCCCGTCGCTGAACTGCAAGCCTTCGACTGGGTTGTGCTGGACCCGGCAACGGCCGGCAGTTTCGATCCGAAACAGCCATCGTCCACGCTCTGGTTCGCTCGCGTCGACCTGACACAACAGACCGATGCGATGCGCTCGAGCGCCTGGCCTGCCAATGTGATCGACCAGGTCTTTGCGCCGTTGCTTGCGCAAGGCTACCAAGGCTTCCTGCTCGATGGGCTGGACACACTTCAACGCAGCGCCCCCGATGCCGCCAATGCCATTGCGGTGCTGGTTCAGGCGTTGCATGCGCGCGCACCGCAGACGAAGCTGCTGGCTGGCGGCACGGCCTGGCTCGAGACGCTGGCGCCGCAGTTGTCCGGCGTCGTGACGGCGGGTCTGGTGCGTGAGCGCGCAGGAGGCGAAGGTCTGCGCGATGTGCCCGATGCCGAGCGCAACGCGCGCATTGCTACGCTGCGCAACATCGGGGCGCAGTATCACTTGCCGGCGGTCGCGCTCGATTACTGCGTCAACTACAACCGCACCTGTCTGCGGGAGACCGCCAACGTGGCGCGCGCTGCGGGCGTCACCAGCTACGCCACCACATCGGGCGCGGACTTCATCGGCATCGGCCGGCTGGAAGTGATGCCACGCCGTGTACTGCTGGTCGAACCCCAGGAGCCCGGCACCAGCCGCAACACCGCCCCGTCGGTGCTCTATCTGGCCATGCCTATCAACTATCTGGGCTATCGCACCGAATTTGCCGACGCCAACAAGCCGTTGCCGACGGTCACGCCCGACCGCTATGCCGGCGTTGTCACCTGGTTCGACAGCAACGCACCGCGGCCTGGCGCGTGGGCGTCGTGGCTCAGGCGCACGATGAGCGCCGGCGTGCGTGTGGCGATGTTCAACCAGTTCGGGCTGAACATGGATGCCCCTACGGCGCAGATGCTGAATCTGAAAATGATGCCTGGCACCCCGGCTGGGCCCCTTGCCATCGTCTCGCATGATCCGATGATGGGCTTCGAGCTGCAGCCCCACCCTGATCGGCGCATGGCCGTGGGCGTGCAGGTGGACCCTGGCGTGGCGGGAGCGCAATCGCTATTGCGGCTCTCGGCCGGCAGCTACACCTACGATGCGGCGGCCATCATGCCGTGGGGTGGCTACGTGCTGCAGCCCTTCGGTGTGTTTCGCATGCCCGATGTCGACCAGGCGCGCTGGGTGATCCAGCCACTGGATTTTCTGCGCCGCGCGCTGCAACTGCCCACCATGCCGGTGCCTGACACCACCACGGAGAACGGCCGACGGCTGATGACCGTGCATATCGACGGCGACGGATTCGCCTCCCGCACCGAGTTCCCGCCCGGCGAGTTCTCCGGCCAGGCCTTGCTGCGCGACATTCTGGATCGCTACAAGGTGCCGACTACCGTGTCGATCATCGAGGGCGAAGTGGCGGCCGACGGTGTGTACCCGAAGCTCACGCCGCAGCTTGAGCCGATCGCGCGCAGCATCTTTGCGCAGCCCTATGTGGAACTGGCTAGCCACACGTTCTCGCACCCGTTCAACTGGCTGCGTACCACCAACCCGCCCGACCCGACTTCTGCCGAAACGCCCGAAGGCACCGACACCGCCTTCTCGTTGAACATTCCCAATTACCGCTTCAGTTTCGACCGCGAGATCGCGGGCTCCATCCATTACATCAACACCAAACTGGCCCCTCCGGGCAAGCGCGTGAAGGTGCTGCTGTGGAGCGGCAACGGCCAGGTGCCACCGATTGCCGTGCAGAAGACCGTCGAGGCCGGTGTGCTGAACATGAACGGTGGCGATACCTACATCACGCGCTCCAACCCGAGCTGGACGGCCGTCGCGCCGCTTGGCGTGGACAAAGGCGATGGCCTCTTCCAGGTATTTGCGCCCGACCAGAACGAGAACATCTACACCAACCTCTGGCACGGCCCGTATTACGGCTTTTCGCGCGCCATCGAAACGTTCGAACTGACCGAAAAACCTTATCGCTTCAAGCCGATCGGCATTTACTACCACATGTATTCCGGCACCAAGCTGGCCTCGCTTACCGCCTTGCGGCAGGTGTATGACTGGGCTGTCGCGCAGCCGGTCATGCCGATCTACGCGTCGGACTACATCCGCAAGGTGCTCGACTTCCGCGCCATGGCTGTCGCGCGTGACGGCGATGCCTGGGTCGTGCGCGGCAATGGCGATCTGCGGACCGTGCGCTGGGCGGGGCCGGGCGTGCCGCGCCTTGCCGATGCACGCGATGTGGCCGGCTACGCTGCAGGCCCGGGCGGCACCTACATCCACCTGACCAGCGGCTCGGCGCGCTTCACCCTGAGCACCGCCGCGCCAACGCAGCCCTACGTGCGCGATGCCAGCGGCAGGCTGTCGAACTGGCAACGCAGTGCGGATGGCCGCTCGCTGTCGGTCGACGTTGCCGGCTATACGCGACCGTTCATCCGCTTTGCCAATGCAACCCGTTGCCGGGCGACCGTGGACGGCCGCGAAGTGAGTGCATCACATGGCGCTGACTGGCGCATCGACCTGGGTGCGGGCAACCCCGCTCAGCTCACGCCCCAACACGTTGAGCTAACTTGCGATAAATGACGTCCGGAAATGCAGACGCATGTCTGCTTTGCCGGACATAGCCGCCTGTAAAACGTTTGCTCTCAAGCTTTTCCCGGTTGATCCGTTGTTAACCCGACTGACGACCCCCAGGAAAAAAGCATGAGAGCGTCTGCGCCCCTTTCTGAAGTTTCACAACCCCCAACCAGCCTCGGTACCCGCCTGGCCGTGATTGGTCTGATCGCCCTGGTGGCGGTGTTCGGCATGTTTGCGCTGGCGAACTCGCAATCGAGCCTGCGCATGCTGGAGGCCAATACCCAATCGGCCATGCGCAACCAGGAGGCCGCCATGCGCGACATGATCGGCCTGTTCGACGGCACCATGCGCACCGAGGCCGACCGCTTTCTGACCGCCTTTGCCGACGCCGCGCCCGGCCCCTACAGCGTGGACCCGGCGCAGACCGTGCAAGTGGCGGGCAAGCCGACGCCTACCTTCAAAAGCAGTGACACGGTCCTGAACCTCAACTTCACCGTGCCGGACAAGTTCTTCGCGCGCACCGGCGGCACCATCGCCACCGTGTTCGCCCGCACCGGCGACGACTTCGTGCGCGTGACGACGTCGCTCAAGAAGGAAAACGGCGAACGTGCGATTGGTACGCTTCTCGATCGCGCCCACCCCAGCTACAAAGCGCTGATGGCCGGCGAGTCGTTCCGCGGCCTGGCGTGGCTGTTTGGCGTGCCTTACATGAGCAAGTACGAACCCGTGCGCGATGCGTCGGGCAAGGTGATCGGCGCGCTGTATGTGGGTGTGGACGTGCGCTCGGAACTGGCGCTGCTCAAGGACAAGATTCGCTCGCACGGCATCGGCAAGACGGGTGGCTATTTCGTCATCGACGGGAAGCCCGGCGCCGATCAGGGCAAGGTGCTGATCGACCACACGCAAGACCGCGAAGGCAAGAACCTGCTCGACGCCAAGGACGCCGCCGGCCAAGCCTGGGTGCGCGAGATGATCGCGCGCAAGGACGGCACGCTGCGTCATACCCTGGCCGACACGGAAGGTGGCACCGCGCGTGAGCGCCTGACGGTCTTCACGCAATACCCGGATTGGCAACTGGTGATTGCCGGCACGGCCTACGTAGATGAACTCAACGCCGATCTGGTGGCCGCCCGCAATCGCTTCCTGCTGCTGGGTCTGGCACTCGGTGCGCTGCTGGCCGGCGGGCTGTACTGGATGCTGCGCCGTACTGTGAGCACGCCGCTGGCCGAGGTGGTAGACGCGGCCCAGCGTGTGGCTGCGGGCGATCTCACGCACCGCCTGCCCACCACCCGCCGCGATGAAATCGGCCAGGTGATGCGCGCCGTCAACGGCGTCGGCGACGGCCTTTCGGGCATCGTCGACAAGGTGCGCGCCAGCGCCTCCACCATCGCATCAAGCACCGGTCAGATCGCGGCCGGCAATGCGGATCTTTCCGCCCGCACCGAAGCGCAGGCCGGCAATCTGGAACGCACTGCGTCGAGCATCGAACAACTGGCCGCCACCGTGCGCCAGAACGCCGAGAGCGCCCACCACGCGCACGACATGGTGCAGTCCGCCAGCGAGGCGGCCAATGCCGGCGGGCAGACGGTCGAGCGGCTGGTCGGCACCATGTCGGGCATCCACGCCACGGCGCAGAAGATTGCCGACATCACCGGCATCATCGATGGCATCGCTTTCCAGACGAACATCCTGGCGCTGAACGCCGCCGTGGAAGCCGCCCGCGCAGGCGAACAGGGTCGGGGCTTTGCCGTTGTGGCCGGCGAGGTGCGCAGCCTCGCCCAGCGCAGCGCAGCCGCTGCCAAGGAGATCAAGGAATTGATCAATCGCTCGGTTGAAGAAGTGCAGGCCGGCAACCAGGCCGCACGCGGCGCCGGTGATGCCATGCAAGACATCGTGACGCGCGTGGAACGCATCGCCGGTCTGATGGGCGAGATCAGCCACGCCTCGCGCGAGCAGTCGCAAGGCATCGAAGAGGTCAACCATGCGGTCACGTCGATGGACGAGGTGACGCAGCAGAACGCTGCGCTGGTTGAAGAAGCGGCTGCCGCCGCTGAAAGCCTGCGCCAACAGGCCCAGGAGTTGCGCGGCGCTGTGGATGTGTTCCGGTTGGCCTGAAGCGGCGCGTGGTCGGCTGGATAAGAAAAACCCGGGCTTCAACCCGGGTTTTTTTGTTGGCGCAACCGTCGTGCGCGGCGGTCTAATGCAGGATCACCCGCCGCACCACGGCCACCAGGGGCGGCCGAATCGAGCGCTCGAACCCCGGGCGCAGGCGCAACGGCTTGAGCAACATCTTGGCCGCCATATCCAGCGGCAGATAAGAGCGCACCAGCGCGCTGACGCGCGAGTTCAGCGCGCGAACATCGGCCTCGGGCACATCTTCCTGGCTGCGCTCGATACGCAGCACATTGCGCAGGGCGATCATCGAATCTTCGTTCTTGATTTCACGCAGGCGTGAGGCGAGCGCCTTGAGCACGCGCGCGCGGCCTACGCCCTCGCTCGCGTTGCACTCGTTGAAGAAACGCAGGAAGTGTTTGTAATGTCGGACTTCATCGGCCGAGATGCGGCTGGCGAGGTCGCGCAGCACCGGTTCATCGGCCTCAGCCGCGGCTTGGGCGATGGCCCGATAGAAAGTGGCGGTGCCCATTTCGACGACGCAGCGCGCGACCATTTCCAACGCCTGCGTGGGCTCGAACTGGTCGACCGAACAGGTGACCGAGTATTCCTCGAAGAAGCGGGCGTAGCCGCGCTCCCAGTCGAACTCGGGCCATACGGTTTCAACGTAGCGGCGCAGGGCAAGGCCGTGCTGAAGCTCTTCGCGTTCCCAATGGTGGATCAGCCAGTGCGCGGTTTCGGGGCGGTCGGCGTAGTACTGGGCGAGGTTGCCGGCATAGAGGTCGGAGCCGCTCTCCACAAACGACGCACTGGCAACAAGGTAGAACAGCGTGCCGTTTTCGCGTACGCGTGCCACGTCGATGCTGTCGTAAGCGATCTCCTGGACCGACCACGGCATGCGCTCGCTCTCAGATGTTTCCACATGAACCTGTGACAAGGCGCTTCCTCCGTCGGCAATCTCGCAAAAAGCGGACCGCCCTTGCTATGAGAATGAAACATCACGTCCCATGTTTCAAGACAGATGTGCGCTTCCAAAGGTTCCTAAAAGCAATCTCCTGCGCTCAAAGTGGTGAATGCGTCATGACGATTGCGTCACCCCTGTACGCGACGCAGCGGTAGGTACGTGGCGTTTTTGCGCGTGCCGCAAGCCATAGGCGAAGGCTACGAGCGCGACGATGGCGGCTCCAACCATCGCCCATTCGACTGCTGCATAGCCGCCGCTGGCTCGCCAGAGCAGGGCGCCCAGCCATGGGGCGCTGGCCTGCGCCAACAGCACGGGCGTCATCATCAGGCCGTTGAGCGTGGCGTACTGGTTGGGCGAAACCAGCTCCGGCATCGCAATCGCGCGGACCATCGTGTTGATGCCGTTGGCTGCACCATAGACCAGCGCGAACACGATCAGCAGCGGCCCGCTGGACAGCGCGAGCAACGAGAGCGCTGCGGCCATGGCGCCGTACGTCCACGGTGCAATGCGCACCGGGTGCGCCGGGCGCGACCGCATCATGGCCAGCCGCCCGAGCACCTGGGCGGGGCCGATGAGCGCGGCGATCAGCAACTGGCGACTGGTCGGCACGCCTTTCTCCGTCAGCAGCGGAATCAGGTGCGCGCCGAGCACGGTGGCGATCAGGCTGGTGGCCACGAAGGCCAGCACCACCGCCCAGAACACCGGCAAGCGCAACACCATGCGCCATGCCGAGGCATGCACCGCTGCTGCCGGGTCAAGCGCTGCTGCAGGGGCGAGCATGGGCGGCCGCACGTGCAGGCGGGCATGGATCGGCAGGCAGATCAGCACATGGGCCAGCGCAAAAAGCTGCAGCGTGTGCCGCCAGCCGAGGTGTTCCACGCCCCATTGCGCGAGCGGAATGCACAGCGTGCTGGAGAACCCTGCAATCAGCGTGAGACCAATGATCGGGCGCTGATACGCATCGCCAAACGCCTGGCGAAGCACGACGAAGGCCGGGTCGTAGAGCGTAGTGGACATCGCCAGGCCCATCGGCAGCCAAAGCAGCAGGAAGGTGGTCTCATTCGAGACGAAGGACCACGCCAGCAGGCCGCCCGCCGCGAGCACGGTGCCTGCACCCATCACGCGGCGCGCAGGCCAGCGGTCCAGCGCGCGCCCAACCCAGAACGAGCACAGCGCCCACACCAGCAGGCCGAGTGAAAACCCGCCCGCCAGAAACGGCCGGGCCCACCCGAGCGTGTCGTGCATCGGCGCCAGAAACACGGTGAAGCTGAAGTACAGCGTGCCCCACGAGACCATCTGCGCGAGGCCGAGCAGCAACACAAGGCGCCGGCCCTCGGGCGAGGCCGGCAAGAACATGGGATTCATGGAGATGGGTGCGGTGGCGGCAAGCAGACTCGCGGCAAAAAATTCATTCTATGGGTGCAAGTTGCGGCGCGCGTGCCCCATGCGCAGGGCAAGCTCAGGAAGCGTGACCGTCGATCAGCCGCCGCAAAGCTGCCGTGTCGACGACCTCGACTGTGCGGTAATGGCAGCGGATCCAGCCTGCGCGCTGCCAAGCCTGCAGGTACTTGGAAATCGTCTGCCGCGAGCGTGCCAGCATCCGGCCCAGCTCTTCATTGCTGGCGGCGACGGTGCGGCCATCGCCGGCGCGGGCGAGCTGCAGCAGCCGTTGGGCGAGCCGCGCATCGGCGGGCATTTCGCTGGCGTGCTCGAACTCGTCGAAGATCAAGCGGATGCGCTGGCAGAGCTGCTGCATCAACGCCCACATGCCGGCCGGGTAGGCAGACACCACGCGCGCAAACGCCGCGCTGCCAAGCAGGACGAGCGTGGTGGGCCCCTGCGCATGGGCGCTGTGCGTGCGGCCACCGCCGTCAATGAGTGCGATCTCGCCAAACCATTCGCCGGCGCGCAGCACGCCGTAGACGAGTTCGCTGCCGCCGTCGGTCGTTCGGCTGATGCGCACGCGGCCGCGCACGATCAGGAACATGCCCTGCGCCGGGCCGCCGTGCGGGTGGATGCATTCGCCGTCAGGGTAGGTGACCAGGCGCGCGGTGGGCGCGATCTCGGCCAGCAGATCGGCGGGGGCGTCGCGCAGCCAGCCCTGCGCGAGCTGCGAGGGCGTGGGAGCCGGGGCGGTATGGGAGGCGTCTGCGGGCATGGCGGCAGGATGCGGCGAAGGCAGTCCGATCATTGTCAAACGCTTGACAGTCTGCATGCAAGCGCCGGGCAGAGAATGCCCCATCAGCCGCGCAGCCATTCAATACGACAATACGACGCGGCACCGACGCGACCATTCCGGCGACGAAGGAGACACCCCCAATGACCGATCCGAAGCACACCGCCCCGCGCGCAACGTTTTCCCACATGGAGCACGGCACCCGCGAGGACTGGGCCGCCATCTCGGCCGAGTTCATGCCCTATGCCCGCGCATTGCCCGACCGCGTGCTCGCGCACCTGAAGCTGCTCGACGGCGATTGCGGCGGCTTCCCGATCGATCGTCTCGCGCACTCGCTGCAAACCGCAACGCTGGCCCACCGCGACGGCCGCGACGAGGAATACGTGGTCTGCGCGCTGCTGCACGACATTGGCGACACGCTGGGCAGCTTCAACCACCCGGACATCGCCGCGGCCATCCTCAAGCCGTTCGTGAGCCCGGAAAACCTGTGGATGGTCGAGAAGCACGGCATCTTCCAGGGCTACTACTTCTTCCACCATCTGGGGCTCGACCGCAACCTGCGCGAGCAGTACCGCAGCCAGCCCGAGCTGTTCGAGCGCACGGCCGAGTTCTGCGCCAAATACGACGCCGCCGCCTTCATGGCCGATTACGACAACCTGCCGCTCTCGTTCTTCGAGCCGATGGTGCGACGCGTGCTGGCCAAGCCACGCAACTCCATTTACGTGAAGGAAGGCGAAAGCGAGCTGTCCCAGCCGAAAGCCAAGGCAGCTTGATTTGCGGGTCTAGGCCTTCACCACATTGACGGGTGCGCCGGCCGCCCAGGCCGCCACGTTGGCGAGCGTGGTGTCGGCAATGCCCGCCAGCGCCTCGCGCGTGAAGAACGCCTGATGCGCGGTCACGATGACGTTGGGAAAGCTCAGCAGCCGTGCCAGCACGTCGTCCTGCAGCACGTCGGCGGAGCGGTCTTCGAAGAACAGATCCGCCTCTTCTTCGTACACGTCCAGCCCGAGGTGGCCGAGCTGGCCGGTCTTGAGGGCGTCGATCAGGGCGGGGCTGTCGACCAGGCCGCCGCGGCTCGTGTTGATGAGCATCGCGCCCGGCTTCATGCTGGCGAGCGCGCTGGCGTCGATCAGGTGATGTGTGCCAGCGTTGAGCGGACAGTGCAGGCTGACGATATCGGCCTGCGCCAGCAATTCCGGCAGCGGCACGTAGCGCACGCCCAGCGCCGTCAGAGAGGCCTGCGGAAACGGATCGAATGCCAGCAACTGGCAGCCGAAGCCCGCCATGATCCGCGCGAACACCTGCCCGATCTGCCCGGTGCCGACCACGCCGACGGTCTTGCCCGCCAGGTCGAAGCCCAGCAATCCATCCAATGAGAAATCGCCTTCGCGCGTCCGATTGCAGGCACGGTGCAGCCGCCGGTTGAGCGTGAGGATCATGCCGGCCGCATGTTCGGCCACCGCGTGCGGCGAATAGGCCGGCACGCGTACCACCGTCAGCCCCAGGCGCTGCGCGGCCGGCAGATCGACGTGGTTGAAGCCTGCCGAGCGCAGCGCAATCAGGCGCGTGCCGCCCGCTGCCAGCGCTTCGAGCACTTCCGCATCGAGGCAATCATTCACGAACGGGCACACCGCTTCAAAGCCCGCTGCGAGGCACGCCGTTTGCGCGTCAAGGTGCGCGCGCTGGAAAACGAGGTCGAAGCTGTGACCGCCGCGCGCGAGTGAGGCGCGGAAGCTGTCTTCGTCGTAACGGTGGCTGCTGAAAAAGAGGATACGCATGGCGGTGGGGCAAGCGGATGTGATGCCCGCAGCTTACTCGCACCGCCGGGTGGCGGCACTCAGAGCGTCAGGACGATGCGGCCATCCACCTTGCCGGCCTTCAGATCGGCCAACACCTGGTTGATGTTGTCGAGCTTGTCGCGGTGAATATGGGCGCGCACCAGCCCCTCGGCGGCAAACTCCAGGGACTCTTGCAGATCACGCCGCGTGCCGACGATCGAGCCGCGCACCGTGATGCCATTGAGCACCGTGGAGAAGATCGGCAGCGGAAAATCGCCGGGCGGCAGCCCATTGAGCGAGATCGTCCCGCCGCGCCGCACCATGCCCAGCGCTTGTGCAAAGGCACTGCGCGACACCGCCGTCACGAGCACGCCGTGCACACCGCCGATCTCTTTCTGAATCACGGCTGCGGGGTCCTGCTGCGAGGCATCGACGACGAGCTTGGCCCCCAACTCGCGTGCCAGCGCGAGCTTGTCCGGCGCCACGTCCACGGCCACCACATGCAGGCCCATGGCGATCGCATACTGCACCGCCACGTGTCCCAGCCCGCCAATGCCGGAAATGGCGATCCACTGGCCGGGCCGCGTATCCGTCATGCGGATGCCCTTGTAGACCGTCACCCCCGCGCAGAGGATCGGTGCGATCTCTTCAAAGCTGACCTGCGCGGGCAGGTGGCCGACGTAGTTCGGATCGGCCAGTACGTATTCGGCATAGCCGCCGTTGACGGAGTAGCCGGTGTTCTGCTGCTCGTGGCAGAGGGTTTCCCAGCCGCTCAGGCAGTGCTCGCAGTGGCCACAGGCGGTGTAGAGCCAGGGCACACCCACGCGGTCGCCTTCCTTGACGGCGGTCACGCCTTCGCCCACCGCCGCCACATAGCCGACCCCTTCGTGCCCGGGGATGAACGGCAAGCTGGGTTTGACGGGCCAGTCGCCATCGGCAGCGTGCAGGTCTGTGTGGCAGACGCCCGAGGCCGCGATCTTGACAAGAATCTGCCCGCGCCCAGGTGTGGGAACCGGCACTTCTTCAATGCGCAAGGGCTCGCCAAACGCATGGACAACCGCAGCTTTCATCGACTGGGCCATGAGACATCTCCTGGTTGGGGGGAGATACCAGTCTGGTCGACGCCTGCCCGGAGCGGGTTGATGTGAGTCAACCGCCAGGGCGAGCGAGCGGGGCCGTCAACACTGTTAGCATGCCGGCATCTTCAGTCTTTCCAACGAGCTGCTGCCTTGCCCGTCACTCCCACCTTTCTCTGGCACGACTACGAAACCTTCGGCGCCGTGCCGCGCCGTGATCGTCCGGCCCAGTTTGCGGGCATCCGCACCGATGCCGAGCTGAACGAGATCGGCGAGCCTGTCGAATTGTTCTGCCAGCCGTCCAACGATTGGCTGCCCGATCCGGTGTCGTGCCTCATCACCGGCATCACGCCGCAGCAGTGCGCCAGGCAGGGCGTTCCGGAGTACCGCTTCGCCCAGGCCATCGAGCGCGAACTGGGCACGCCCGGCACCATCGGCGTCGGCTACAACACCATCCGCTTTGATGACGAGGTCACGCGCCACTTGTTCTGGCGCAACCTGATCGACCCGTACGCACGCGAGTGGCAGAACGAATGCGGGCGCTGGGATCTGCTCGACGTGGTGCGCACCACCTGGGCGCTCCGCCCAGAAGGCATCCAATGGCCAAAGCACGAAGACGGCCGGCCGAGCTTCAAGCTGGAGCATCTCTCTAAGGCCAACGGTCTGGTGCACGAGGCAGCGCACGATGCGGTGTCCGATGTGCGCGCGACGATTGCGCTGGCGCGCCTCATTCGCAACGCGCAGCCGCGCCTGTTCGATTTTTGTCTGGCGCTGCGCAAGAAAGACCGCGTGGTGGCCGAGATCGGCGATGCGCCGCGGCCGTTGCTGCATATTTCCGGCATGTACGGCGTGGAGCGCGGCTGCATGGCCGTGGTGTGGCCGCTGGGCGGTCACCCGACCAACAAGAACGAGTTGATTGTGTGGGACCTGGCGTTCGACCCGTCGGAGCTGTTCCACATGGATGTCGCGACGATCCGCGAGCGCATGTTCACGCGCACGGCTGACCTGGCCGAAGGCACCACGCGGCTGCCGATCAAGTCGATCCACATCAACAAGTCGCCCATCGTCATCAGCAACATGAAGACGCTGCAACCCGCGCAGGCAGAACGCTGGGGCATCGACTTCGCCACCATTGAACGCCACGCCGCCATCGCGCAGGGTGCGCCGGACATGCGTGATACGTGGCGTCAGGTGTACGCCCGCGAGCTGGAGCCGATCGAAGACGTTGACCAGAACCTCTACGGCGGATTTGTCGGCAACGACGACCGCCGCATGCTCAACGAGCTGCGCACGCTCAGCGGCGAGCAACTCGCGCGCCTGCATGCGGATTTTGCCGATGCGCGCCTGCCTGAGCTGCTGTTCCGCTACCGCGCACGCAATTTCCCCGATACGTTGAACGAAGAGGAATACGAGCAGTGGGAGCAACTGCGCGCCGAGCGCCTGTTCGAAGGCCGCGATGGCTATCTGACCTTCGAGGTCTTCGGCGAACGGCTTCAACAATTGGGCGCGGAAGCCACGGAAAAAGGCGACGCGCGCGCGCAGAACATCCTGCAGGATCTGTACGACTACGCACAGCAGATCGCACCGGGCTGACGAAGCGGACACGCGCAAAGAAAAACGGAGGCCGAAGCCTCCGTTTTTTCATGGCGATGCCTAAAGCGGCGCGGATCAGGCCGCCTGCTGCGCCGCTGCCGGATCGCGCCACTGTGCCAGCAGCTTGTTCCAGCGGATACGCGCCGCCGCCAGGTTGGCTTCTTTCACATGGCCGAAGCCGCGGATGTCCTCCGGCAGGCGAGCCAGTTCCACGGCCTGCCCCAGCTTCTGTGCCGTCAGCCCCCGCGCGAGTTCATCCACCAGCGCGCGGTATTCGCCGATCAGCGCGCGCTCGGTGCGGCGCTCTTCGGTCTTGCCGAAGAGGTCGAATGCCGTGCCGCGCAGGCCCTTGAACTTGGCGAGCAGCTTGAAGATGCGCATCGTGTTCGGACCGAAGCGCTGCTTGACCAGGTGGCCCTTCTCGTCACGCTTGGCAATCATGGGCGGCGCAAGCCAGAAGTTGAGCTGGTAATCGCGGCCGGGCTCGCCTTCGAATTGCGCGCGTAGCTTGTCGAGGAATGCCGGGTCGGTGTACAGGCGAGCGACTTCGTATTCGTCCTTGTACGCCATCAGCTTCGACAGGTTGCGCGCCACCGCTTCCGTGAACGCCAGCGGCTGGCCGGCGCCCACCACGGCAGCTTCCGCTGCACGCACGCGTTCCACCACTGCGCGGAACTCAGCGGCATACGCTGCGTTCTGGTACGCGGTCAGCAGATCAACACGGCGGGCGATCAGCGTGTCCAGCGAGGGCAGGGCGATGACGTCGGCTTTGGCACGCGGCGCATCGTCGGCGAGCTTGAGCACCGCATCGCGGTCTTGCGCGAGGTGGCGGCCCCATTCGAACGCGGTCTTGTTCTTCTCGACGGCCACGCCGTTGAGTTCGATCGCGCGGATGAGCGCGTCGTGCGTCAGCGGAAGCCAGCCTTTCTGCCACGCAAAGCCCAGCACGAGCGGATTGGTGTAGATGGCGTCGCCCAGCAGGCGCACGGCCAGCGTGTTGGCGTCTTCAAACGCGCAGGCATCGCCGATGGCCGCACGAATATCCGCCTCCGCCGAGCTGCCCGGGAAGCGCCAGTTCGGGTTCTTGATGAAATCGGCCGTGGGCGATGCGGTGCTGTTGACGATGGCGCGCGTCTGTCCGTGCTGCACCTTCGACAGCACTTCGTCTGATGCCGAGACAATCGCGTCGCAGCCGATCACCAGATCCGCCTCGCCCATGGCGATGCGCGTGGCGTGAATCGAATCCGGACGCTCGCCGATCTGCACGTGCGAGAGCACGGCGCCGCCTTTCTGCGCCAGGCCCGCCATGTCGAGCACGGTCACGCCCTTGCCTTCGATGTGCGCGGCCATGCCGAGCAGGCCACCGATGGTGACCACGCCCGTGCCGCCCACGCCCGTCACCAGCACGCCGTACGCGCGCTGGATGGCCGGCAGCTCAGGATGCGGCAGCAGCGGCAGCCCTTCCATCGACACGCCGTGCGACTCGGGCTTGCGCACCTGCGCGCCTTCGGCCGTTACGAAGCTCGGGCAGAAGCCGTTCACGCACGAGAAATCCTTGTTGCACGAAGACTGGTTGATCTTGCGCTTGGTGCCCAGCTCCGTGTCCAGCGGTTCGACCGACAGGCAGTTCGACTTGACCGAGCAATCGCCGCAGCCTTCGCACACCGCATCGTTGATGAACGCGCGGCGTGCCGGATCGACCATCGTGCCGCGCTTGCGGCGGCGGCGCTTTTCGGTTGCGCAGGTCTGGTCGTAGATCAGCACGCTGGTGCCTTGCACCTCGCGCAGCTCGCGTTGAATCGCGTCGAGGCGATCGCGGTGGTGCACCGTCACGCCCTCTGGCAGCTCGATTTTTCCAGATGCGGCGGCGTTGTACTTCTCGGGCTCGTCCGTGACGATGACGATGCGCGATGTGCCTTCCGCATGCACCTGCGCGGCAATCTGCGGCACCGACAGCGGGCCGTCGACCGGCTGGCCGCCCGTCATGGCCACGGCGTCGTTGTAGAGGATCTTGTAGGTGATGTTCACCTTGGCCGCGATCGAGGCGCGAATCGCCAGCAGGCCCGAGTGGTAATACGTGCCGTCGCCCAGGTTGGCGAACACGTGCTTGTCGCCCGAGAACGGCATCTGGCCGATCCACGCCACACCTTCGCCGCCCATCTGGCTGAAGGTGTCGGTGCGGCGGTCCATCCACACGGTCATGTAGTGGCAGCCGATGCCGGCCAGCGCGCGCGAGCCTTCCGGCACGTTGGTCGACGTGTTGTGCGGGCAGCCCGAGCAGAACCACGGCTTGCGCTCTGCAGTGACGCGCGGCTTGGCGAGCGCCTTCTCTTTGGCGTCGATGATGGCGATGCGCGAGGCAATGCGGGCACGCACGTCCGATGGCAGCTCGAATTTTTCCAGACGCGTGGCGATGGCGCGGGCGATCAGCGCAGGCGACAGCTCGTAGTGCGCCGGCAGCAGCCAGTTGGCCATCGGCACGGACCATTCGCCGCCGGCATTGTCACGTTCGTCAAACTTGCCGTACACGCGGGGGCGCACGTCGTCGCGGTAGTTGTACAGCTCTTCCTTGAGCTGGTATTCGAGGATCTGGCGCTTCTCTTCCACCACCAGGATCTCTTGCAGCCCTTCGGCAAAGGCACGCGCGCCGTGGGCTTCCAGCGGCCACACGCAACCGACCTTATATAGGCGGATGCCGATGCGGCGGCAGGTTTCCTCGTCGAGGCCGAGGTCGACCAGCGCCTGACGCACGTCGAGGTACGCCTTGCCGGCCGTCATGATGCCGAAGCGTGCCTGCGGCGAATCGAGCACCACGCGGTCGAGCTTGTTGGCACGCACGTAAGACAGGCCGGCGTACCACTTGTAGTCGAGCAGGCGCGCTTCCTGCACCAGCGGCGGATCGGGCCAGCGGATGTTCAGCCCGCCCTGCGGCATGACGAAGTCTTCCGGCAGGATGATCTGCGCGCGATGCGGATCGACATCCACTGAAGCAGACGATTCCACCACGTCCGTCACGCACTTCATCGACACCCACAGGCCGGAGTAGCGGCTCATCGCCCAGCCGTGCAGGCCATAGTCGAGATATTCCTGCACGTTGGACGGATACAGCACCGGAATGCCGGCGGCCTTGAAGACGTGCTCGGACTGATGCGCCAGCGTGGACGACTTGGCGGCGTGGTCATCGCCCGCCAGCACCAGCACGCCGCCATGCGCGGACGAGCCTGCCGAATTGGCGTGCTTGAACACGTCGATCGTGCGGTCCACGCCCGGCCCCTTGCCGTACCACATGCCGAACACGCCGCTGAACTTGGCGTTCGGATACAGATTGACCTGCTGCGAGCCCCAGACCGCCGTGGCGGCCAGGTCTTCGTTGAGCCCCGCCTGGAAGACGATGTTGTGCCCCGCCAGATGCTTTTTGGCTTTCCACAGGGCTTGGTCCAGCGCCCCCAGCGGCGAGCCGCGGTAGCCGGAGATGAAGCCCGCCGTGTTCAGCCCAGCGGCGCGGTCGCGCTCCTGCTGCAGCATCGGCAGACGCACCAGAGCCTGCGTGCCGCTGATGTAGATGCGGCCACGCTCAAGCGTGTACTTGTCGTCCAGGGAAACGGTTTCGAGCGCGCGGCGTAGCGCGTCGTTCAGAGGGGCATTCATGCGTGCTCCGGGTGGGTGTGTCGGGATCACCGACAGCAGGTCTCTTTTGGTGCTGCCTGCGCCGCTTCTTGTGGAAACTGGCATGCAGCCGTGGGTCGAGGCATCGTAGCATCGCGTGACATTCCGAACACCGTGCAACGCAGCAAGAATGGGGGTGGGTTTTCCCTTGGTTGTGGTGTCCGGTGCACGCATGTACAGCGCTGGACGACGGGGTTGCACCGGTTGTGCGGTGCATGCAACGTTTGCGGCGAAATCGGCAAACTTCGGTAAAGAAGCCGCGGCAAAGTCACGCAACGCCTGGACTTTCGGAAGCCGCGCCGCCATCCTGCGCAGTTCCGCCCGAATTCCTCAAACCACGATCGTGAACGCTACCGCCTTCGCCTCTGCCCAACCTCGGCATACGCTGCCGACGGCCGGTGCACGCCTGCGCGGCGACACCTCGCACGATCGATTCAGCACGCACGCGGCCATCCGGCACTTCCTGCTCGCCCGGCTTTCGTAAGCCGTGCGGGGTGTCGCCACAAGCTGGCGCACCTGCCCCGCACGGCCCGCTCCGCTCCCGCTTCTTTTTCATCCCGGCCCGGCGCTGACACGCGCCGGCGCCGGTACGCCTGCCTTCGCCTGATACAACCCGGCGGGACGGGCGCAGGAACCGCCATGGAACTTACGCAGAACTTCGTCAAGGCCAAGCGGCCTTGCGCGGATGGCTACCGCTGGTACATCCGCAACCGCCACAGCGGCACCGATTACCAACACCTGATCGACAGCCTCGTGCGCGAAGGCCGGATTACCGATGCGATCTGGCTGCTCGACAACTTCGGCCCGACCGACGCCGTGCTCGAAGCCGATGACATCGAGGCCGATGCGCTCGTCTTTGCCGGCACGATCGTCGTGCGCGGCGGCATTCACGTCGATGGCGTGTTGCGCGCCGGCCAGGCCATCCGCGCGGGCGGCGGCGTACGTGCAGGCGAGTCGATCACCGCGGGCGGTGATGTGGAAGCCAAGGCCGGCCTTTACTGCGACGGCGCCGTGCATGTTGGCGGCGACGTGCGCGTGGGCTGGAGCCTGACCGCCGCCGGCGCGCTACGTTGCGGCGGCCTCGTGCGCGTGCATCGCGACCTGCATTGCGATGCCGACATCGATACGGCCGCGGATTTGCTCATCGGCGAGGCACTGGCGGCGCGCGGCAACGTGCGTTGCGGCAAGGGCTTGCGCGCTGGCGGCGAGGTGATCAGCGAGGCCAGCATCGTGAGCGCAAACGGCATCTTCGCCGGCGGCGACCTCTGCGCCGATACGCATCTCGAAGCGGGTTGGGGCATCCGGGCCGGCGGCGACATCGAGGCTGGCGGCGCCATCCGCGCGGGTGAGGGCGTGGAGGCCGGCGGCACGATCGCGGCCGGGTTCGGCTACGGGGTTTATGCCGGGCTGGCGGTGCGCATGGCCGACTGGCCCGTCAGCGCACGCGTGCAGGCGCTCGCGCGTCCTGAAGGTCTGGTCAGCGGACATTGGGGGGCGCGATGAGCTGCGCGCTGTCCATCCCGCCGCCCATCGATTGGACGACGCTGTCTTGTGTCTTGCGGCCGCTGTGGCGCTGGCTTGCGCCGCTCGGCCTGCGCATCGATGTCGAGCACGGCAGCGATGACATCGAGCGCGAACTCGACACGCTGTACGAGCGCATGCACACGCCCGGCACGCCGCTGCACGGCATGACATTCGACGACGGCACCTTGCCGGGCTTCCGCCTGCACACGCGCGAGGCGGATGGCGAAATTTACGTCTACGTTGAAGATGTGGCCGCGCGGCGCTTTGCGGGGGTCACGGTGTTCAACCGGCTGATTGAGCTCGACAAGCGTGCAGACCGCATCCTGCGCGCACCGCATTCGAAATATGCGGCGGGGTATCAGCGGCGCGGGTTGGCGTCGGCGGTGTATCGGCACGCGCTGGATGGCGGCATGTGCCTGATGAGCGGGGCGCGGCAGTCGGCCGGCGCGCATGCGCTCTGGCAATCGCTGGCGGCGCAGTATGCATCGGGCTACGTGGAGGTGTGCGACAAGCGCCTGCGCTATCTGGGCGATGCGATTGACGGCGATGTGCGGGACGCCTTGCACACGCGCCGCGTTTTGCTGGGCGCAGGTTGGACCATGGCAGCGTTGGCGGCTGCCACGAAGATGGCCACCTGATGATCAGCTCGCGACGCTCTGGATCACGTCGCGCATGCGAATCACCAATCCATCCATCGCTTCGGCCGGCACGTTGCCGTAGCCGAGCACGAGGCCGTTGTATTGCGCGGTCAGCGTGCCGGGCAGGCAGAAGCGCGACAGCGGCCGCAACACCATTCCCTGCTCACGGGCGGCGCGGCTGACTTCGGTGTCGCGCACCGGCGCATCGAGCCGCGTAGAGAGATGCATGCCGCCAGCACCGCCCGATACGGTGACGATGCCGTCCAGGTGTCGCTCGATCGCAGCCTGCAGCGCATCGCGGCGCTCGCCATACAGACGACGCATGCGCCGCAGGTGCCGCGTGAAATGTCCCGCCTCGATGAACTCGGCCAGCGCGAGCTGCTCGGCTACGCGCCCGCGCAACATCAGCGCACCTGCCGTCTTTTTCAGCACGGGCACCAGCGTGGGCGGCACCACCATATAGCCCAGGCGCAGCGCCGGGAACAGCATCTTGCTGAACGTGCCGAGATAGATGACCGGCGCATCCTCCGTCAGGCCCTGCACGGCGGATAGCGGCGCGCCCGTGTGGCGGAACTCGCTGTCGTAATCGTCTTCGATGATCCACGCGCCGGCTGCGCGTGCGTGCTGGATGAGCGCGAGACGACGCTCCAGACTCATCACCGCGCCCAGCGGGTATTGGTGCGACGGCGTGATGTAGATGAGCTTGGGCGGCGTGTCGCGCCAGTCTTCCTCGCGCGGGGCGAGGCTATCGGCGTCGACGCTGATCGGTACCAATCGCATGTCTGCGGCCTGCAAGGCGGCGCGCGCACCGTAGTAGCCGGGGTTTTCGATCCACGCGGTATCGCCCGCATCGGCGAGCGTACGGGCGCACATGTCGAGGCTGTTCTGTGTGCCGTCGGTGATGAACACCTGCGACGCGTCGCAGCGCACGCCGCGCGAAACGCGAAGGTATTCCGCCACGGCCTGGCGCAGAGCAACATTGCCTTCGACCGGGCCGTAGCCCATCTGGCCAGGACCGATGCGGCGCCATCCGCGTTCCATGCAGCGGCGCCATTGCGCCAGCGGGAACTCATCCAGTGCGGGCGTGCCGGGCAAGAAGGGCAGCAGGTCGTCCATGCCGCCGCGCGGGCGTTCGAGGTCTTTCACGCGGCGCGACAGCTGGGCCGGGGCTTCGGGCGCCTGCGCGGGCGTCTGCTGCAGGCCGACGCGCGCTACCACTGTGCCTTGCCGTCGGCTGAGCACGAAGCCCTCTGTGGCGAGTTGTTCGTAGGCGTAGAGCACCGAGTTGCGCGCGATGCCCAGCTCTTCGGCCAGCGTGCGCGAGGGCGCCAGGCGCGTACCTTCCTCGATCTGTCCACTGAGGATGGCTGCACGCAGACAGGCATATAGCCGATGCTGCTGTGATGGGCGGGCCACGCCCTCGCCGTGCATCGCGGTGCGTTCGTAGTTCGACAGCAGGACGCCGTAATCCATCGTGGCTCCAAGACTTTGCATTTTGGTGGGTCTATGCATGGTGCCACGGTTTTTTTATCGTCGGCACATCGATTGACGATTTCGGAGCCTTGCATGTCGAGCACAGAACCCACATCGCCCACCGCGCGCACCCGTGTACGTCGCGTCGCGCACCGCGGCCATTACGACCGCACCACGCTGCATGCCATCCTCGACGAGGCCTACGTCTGCCACATCGCCTTCGCCGACGAGCATGGTGTGCATTGCATCCCGACTGCGTGCTGGCGCGAGGGCGACCACCTTTACATTCACGGCTCAAACGGCAGTCGCATGCTGAAGCTGGCGGGCAGTGGGGCGCAGGTCTGCGTGACCATCACGCACATCGACGGGCTGGTGCTGGCACGCTCGGCGTTCAACCATTCCATGAATTACCGCTCGGCGGTCATCTACGGCGCCTTCGAAGTCGTGCCCGATGAGCAGAAATCGGCGGTGCTCGATACCTTCATGGAAGTCTTCGCGCCGAGCCGTTCACAAGAGGTACGGCCCGGCAATGCCAAGGAACTCGCCGCCACGACGGTGCTGCGCATTCCGCTGGATGAGGCCGCGTGCAAAGTGCGCACGGGTGGTCCGAAGGACGATGCTGAAGACCTCGACTTGCCGGTGTGGGCCGGCGTGCTGCCGATGGCGCTGTTGCCGCTGCCGCCTGTGGTGGACGCGGCGCCGGCAGGTACGCCCGACTATGTGCAGGAGTGGAAGGACAGTGCACGTGCGTCGGTGGGGATGCGGTGATGTCGTGAGGGGTGCTTTCGGTGCAGTTGGTGTGAGGCATCAACCGGCTGGTCAGCAAGGTAGTTCTGTTTTGACCGTGGTGGTCTGCCTCCCTTTCGTACCCTGCCGGGCACGACTCACTTTTCTTTGTCTTGCCAAAGAAAAGTAAGCAAAAGAAAGGCGCGCCCGAGATGGCGAAAGATTCCTTGAATTTGCGTAACCGGGCGGAGGCGGGGAAAACTCGCTGCGCTCAGACAGTTCCCCGCCTTTTTTCCGCCCGCTTACGAAAATTCAAGGCGCCATCAAGGGCCTAACGTCAAAAGAGAAAGGCCAACCCATCGCGCGGTTGGCCTTGTCGTTTTGGCTGGCGCCCCTAGGGTTTGGGTTTTGTTCTTTGACTTTCCTGCCCTAGATGGCGCCTTGAATTTCTGTTGCAGGGAGGAAAAGGAGGGGAGGCCTGTCTGAGCGCAGCGAGTTTGCCTCCCCTCCCTCCCTGCGACAGAAATTCAAGGAATGGGTCGCCATCTCGGGCGCGCATTTCTTTGCTTACTTTCTTTGGGCAAGACCAAAGAAAGTGAGTCAGCCCCGGCAGGGGATGAAACAAGGGATGGACCACCAACAAAAAAACTCAGTGCACCAACTGGTTAATCTCAATAATCGGCATCAACACCGCCAACACGATCAACAACACCACCACGCCCATCGTCAAAATCAGCGCCGGCTCCAGCAAGCCAGTCAGAAACAATGTGCGACGCTCCAACTCCTGCGCCTCACCCTGCGCAGCCCGTTCAAGCATCGCCGGCAGATTGCCCGTCGCCTCACCCGAGCGAATCAAATGCACCAGCACTGGCGGAAACTGATTCTGCGCCGCCAACGCCCGCGCCAGCGAAGTTCCTTCCCGCACCCGAGTGGACGCATCCTCCACATTGGTCTTGAGCGCGACGTTGTTCAACGTCTCCCCCGCGGCCTGCAAGCCCCGCAAGATCGGCACGCCGGCACTGGTCAGAATCGCCAGCGTGCTGGCAAACCGCGCCGTGTTATAGCCGCGAACAAGCTTGCCGAACAGCGGCGCTGTCAGCAGCCACTTATGCCACGACAGCCGCAATGCCGGCTGCTTGAGCAGATTGCGGATCAGCGCGCCGATCGCCACCAGAACGATCGCTGCCAGCCAGCCCCAGTTCCGCACAAAATCGGACAGCCACAGCATGATGATCGTGAGTGTCGGCAGCTTCTGCTTGGTGTTGGCAAATACGCTCACCACCTGCGGCACCACGTATGAGAGCAGGAAGATCACGATCGCAAACGCCACCACCGTGACGATGGCCGGATACGTGAATGCCAGCTTGATCTTGGAGGTGAGCGCGTTGCGGCTCTCGATGTAGTCGGCCAGGCGCGAGAGCACGAGGCCAAGATTGCCCGAGTGCTCGCCCGCTGAAACGAGGGCGCGGTAGATGTCCGGAAAATCTTTCGGATGCTGCGCCAGCGCCACCGAGAGTGAGCTGCCGCCCACCACTTCCGCGCGGATGGCAGCGAGCAGTTCGCCGACGTATGCACGTTCGGCCTGATCGGCCAGCGCGGCCAGCGCCTCATCGAGCGGCAGACCTGCCACCAAGAGGCTCGCGAGTTGGCGCGTGACGAGCGCGTTTTCCTGCGCCGAGAGCCGCTTGCCGAAGCTCGACCCGCCGCGCTTTGTGGCCTGCGCACCCAGCGCGTCGACCACCAGCGGCGTCAGCCCGCGTGCGCGCAGCAGCGTGCGCGCCTGGCGTGCACTGTCGGCTTCGATGACACCCTTGTCGGTCTTGCCGGTGGCGTCGGCGGCTTCGTAGCGGAAGGCTGGCATGCGCTATTCGTTTGATCGCGCCTTAGTCGCGTGTGACACGCAGCACTTCTTCCAGCGACGTGGCGCCCGTGTCGATCCAGCGCTGTGCATCCATGCGCATGGTCTGCATGCCCTGGCCAATGGCGAACGCCTTGATCTCGGATTCAGCGGCCTGGCGGTGGATCATCGTCTGAATTTCAGGTGTGACGGTCAGCAGTTCATAGACGCCGGTTCGGCCCTGGTAGCCGGAGTTGCTGCAACGGTCGCAGCCGACGTGATGCCACACCGATTTGCGTGCCGGTGCGGCGGGTGCCACGCCATCTGCAACCGGCGTGCCGGCCACGGCTTCCACTTCCGCAGGCGTGAGTTCGAGCACTTCTTCGCGGCGGCAATGCACGCACAGGCGGCGGACCAGCCGCTGCGCCAGCACACCCAGCAACGATGAGGACAGCAGGAACGGCTCGATCCCCATGTCAATCAAGCGCGTCACGGCGGAGGCCGAATCGTTCGTGTGCAACGTCGCCAGCACCAGGTGGCCCGTGAGTGAGGCCTGCACGGCAATCTGCGCGGTTTCCAGATCGCGGATTTCGCCGATCATCACCACGTCCGGGTCCTGGCGCAGGATGGCGCGCAGGGCCTTGGCGAACGTCATGTCGATCTTCGGGTTGACCTGCGTCTGGCCAATGCCGTCGAGGTCGTATTCGATCGGGTCTTCCACCGTCATGATGTTGGTGGAAGCGGAATCGAGCCGCGACAGTGCCGCGTACAGCGTGGTCGTCTTACCTGAACCCGTCGGGCCGGTGACGAGCACGATGCCGTGCGGCTGGTTGATCAGGTGGTCAAAGCGCGCCAGCGTGCCGGCGCCCATGCCGAGCTTGCTCAGATCCAGGCGGCCGGCTTCCTTGTCGAGCAGACGCAGCACCGCGCGCTCGCCGTGGCCGGTGGGCAGTGTGCTCACACGCACGTCCACCGGGCGACCGCCCACGCGCAGCGTGATGCGGCCGTCCTGCGGCAGGCGTTTCTCGGCAATGTCGAGCTGCGCCATGATCTTGATGCGCGAGATGAGTGCGCCGTGCAGCGCCTTCTTGGGACGCACGACGTCGCGCAGCGTGCCGTCCACCCGGAAGCGCACCACTGAGGCATTCTCGAACGGCTCGATGTGGATATCCGAGGCGCCTTCGCGCGCGGCCTGCGTGAGCAGCGCGTTGATCATGCGGATGATCGGCGCGTCGTCTTCGGATTCGAGCAGGTCTTCCACGGCAGGGATGTCCTGCATCAGGCGCGAGAGGTCGACTTCGCCTTCCACTTCGCCCACCACCTGGGCTGCGCTGCCGTCTTGGGCGTTGTAGGCCGTTTGTGTGGCGGTGGACAGCGCCGCCGCGCTAAGCGTCACCAACTGCAGCGCGCCGAACACGCGGCCGAGTTCAGCCAGCGCCGTACGCGAGGTTTCAGGGCAGACCCACACTTCCAGCGTGTCGACGTCCTGGCGGGCGACGAGCAGCTTGGCGTCGCGCGCAAACGCATACGGCACCAGCCGCACGGCGGACTGCGAGGGCGGCTCGAGCGTGCTGACGTCGGTGGTGGAAGCTTGCGTTGCCATGGTTCGTTGTCCGTTGTCAGCCACCATTGCGCGGCGCGTTGCCGTCGTAGCCGCCCGAAGTGGGCGCCGCGAAGTTCTGCAGGCGCGGCTGGCTGCGCGTGGTGCCTTGCGGCATCGGCATCGGGGCGCCCGGGGGCACCTGCGTGCCGGCCGGGCCCTTCGGCACGATCGACACATCGCCGTAATTGTCAGCCGGGCGCATGGCGCTGGGCGTGGGCAGTACCGGCGTGTCCTTGTCCGACGTGGTCGGCAGCATGTTCGGCGAGACAAAGCCCTGCTGCGTGTCGCGCATGTAGTTGTAGCGGTTGTCCGACAGCGCGCCCGTAGCATCGGCCGTGCGCAGAATGATCGGGCGCAGAAACACCAGCAGATTGGTCTTCACGCGCGTCTTGTTTTCCGAGCGGAACAGCGCGCCCAGGATGGGGATGTCGCCCAGGCCCGGCACCTTCTGCTCGCCGTCCTGGTAGTTGTCTTCGAGCAGGCCGCCCAGCACGACCACCTGGCCGTCGTTAGCGAGCACATTGGTTTCGATCGAGCGCACGTTGGTGGTCGGGCCCTGCGCCGCATTCTGCGTGCCCGGCACCACGGCAGACGACTCCTGGAAGATCTGCATCTTCACCAGCCCGCCGTCGGTGATCTGCGGCTTGACGCGCAGCGTGATGCCGACGTCCTTGCGGTCGAACGTCTGGAACGGCGTGACCGAAGCCGCGCCGCCGGTCTGCGCATATGAGCCGGTCGTGATCGGCACGTTCTGGCCGATCAGGATCTTGGCCTCTTCGTTGTCGAGCGTGATCAGGTTCGGGGTGGAGAGCACGTTGACCGAACCATCCGAGCCCAGCGCGCTGAGGATGGCGCCCAAACCGCTGCCCCTGTTGAACACCCCGAAGTTGCCGCCGTTGAGTTGGCCAACGCTGTTTGAGAGCGTGCCGACGGCAGTCTGCGCGGCCGTACTGCCGATGCCGCCACTGGTGATCGTGGCAATCGTGCCCGCGAGGTTGATCAGGTTATTGGCGCCGCTGCCGAAGTTGGTGCCACCGCCAAAAAAGGTGGTCGGGCCGCCCGCGCCGGCCATCCATTGGATGCCCAACTGCGACGCCTTGGTGGCCGTCACTTCCACGATCATCGATTCGATGTAGACCTGCGCGCGTCGCGCGTCGAGGTCGTCGATCACGGCGCGCAGGTTCCGATAGACCGGCTCGCTGGCGGTGATGATGAGCGCGTTGGTGGCCGGATCGGCCTGGATGATGCCGCCGGTGGTCGGCGTGTTGTTCTGCCCAAACGAGGCGCGGAACGAAGAGCTGCCGCTGCCCGAGCCACTGCCCGAACCCGAGCCGCTGCCGTAATTGGTGTTCTGCGTGTTCTGGTTCTGCGAGGTGTTCACGCCGCCGGCCGGCTGCGAGGTCGCGCCTTGGGCGGCGCTCTGGCCGCCGGGCCCGGTCGATGCCGAGGCCGACAGCGTGGCGTCGGCCGCCACGATCGCGCGCAGCGTGGTGGCCAGCTGCACCGCGTTGGCGTTCTTGAGCGGCACCACCCAGATGTTGCCCGGGCGCGCATTCGGCACGTCCAGCTTGGCGATCAGTTGTTTGGCTTGCGCAAGGCGTGCCGCACTCGACGCACGCACCATCACGCTGTTCGAACGGGGCTCAGCCACGACTGACGTGCGCAGGCTCGGGTCCGACAGTGCCGCGCCGGCGCCCGCACCGCCTGCGCCACCGGCCGACGGGTCGAGCAGCTTCTGCAGCGTAGCCGCCACGTCGATGGCCACGGCGTTCTTCAGCGGAATCAGTTCGGTCTCGCCGGCCACGGGCGTGTCGATGGAGGCGATGATGCGGCCGATGCGGCGCAGGTTGTCGGCGTAATCGGTAATGACCAGCGTGTTGTTGGCCGGGTATGCGGTGATCGTGTTGTTGGGCGCGATCATCGGGCGCAGCACCGGCACCAGGTTGTTGGCCGATTCATGCTGCAGGCGGAAGACCTGCGTGACGACCTGCTCGCCGCCGCGCGAGCCTGCCGCGCCCACGCTCGTGGGCGAGCCCTGCAGCTTGGCGTCGGCTTCCGGCACGACCTTGGTGAAACCGTTGCCTTCGACAATCGCGTAACCCTGCATGCGCAGGATCGAGCCCAGCGATTCGAGCGCCTGAGAGCGCGTCACCGGCTTTTCGGTGACGAGGTTGACGGTGCCCTTCACGCGCGGGTCGACGATGAAGTTCTTGCCCGTGGCCTGGCCCACGGCCTTGACCACCGAGTCCAGATCCGCGTTGACGAAATTCAGCGAGACCTCATCCCCGGGGTTGCCGACGGCGCCGTTCTGGGCGGATGCCGCGCTCGGCGGGGCGGCAAAGACTGGCATCGAGCCGGCCACCATTGTTGCGCAGCATGCCAGGACGATGGCGCGAACGGTGAGTCGGGAAGAGGCGTTGTACATGGTCTCGTTCATGGTTGTCGGCACGCTGGCTCGCGCGCCGGCTTGAGGATCAAAAGCGGAGTCGATGATGTGACCCGTCACGCGGGCCCAGCAGACTCAACAGGCCAATCAATTGCGGTTCCGACTCCGGCGTGGCACTGGCCACCCCGTCAAAATGTGCGTTGGACCCAAGGGTGCCCTGGCCCTGCAGGGTGAGCGGCCCGGCCAGCGTTGACAGCGACAACTGCATCGGCGCACCGCTCACGCCGCCAAACGACACCACGGCCTGGTAACTGCCCAGCGGCCGCACCCGGCTGAGGCTGGATGATACCTGCTCAAGCGTGACAGTCAGCGCGCCCTGAGCGGTGTTCGGCTGGCCCTTTTTACTGCCGAATTGGCCCGAGAGCGGCGTCCACTGCGCCCGCAGTCGGCCATCCAGCTTGAGCGTGTTGAACGGCGCGCCAATGCCTTCCAGCAACGATGCCGGCAATGCAACCGTGCCAGCCTCTGCGTCCCAATGCCCCGGCGTGACCGTCAGCGTGACCGGTTTCTCCAGCGCGCGATCGTGCGTCAGGTGCGCGCGCAGCGTGCCGGTCAGCAGCGGCAGCATGTCGATCGACCAGGACAGCCGGCCGGGCAGCACGGTCGCGTCGGCGCCGCCGTTGCCGGCGGTCAGCGCCAGCGTTGCGCTGCCGTGCCAGATACTGCCCTGGCTGTCAGCCAGCAACACACGGTGCCCCGTGGCCGCGGCCACGCGCTCGGCGGCCCACGCGGCTGGATACTGCGCCACCACGGTCAAGCCCACGGCCAGCAGCGCCACGCCACACCACAGCACGCGCCAGCCGAGGCTCGTGCGCTCGTCGGACTCGGCACGGCGGCGCAGGCGCAGCGGCGGTAGCGATTCAATCCCCATCGGCACGATCGGACCCGTCAGTGGCCCGCGGCGGCAGGGCCTTGCAGCGTCGCCGTCACGTTGACCAGGGCCGTTGCGCCCACGTATTTGATGTTCGTGTCGATCACCTTCATGCGCTGCGCCTGCCGCACCTCCTGCAGCCATTCGGCGACGGCGCCAAAGGGCACCTTGTCCAGTTGCACCTGCACGCTCTCGCCCGACATCGCCATCCGCGTGGCCTTCAGGCCGTGGTTGGTCAGGCTCGTGTTGAGCGCCTGCTGCAGTTCCGCGCCCCGCGGCACGGGTGCAGCGGCAATGGCAGACAGGCCGCGGGCTTCCTGGCCGAGCGTTTCCATCTCGGCGAGTTGGGTACGCATCTGCGGCAGGGCTTTCTCGATGCGGCGCTGGCCTTCAAAGGCCGGCTCCCACAACACCAGGTAGACGATCACGAGCAACAGCACCACGCCGCCGCCGGCCAGGATGCGGCGTTCGCGCGGATCGCGCTGCATCCAGAAGGTCGTGGCCGCATCGCGCACCGAGTCTGGCACGCCAATGCGCGGCAGCCGGCGGGATGACGATCGGGAAGAAGAGGAGGAAGTCGCCATGGAGGAATCGTTATTGGGCGATGGAGACCGTCCAGCGCGAGCCGGTTACGGTGGCTTCTGCGCCGCGCGGGGCCTCGGCGGTGTCCATGTTCAGGCCGACATTGCGGGCGGCGGTGCGCAGGCTGGCGGTGTCGGTGCCGTCCTTGAGCGTGACCGTGAGCGCGCGGCCGTGGTAATCGAGTGCGAGCAGCGCATCGGGCGCGAGCCCCGTGGCAGCCTGGGCAAAGCGATCGGCCAGCGGCAGGAAGTCTTCCGGCGCCGATTTGCCGGCGGCCAAGCGCAGTTGTTCGACCTGGCGGCGCATCTGCGCGGGCGGATCGAGGATCACCGGCGTATTCGGGAATGCCGTCTGCAATTGCGCGCGCATGGCGGTATCGAGCCGCTTCTGTTCGGCACGCAGCGTGAGCCAGCGCGCGTTCATGCCGATGAGCTGCACGACCACCAGCAGCGCGGCCAGCGCGATCGGCAGGCGCCAGAGGCTCCAGTCCATGCCGGCCACGCCGCCGCGGGCAAAGTCGAACTGGCAGAGGTCGGCTTCTCCCGAAGCCAGGGCGTCGCGTGCGCCGGCGGCCCATGTGGACCAGTCCAGCGTGGCGGCGGCGGGGTCGGCCGACAGAGCGGGCGCCAACTCGCGCAGCGCGGGCGAGACCATCAGCGTGGCCGGCGTGGGAGCAATGCCCAGCCAGTTGCCGAGGTTGGCCGGCAGCACGCGCAGGCCGTAGCCCTCGGCGCGGCCGGTGCGTACGGTGATGTCGATGGCGACGGGCGCGTCTGGGTCAGACGGCGGTGCCGCATCGAGCGCGATGGTTGCCGGGGTGACCGCGGCCACGGTTTCAGCAGCAGGCGCGTCGACTGCGGGTTCAGCGGCAGCGGAAGCGTCGAGCGATGGTTCCGAGCGTTCGACGGCATTTGCCGATCCTGCAATCGGCACTGCGGCTGCGGCAGGCGTTTCAAACGGCACGCAAAGCTGCGCGGGCAGCAGATGGCAGGTGCGATGCTTGTGGCCGGCAAAGGTATCGAGGATGAAGCGGACCCACGCGCGGTCGGCAATCATCAACGCGCGCGACTGCGGCTCGCGGGGCGCGCGCCAGCCACGCGCAGGGGCATCACCCAGGCGGGGCCCGAGGGCGATATGGCACTGCTGCGCGTCCTGCACGAGGCGCTCTTCCACCAGGTTGGGCAAGGCCAGGCGCAGCTTGGGCAGCGCCAGCGGCGGCACGTTGGCCGGCACCAGCAGCACGTCGGCGGCGGGCAGCAGAAGGATCAGGCGGTCAGCCGCGGGCAGTTCGTCGGTGCGCGACGTGCCTTCGCGCTGAACACGTTGCGGCCCTTGTGCGCCCTCTTCACGCACCAGCGCGAAGGGTACGGAGGCAAGCGCGCCCGCCGACCAGCGTTCGGGCGATTGAATGGGCCGGTGCGGCAGGCGCACGTACAGGGAGGTCGTCAAACCGCTCCTCTATTGATCTTGAGAGTGTGAATGCGAACTGCCAACGGAAGCGCCGGATTGCGCAAAACCCGCGATGCTGAACGATGCGGATGACAATACGGCGAAGGCTAGGGTCTGTCTACAAGCGGCGCGTACGCACGTAGAGGGGTGTTGCGCCGCCGTCATGACGGAATCTCGTCGATGCGGCGGACCCAGACGATGCGGGTCGCGTTATTGTTGATCGGATCGCCACGTGAAACAAGCGCCACTTCTCCGATTCGGGCGCGCTCGTGGCGGGCCATGCCGTAGACCAGAAAATAGTGGGTCTGCACGTCCAGCAGATTGGCCGCGGCGGTGGTGTCGACGCCGGGCGCGATGCCGCGCAACTGGTTCGTGACATCGCCGATGTTGCGGAAGTAAGCGCGGTCGCGCGCCAGCACCAGCGAGCGGGCGCGGTCCAGGCTCAGGTTCGGGATGACGGCGGCCAGCACTTCGGCGCTGGCCGTGTTGGCGTTGATCTGTGTGCGGGTGGGCAGCACGATCACGTAGGGGCGCAGCTTGGCGATCATGTCCGCCGTGTAGCCGGGGATCGTCAGCAGGCTGGCCACGTCGTCGAGCGGTCGCGGGCCGTTGCTGTTGCTGCCGCCGCTCCCGCCGCCGCTGTCTTCGGCGCCTTGCTGGCCGCCCTGCATGCCTTCGATCGACTGGAAGCCGCCCAGCATCTGCGCCAGGTACGTCGCCGTGACATTGGCCAGGCTGGGGTCGATGCTGAGCGACTGCAGCAGCAGGCCGTAAGCCTTGATGGCGTCTTTGTCGCGGCCAGTAATGATGGTGCGCGCACCGAGCGTTTGCGCCGTCAGCAGGTTCATCAGGTTGAAGCGTGCCTGGGCATCGAAGATGCGGCCCGACAGGTACGACTCCTCGCCGGCCGTATCCGTGCGCAGCGAGCTGCCGAGGAAGTCCGACAGCTTGGTTTCCTGGATCGGCACGGCCCAGATTTCGCCCAGATGGTCCACCGCGCCGGTGCGGCGCTGGTCATCGCGCAGGATGAGGCGCGCCCAGTCGATGCCGGCTCGCGCGATCCACGTGGCCTGCGCTTTCAGGCGCTGGTTTTCCACTGCGCGGATCTCCACCTGCTGCCGCCACAGCATGCCCGACACAATCACCACGGCCAGCGTGACGACCAGCAGCGCCGTGATGATGGCCGCGCCGCGCTGGCGCCCGGCATGCGGATGACGTTGAGCAAGTCGACGGGAGCATCGCGCCATGTCAAAGCCCCGTCATGCAGATGCGCGTGAAGCGCTGCGGCGTGCCCTGCGGCGTCATGCGCACGAGCAATGCCAGTTCCACCGCGCGCACCGAGGCGGCCGGCACCACCACGCCCGGGCTGTTGGCCGGCGGCGCCGACGCGCTGGGCGTGGAAGCCGACGGCAAGCCGGTGAGGGTGGTGGTATTGCTGCCGGCCGGGAACAGCGCCGCAGACAGCGCTCCCGTGTTGTCCATCCAGCCGCCGGGTTCGACCCACGCGCGCGCGCTGATGCTGTCGACGTTGGTGGCGAGCAGGTAGCGCGCAGCACCCACACCGCCCTGGCGCAGGTTGTCCAGCGCGTTGCGCAGGTCGCCGCGGTTGGTGATCGGTTGGGTCTGGAGGCGTTCGAGCCGGCCGTCGACGATGCGGTAGAGCACCACTTGCCACGCGGGCGGCTGGCCGTCGTCGCGGCGGTCGCGCACCATCAGCACGCGGTTGGCGTCCACCTCCACCGGTGAGCGCGACAACGTGTTCGGATCGGCCAGCTGGGTGCAATCGGCGTCGAACTGGGCGTAAGCCGTTTTGAGTGCTTCGATGCGTTCGTCGCGTTGGGCCAGCGCCTCGTGCGTGCGGGTCATGCTGTCCAGCCCGCGCCAGGCGATCACGGCCAGGATGGCCAGCAGCGTGATCGCCACCAGCAGTTCGAGCAGGGTGAAGCCGCGCGCCGAACGGTTAGAAGACATTGCGCGCATCGTTCGGCAATAGAGTCACGAGCCAGGCCAGTCGCACGGATTTGGACGCGTCCGGATAGACGGACACCTCCACACGGCGGAACACCGGGTTGGGCGTGGTGGCGATGGTCTCTTCGCACCACAGTTGCGTATCGCCTTGCGGGCAGGCAAAACCGCGCGCGCCGGGGTCTGGGAAGACGCGTGCCAGGCGCAGGTTGGCGAGGTGGTTTTCAGCGCTCCAGGTGGCGATCATGCGCGTCTGCAGGGAGTCGCTTGCGGTGGTCATGCTGCCCATGGCGCGCATGGTGGCGGTCAGCGCCACGGCCACGATGGTCAGCGCCACCAGCACTTCGAGCAGGGTGAAGCCGCGCGTGCGCGTTGGACGGTGGCTGCGCGTCATTGCGTTTGCGTCTCCGTCAGCACGCGCGGGCCGCCGTCGGATACCACGTCGACGCGCGAGCCCTGCGAGGTCAGTGCCACGCGCCAAGGCAAACCAATCGCCTCACGGCCGAACACGAGGCGCTGCGGCGCGCCTGGCACCGCAGCGGCACCGGCGACGATCTGTACGTTGTCCATGCCTTGGCGCCAGTGGCCCGGTGCGAGCACGTCCCGGTTGAGCAAGCGCCAGCCATTCGGAGTCGATTCGTAGAAGCGCCAGCCCTGCGCATCGCCTTCCCAAGCCACGGGGCGCGAGGTGAGCTGCGCCTCTTCCTGTGCGAGCTCGATCAGGCGGGCCAGCTTCTGCGCATCGTCGGCCAGTTGCGAACGCCGGTTGGGCGTGGCGTTGACGGCCACCACGGCCAGCACGATGCCGATGATGACCACCACCACCAGCAACTCCAGCAGCGTAAAGCCGAGAGCCTGCCGGCGGCGGTGTGGGTGGCCGAGCATGGTGAGCGGGTGGCTGGGGGACGGCGCTGGCTTAGTTGTCCCAGTTGCCGATGTCGGCGTCGTTGCCCGTGCCGCCGGCCTGGCCGTCTGCGCCGAAGCTGAAAACGTCCACTTCGCCGCGCACGCCCGGGTTCAGATATTGGTACGGGTGGCCCCACGGGTCTTTGGGCAGGCGTTCCAGATAGCCGCCGCCTTTCCAGTTGTTGGGAATCGGCTCGGTGGTCGGCTTGGCGACCAGCGCCCCAATGCCCTGCTCGGTGGTCGGATAGCGGCCGTTGTCCAGACGATAGAGCTTGAGCGCCTGCGAAATGGACGCGATGTCCTGTTTGGCGGCGATGATGCGCGCCTCGTCAGGACGGCTCATGATCTTCGGCACCACCAGCGCGGCGAGGATGCCCAGGATCACCACCACCACCATGATTTCGATCAGGGTGAAGCCACGCGCTGCTTGTCGGGCGAGGGCGCGCTGGCGGAAGGAAGAGCGAAGTTGGCCTTGCATCATGGCGACAGAGTTGGCAATAAGGGGAAGAGACACAGTATATCCGTGACATATGACCATATATTGCATGGGAAGGTCATGCTGCGTTGGCTCTAGAGCCGCACCTCCAAGCTGTTCACCGAACTGGCATGAAGGGCGGATAGAATCGGCGTATTCCTACGGTGCCTCGCCTCATTTCATGAACGCTCGACAGTCGTCCCGTCTGCTCAGTCTTGTACTGTTTGCTGCCCTGTGTGCGCTCCTGACGCACTGGGTGCTGACGCTGTCTTCGCTGCGCTCGCTGGGTACGCCGCGCGAGGCACGTGTGGCCCAGACCGACGCGCTGGAGACCGGCGCGGCCGTCACGCTCTTTGGCGGCGGCCCACAGAACGGCCCGCGCGATGTGCAGGTGATGGGCGTGGTGGCCGATCTGGCGGATGGTTCAGGCGCAGCCATCGTGTCGGTGGATGGCGGTGCGCCGCAGGCCGTGCGGGCCGGCAAGTCGCTGTCGTCCAACCTCAAGCTGGTGGAAATCAAGGCGCGCTCGGTGGTGATCGAGCGCAATGGCACGCGCCAGGAGATTCCGCTGCCGGCCAGCGCCGTGGCGGGCGTGTCGCCGGCCAATCGCCATGCGCCGTCCCTGCCGCTACCGCCTGCAGGCGCTGCAGCTCCGCTATCGACGCCCGCTATGCCACCCGCTCCGCCGGTTGCCAACAACCCGGCCAATACCGCCATGCCGGGCGCCATGCTGCCCATTGCGCCCGCTCAGATCAACACGGGTGACGAGCCTGCCAGCCAGGGCGGCGGTATCGTCGGCCCGCGCCACCGCGCGGCTGCGGCCGCACGCAAGGGCGATAACCCCCAGCCGGGTGCCAACCAATAGGCATTGAACGGCCCCGCCGTGCGGTGGCGGGCGCATATTACAGCGCATGTCATCGGGGTAACAGCGTGTAAAAGCCGGCAACGCGTCGGCATTGTCGGGTTCTAATCCGCTACACAGTCCATGTGAAAAGGAGCTGACCATGACCAACAAACGTGCTGTCCAAGCCTTCCTCGCTACCTCGGCCCTGTTCCTGGCCATGTCGGGCATGAACGCCCGCGCCCAGGATGCCAGCGCCCCAGCAGCCAGCGCACAGGCGCCCGCAACAATGCCCGCTGCGCCGCAAGCCAATGCCCCTGCCGGCAAGCCGGCCCGTCACGGCGGCGGCCTGAAGGCCCTCGACACCAACGGCGACGGCCAGATCTCGCGCGACGAAGCCAAGGGTCACACCTGGCTTGAGAAGAACTTCGACCAGATCGATACCAACCACGACGGCCAACTCAGCAAGGACGAGCTGGCCGCCTGGCACAAGGCCCACAAGGGCGCGATGCACGAAAAAATGGCGCAACGCTTCGACGCCAAGTTCAAGGCTGCCGACAAGGATAACGACGGCTCCCTGAGCAAGGACGAAGTGCAGGCCGGCATGCCGCGCCTTGCCAAGAGCTTCGACCAGATCGACGCGAACCACGACGGCAAGATCACCGAAGACGAAATCCGCGCCTACATGAAGGCCCGTCACGATGCCCGCAAGGCGCAGAAGAACACGCCTGCAGGGGCCGCCATGCCGGGCGGCCCGTCGGCCACCAAGGGCGAGTGACGCTTCGCCTAAGTCTCCGCACGCAAGCGGCGCCTTCGGGCGCCGTTTTTATTGCCCACGCCAATCCGCATCCTCAATGAGGCGCAAGGCGGGTGTGGGTCGATTTGGCTACTGGGCCATGTCAGTGCCGCATGCGCCGCTGCAGCTCACGCCCAAAAAAAACACCCCGATGGCGAACCACCGGGGTGCGGGTACAGCACGCCTGAAGTTTGAGGGTTTTCAGGCTGGCTGATCGTCGGCCTTGAGCACGCCGCGGCGCATCTGGTCGAGTTCGATCGACTCGAACAGCGCCTTGAAGTTGCCCTCGCCAAAACCTTGGTTGCCCTTGCGTTGGATGAACTCGAAGAAGATCGGGCCAAGCTGGTTCTCGGAGAAGATCTGCAGCAGCAGATCACCCGGGGCGCCGTCGATCAGGATCTTGCGCTTCTTCAGTTCCGCCACGTCCTCGCCATGGCCAGGGATGCGCTTGTCGACCAGTTCGTAATACGTGTCGATGGTGTCGAGCAGCGTGATGCCGTTGCTGCGCAGTGCATCCACCGTGTTGGCCAGGTTGGTCGAGCCCAGCGCAATGTGCTGAATGCCCTCGCCGTGGTACATGTCCAGATACTCCTGGATCTGACCGGCCTTCTCCGTCCCTTCCTCGTTGATGGGGATGCGGATGTTGCCGCACGGGCTCGTCATCGCCTTGCTCTTCACGCCCGTGACCTGGCCTTCGATGTCGAAGTAGCGCACTTCACGGAAGTTGAAGAAGCGTTCGTAAAACTCGGCCCATTCCTTCATCCGGCCACGGTAGACGTTGTGCGTCAGGTGGTCGATGTAGGTCAGGCCGTGCCCGGTGGGGTTCGGGTTGGCGCCCGCGATGGGTACGAAATCGACGTCATAGATGCTGATGTTGCCGATGTCGCCGGCCTTGGCGTCGTTCTTGCCGGTCCAGCGGTCCACCAGGTAGATGAGCGAATCGCCGATGCCCTTGATGGCCGGAATGTTCAGCTCCATCGGGCCGCTGTGCGTGTCGAAGCCCCAGGCGCCCAGTTCCAGCGCGCGCTTGTAGGCGAACGCTGCATCCTGCACGCGAAACGCGATCGCGCAGATCGACGGGCCGTGCAGACGCGCAAAGCGCTGCGCGAACGAATCCGGCTCGGCGTTGATGATGAAGTTGATCTCGCCCTGGCGGTACAGCGTCACGTTCTTGTGACGGTGCTTCGCGATGGCGGTAAAGCCCATGTTCTCGAACAGCTTGCCCATGGCAACAGGGTCCGGCGCGGCGTATTCGATGAATTCGAAACCGGCGGTGCCCATCGGGTTTTCCCAAGGCGTGAATTGCATGGTGAGTCTCCTGCGGGGCGGGCGCTGTGACAGCGCTCAGGTCTTTGACGATCCTCGCAGTGTAGGAGTGTCGATCCAAGCAAAAATTGCGAAGTTGTGCCCGTCTTGCTAAATTTGCGCAAGAAAATTGCCGAATTAATTGGTGCGGAGCAACAAAATGAATAAAGTGGAACTCGACAAGATCGACCGCAAGATCCTGGAAGTCCTGCAGAACAACGGCCGCCTCACCAATCTGGAAGTCGCCGAGCGGGTGAATCTGTCGCCCAGCCCGTGTCTGCGACGCATCCGCCGCCTGGAGGAGTCCGGCGTCATCCGCCAATACGCCGCGCTGCTCGACCCGACCAAGATCGGGCTGGGGCTGTCGGCCTACATCAACGTGCGGTTGGAAAAGCAGGGCGGTGCGCCCAAAGGGAAAGGCCCGTCCGACAATTTTCGCGCGGCTGTGGCGACGTGGCCCGAGGTGGTCACGTGCTACGCCATGACCGGCGAAATGGATTACCTGCTCAAGGTGTTCGTGGAAGACATGGAGCACTTCGCGCGTTTCATACGCGACCAACTTCTGGCGCACCCGGCGGTGATCGATGTGAAGAGCAGTTTTGCGCTGGAGCGGATTAAAGATACGACGGCGTTGCCGGTGGTGGTTTGAGATGTTCGCCCGTATCAGGCAGCGTCCGCCATCACAAGATTCGCATCCCGTACCAACCGCCACTTCCCATCCGCCTCTTTGCGCAGAATCGTCAACGTCTGCCCTGAGCGCCGCGCCACCTTCCCATCCGGCATCGTGATGACGATGTGCAGCGCATTTCGCAGATACGCGATGTCGCCAAACACCTGCACCTCTTGAATATCGCTCGTGCCGTCGACGTGCACGTCCTTCACGCCTTCGGACATCTTGGCGAAGGCTTCCTTGCCGAATGGCGCTTGGCCGGGCGTGAGAAACAGCACGTCGTCGGTCATCAGGCTGAGCACGGTGGCCAGATCGCCGCTTCTGCTGGCGGCGAGCCAGGTGTCCACTACGTTGCGGATGGCGCGTTCGTCGTCGGTCATGGCGGTGCGGGTGTCGGTGAAAGGGCGGCATTCACTCTACACCGCGGGTTCGACCGGCGGTGCCACGCGGCGCTTGATGAAGACGGCCGGGGATAACACCGGGATATGCCGGGCGCGCAGCGTGATCAGCCAATCGCCCACGGCGCCTTCACACGTGAGGCGAAAGTGGTTCGCGTCGAGCCATTCGACGTCATCCAGCCAGAACGTGTAATACGCCGCGCCGATGGTGCCGGTGCTGATGGCGCGCGAGAGGTCCGGAGCAACGAGTGTGACGGAGACCGCCTCTTCAAACGGGCAGTCGTAGCTCGTGATCAGGACGAAGCCGAGATCGGTCTGGTATTGCCGTAGCAACTCGTAGCCCGGGATGGTGAGCGTGGGGTGCGACGTGCCGTCGACGATCACACGCGTGCGCATGGGCCACCGCTCATACGGGCCGCTGTGTTTCTCCAGAGCGAAGCGTTGGAGCGGCTGCATGACCGCGGCGCGGTGCGCGCGCTATTCCTTGCGCATGCCGCACAAGGCGACTTGGCGCGCGGGGTCGGCGGAATCCATCCAGCCGGGTTCTTCGCGCTTCTGGTAAGCCTCCACGGTCTGGTAGCCCTTTACGCTCCAAGAGAACTCGCTGTAGCGCGAGACCTCGATGACGGCAAGGCCGCAGCGCTTGCGGTGGTCGTCAATCTTGAAGGCCGCGTGAGGGTGGTCGCCCGACAAGTCTTGCTCGATCACCTTGTAGCGCGTTGGGCCGCACTTGAAGAAGCTGGCATTCCACTCGATGGTCTTCGGCCGGACGAACAGCGCGCCGTGGCACGCACGGCCATCACCGCGGAAGGTTCCGGTCAGGGTATCTGCGGCCATGGCCGATTGCGCGGCCAGCAGCGACACGGCGATGAAGAGGCGACCTACTTGCATGCGGCGGTTCCGATCTTCGGAATGAGCGTGAGCACGTAATCGAGTTTCCGGATGTACGCGGCATCGCCGTGGTTGTACAGCACGGCAATGTTTTGCGTCGTCACCGGCCGCCAGCCGCTGATCACCTTGCGCATGGCGGCTTTGCGGTATTTGACCACTTGTCCGGGCTTGAGTGTTGCGGCATTCGGGTTGAGCGCGCGCATCTCCGTCAGGGTTGAGCCTTGCGCGCGGGCGATCTTGTCGAGGCTGTCGCCCGCCTTGACGGCGACCTCATAAACCTTGTCGTCGGTGTCGCGCACGCTCCGGACGTCGAACTTCGCCATGCGCGTGAGCAGGTAGCCGATGCCGGCGCGAATGTTCCAAGCTGGCACCGTTCGGGCTAGGCCCGCGTTCAACCGTGTGCGGATGGCCGGAGGGACGATCAGGTCGCTGCCTTCTTCGCCGCGCAGCAGGGTATTCAGCCCAGGGTCCCCCAAGTTGCCGATCTGCATCGGCTTGGTCTGCCACGCTTCTGAATCTGCCCCGGTTTCAACCCACACCATCGCCTTGACGATCTGCCAGTCCAGCGGCAGATAACCCGCATTGCCCATCAGGTAGCGGTTGTATTCCCCCACGGCAGACTGGATATCGCAGTCGTAGCCGTTCCAGCGGTCGGGGTGCTGGGTGGAGGTGTTGATGTAATCCTGCCAGCGCTCGAAATCGGTTTTCGGTTTGACCTGGGCCTTGGTGACCATGTGCCCCTCCGTGGTTGCGTGACCTGTGGAGGGGCATGGTAGCCAGCGCACGCCAGCCGCGTGTTAACGGCTGTTTATGTACCTTGCCGGTGGCTGGCGATTGCCCACGGTGGCGCGTCAGCCTTCACTGCTTGGGCGACGGATCGTCCTGCGGGTTGACGTATTTGACGTCCAGCGGCCCCGTGCCATGAATCTGCACCACCGTCGTCGTCCTGGTGAAGGCGTAGTGATGCATGCCTCCGGGCAGGTTGTGGAAACCGCCGGTCTTGAGTGGGTGTGCGGCGCTCATGTCCATGGCGTCGCCGCTGCCCAGGTAGAGCGTGCCCGAGATCACCGTGAGGTTCTCGGTTTGGGTGTGCCAGTGCGGCGGCACCTTGTAGCCGCCCGGCGCTTTCAGGCGGATGACGTAGGGGCCATCTTTGCCGGGGTCGCCGTAAAGCACGGCCAGCTTGGCGCCCCTGGGCAGGCCCGGCGGCGCGTCGACCCACTTCAGGGCGGATGGGTTGATCATCGTCATGTCGCCCATGGCCGCGTCCTGTGCCGCAGCGGGCGTGGCGCCCAGGCAGAGCAGCATGGCCGCTGTCAGCAGTATCAATTGCGCAGATGGTGTCTTCATCGTCGTCTCCTTCTTGCCTCGGCATCGGCTCGCGGGCGACGCAGATGGCCGCCACTGGAGAGCGAGAGGTGCCTCACCCCAATCGTAGGGAAAGCACCCGCGCGGCTGACAAGCACGCAATTGCCCTAGACGGGCTAGTCCGCGACTTCAAACGCAGCCGGGTCGGCCAGCGCCTCCAGCCGATGCGGTGCCGCGGGTTTGACGGCCGCCGCCGTCATCGCCTGCAGCATGAGCCGCTCGCGCACGCTGCCCAGAAAATCAGCGCGGTGGCGGCGCAAGACAAAATCGCGGTAGTTGTCGGCTTCCAGCGCGCGCCACGCCGTCTGGCGGTCGGCTTCAGAGCGCATGCGCGCAGCCTCCAGTTCGCGCGTTTCGATGTGGGCGTTGGCGGCGGTCAGCGGGGCATAGCCGTAGCGCGCCATGTCGTCGCGTGCCAGGGTTTCGATGATCGTGATTTCGTCCATCGACAACTGCTGGTGGAATTTGTCGATATTGCCCGTGATGGGCGCAAAACAATTGGACGTCCACAACGCTGACAACCGCGAAATCTGCCGCGCTTCGGCCGAGCGCGAGACATCCAGCATCTGCGGCAGAAAATCGATCTCCAGGAAACTGCATACGCGGCGCAACGTGCTTTCCTGATCGACCAGGAAATCTTCATAGCGGATGGTGCACGTGCGCTCCGGATACCGGGCGATGAGTGCATTTGCGGCGCGGTGCGCGGCCACCCAGGTCTGCGTGTTCAGCAGCGTGTCGAAGTCGTGGATGATCGCGCGGTTCATTGACGCGACCTGCGCGCGCGGGTCTCGCACCACGTTCAGAAAGCGCATGTCCGGGAAGAGCGTCATCAGCTCGGCGGCGTAGTGCACGCTGTCGAGCGACTTGTCCATGACCACCCGGGCGCCGTGCTGTGCGCCCGCCCGTAGCAGCAGTTCCCACACCACGCGATGCACGCTGCGCGGTTGGTCGCGCAGGGTTTCGAACACCTCCACCGGATCAAACACCATGCCGGGCCATTTCACCATGCTCGCTGCCTGCAGGCCGATCACGTCGGTCACGAGGCGGAAGTAGGCGCGATCGTCCTCCAGGTTGCCGTACAGCGGCACCAGCGGCATGAAGTCGACGATGTGCAGCGGATACGGCGCGTAGAACGCCGGGTTGAAGTTCAGGCGCAGGCGCAGCGCATGGCTGCCGCAGCGGCGCAGCGGAACCATCAGGACGGGGCGTGGCAGGGCGGTCATCGAACGGTCTCCGGTTGACGGGTGTCCAGCCAGGCGGACAAGTGAGCGTGCAGCGCGGCGGTGGCCGTCAGCAATGGCATGGCGCCGGTATCAAGCCGCAGCGACGGCGCCTCCGGTGCCTCATACGGGGACGAAACGCCGGTGAACTGCGGGATCTGCCCGCCTCGCGCCCGGGCGTATAGCCCCTTTGGGTCGCGCGCCTCGCACACATCGAGCGTGGTGCACACGTGCACTTCCACGAACCGGTCTGCGCCGATGATCTCGCGCGCCATCTCGCGATCGGAGCGCAGCGGCGAGATGAACGCCGTCACGACGATCAGGCCGACGTCGTTCATGAGCCGCGCCACCTCTGCGGCGCGGCGCAGGTTTTCCGTGCGATCGGCTTCGGTAAAGCCGAGATCGTGGTTCAGGTGATGGCGCAGGTTGTCGCCGTCGAGCACGGCGCAGCGCTGGCATGTTTCGTACAAGCGCTTTTCCAGCGCATAGGCGAGGGTGGACTTGCCCGCGCCGCTCAAGCCCGTGAGCCACAACGTGAGCGGCGCATGGCCGAACTGATGCGCGCGGGCTTCGTCAGCCACGGAGCCGGCATGCCAGTAGACGTTGCGTGCAGCGGGGCCGGCGCAGGAAGACAGGGCAGATTTCATCGCGGCGTCCTCCGGCTCAGGCCGGCAACAGGGCGGGTTGGTGATAGCCGATGCGCGCTGCGGGGGCTGCGGCTTTCGCCTGGTTTGTCAGCTTGAACACGCTCACCACACCCACCAGTCGGCTCGACTGCTCGCGCATCGATTCCGCCGCTGCGGCCGCTTCTTCAACCAGCGCGGCGTTCTGCTGGGTGACTTCGTCCATCTGCGTGATGGCGCGGTGGATCTGGTCGATGCCGCTGGCCTGCTCGTCGGTCGCGCCCATGATCTCGGTCACGATGGCGGTCACGCGGTGGATGCTGGTCACGACATCCTGCATCGTGGTGCCGGCTTGTTCCACCAGCGTGCTGCCGGCGTCGACATGGTTGGCGGAGTCGTTGATCAGCAACTTGATTTCCTTGGCTGCTGCAGCAGAGCGTTGCGCGAGTCCGCGCACCTCGCTAGCGACCACCGCAAAGCCGCGCCCCTGCTCGCCGGCCCGGGCTGCTTCCACGGCTGCGTTGAGCGCGAGGATGTTGGTCTGGAAAGCAATGCTGTCGATCACGCCGATGATCTCGCTCACCTTGCGTGCCGATTCGCTGATCGCGCCCATCGTGTCCACCACGCGCGCCACCACCGTGCCGCCTCGCGTAGCCACCTCGGCAGCCGTGGCGGCGAGCTGGTTGGCGTGCCGCGCGTGATCGGCGTTTTGCTTGACGGTGGCGTTGAGCTCTTCCATCGACGCGGCGCATTCCTCCAGCGCCGAGGCCTGTTCCTGCGTGCGGGTGGACAGATCGAAGTTGCCGGTGGCGATCTGCTCAGATGCCGTGGCCAGTGTGTCGGTGCTGGTGTGTACCTGTTCGGCAATCGTCGCGAGGCTGTCGCGCATGCGCTTCATGGCGTGCATGAGGCTTGCCGGATTGTCGTGACGCGTGTCGATGACCACGGCCAGGTTGCCGCCGGCGATCTGGCTGGCAATCTCGGCCACGGTGCCTGGCTCGCCGCCGAGCTTGCGCAGCAACCCGCGCGTGATGAGCGCGCTGGCCGCGAGGCTCACCAGGAGCGCCAGCACACTCAGGGACAGCAGCCAGTTGCGGCTGTCGACATAGCTCGACTTGGCCTTGGCGGTGTTTTCGTCGTTGAGCTTTTCTTCAAACGCCTGCAGCTTGCCGAGCAGGTCCCACCAAGCGCGCTGCACGGGGCGGAATTCGAAGCGCAGCACCTTGTACGCGTCTTCCTTGTGGCCGGCGGCAATCAGCGCCTTGACGCGCGTTGCGAACGGCGCGGCCATTTCAGTCTGCTGCCGGATTTGCGCAAGCAGCGTTTTTTCTTCGGTGGTGGTGTCGGGCAACGTGTCGAACATGCGGCCGAGCTTGCGGTCGGCCTCGCTGTACAGGGCCTCCTGCTTTTCAATACGGCTCAGTTCGAGCTGAATTTCGTCATGCTGTTCCAGCAGCACGATATTCCGATAAGCCAATGCCCGTTCAGTGACGCTCGAATACATTTTTGCGGCGAGCTTGGCTTCCACGGCGTTGATTTCCGTGGTGTCTTCCAGCAGCCGCCGAAAATCTGACATGCGCTGCAGGCTGAATGCCATGAGCAGCACGAGCAGCCCCATCGTCAAGCCAAAACCCCACGCCAGTTGGGTGGCTACCTTCATTTTCGAGAAGCGCATGATTGTCCCCGTCATAATCGATAACGAATGCACTATCGAGCGGTATGGCGGGAGCTTGAGTGATTTAAATAAAATTACTCAATATGGGTAATGGCACGTCGGACTGGCATCACAAAATAAGGCAGGGAATATCGACGGCGCTTTTTGCAGATATTATTTTATTGAAATGACTTGCATTAAATTGCGAGCAATTCAAAAGCGCCATGCAAAACAAAAACGCCCGGCGGGAACCGGGCGTTTCTTATTGCGCGAAGCAGTTACACAGTGCGCTTTTGCGGCACCAGCGAGCGCCAGAAGCGCTGTCCGAACCGGCGCACATCGCGCAGGTTGCGCTTGAGCATGTAGTCCAGGTCGGCCACTTGTTCGTCGATGGCTTCCGTCAGCAGGCTCATCGTGTCGGCGGGCGGCAATTCGAGGTAGGCATCGGCTTCGCCATAGGCGTACTGCACACGCATGCCGGCCTTCTTGGCAATGTGCATCATGGCCGCATTGCGCGACAGGCAGTGCATGTACAGCGTACGCACCTTGGTGTTCTGGCCATGCATGGCGGCACGTTGGAACAGCGCACTGCCCACGCCCTTGCCGCGCGCAGATTCCGACACTGACACGCCGAACTCCGCCACGCGCCCTTGCGGGTTGTCGCGCAGGTAGGCGAGGTGGCCCACGCCGGTCAGTTCAAGGCGCTCGTCGTAGACGCCAAAGACCTTGTCGTGGTCGAAATCGATGCTGTCGACGTACGCCTCGATGACGTGATCCCGCACCACCTGGCCGAATCGCAGCAGGCGGTCTTCCTCGCCCAGGGCGAGCAGGTGTTTGAGCAGGCGCGACCGGTGGTGCGCAGCAAGCTCGCGCACCAGCACGGTGGAACGCGGCGCGCCTTGCGCTGCTTCCGTTTTGTCGATGTCGTCCTGGGTGACGACGCCGATGGCCTTGCTCAGTTCGAGCGGGTTCACGACACGGTTCCTGTTCTGATCGCGCGCTTCAGTGGAAGGCAACGAAGTGATGAATCGGAGGCGCGGATGGCACCTCCGGGGCACTCAATCGGGTGCAACTGAGTGTTGTGCAATGCACCATGCTATTGTAGTGCAATCAGGGTTTCCCCGTAAGTCTGGTGTCAGACTTTCCGCCGGATTTCCCGATAAATCATTGATTTAGCGCATCCGAGCACGGCTTCCAGCGGTGTGGTGCGGCAACAACGCAAATGCTGCGTCGCGCAAAAACGAGGGAAGGCACGCTTTTCAGGTGCTGCGCGCGTTACATCGCCACTCGAAGCGCGATCCCCGCCCGTAACGCTGCTCAACAATAGCCGTGCGAAGATGCGCCATCAAGACGCCCCAGCCTCCTGATTTTCCATGACGCCCTCGCGCATTCTTGTGATCTACGCGCATCCTGCGCCGCGCCGTTCGCGCGCCAACAAGCCGCTCGCGCGTGCGCTGGCCAGCTTGCCTGGCGTGGCCATGCACGACCTTTACTGGCATTACCCCGATTTCGACATCGACGTGCGCGTCGAGCAGGATGCGGTGGAAGCGGCGGAGCTGATCGTCTTCCAGTTTCCGGTGCAGTGGTACGCCACGCCATCGCTGCTCAAGGAGTGGATCGACGTGGTTCTGGAGATGGGCTGGGCCTACGGGCCGGGCGGCACCGCCTTGCGCGGCAAGCATCTGATGGTGCTGGCCACCACCGGCGGCCGCGCGCATTCCTACAACCCGGATGGCATCCACGGCCACACGTTCGACATGTTCCTGCTGCCGCTGCAGCAGACCGCCGCGCTGTGCGGCATGCAATGGCAGCCGCCGCACGTGCTGCACGACGCTGACGACGTACCTGCCGACGTCATCGACGCCCATATCGCCGAGGTGCGCGCCGCGCTGCATCCCTGGCTCCCGACCGACGCGGATTCCGCCGCCTGAGGTTTCCGATCTCCTCCTTGCCCATGCAATCGCACGATCTGCTCGTCAATTTCGTCATCTACCTAGCCGCGGCCGTGGCGGCAGTGCCGTTGGCGCGTCGGCTGGGGCTGGGCTCGGTGCTTGGCTATTTGCTGGCCGGGGTGATCGTGGGGCCGTGGGGCTTGCGGCTCATCACCAACGTGCAGTCGATTCTGGATTTCTCAGAATTCGGCGTCGTGCTGATGATGTTTGTGATTGGCCTGGAACTGGAGCCGGCGCGGCTGTGGTCGCTGCGGCGCAGCATCTTCGGTTACGGCGGGCTGCAGATTGTGGTGTGCGCGCTGGCCGTGGGGTTGGCGGTCATGGCGGTGGGCCATCCGTGGCGCGCGGCTGTGGTGGCGGGGCTGGGGCTGGCGCTGTCGTCCACGGCGATTGCGCTGGCCACGCTTTCCGAGCGCAACCTCATGCGCACGCCCGCTGGCACGGCCAGCTTCGGCATCCTGCTGTTCCAGGACATTGCGGCCATCCCGATGATTGCGCTGCTGCCGCTGCTGGCGACCGATGCAAGCGACGCATCCGGCGGCCATAGCTGGGTGGCTGCGGCCAAGGCGGTGGGCGTGGTGGCGGCAGTCATTTTTGGCGGGCGCACGGTGTTGCGGCCGGTGCTGCGCGCCATTGCCCGCACCAACATGCGCGAGATGTTCACCTCGTTCTCGCTGCTGTTGGTGGTGGGCATTGCGCTGCTGATGCACAGCGTGGGCCTGTCGATGGCGCTGGGCGCCTTCATTGCCGGGGTGCTGCTGGCCGATTCCGAATACCGTCACGCGCTCGAAACCGACATCGAGCCGTTCAAGGGCCTGCTGCTCGGCCTGTTTTTCCTGGCGGTCGGCATGTCGATCGACTTTGGCGTGCTGATGCGCCAGCCGGTCGCCGTGATCGGGCTCGTTGCGGTGTTCCTGGCGGTGAAGATTGGCGCGCTGCGCCTGCTGGCCACACGCTTTGGCATTGCGCGCGGGCAGGCGTGGCTGTTTGCGTTCCTGCTCTCGCAGGGCGGTGAATTTGCGTTCGTGGTATTCGGCCCCGGCGTCGCCGGCAATGTGCTCGGGGCGGAGACGGCCGCTGCGCTCAACCTCGTGGTGGCGCTGTCGATGGCCGCCACGCCATTGCTCCTGCTGCTGCACGACAAAGTGCTGGTACCGCGCCTGATGGATGGCAAGAAGCGCGCGCCCGACGCCATCGAGCCCCAGGACAACCAGGTCATCATCGCCGGCTTCGGCCGTTTTGGGCAGATTGTCGGTCGCATGCTCTACAGCCAGGGCTACAGCGCTACCGTGCTCGATCATGACCCGGACCAGATCGACATGCTGCGCCGCTTCGGCTTCAAGGTCTTCTACGGCGACGCCACGCGCATGGACCTGCTGGAAACCGCCGGCGCCGACAAGGCCAGCATGATGGTCGTCGCCATCGATGACATGGAAACCAACCTGGAAGTGGTCGACCGTGTGCGCGAGCGCTTTCCGCATCTGAAGCTGTATGTGCGGGCGCGCAACGTGTCACACGTGTACCAACTGCGCGACCGCGGCGTGGAAGTAATCGAGCGCGAGATGTTCGAGGGCTCGCTCATGCTCAGCCGCCGTGTGCTGGAGGGGCTGGGCAAGGAGCCGTACGAAGCGCACCGCATCGCGCAGACGTTCCGCCGCCACACGCTCAATTCAATGGAGCAGGTCTACCCGGTTTACCGCGACCAGAAGAAGCTTGTGTCACTGGCACAGCAGGGGCGCGACGAACTGGCGGAAATGTTTCAGCGCGACCGCACCCAGCGCAAGCGCCTGCGCGAATCCGGCATGCCATGGGGCGAAGGCGACGTCCATAGCGACGTGGAAGGCACGCAGCCTGATACCGATCTCGCCAACGAGGTCGACGGCAGTGACGCCGAAACCCCGATCGATTGTCCCGCGCGCGCAGGCCTCCGTCGAGACGGCTAATTCGCGCCGGTTACAAACGCGGTTCAGGCGCAAGCAGCGCGAACAAATAAAAAGGAGCGCTTTCGGCGCTCCTCGGGGCAGATCCAGGTTTCGGGCGGCGCTTACACGGCCACGCTCACATTGCGACGCAGTTCGCAGGTGCTGAGCGAATCGGCCTCGCCGCGCAGCAGCAACTGGCCGTTGCCGACCAGTTCGCGGCAGCGCCAGAAGACGAACCAGTCGCTGGCGAGCAGCCCGTCGATGGCGCCCATGATGCTGCCGACCACGTCGCGGGCGCTGGCCCAGTCGCTGGGAACGTGCTCCAGGATCACTTCATCCACCGTGCCGTACGACACCGGTACCAGCGTGTTGCCTTTCCACAGCCGCGTATCGGCGTTCTCGCGCACGGTCTGCTGCCATTCGTAGGCCAGGCGGCCGATGCGCAGCACCGACACCGGCGCGATGGTCGAAAACCGCCGCGCCAGCCGGGCGCCCGAGTACATGCCGATGGTCGTCAGCGGGCCTTGACCGTTGGGCGCCTCAAGTTCGCGCACATCCATGCCGACTTCATTGATGCGCTGGGGCGCTTGGTGCAGGTGGAACGCCACCCGGCGCAGCATGAGCTGGTCCGACGCGCTTTGGCCGTGCCAGATGGCGACTTCGGTAGTGGCATCGCGCAGATCGGCGAGCGACGCAAGGGCGTCGCGCATCTCGGCGGCGAAGTCGATATTGCTGTTGGGCGCCACGCGCTGCCAGAAGCCGGAGCGCGCCATGGCGACGCTATCGACGTCGACCAGCGGCCCGACGGCGAGATCGTCGCGCAGTACGACTACGGAATCGGGGCGGCCAGCCTGTGCGAGCGCCTGCTTGAGCGTGGCGCCGGCAACATCGCCGTTGACGACATGGATGTATTGCATGGCAGCAATTGTAGCGAGAGTGTTAGCCCGGCGCTTTCGTTTTACGCATCTCTATCAGTATTCCTTTGCGCGGTGTCATGCGTCTATCCAAAGGGGGGATAGCCCTCGGGCAACGCTCAGGTGGGCGTGCGAAAATCGCCGTTTTGTTGCAGACCATAACTAAGAACAGGTGAGGAAACATTCATGAGAGCCCCGTTGTTGCCCAAGGGCATGCGCCCGGCACTGCTGGCCGTCATCGCAATGGTGAGTGTGCTGGCTGCCGGCCATGCCGCCGCCGTGCCGCCGGCTGAAATCTACAAGCGCGCCCAGCAGGAAAAACCGGCGCTGATCGACACCATGAAGACATTGGTCTCGATCGAATCGGGCAGCAAGGATATCGAAGGCCTGGACAAGATTGCCGGCGTGATCGCCGAGCGCCTGCGCGGCATGGGCGGCGACGTGAAGCTCATCGACCCCAGCGACCACGCCTACCGCATGGCCGACACGCCCGAGAAGATCGGCAAGATGGTGCTTGCGCGCTTCAAGGGCGAGGGCAAGCGCAACATCATGCTGATCGCGCACATGGATACCGTGTACTTGAAGGGCATGCTTGCGCACCAGCCATTCCGCATCGACGGTGAGCGCGCCTACGGCCTGGGCATTGCCGACGACAAGAACGGCGTGGCGGTCATCCTGCACACGGTATCGATTCTGCAGGCCGTCAACTTCAAGCAGTACGGCACGCTCACGGTGCTGATCAATGGCGATGAAGAGATCAGCTCGCCGGGCGCGCGGGCCATGCAGGCCAAGCTGGGCGCCGAGCAGGACGCCGTGTTCTCGTGCGAAGGCACGCGCGTGACGTCCGACAAGCTGTCGCTGGCCACCAGCGGCATCGGCGCGATCCTGCTGGATGTGAAGGGCAAGGCTTCGCACGCGGGCGGCGCGCCGGAGCAGGGCCGCAACGCGCTGTACGAACTGTCGCACCAGGTGCTGCAGATGCGCGATCTGTCCAAGCCCGAAACCGGCCTGAAGGTGAACTGGACGGTGGCGCAGGCCGGTACCAACCGCAACGTGATCCCGGCCGTGGCCAGCGCCCAGGCCGATGTGCGGCTGCTGCGCGCGGCCGATGCCGACAAGCTGGAAGAGACCGTCAACGAGCGCATCAGGAACAAGCTGATTCCGGATACCCAGGTCTCGGCCCGGTTCGAGCGCCGCCGCCCGCCGCTGGAAGCCACGCCGGCGTCGCGCGCGCTGGCCGAGCACGCCCAGAAGATCTACGGCGAACTCGGCAAGACGCTGGAGATTGACGACAAGGCCGAAGGCGGCGGCACCGATGCCGCGTTTGCCGCCTCGAAAACCAAGGCGCCCGTGATCGAGCGCTTCGGTCTGGCGAGCTTCGGCGCGCACTCGAATGACGCCGAATATGTCGACCTGAATTCCATCGTGCCGCGCCTGTACCTGCTAACGCGCATGGTCATGGATGTGTCGCGCGATCGCGTCGGCCCGGCCAGGTAACCGCACTGCAACGCGGCGCGTAAGCCTTACACGTGCCGCAGCAATTCCCCTCCGCGAAGCCGCTGCTCAGCGACTCCCCAACGCCCGGGTGCCGGGTATTCCGCTTGCTTTCCCCTGACGCATGTCCCCAGCTACGGCCGCCACCGGCCGGTGGAGCGTGCGCCATGTCTGAACATCCCTTTCCAGCATCGAATGACCCCGCCGACGAACCGGATGGGTCACCCGCGCGCCCGAGCCGGCGCGGCTTTCTGCAGGGCGCGGCAGCTGCGGCGTCGGCGTTTGCGCTGCCGCACGAGTCGGTCGGCGCGCGCACTTCTGCGTCGGCCCCGGCACGTCCCGCTGCGTTGGCGCCTGCGCGGCCGGTATCGCTCAATATCAACGGCAAGCCGTATGCGTTGTCGCTCGAGCCGCGTGTGACGTTGCTCGATGCGCTGCGCGAAGTGCTGGGTCTGACAGGCACCAAGAAAGGCTGCGACCGTGGCCAGTGCGGCGCGTGCACCGTCCTCGTGAACGGCCGGCGCGTCAACAGTTGCCTGACGCTGGCGATCATGCACGAGGGCGACACCATCACCACCGTCGAAGGGTTGGCGCACGCGCAAGACGGCCTGGTCGACCGCGCGGCGCTGCATCCGGTGCAGGCCGCGTTTCTCGAGCACGACGCGTTTCAGTGCGGATATTGCACGCCGGGGCAGATCTGCTCGGCGGTGGCGGTGCTGGAGGAGGCGCGCCACGGTATGCCCAGCACGGTCACGTCGCCCGCGGCACTGGGCAATGAAGGCCCCGTCGCGCTGACCGAAGATGAAATACGCGAACGCATGAGCGGCAACATCTGCCGCTGCGGTGCGTACCCCAACATCGTGGCGGCGATTCGCGTGGTGGCTGCCAAGTCTGGCAACGCTGCCTGAGGAACCGCCATGCAATCGATTGCCTATGATCGTGCGTCCTCCGTCGAAGCTGCCGTGCGCCTGGGCCATGAGCCGGGCGCGCGCTATATCGGCGGCGGCACGAACCTGCTGGACCTGATGAAGGGGGGCGTCGAGCAGCCCCAGCGGCTGGTGGACATAAGCCGCCTGCCGCTGGCGCAGATTCGCGCGTTGCCTGACGGTGGCCTGCGCCTGGGCGCGATGGCGCGCAATGCCGATACGGCGGCGCATCCGCTGGTGCGCTCGCGGTATCCGCTGCTGAGCGAAGCGATTGTGTCGGGCGCGTCGGGCCAGTTGCGCAACATGGCCACCAACGGCGGTAACCTGATGCAGCGCACGCGCTGCCATTACTTCTACGACACGGCGTACCCGGAGTGCAACAAGCGGCAGCCCGGCTCCGGCTGTGCGGCGCGCGAGGGCTTCAACCGTATGCACGCCATCCTGGGTGCGAGCGACGCGTGCGTGGCGACGCAGCCGTCGGACATGGCCGTCGCGCTCGCCGCGCTGGATGCCACGGTGGTTGTGCACGGCATGCACGGTGAGCGGCGTATCCCGATCGAAGCGTTCCATCGATTGCCGGAAGCGCACCCCGAAATCGACACGACACTCGGACCCGGCGAGCTGATCGTCGCTATCGACTTGCCGCCGCCAGTGTTCGGCACGCAGGTGCATTACCTGAAGGTGCGCGACCGCGCGAGCTATGCGTTTGCGCTGGTGTCGGTGGCGGCGGCGCTGGCGTTGCAGACGGATGGGCGGACGATCCGGGAGGCGCGCATTGCGCTGGGCGGTGTGGCACACAAGCCTTGGCGCGCGCATGCGGCAGAACAGATGCTGGCGGGGCAGGTGCTGGACGCGCAGTTGTTTGCCCAGGCCGGCGCGTTGGCCGTGCAGGGCGCACAGCCGCTGCGCGACAACGGCTTCAAGGTGCCTCTCGCACAGCGGGCGGTGGCACGCGCGCTGACGGTGGCTTCCAATCCGACCAATCCCACCAATCCGACTGGGGGTGTGGCATGAGCAACGTGGGCCAACCGCTGGACCGCACAGACGGTCTGCTCAAAGTCACGGGCCAGGCGCGCTACTCCGCCGAGTTCCAGGTGCCGCGCCTGGCGCATGCCGTGCTGGTACAAAGCACAGTGCCCGCCGGACGCATCACGCGGGTCGATACGCACGTCGCGCAGGCCATGCCCGGCGTGCTGCTGGTGATGACGCACGAGAACGCCCCGCGCCTGCCCAACGGCGGCAAGCCGGCGCTGGAACCACCGGCCGGACGCGCTCTTTCTTTGCTGCAGGACGATCAGGTGCACTACAACGGCCAGCCCATTGCGCTGGTGGTGGGCGACACGCTGGAACACGCCCAGGCTGCAGCCCGCATGGTTCGCGTGGAGGTTGCCCAGCAGCCCGCGCGGCTCGATTTCGAAACCGCCCGCACCGATGCGCACTCGCCCGGCAAGGTGCAGACGCAATCGGCCGACACCGCGCGCGGCGACATGGCTGCCGGCATGGCCCAGGCGGCGCAGCGCGTCGAGGCCGTCTACGGGACGCCCATGGAGACGCACAACCCCATGGAGCCGCACGCCACCATCGCCGTGTGGGAGGGCGATTCGCTCACGCTATACGACAGCACGCAATACGTCTCGGGCGTGCGCCGCACCGTTGCCAAGACGCTCGGCTTGTCGCCCGACAAGCTGCGTGTGGTGTGCCCGTTCGTGGGCGGCGGATTCGGCTGCAAGGGCTCGGTGTGGTCGCACGTGGTGCTGGCGGCGATGGCCGCGCGCCAGGCGGGGCGGCCCGTCAAGCTGGTGTTGGAACGCCCGCAGATGTTCGGCCCGGTCGGCGGGCGCCCGCGCACCGAGCAGCGCATCGCCGTGGGCGCCGCCAGCGATGGCCGCTTCACCGCCATCTCGCATGACTCGCTGACCACCACGTCGATGATCGAAGACTGGACCGAGCCGTGCGCCATCGTTACCCGCATGCTTTATGACACGCCCAACCAGCGGACCACGCATCGGCTCGCGCGCATGAAACGCGGCCCCCCCCCCGGGAAGCGCGCGCCCGGGGGCGCCCCAGGCG
>NZ_JAMYWC010000009.1:0-42190 GCF_024158925.1 Ralstonia chuxiongensis | reverse complement strand
CCCGCGCCCCCCGCTGGGCCGCGGCCCTTTGCCGGGGCCCGCGCTGTGTTCCGGCCCCGCGCCGGGCGAAGCCACTGGCACGTTCGCACTGGAAGTGGCGCTGGATGAGATGGCCTACGCGCTCGGCATCGATCCGGTGGAGCTGCGTCTGCGCAACGACGCCGCGCAAGACCCGGAAAAACGCATCCCGTGGTCGAGCAAATCGCTGGCCGCGTGCTACCGCGCTGGTGCCGAGCGCTTCGGCTGGGCGCGCCGCAACCCGCAGCCGGGCAGCATGCGCGAGGGCAACACACGCATCGGTTGGGGCATGGCCACGGCCACGTACCCTGCCAACCGCAGCGCGGCCGGCGCCACCGCGCGCTACCTGCCCGACGGCACGGCGCAGGTCGAATCCGGCTCGCAGGATCTCGGCACCGGCACCTACACGGTGATGACGCAGGTGGCGGCGGATGCCATGGGCATGCCCGTCGACCGCGTGCATTTTGGCCTGGGCGATACGCGCATGCCCGAGGCGCCGGTGTCGGGCGGCTCGCAGAGCGTGGCCAGCGTATCGCCCGCCGTGCAGGCCGCCGGCGCGCAGGCTCGCGATGCGTTGATTGCCGCAGCCATTGCCGATGCCAGCTCGCCGCTGCATGGCGTGGCCGCAAGCGACATCACCGTGGCCGACGGCTTTTTGAGTGCCCGCGGCGGTGCGCGTGAGCCCGTGGCCGCCGTGGTCGCGCGCTACGGCCGCCCCATCGAGGTGACCGCCAAGGTGGCGCCGGGCGAAGAAAAGCAGAAGTACTCAATGCACTCGTTCGGCGCGGTGTTTGCCGAGGTGCACGTTGATGCGGATCTGGGGGTGATCCGGGTCTCGCGCATCGTGGGGAGCTACGGCGTGGGGCGGTTGCTCAACGCCAAGACCGGTCGCAGCCAGCTCATGGGCGGCATCGTCTGGGGCATGGGCATGGCGCTGTTCGAAGAGAGCCTGTTCGACCCGCGCTACGGCCGCATTGTCAACAACAACCTGGCGGAGTACCACGTGCCAGTCAACGCCGATGTGCCCGACATCGACATCCTCGTGCTCGACGAGGCGGACCCGCACATCAACCCGCTGGGCGCCAAGGGCATTGGCGAGATCGGCATCACGGGCGTGCCGGCGGCCATCGCCAACGCGGTCTATCACGCCACCGGCCGGCGCGTGCGCGAACTGCCGATCACGCTCGACAAGCTCATCTGAGCGCGCATGAAAAAGCCCCGCTGGCGCATCACCAGCGGGGCCAGAGTGGGCCAAGAGGCGGAAAACGGAGGATGCCTGGAGACCGGCCCGTAATTGATCAATGCGCGACGAACGCGGTGAATGCCGATCAGCGCATCAATTCGGAACCGGGTATCCGTAGACCGTACCGCCGCCGTCGCGGGAGCGGCCGGCCGGGTCGCTGCGCATGCCGTCCGAATACGGATCGAAGCGGCCGCTGCGTGCGCCTTCTGTATACGTGTCGAAGCGTCCGGTGCGAGCACCGTCGCTATAGACGTCAAACCGTTCGGCCCGCGCATTCTGGCCGAACACTTCCACGCGGCTGGCTTGTGCCCAAGCGCTGCCAGCCGCGAGGGCTCCGACCGCCAACATGGCGGCCAACCCCATTTGCTTGAGTCGCATGGCGAACTCCTTCTTCAACTGATTTTCGGCTTTGTTTGTGGTCATTTGATGTCCTGCCACGGTGTACAGCCTAGGTCAGGGGGCATGCCGTATCCACGGTGGTGCGACGAACGGTTTGTTGTCGGCGCCGAAATGATGCAAGTCAGCGTGAACCGCGCTGAATATCGCGCCAATGGCGTAACGCCCCCGGCAATCCCCCAACCTTTTTGTCTAATCAAGAGAGCGGTTCAAAGCCGGCGGTCCGCCTTGGTGCACCACAGCAGGGCGCGATGCGCTGGCAAGCCTTGCCGTAGGCCGATTTGGTGCAGTGCATTAAGAGCGATGCGCGCGTACCACACTTGGTAGAACGATTCCGTGAATTACTTTGCCGGGCATATGGGCTTTTGTTAAATTTGCGCGGCACTTCCGACACGGAAGTTAAGGAAACGGAGGAGCCCAACCTCATGCACACGGGGTCGGGCGGTTTGAGACAACTCTTTTATTACGAGCCCACATGAAAAAGTCTGCCATTCTGGTTGCAGTTGGCGCCCTGTTCGCAGGTTCTGCCTACGCCCAATCGAGCGTGACGCTGTACGGTATTGTCGATACCAGCATTCACTACATCAACAACGCCAACCAAGCTGGCAACAGCGTGACCCAGATGGAAAGCGGTGCTGTGTCGAACAGCCGCTGGGGCCTGAAGGGCTCGGAAGACCTGGGCGGCGGCAACAAGGCACTGTTCGTGCTGGAAAGCGGCTTCAACTCGGATTCGGGCAAGATGAGCAGCTCGGGTACGCTGTTCAACCGTCAATCGTTCGTGGGCCTGTCCAACAAGGACCTGGGCACCATCACGCTGGGCCGTCAATACAACTTCGGCTTCACGACCGGCGGCAACTTCGACCCGCTGGGCGTGGGTAACTACGACGGCAACTCGTGGATGTACTACGGCCTGACCGGTCTGCGTGAATCCAACATGCTGAAGTACGAAGGCAAGTGGAACGGCCTGTCGGTCGGCCTGGCCTACGGCTTTGGCGAAGTGGCTGGCGCTGCAAGCCAGAACTCGTACGTTGGCGGCACGGTGGCCTACGAATTCGGCCCGGCCTACATCGGCGCCTTCGCACAACAGCACAAGGACGTTGCTGGCAACAAGCAAACCGTGTGGGGTATCGGCGGTAACTACACGATCGCTGCAGCCAAGCTGTTCGCAGGCTACATCGACAGCAGCGACGCCACGGGTTGCGTGAACAGCTCGGCAAACTGCGTCGGCGGCAGCGCTTTCGGCCTGAACATCTACGGCAACGCCACCTCGGGCGCTGGCCTGACCCCGGGCGCCACGAAGCGTCGTGACCACGTCGGCATCCTGGGCGTGACGTACAACGTCACCCCGGCGCTGGCTCTGACGGGCGCGTTCTACTACGACAGCATCAAGAACGCTGCTCTGACCGCCGGCAACGACGGCAAGCGCTACACCGGCGTTCTGCTGGCTGAGTACGCCCTGTCCAAGCGCACGCAAGTGTATGGCACGGTCGACTACAACAAGGTCAAGGACGCGGCTCTGCCGGAACTGTCGGGTGGCGGCAACGCAACCGGCACCGGCAAGTCGAACCAGACCAGCGTTGGCGTGGGTATCCGCCACATCTTCTAATCGACGCTGTCACTCGATTGGGAACGGAAAAGGCGCCTTCGGGCGCCTTTTCTTTTGCCTGCAGTTTTTGTACGTCGTCGGACAAGGCTGCCTGGGCATCCGCCTACAATGCTGGTTCCTGTTTCGTTCTTCTGACATTACGCCATGACTTCCGCACGTACTGCCCGCCGCCGTCTGATTGCCTCTGCCGTGCTGCTGTGCGCCGGCCTGCCGCTGCTTGCTGCCGTACCTGCGCAAGCGCAGGACTATCCGGCCAAGCCGATCCGCATCATCGTCGCGTACCCGACCGGTGGCATTTCCGACAACGTGGCGCGTGCGCTGGGCGAAAAGCTGTCGGCGCAATTGGGGCAGCCGGTGGTCGTGGAAAACCGCGCCGGTGCCGGCGGCAGCATCGGCATGGACGCCGTGGCCAAGGCGGCGCCAGATGGCTACACGCTGGGCTTTTCGTCGGTCAGCCCGCTCACGCTCAATCCGCATTTCAGCAAGCTGCCGTATGACCCGCAGAAAGACATCGCGCCCGTGGCCAATGTCATGTACGCCCCGATGATCCTGCTGGGCACGCCGGCGTTCACAGGCAAGAGTTTTGCCGACATGCTGAGCCAGTCGCGCACCAAGCCGGGCTCGATCCGCTGGTCGACATCTGGCCTGGGTACCGTGGGGCATCTTGCGCTGGAGCAGATCAAGTCGCAGGCGCATGTGGACGTCACGCTCATCCCGTACAAAGGCGGTGGCCAGCAATTGACGGATGCGCTGGGCGGCCAGGTGGAGGTCATGTCGACCAACGTTGGCCCCACGCTGATGCAACACATCGCGAGTGGCAAGCTGCGCCCGCTTGCGGTGGGCGCGCCGCACCGGCTCGATACGCTGCCGAACGTGCCGACCTTCACCGAACTGGGTTACGCCAAGGCCAACATGGCGTCGACCTTTGGTGTGTTCGCGCCGGCCAAGACGCCTGCGCCCGTGATTGCCCGACTGAACGCAGAGATCAACAAAGCGCTGGCTGCGCCCGATCTGCGCGATCGCCTCACGCAGGCAGCCGTGGTGCCGGCCGGCGGCACCGCCGAACAGTTTGCCGCTGCCATCCGCGCGGAATACGACAGCAACGGCCGCATCGTCCGCGCCGCAGGCATCAAGGAACAGTGAACCGGCTTACGCCGTGAAGCGGTACCCGACGCCGACTTCGGTCAGCAGGTGCTCGGGCCGCGCCGGATCGCGTTCCAACTTGTGGCGCAGGTGGCCCATGTAGATGCGCAGATAGTGGCTGCTGTCGGAATGCGCCGGGCCCCAGACTTCGCGTAGCAGCTCGCGATGCGTCATCACGGTGCCGCGGCGGCCAAGCAGCACAGCCAGCAGCCGGTATTCGATGGGTGTGAGATGCACGGCTTGGCCATTGCGGCTGACCAAGCGGCGCGCCAAGTCGACTTCCACCTCGCCGAAGCGGATGATGCTGCCGCCGTCTTCGCCACGCTTGGCGTGGCGCCGCAGCAGTACGCGCAGGCGCGCAATCAGCTCGCCCACGCCAAACGGCTTCGTCAGGTAATCGTCTGCGCCGGCATCGAGCGCGTCGATCTTGTCGCGCTCATCCACCCGAGCCGAAAGCACGAGCACCGGCACTTCCGTCCAGGTGCGCAACTCGCGAATCAACTGCATGCCATCGCCATCGGGCAGGCCGAGATCGAGGATCACCGCATCCGGCTGACGCGTGCCCGCTTCGATCAGGCCGCGCTCGACGCGGTCGGCTTCATGGACTTCGCAGCCTTCCTCCTCCAGCGCAGCGCGGACAAAGCGTCGGATGTGCGGTTCGTCGTCGATGACGAGGACGGTGGGTGTGAATGTGAACGGCATGGCACGCATTGTAGAGGGCGCGCCCATAAAAAAACGGACCCCGAAGGGTCCGTTTTGCTTGCGCGCGATACCGCTTCGCTCAAGCCTTCTTTGCCCAGGCGCTGCACCAGCCCTTGTTGGCGACGTCCTTGCCGGCGAACAGCGGGCAACCGCCTTGCGCAGCCGTACCGCCCTGGTACAGGGCGCAGTTGCCGCAATGCTGATCCGGCGTGTGCTTCGGGAACTTGGTTTTGTCGGCCTTGGCGCTGTCAGCCACGTAGCCCAGCGCCTTGGCTTGCGGGTCGGTTTCCGCCACCATCGGTGCAGCCAGTGCCAGGTCCGACATCGACATGACGGCGCCTGCGGCGGCCACGATGGGAATGCTCTTCAGGAATTGACGACGATTGGACATGCTGATTCCTTTTGTGGGAGTGTGTTGTGTGGCGTCCCGTGCCGCCCGTGCAATGCTCAGGCTCACCCTAGGGGACAGCGGACGGCGTCGGCGCGCCATTTACCCGCTCGTGCATTCTGGCACAGCAATCGGCCGGCAGCATCTGCGTACGGTCAATGTTCCGCATACCTGAGTGCAGCAATCGGTTGCTTTCGTGGCCTTTGATCCACACCACGCAATGCTGGGGATGCACCGAGTGGTCGAGGAATGCCGCCGTCCGCGCAATCGCAGTCGCCCAAATGGCTGGTCAACACCGGTGGCAATTTGCCGCAGACGCGTGGGTGCTTACGCCAGCAGACTTTGTAGCGCCTTTAAGAATGCGTCGCATTCATCATCGGTGCCGACCGTGATGCGTAGATGCTGGTCGATGCGCGGAAGCTTGAAATGGCGCACGAAGATGGCTTGCTCTTTCAGCCGTGCTGCCAGCGTTGCCGCGTCGTGGGCTGGATGCCGCGCGAACACAAAGTTCGCCATCGACGGCACGACCTCGAACCCCAGCGACCGCAGCGATTGCGTCAGCCGCGCGCGGCTTGCCATCACGCGTGCACACGTGGTGCGGAAGTACGCATCATCTTCGTAAGCCGCTTGGGCAGCCGCCTGCGCAAGGCGATCCAGCGGATACGAGTTGAAGCTGTCCTTCACGCGATTGAGCGCTTCGATGAGCGCCGTATGCCCGAACGCAAAGCCCACGCGCATGCCGGCCAGCGAGCGCGACTTCGACGTGGTGTGGACAACCAGCAGATTCGGATAGCGATCGATCAGCGCAATGGCAGACTCCGCGCCGAAATCTACATAGGCCTCATCCACCACGACGACCGACGACGGGTTCGCGGCGACGATCCGTTCGATCTCCGTCAGCGGCAACGCGTGGCCGGTCGGCGCGTTCGGATTCGGGAACAGCACGCCGCCTGCGTCGCCAAGATAGTCATCGGCGCGGATGGAGAAGTCGTCCGCCAGCGGCACCACTTCGCACTGCACGCCGTAAAGCCGCGCGTAGGTCGGGTAGAAACTGTACGAAATGTCCGGGAAGCGCAGATGCTTGTCGTGTTTGAGCAGCGCCTGGAAGACATGCGCCAAGACTTCGTCCGACCCGTTGCCCGCAAAGACTTGCTCAGGCTTGAGGCCGACCTGCGCGGCCACCGTCTCGCGCAGCCGGCGCGACAGCGGATCGGGGTAGCGGCGCAGGTTCTCGCCCTTCTCCCCCAGCTCCGCAGAGACTGCGGCCACCACGCGCGGCGACGGCGGGTACGGGTTTTCGTTGGTGTTCAGCTTGATGGGCCGCGCGATGGCTGGCTGCTCGCCCGGGACGTAGGGCACAAGTTGCTGAACGATATCGCTCCAGTAACGGCTCACGGCTTAACTCCTGATGAGGTGACTATTTTCTAAGCGTGCCCGCAGCGCGATCGATGAATCGAAAAAGGCTGGGAAGCTGAATAAGGTTCGGGAATAGGCAGGCCTGCACGTTGCGGCAGAAGCGCGGTTCTGGCGTCGGAAAACCGTACAAGTAGCGTAAATCTTTGATTTTTTGGCGCGCCCGGCTGGGATCGAACCAGCAACCCCTGCCTTCGGAGGGCAGTACTCTATCCATTGAGCTACGGGCGCATATCGGCACAGAACGCACCGAAAGAGAAGCCCCGCAGGATAGCGCATTTGGGCGCAAGCGTCCATCGCGCGCCCGGGAACCCCTGGGTACGAGGCCTGCTGCTGCAACGTTTCGTTGGGTTTTTGACGCAGGTCGAAAAGCGGCGCCTAGGGCTGTCCCGCGTGTCAAAGGCCAAAGCATTACGGATATAATCGCGCGTTATTTGCCAGAAGAAAGACGGGGACAGGTCTGTCTGGGCCGACGCGGCGATTGAATCGCCATGGTCTTCCTGCCCTCATCGCGATCCAATGCGGCCCCCACGCCTGCCGGCGATGCTCGTGACCTTGCCGGCGGCGCTCTGAGGGCTCCAAGAGCGGTTTCACCATCCTGAGAGTTGAGCATGAGCGACGCGCAACACGACGAACACGAGCCTCTGATCAAGACCCCCAAGCAGCTGATCATCGCGGTGATCGCCGCCTTTGTCGTTCCGATTCTCATCATCATCCTGCTGGCCAATTACGTCGGCCTGGGTGCCAGAGAGGGTGCCGGCGGTTCAGGCATGTCGGAAGAGGCGGTCAACGATCGCATCAAGCCCGTTGCGCAACTCGAACTGAAAGACCCGAACGCACCGCACGTTTTCAAGACGGGCGAGCAGCTCTACAAGGAAGTCTGCGCGACTTGTCACGCAGCAGGCGTGGCTGGTGCGCCCAAGTTCGGCGACGCGGCAAGCTGGGGTCCGCGCCTGCCGCAGGGCCTGGATGGCCTGACGAAGGTGGCGCTGGCCGGCAAGGGCGGTATGCCCGCGCGCGGCGGCACGTCGCCGGATGACGTGAGCGACTACGAAATCGAACGCGCCATCGTCTACATGGCCAACTCCGCTGGCGGCAAGCTGCAGGAACCGCCTGCACCGGCGGGCGCGGGTGCAGCCCCGGCTGCAGCATCAGCATCGGAAGCATCGGCTCCGGCGGCCGCCCCCGCTCCGGCCGCTGCTGCGCCGGCACCCGCTGCAGCACCGGCCGCGCCGGCTGCAGCTGCCGCACCGCAAGCCTCGGCGGGTGAAGTTGGCAAGAAGGTTTACGAGTCGACTTGCCAGATGTGCCACGCCGCCGGAGTGGCTGGCGCGCCCAAGTTTGGCGACAAGGCCGCCTGGGCGCCGCGCATTGCCCAAGGCAAGGCCAAGTTGTATGACTCCGCGCTGCACGGCAAGGCCGCGATGCCGCCCAAGGGCACTTATGCCGGCTCCGATGACGACGTGAAAGCCGCCGTCGACTACATGGCCGCCGCTGCCAAGTAAGCGGTCCCGCATTCCCGAAGAAGCCCGCCCCGTGCGGGCTTTTTTGTTTGCCTGCCGCGGCAGTGGCAGACGCGGGGCATGCCGTTTGCTACGCCTAATTCGAATGTGCGGAGAACGAGGCAGCCCTGCTGCTTCACCCCGCGTACGTCTGTGCAATGAGGCAAACGGAGGTTGCAATGCGAACGGAACGAACGACGCTGATCTACTGGGTGGCTGCCGCGTTGGCAATCGGTAGCTCGACCGCCATGGCGGCCGACAACTGGGTCAAGCTGGCCCCGTTGGCCGACAACGGCGGCTCGCTCTATCTGGACAAGGACTCCATCGAGCACAACAAGGATGGCACCGTGCGTGCCACGACGCGCGACGCCTATGACGCGCCGCGCAAGCTATCCGACGGCAGGGCGTATCAGTACGACACACGCACGTCCGTCTACGACTGCAAGGAAGGGCGCATCCTGCCGGTCAGCGCGCTGATCCAGGACGGCCAGCACGCCACGGTGCTCACCAAAAACATCGACGGCCCCCGCTGGGAAGCCGTCGTGCCGCGCTCAGAGGGCGAGGCGATCCTGCACGCCGTTTGCCAAAAATAGCGCGCTGACGACGGCGTTACTGGACGGCCGCTGCCGGCGCGAGGTCGACGCGCAGCGTACCGTCCGCATCCATGCGCGTGGTGCCGCGCGCAGCGGCCTCGCGGTAGTGATACAGGTCGAAGCGCAGCGGCCCGTGCGTTGATGTATCGGTAACCAGCACGCGGCTGTTGGTCACCAGCACGTTGTACATCTTCAGGTCACCTGACTGGATCCAGATGCGGCCGGCCGCGTCGGTGGGCGCAGACGCGCACAGGGCCGGCGCAGGGCCGAAGCCGAGCACCAGCCCGTCAGGCGTGACACGCGCCGTTTTCATCTGACCGATCAGCCGCGGCGGTGGAAACACAGTGTATTGGTCCAGCACCATGTCATTACCGTCCAGCTTGGCGCCGTCGCGATTGAGCGGCGCAAGCTGCGACAACTCCAGCCCCATCCCCTTGAGCAGCGCCAGCGTCTGGATGCCCATCACGCGTGCCTCGGTGGGCGTATAGACGAGGTAGCGCGATTCCTTGAGCGCCAATGTGCCGCGCATGCCGAACGGCAGCCACACGCCGGGAAAATGATTGCGCAGCTTGAGCCCGCCCGACACGTCGAGCACGCCGTCGCCTGGCGTGAGCGACAGCGCATTGAGCGAGCGCGGCGAATAGTCGAGCAGATACCGGTTGAACAGCGCGTCGAGCGAATCCTTGGGCACGGTTACTTCGCCGCCGAGGATGCGGATGTCGAACTGGCTCGGGTCGTCCATGTCGACGGGCTGACCCGGCTTGTGCGGTACGAGCTGCGCGGTGAGTTGGTGCACGCGGAAGCCGATGTCGCCGGTGATGCGGAAATCCACATCACGCATCTGCACGACGGGCGGTGCCGTGCCCGAGTCGCGCGCAACGGCGGGGCCGCTGGCGTTAGGCGCACCGGAGGACGGATCGCAGCGCTGCACCCATTGCTGGCGCACGGTTGTCAACTCCTTGCGCTGTGCGCTGGCCATGGGTGGCTCGGCAGCGCGGGCGACGGCGCTGGCAAGAAGCCCGGTCAAGCCGAGCGTCACCAACACCAAGCGCAACATCAGGGCGGCGAGAGCGAAGGCGGGGGCGATCATGGCGCGGTCCTCTTGGCGAGTTGCAGGGCGGGCTTGCCCGCTTTGGCGACGGCAGGTGCCTTGGCGGCTCTGGCGGCGCTGAGCGCGTCGAACGACGGCATCAGCACGCGAATGCCGCCATCGGCCGAGAAGCGCAGCGACCCAGCCACAAGCTGATCGCGATAGCGGTACAGGTTGAACACAAACGGCTTGGCCGGATCGGCCACGACAATATCGATGCGCGCATTCATCGGCATCGAGCGCATGAACCGGATGTCACCGCCGCGAAAGAGGATGTACGGGCGCTGCGCATCGGCGGCGTTGGCCAGCGGCGGCATCTGCGGGGTCCCATCGCCGATCTGCATGAGCAGCCCCTCGCGCGTGACGCGAATGGCGGAGAGCTTCAAATCCAGCGCGGGCGGCGGAAACAGCTTGGGCACCTGCATGACGATCTCGCTGCCCGCCAGCTGCACGGCAGGCGTCGACACCGGCAACAGATCGGCCAGTTCGATATGCGCGGCGCCCATCAGCGCGCTGGCATCCTGGCCCCGCACCTTGACCACGTTGGGGCGGAACACGATGGTTTGCGGGTCGCGCAGGACCAGCGGGCCGCGCAGTTCGATCGGCACCCACGCGCCGCGACGGCGCATCTCGGCGCGCATGTCGAGCGTGCCGTCGTCGAGCGAGAAGCTGAAGTTACGCAGCGGAGGGTCATCGCCCGGCCCCCGCGCAAAGACCACGGTGTTGAACAGCGCGGCCATGCTCTCTGCCGTGACGCGCACTGAACCATTCACGGGCTGCAGCGTGTACGACGACACATCGTCGAGCCACACCGGATCACCTGGCGCACGCGGCACCATGCGCAGCGCGAGCTGGTCGACCAGAAAGCCCACGCCACCATCGAAGCGGAAATCGACATGACGCAGATACGAGATCGCATCGGGCTGGCCGGAATCGCGCAGCGTGGCGGGCCGCACCTCGCGCGTGGCGAGGTTGCCCGACTGGAACGGCGCGCGCGCCTGGGCCCGGGCGTCTTCAAGCTGTTTGGCTTTTTCAGCTTCGATGGCGCCGTGTCCGTCGCCGGCGGTGGCGCAGCTTTGCAGCAGCAACGCCGCAACCACCGCGCCCGCAGCCCGGAGCGCGCTATTACGGTGACGCAAGGTCAAGTCCCACATCGACGGTCTCCTCGTCGTGAGAAACGCACCGGAAACGTTCCGGCAACCGACGCGGTCTGTCGCCGCGCTCGTGTAGAATTTTTTGCATGCCTGCCCGCAAACCAACCGGCGATGCCGGTCCGCCCGCCATTCCGCCTGCCCGCGAGTTCACCATCGATGAGCTGGCGCGCGCGGCTGAAACCACTGTCCGCAACGTCCGCTCGTATCAGGATCGTGGCTTGATCGATCCGCCCGAGCGGCGTGGTCGCGTGGGTATCTACACGCAGGCGCATCTGGGGCGGCTCAAGCTCATCAATCACCTGCTCGGGCGCGGCTATACGCTCTCCAACATCCAGGAGCTGCTCAAGGCCATCGTCGAGGGCCATGACCTGCGCTCCATTCTCGGGCTCGAATCCGCCATCGCCAGCCCGTGGTCGGATGAGTCGCCCAAGCACTACTCGCTTCTGGCGCTGGCCAAGCTGTTTGGCCGTGCCATGTCGCGTCAGGCGCTGGCGCGGGCCATTTCGCTTGGCCTGCTTGAACCCGATGGCCTCGGCTATCTGGCGCGCAGCCCGAAAGCACTGCTGGCCGGCGCGCAGATGGCAAAGGCCGGTTTCCCGCTGGTCGAAGTGCTCGACATCATCGAGCGTGCCCGGCCGCATACGCAGGCGGTGGCCGACGATCTTGTCTCCATGGTCGTGCGCGAACTCGACAAATACGGCAGCGATCTGCCGCCGGTCGAAGACGTGCCGCGTCTGGTCGACGTGATCTGGCGCATCCGTCCGCTGGCGCTGGTGGCGGTTGAAGCCGAGCTGATGCGCGCGCTTGAGACGGCCGCCAACAAATACCTGGGCGACCGCGTGGCGCAGGTCATCGAGCACATGCATGAACCGCCGGGCAGCACACCCGGGCCGGACAAAGGCTAGTGTCTCCGGCGCGCCCATGCGTGGGGCGCGCCTTATCTATTTCTAGTTTGATCCCGATACGACGGGTGCTGCAGGCGTTTTGAATGCCTGCTCAAGACCCGGCTGCACCTGCCGTCGAGAGCTTGCGGCGGATCGACGGCGACGGCGCTTCGCCGTTTGCAGCGGCATAGGCTTCGATTTCCGAAATCAGCTTGGGCAGGCGTGCAAGTGCATCACGGTTGTCTTCATCCCACGGGTGGAATGAGGGCCGGAAAAAGTCGAAGAACTCCGGAATGATCTTGCGCAGCGGTGCCGGGTGGATCCACAGGAAGTGGAACGCCTTGCCCAGACCGAAGAACTTGTTCTTGCAGGTGCGATCGGCAAAGATCAGCCGCAAGTGCACGTAAAACACCATCGACCAGAACATCAGCGTGGTCAGCAGCATCGTCGACGTGCGCAGGATGTAGCGGCGCAGGCCCGGCTTGATGGCGAGGTTCCACACGTCGTAGCTGACGGCCTTGTGCTCGGTCTCTTCCATCGCGTGCCACAGCCAGACCTGGCGGTAGCCGGGCTCCGAGTTGCGGCCCAGGCCATCTTCATGTGAAAGCACCTGGCCGGCCAGCATGGCGGTGTAGTGTTCCAGCGCCACGGTCACGGCCAACTGGTGCGACTTCGGCGTCCACTTACGCAGCACGTTCAGGAACTTGCCGACAAAGCGGTCGATGCGTGTGGCGGGCAGGCCGGCGCGGTCGAGCAGGTCGTTGTACAGCACGTGCTCGCGCGTGTGCATGGCTTCCTGGCCAATGAAACCGGCCACGGCCTGCTTGAGTTCGGGGTCGGTCACCAGATGGCGGTAGTTGCGCACGCTGTCCATGAAGAAGCGCTCGCCGGTCGGGAAGAAGATCGACAGCGCGTTCAGGAAGTGGGTGACGTGCGTGCCTCGCTCGTGCCAGTTGCTGATGCGATCAGCAGGCAGGTGAGGATGCACGTCGCGGCGGACTGGCATCATGGGCGGTTCTCCTGGAATGTGGTTTCTGAAAGGCGCGTCGACGCGCGCCCTTGATCGAGGAATGCACAGAGGTCGGTCCCAACACGCACGGGGTCTTCCTCCATCGGGATATGGCCGAGTGCCGGATACATGCGCAGCGTGGCGCCAGGAATGCGGCGGGCAAATTCACCGGCATGCGCGGGCGGGATCCACCGGTCGCGCTGGCCCCAGAGGATGAGCGTGGGCACTCGGATCGAGGCCAGCCCGCTGGTATCGACATCGTCAAAGCGGAACTTCGGCACCATCTTGCCGATGGCCTGTCGTGCACCGTCGGCATAGAAGAAATCGGCGTAGCGACGCAGCGTGGGTTCGGACACGCGCGACGGGTCGCCATACACATCGCGCGTTGCGGCGCGGATGATCCCCTCGGGCAGCATCCACGGCGACGTCAGCCGCACGCCCAGGTGATTGAACAGATCGATGTAGATCGGCAGCTTCATCGGAAAGCCTGCCGAATCGATCAGCACGAGCTTCTCGACGCGGCCCGGGTGTCGCACGGCAAAGTCCCACGACACCATGCCGCCCAGCGAGTTGCCGATCAGCGTGAGTTTCGACAAGCCCAACGTATCGACAAACGCGTCGATGAAGTCGCGGTACAGCGGCAGCTCCATCGTGCGCGGGTGGCCTTGTGCATCGCGCAGCGGGCCGGTGATGCCGAACGGCGGCAGGTCGAGCCGGATCACGCGATAGCGCCGCGTGAGCTGCGGCAGCACGCCGTCCCACGTATGCAGCGATGCGCCAAAGCCGTGGATCAGCAGCAAGGTGCCTTCCGAGTTGGCGGCGCCTTCATCGGTGTAATGCACGCGCGTGCCCATCAGCGGCAGATAGCGCGATTGCGGCTTGGCGTAACGCGCGATCAGCACGTTGCGCCCGATGCTGCGCAGGCCGATGCGGCCGGGGCGCAGCATCGCGCGGGCGACGTTGAGCAGGTTCGCGCGCGGGGGGCTGGCGAACAGTTCGCTGGTGGTGGCCGTGTTCATCGGCGGCCCCTTATTTGGCGCGTACGGTGGCCGGCGACGTATCGTCGCGCAGGGCTTTCTTGCGCGTGCGGCGGGCTTCGCGCACGACCAGCGCCTGGTACGCCGCGGGCAGCACGCGGGCCATCACATCTGCGGCGTGGGCGTCGGGGCCGATCAGCACGCGGCGCTTGTTCTTGCGCACGCCATCCAGGATCACCTGCGCGGCCTTGTCTGCCGAGGTGATGAAGAACTTCTCGAACTCCGCCTTGCCCTGCTGCTCGTCGCGCACCAGGAAGCCGTTCATGCTCGGCGAGACGCGGCTCGACTTGGCAATGTTGGTCTTGATGCCGCCCGGGTGGACGCACGTGGCCGACACGCCGCAGTTCATCAGATCCAGTTCCTGGCGCAGCGCTTCTGTGTAGCCGCGCACGGCGTACTTGCTGGCGTTGTAGGCGCCCATGCCCGGCTGCGCGAAGATGCCGAAGATGCTCGACGTATTGATGATGTGGCCGTTGCCCGTTGCTTTGAGCAGCGGCAGGAACGCCTTGGTACCGTGCACGACGCCCCAGAAGTTGATGTTCATGATCCAGGCCAGCTCGTCGTCTTCCATGCCTTCGATCGTGCTGGACAGCGCCACGCCCGCGTTGTTGAAGATCAGGTTGACCTTGCCGTGCGCGGCGGCCGCTTCTTCGGCCCAGCGATACACGGCGGCGCGGTCGGCCACGTCAACCGCATGCGTGGTCACGCGGATGCGGTCGCCTTCATGCGCACGCACCAGTTGCAGCGTCTGCGCGAGCGCCGCTTCATTGCGATCGGCCAGCGCGAGATGGCAGCCTTCGCGTGCCAGCTGCAGCGCCAGCGAGCGGCCCATGCCCGACGCGGCGCCCGTGATGGCGGCAACCTGGTTGTTGAATGACTTCATGGCGTGGTCTCCTTGGGGCTGGCGCGCGTCAGACGCGGTCGAGCACTTCTTCGTTAGGGGTGTTCCGAGCGGCGGGCACCGTGCGGGCAGGCACGCGCAGGGGCACGCCCTTCGGTACGGCCATCGGGCGCGTGCGGTAATCCGCCAGCCGGAAATGCGCCGTGGCGCGGCGGAATTGCCAGGTGAAACCCGGCCACAGCGTCGTGTTCTTGCCCGTCTTCGGATCGAGGTACCAGCTCACGCAGCCGCCGGCCGACCAGATCGCATTCGACAGCCGCTTCTGGATGCCGTCGTTGAAGCGGCGCTGCACGTCGGGACGTACGTCGATGGCCGCCACGTTGTGCGCACGCATCGACTTGAGCGCGTCAACGATGTACGCCACCTGCGACTCGATCATGAACACCATCGACGAGTGGCCGAGCCCCGTGTTCGGGCCCACCACCATGAAGAAATTCGGAAAACCCGACACCGTGGTGCCCAGGTAGGCCTCTGCGCCGTGCTTGTCCCACGCATCGACAATGTCCACGCCTTGGCTGCCGACCAGCACCCCACGCGGGAACGGGTCCGTTGCATGAAAGCCCGTGCCGAAGATCAGGCAATCGACCTCGCGCCGCGTGCCGTCGGTGGTGACGATGGCGTTGGATTCGACGCGCGCGATGCCGGAAGTGATCACGTCGACGTTCTCGCGCGTGAGCGCCGGGTAATAGTCGTTCGAGATCAGGATGCGTTTGCAGCCGATGGTGTAGTTCGGCGTGACCTTCTCGCGCAGCACGGGATCGGCAATGCGGCGCTTGATATGGCCGCGCGCCATGCGCTCCACCGCCTTCATCAGCTTCGGATGAATCACGAAGCCGAGCACGCGCGACTCCAGCATCCAATAGATGCCCGTGCGCATCAGCTTTTGCGTGAACGGCAGATGGCGGAACAGCCAATGCTCCGCGCGCGACACCTTGCGGTCGGGTTTGGGCAGGATCCACGGCGGCGTGCGCTGATACAGGTCGAGGCGGCCAACCTTCGGCGCGATCTGCGGCACGAACTGAATAGCCGAGGCGCCCGTGCCGATCACGGCCACGCGCTTGCCGCGCAGATCGTAATCGTGCTCCCACAATTGCGAGTGGAAAGCCTTGCCCTGGAAAGTTTCGATGCCGGGAATGTTCGGCCACGCCGGACGGCTCAGGCCGCCCATGCCGGAGATAAGCGTGCGGGCGCGGTAGCGGCGGCCGTCGGCCATTTCCAGATTCCACACGCCGGCGGCTTCGTCAAACGTGGCGCGCGTCAGTTCGTGATGGAAGCGCACGTGCGGGCGCACGCCAAATTCATCGGTGCAGCGCTCCAGATACGCGCGAATTTCCGGCTGCGGCGAATACATGCGCGACCAGTCCGGATTGGGCGCGAACGAAAACGAATACAAATGTGATTGCACATCGCACGCGCAGCCGGGGTAATGATTGTCGCGCCACGTGCCGCCCACAGACCCCGCTTTTTCGAAGACGAGGAAGTTGTCGATGCCGTTTTGCTTGAGCTGGATCGCCATGCCCAGGCCAGCAAAACCCGTCCCGATGATTGCAGCATCGATCAGGGCGGGGGCGTCAGGGCTGCGCGGGGTCGGCGCAAAAGTGTCGGGGCGCGGAAAATCGGTCCGTGCGTTCACGTGGTGTCTCCGTGGGCACCACTTGGGCGCCTCTTAATGTGACATTGGTCGATGTCATCGTAGGAGGCCGCCAGAACCGAGTCAATCGGGCGATTGGAATGGCACGTCTAAAAGCGAGGCATCGATCGCTTGAAACGGTTTTCCCTTATGAATCCGTCACTTGCGTGCGGTGCACAACGTCAGCGGCCGCCGGTGCGAAGGCACTCAACAACGCGTTGATGTGCGCAAGAAGCCGCGTGGCATGGCGCCCGGAGACGCGGATGTCACGCTCGCTACCGTCATGCACGGCATGGCGGAAGGCTTCCAACACGGCGTCGACGTTCGGGTTGTGCAGCAGCGCCAGCGCGCCTCCGGTGCGATGGGCCCACTGGCGCAGCGCTGCGCGGTCCATTGCGTCCAGCAGCGGCTGGAGCCGCTGCGCATCCTCAGCCAGCGACGACAGGAAGACCTGTGCCAACCCGGCTGCGGCGGGGTCGGCCCCCAGTGCGGCGTGCAGATCGTCGAGCGACAGGGCGAATGGCGCCTCCGGGGGCGCATCTGCGCTTGCGGCTTCGTGGCTCCACAGCGCAGCCAGCGCTTCCTGCAGCGTGACAAGCGTGGTCGGCTTCAGCAGGCTTGCGTCCATTCCCACGGCACGGCATCGCGCGTGCTCCTCGGCAAGCGTTGTTGCCGTGATGGCGATGATGGGCAGGCGAGGGCCGCCGGCGCGCTCTTCGTGGCGGATGTGCCGCGCCAGGTCGAAGCCGTCCATGCGCGGCATGTGGCAGTCCGTGAGCAATGCGTCAAACCGGTGTTCGTGCAGGCGCTCGAGCGCGACCACGCCATCTTCGGCCAGCGTGACCCGATAACCCAGCAGGCGGAGTTGCTTGGCGATCAGTTCGCGGTTGATCGGGTGGTCTTCCGCCACGAGGATGTGCGCACCCGGCGCGTCACAGGGGGCGACGGCGGGCTGTGCGTGCACCGCCGCGGTGGCGATCGGCACATGGTCGGATTGGGGAAGCGCGCGCTCGCACGCCTGTACAAATGCGTGCCAGTTCAGCGGATTGATGCTCAGCGTGTTGCCGGGTCCGGAATAGCACGCTTCCGGGGTGATGCGGATGGCGTGCGCCTCTGCCTGTGCGGTGGAGGTGAAGAGGATGTCGGCGTTAGCGGCGGGGCCCGCTTGCAGTCCGGCCGCGATCGCGAACTGCGTGAGGCTGTGCCGCACGGCCGGGTCGTCCACAACAATGGCAACGCTGCAGCCCGCCAGTTGCGGCAACGCATACCGCGCCTTGAGCATCGGCACGGCCAAGTGCAGCGTGACTGCCGTGCCGTGCCCGGGAACGCTTTCCATGACGAGCTTGCCGCCCATCAGGCCGGCAAGCTGGCGAGAAATCGCCAGGCCCAGGCCGGTGCCGCCGTAGCGGCGTGTGGTCGAGCGCTCGGCTTGCACGAACGGCGCGAACAGCGTGGCCTGAACCTCCGGTGAGATGCCGATGCCCGTATCGGAGACGCAGATGGCGAGGTGCGCCGTGTCGTCCGTCAGGCGCGTGCATTCTGCCGAAAGCCGCACGCTGCCGGTGTCGGTGAACTTGATGGCGTTGGAAAGCAGGTTGAACAGGATTTGCCGTAGACGAATGCTGTCGACCGAGACGCTGGCCGGCACGTTGGCGGCCACATCCACGTGCACGGCGAGCGCCTTCTCGTGGGCGCGGCTTGCCAGCAGCCCGACCGTGCCGTCAAAGACCTCGCGCAAGTCTGTCGGCGAGGGCGAGATATCCAGCCGGCCGGCCTCGACCTTTGCGTAGTCGAGGATGTCATCGAGGATGTGCAGCAGGGCGCGCCCCGAATCCTGCACCAGCGAGACCATCTGCTTCTGCTCGCCTTCGAGCTTCGTCTGCTGCAGCAATTCGACCAGCCCAAGCACGCCGTTCATGGGCGTGCGGATTTCGTGGCTCATCATGGCCAGGAAGCGGTCTTTCGCGTGCAACGCCGATTCCGCTGCGTTCTTGGCGGCTTCCAGCGCGTCGGCCTGCTCGCGCTCCGTGGTCACATCGCTCAGGTAGCCGTTCCAGACCGTGCGGCCGTCGGCCTCGCGGTGCGGGATCGAGCGCGCGTGCAGCCAGCGCACCGAACCGTCCGGGCTGACATGGCGGAAGCGCTGGTCGAACGGCGTCAGCTCTTGCGCGGAGGTCAGCACGCTCTCAAGAATCCGTTCCCGGTCGTCCTGGTAAATGAGCAGTTCGGGCGTGGACAGGTAGCCCAGCAAATCCTGGGGCTCAACGCCAAGCGTTTCGTGCGCCTTGCCCGCCACGTAAGTGATGCGCCCCTGTGCTTGGCCGGGCGGCAGCTCAAACTGGTAGACCAGCGCCGGCAGCGATTCGGTGACCTCGCGCAGGCGCTGCTCAAGGCGTTCGGCCCGCGCCTGCGTTTCGCGGATCTCGCTGATATCGACCAGCGAGGCGACGGTGCCAGCAGGTTGACCATCCGGCAGATGGAACGGCTCGATCCAGTACAGCACGTTGCGCGATTGCCCGTCCGGCGTCTCGATGATGAGCTCTTCGCGCGTGCTTTCACCGGCCTGCGCCGCGCGTCTGTCGATATCGGACAGCGGCACCGCGTCGCCGACCGAATACAGCCCCAGCTCCTGCGGCGTATGCCCGAGCAGCGCCGCGCGTGTGCGGCCGAACATGTTGCAGAACGCCGCATTCACGGCAACGTAACGGTGTGCGGCGTCATTGGCGACGAGCGGAAACGGCACGGCTTCCATCAGCGCGCGCTGGAAGCTCAGCTGGCGGGCCAGGGTTTCTTCGGCACGGCGGCGCTGATGGTTTTCGCGGCGCAGTTGCATCTGCTTGATGAACAGCGCCACCAGCGCCGCCAGCACCAGCGCTGCCGCCGGGCCGAACCTGCCGAGCACGGCTGAAGCGGATGGACCCAACTGGTAGCTGACCGACAGCCACTTGTTGCGGATGCTTACCTGCTCGCCTTCAGGCATGGCGAAGAGCGCGCGGTTGATGAGCGGCACCAGCGCAGCGTATCGCGCCGACACGGCCACGCCGATGCTCTCGACCGTGTTTGCCGAACCCGTAACCTTCAGCTCGCCTGGAAAGTGATGGCGGATCAGCGCGTCAGCCACCGGCAGGTTGACGATGGTGAAATCGGCCTCTCCGGTCGCTGTCATGGACAACGCCTCGTTGACCGAGCGCGCCGGAAGAATGCGGATCTTCGGTACGTTTTGATGCAGCAATGTGGTCAGCGTGTCGCTCGCCGGCAGAGCGACGGTCTTGCCGGAAAGTTCGGGCAGCGCGGCCACCGTGAGCGCGTCGCTGCGCCCGACGATCACCATCGGCGTCGCATCGATCGGCTGCGTGAACGTAAAGCCCGGCGGTCGGGAATCCTGGTCGGACATGCCGAGCAGGATGTCGACCTCCCCGCTGCGCGCCTTCTCGATCGCCTCCGCCCAGTCACGCACGGCCACCCGCTCGAAACGCAACCCGAGCGTACGCGAGAGAAAGTTCTGGTATTCGGGAAAGATGCCGAGGATCGCGCCGCCCGTGCCGTTGAAGGTGTACGGCATGTAGTCAGGATCAGCGGCGTAGCGCAGCGGCGGCAGCGATGCCAGCATGGCCCGCTCGTCGTCCGACAACTGCAGTCCCACGGAGGACCCGCCACCTTGCGTGATCCACCGCGCGCGCAGCTCGCTCATCGTCGCGTCGGGCAACTGGGCAAGATGGCGGTCCAGATAGCGGATCAGCATTGCCTGCCCGCGCGGCGCGGCAAAGTGCAGCGCGTCCACCTGCTGGTTTACAAGCTGCACGATCGAAAGCCGCCGGTAGCGCGGCTGCGACATCAACTCCCGCGTCGGATAGGTCACGCCCACGTAAGCGTCTGCCGCGTCATGCAGCACGGCGTCGAGGGCGTCGGCCGCCGTGGGCGTGCTGATCAGGCGGATGCTCGGGTATTGCCCAGCCAACTCTTCTTCGAGCGAGGAGCCTTGCTCGACGGCGATGCGCATGCCGGGGGCAAATGGGTTCTGCGCGACTTGCGTGTTGTCGTTGCGCGCGACCACCGCGGTGGGGCGTTCCAGATACGGCGCGGAATAGATGAGGCAGTGATCGTATTGCGAGCGGGGTGCCACGCTCATGATGATGTCGACGTCGCCCCGGCACGCCGCCTTGAGCAGGTCGTCACGCCGTGCGAAGACGTGCGGGATGACGCGTACCTGATCCTGCGGAATCAGATGCATCAGCAGATCGCCGGAGAAGCCACTGAGCCGGTCGGCTTCGACGCCTTCCAGCGGCGCCATGGCATCGCTGATGACGCCCACGGTCACCTTGGACGGAAACTGCGTGAGGCGTTGGACGGCCTGCGCCGCGTCTTCCGCGTCGGCATCGCGCGTGCCACCCGCCCAGCCCAGTGCGACGGCGCAGGCGAGCAACCCTGCACCGATACCGATGCGCAGGCGAGCAGACGCCGCACGCGTGACGCGGGCCATCGTGTCAGGCCTCACCACTGCCAAGCAGTCCGTGCCGCACGGCAAAGTCGAACAGCGCCGCCTCGGTGCCAAGCTCGAGCTTGCGCATGGCCGTCTGCTTTTGCGAGCTGATGGTCTTGACGCTGCGGTTGAGCTGCACGGCAATCTCGCTGACCGTCTTGCCGGTCACGTACATGCGCAGCACTTCCAACTCCCGCTTGCCGAGCTTGGCGACCGGGTCGTCGTGGGCGGGCTGCGGTTCGCCGTTGCGGCAGAGCAGCTTGGCATTGAGCATTGGCGAGAGATAGATGCGGCCGTCCGCCGCCGCATGCATGCCTTCGAGGATGTGATGCGGCTCGTCGGATTTGCTGACGATGACCTTGACGCCAGCGCGCAGGATGTTGCTCATCAGCGCGCGGGTCTCAAGCATGGTGAGCACCATCACGCGCAGGTCGGGGTGGCGGCGCACGAGGAATTCGAGCAGGAGGATGCCGTCGCCATAGCGGCTGCCAGGCATGGCGTAGTCGGTGATGACAAGGTCGCAACGCACGCGGCCGAGCACGGCGAGCAGCTCATCGGCGTTGCTGGCCTCGCCCACCACCTCGAAGCCGTCGACCCCCGATACGAGGCGCCGCACGGCTGCCACCACGCCAGGGTGATCATCTGCAATGACGATTTGGATGGTGGGATGCATGTCGACGTGTCTCCGAGCGTGTAACGTGCGGCAACGTGTTTGCCGCATTGCTGAGAATCGCCGAAGCCTCCAGGGTGGAACATCGGAAACGTCCTATAAATACGCCCCAATCCGCGCTTTTCTGGTGCAAATTTGTCGCAGCGCGTTGCGATCGTGGCCATCATTTCGGACCCAGGTGGTGCGCTGGTGCGTGGCACAATGCTGGCGATTTCCTCGCACGCTTGATCGCACCGATTTCCCATGACGCCCACATCCTCGACAGCACCTTCTGCGGCCGCACGCAAGCAGAGCGCCGAGCGCTCCACCTTGGTGAGCGCGGGCGTCAATTGCCTGCTCTCGGCAGGGCAGATTACGGCGGGGCTGTGGTCGCATTCGCAGGGCCTGGTGGCGGACGGGCTGCATACGCTGTCGGACTTGATCGCCGATGGCATCGTCTTCATTGCCAACCGCAACAGCCACAAGGGGCCAGACGAAGACCATCAATACGGCCACGCGCGCTACGAGAACGCCGCGTCGCTGGGGCTCGGGCTGCTGCTGATCGGGGCGGGCACGGGCATGATCTGGGCTGCGGTGGAGAGCCTGCGATCGCCGCAGGGGCCGACGCCGGTGCATGGTCCGGCGCTGGTCGTGGCACTGATCGCGCTGGCGGCCAAAGAAGGACTTTTCCGTTACATGCTGGCCGTGGCCAAGCGCATCAACTCACGCATGCTGATTGCGAATGCGTGGCATGCGCGTTCCGATGCGGTGTCGTCGTTGGTGGCGGCGATTGGCGTGACGGGCAACCTGATGGGCTATCACTGGCTGGACCCGGCGGCCGCCTGCATCGTCGGGCTGATGATTGGCCGTGTGGGCGTGCGCTTTGGTTGGGAGGCGCTCAACGACCTGATGGACCGCGCCTTACCGCCTGCGCAGGTGGAGGCAATCCGGACCAGCCTGGAAGCCACGCCGGGCGTGATCAATGTGCACGATCTGCGTACGCGTGTGACAGGCGACCAGGCATTGGTGGATGCGCATATCGAGGTGGACCCGCGCGTCTCCGTGAGCGAGGGCCATGCGATTGCGGTTCGGGCGCGCACCAATGTACTGACGGCACATATCGCAACGGCCGTGCTCGACGTGCAGATTCACGTCGACCCGCGCGAGCACATCGCGACCGACCCCGTGCCGCTACCCGACCGAGATGCGCTGCACGCCGTGCTGGCACAACTGCTGCCGTCCGGCACGCCGCTGGACGCACGCCACTGCGTGCTCCACTACGTCGATGGCGCAGTGGAGGTCGACCTGGTCCTGCCGCCGGCACTGGCCGCCGAAATCGCCCGCATTGCCGATGCCATCCACGCCAGGTGGGATGGTCTCGTACGCCTGCGCGTGCTTGTTACGGACGTTTGAGCCTGTCGCGCTAGCGGCACTGGTCGACCGCGTTGGCCGGCTGCGTCTTGGCGGGGTCGAAGTGCAACTGCTCCAGCCCCTTTTCCGTCAGCGACATCCAGTCGATTGCGCCCGACGTGCGCAGCAAACCGGTGCTGCCCACCGGGCGCCATTGCACGCGCTTGCCGTCGGTGTTCAGCAGCGTGGCCGATAGCGTGAGCGAATCCGGCCCCGCCTGCAGTTGCAGCAGGCGGCCATCAGCGGCGGGCGTATAAGCGGTGTTCTGGTTCACGGTGATACCCGCTTCGCGCACCGTTGCCGGCATGCACGAAATGGATGCGCGCACCTTGCCCGTCGTGTCGATCAGATCGGCAAAGCCGTTGCCCTTGGCCACGCCCACCAGCAAGTACCGCTCGATCGCCGGCATCCACGTGACGCTGTAGGTGTAGTACTGCAGATGCTTGTGCAGAAGCTGCTCGCCCGTTACGCGTCCGCTGACCGGATCAAAGACGGCGATCTTCAGATTGGCCTCGGTCTGGCCCGGCACGAACTGCTGCCAGGCCAGCAGCGCATTGGTGCTGCCGCCTGCCACCATGGGCCACCATTCGCGCCGGCCATCGGCAACATCGACGTTATGCAGGCGGCGGCCGCGCCCGTCGTAGACCTTCAGGTAGACGCCGTTGCCACTGCCGAGATTGTCGACGCCGCCGCCGGTGATCCAGCCGTCGGAATAGAACACAACGAAGCGGTCGCCCACCGCCGTGATATGGCCCGAGTGCCCGCCGGATTCCACCAGTTGCGGATACGGCTTGATGGGCCGCAGCGCCGTGTCGTAGATGCCGAAGCGCTGGTTGACGTTTTCCGGCGCATTCCAGCCGTCTTCAAATGACACCATCACCTGGCCTGCGCGGTTACGGGCCACCGTCACGGGCTCCTGCGCTTCGGGCTTCTGGATGAAGATGCGCGGGGCATCGAGCACGCCCGTGTCGGCGTGCCATTGCGCGACATAGACATCGTGCGGCCAACTGCCGCTGCGATCGGCGCCGCGCGGGGGCAGGCCCGAGGCACTGAAGAACACGTTGAAGGTGTTGGCCGTTGCGGCAGGCACCGCGCCAACGCCATGCATGTATTGACGTGGGTCTGGGGCGCCGGCCGTCGCAACGGCGGGCAAGGCCAGCGCGCAGGCAACGGTCAGTACGGTACGGCGCAGGAAAGACAGTCGGGACACGTGACGCTCCATCTTCATCGGTGGCTCGGTGGCGGTTGCAGAACCGATTGGGCCACGGGCACCCGCCGAAGTTGCTGCGCGAATGGGGGAGCCCATTTGGCGGAGAGGCGCCGGGTGTCGCCAAGTGCAACGGAGGAGCCGGTTTACCCCCCGCCGCAGCAATCAAGTTTCGGCCCCGTGTGCCGTTCTTCACAAACAAGAGCGGAACCCATTCCGCCAATCCCTTCCCAGCGCGGCCAGAGTGGGCACAAGCCCGCCGCCCACCGCGCCAGAACCGACCCAACGAGAACAACATGACCCAGCGACTCGACGCCCGATGGCGAAGCGAAGTGACGGAGGCTCTACGTACCGTGGAAGCGCAGTTCGGCGTGGCACCGCAAAGCCTCCCTCGCGACACGCTCATCGCGGCCCTGACCGACGCGATCTGGGCGCAGCGTGCCGCCTATGCGCGTGTGCGCCGGACGCTCGTTGCGTGTCCTGAGCTGGCAGACGAATCGATGTAACCGGCGCACCGCGGTGCCGCCGCCATTTTGAAGAAGGTGATGTGATGCGGTACTGCGGATCGCTGGATCTGGACCATCTGCTGCGCCAGCCGTTTGCCCAACTCGGCCGGCTGGTGCGCGATGAAGACTCGGGGCAGCCCCTGCCTCCGGTGGAGGTGGCCGCGCGCGCGGTGTTGCTGCGCGCTGCCGGCTACGAGGTGATGCCCACCTGTGGGCACCATGACCGACGTGGCTTCTGCCTCGGCCACGCAGACCAGATCATCGGGATGTAAGCACCGCGCCTACGACGCATGCGCCACGTGCGCGCAGTCTTACGCACATGCTGTTGCGAACGCGCATCAGCGCATGTCAAAACAGCCTGATCGCGTGGTGTATGAAGCACCCGCAAAGCGTTGACTGGCGCACCTTTGCGGGCAATCCGTTGCCAAAAAGCAAACGGTAAAAATGACTTACATTCCGGTCCTTTTTCGGCCCATGGTTCTGGTGCATCCTGAACCAAGATAGATCGCACGGATGGCAGATTGTGCGACGTCGGACGCAACGTCAGGCCGGAAGTCGGAAGTGAATCGAATCGGCGACGCCTGCACTCTGGGGTCAGGGGAAACAACATGAAGACGCAATATCTCAGCAAACAAGAAATCTACGACGGCGCAGTCCGCCATCTGTTCGGACAGGGCGGCGCTGCCATCCTGCCGCGCGGCGGTGCGGCGTACCACGGCCAGGGCGGCCGCTGCTGCCCGATCGGCAACCTGATCGGCGTGCGTGACTACACGACGTCGATGGAAAGCGTGCCGGTGCGCTACATCCTTAAGCCCACCAACGAGATTCCGCGTTACATGGACGCCGGCGTCATGGCGTTGCGCCGCGCGCTCAAGCGCGCGCGCATCGACGTGGACGACCGCGACACCGTCGAGCTGCTCTCCAAGCTGCAGAACGCACACGACGTGTTCGGCACGTGGGAGTGGAAGGACCGCCTGCAGTCGATTGCGCGCCAATTCGGCCTGAGCGGCGCTCTTGTCGATACATTCTGACCGACCGGCCGGTCACAGATCACCCTATAGAAGGTGACACCATGAAAGGGAAGGGGACGTTCCTCGGCATCGAGGACATTTTTGAACGCGTGCGCGCACACCTGCTCGCACAGCAATGCCGCTCTGAAGACGCCGACGGCGAGCCGCGTTATCGCGGGCTCGACAACCGCCGGTGCGGCGTCGGCATCCTTATTGACGATGCGTTCTACTGCGCCGCGATCGAGCGCCTAGGCGTGAGCCTGCTGCGTGTGCCGAGCGACGATGCGCTCGCGTGTGCGCTGCGCTGCTCCGGCGTGAATGTCGATGACGACCAGGTGGTGGATCTGCTGATCGATCTGCAGGACATCCACGATCTGGCGGCCATCGAGAGCTGGCCCACAGCGTTGGAAGACATCCGCAGCCGGTTGCCCCGCCAGTTGCCCGTTACTACGCCGTTGGCGGCCTGAACGATTGAACCTCCATGCGAACCCGGCCTGCGCCGGGTTTTGTCATTTCAGCGCATCGAGCTCGGGGTAGTGGCGAAAGATGCCCATCGTGTTGAACGGAATGCGCCGCGGCGATTCCAGATACGCCGCGATGTTCGGCTGCGCCGCCACGCGATCGTGCAGCGCCACCAGATGCGGCAGCTCGCGCTCGTATCGCTGCATGTGGCGCGGAAACGCGTAACGCAGCCCCGCCACGATCTGGAACAGCGACAAATCCACATACGTCAGCGCATCACGCACGGCCCACGTCGGGCCGGCGGGGTTGCGCTCGAGCACGCGCTCGAAGTAATGCAGGAATTTTGGGGCGCGGTGGTCGAGAAAATCCTGCGTGCGGCGCTTCGCTTCGGGCCGCTGGTCTTCGTAGTACTCGCCTGACGCAATGGGGTGGTGCGTGTCGTGAATCTCCACCACAAAATCGGCAATCGTCAGTTGCAGGCCGTGCGTCCAAAGGCCGCCGGCTTCGTCGTGCGGAGCCAGGCCGTAATGCTGACCAAGGTAGAGCAGGATGTTGGCCGTCTGCGCGATCACCAGCGGGCCGGCCACCAGGAACGGCGGCGCGAACGGCGGCGTGGGAATGCCCGCATCGTCGAGAAACGCTTCGATGGCGGACGCATCTTCGCGGCCGAGGTCGGTGTAGGGCACGGCGGCCTGCTCCAGCGCCAGCCGGACGAATTCACCGCGGCCTTGGATTTCGGGCCAGTAGTAGAGCGTGGTTTCCATGGTCGGGCGGATAAGCGTGGTGGGAGCTGCGCAGCAAGAGCGATGCCGCATCGCAGCGGGAACAGTGCCTGCGAACGATAATAGGCGCTTGCCTCTGCGCTTGTTTCAACCCGCCCGCCGTGAACGCTCCACTTTCTTCTTCGCCCGCCATCGAACCCGCTGATTCTTCCCACTGGCTGGTCCGGGGCCACCCCGGTTATCTGCGCGCCAATCTGGCGCTGTTCGCGGCGGGCTTCTCCACGTTCTCGCTGCTGTATTGCGTGCAACCGCTCATGCCGATGCTGGCGCACGACTTTGGCCTCACGCCCGCGCAGACGAGCCTGGTGCTGTCGGTGTCCACGCTGCTGCTGGCGTTTGCGATTCTGTTTGCGGGGTTGCTGTCGGAGTCCATCCATCGCAAGACGCTGATGGGCGTGTCGCTGGTGCTGTCGTCGGTGCTCACGCTGGCCGCGGCGGTGCTGCCTGGCTGGCACGGGTTGCTGGCCACGCGGGCGCTGCTGGGTGTTGTGCTGGGCGGCGTGCCGGCGGTGGCGATGGCGTATCTGGCCGAAGAGGTGCATCCGCAAGGGCTTGGCATGGCGATGGGCCTGTATGTCGGCGGGACGGCCTTTGGCGGCATGGCCGGGCGCGTGCTGACCGGCGCCGTGGCCGACCATTTCGGCTGGCGTGATGCCATGGGTTTTACCGGCACATTGGGTTTGCTGGCGGCGCTGGCCTTCCTGTGGCTGCTACCGCCGTCGCGGCGTTTTGTGCCGCGCAAGGGTGTGGCGCTGGGCGATCTGTTCGACACGCTGGGCGCGCATCTGCGCGAGCCGGGCCTGCGTTCGTTGTTCGCCATGGGCTTTTTGCTGATGGGCGGCTTCGTCACGATCTACAACTACGCGAGCTTCCACTTGCTCGATGCGCCGTATGCCCTCAGCCAGACGGCGGTGGGCGGCATCTTCATGGTGTACCTGCTGGGCATCGGCGCTTCCGCATGGTTTGGCCGATTGGCGGATCGCCATGGCCGGGGCCGCATGCTGCTGGCGGGCACGGCGCTGATGTCGGCAGGCGTGCTGCTGACCTTGGCGAGGCCGCTGGCGCTGGTGATTGGCGGTATCGCGTTGCTGACCTTCGGCTTTTTCGGCGCGCATGCGGTCGCCAGCGGCTGGGTCGGGCGCCGTGCGCAGCGTGCCAAGGGGCAAGCTGCTGCGCTGTATCTGCTGGCGTATTACCTGGGCTCCAGCCTGATCGGTACGACAGGCGGCAAGCTCTACGCACCGTGGGGCTGGCCCGGGGTGGTGGCCCTGGTGATGGCCTGCATGGCATGTGCGCTCGGCACGGCCGCCTGGCTCTGGCGGCGGGCGCCTCTGCCACCGGGCGCCAAGCGCTGAGGTTGTGCGCCCGGGGAATTCGCGTATCGTGCCGTGGTCGATGTCTGCACGATCGCTTTCCCTGTCATGCGTACTCATTCTCCCTTCCTGACGCGGCGACTGTGGCCGCTCGCATCGTTCCTGCTTTTGCTGATGGCGTGCGTCGCCAACGTGGCCGACGCTGCCCCGGTGTCGTTTTCCAAGCTGGCCGGGCTGCCAACCTCCACCGCCAGCGCATCGGTGCCGGCAGCGGACCCCGCCCAGACACGCCAGTCGCTCGACACCGTCATCACGCTGCTCAACAACGACCAGCAGCGCACGGCCCTCGTCAATGAACTGAAGCAGTTGCGCGACGGCATGAGCGCGCAGCAGAAGGTGCAGGCCGAACAGGCGCCGGGCCTGTTGGGTGCGGTGGCGTCGCTCATCGAGAACGGCTCGTTGCAGGCCGATGTGGAAGCCGGCGCGCCGCGCTACTGGCTGCGTCGTATCGAGGCCGCCAGCGGCAACGCCGGCCTGCTCCTCTCGCCCGACAAACGCCTGCCGTTGGCCGCCGACTTTGCCAGCACCGTGGGCATCTGGGCCGCCATTGCCGGTGGCCTGCTCGGCCTGGGCTGGTTGATCCGCCGTGTGTTTGGCTTCACGGTGGCCCTCGGGCCGCATCCGACCACACGGGCGTTGCTGATCGACGCGGCGCGCAAGATCGGCCCATGGGCGATTTCCTTTGTCGTCATCATGCGGCTGGAACGCGATGCCTCGCCCGGCTTTGTCCTGGCGCTGGTGCTCGCCTACGCCATCGTATGGGGCGCGATCATTACGGCGGGCGTGGCGATGCTGTTCTCGCTCTTTTCCGGCAGCGCGCACCGGCGCGTCGCGGTGGAATACCTGTTCAAGCACGGTATGTGGCCAATCTTTCTGACGGCCAGTCTGGGTGCTTGCGGCGATGCGTTGGTTGATCCGCGTGTTGCTTTGGTGCTGGGCGGCTCGCTCAGTCTGCTGCTGGCCACGGTGTGCAACGTGGTGGCGTCATTGATGCTGGCGGTGGGCGCATTGTGGGCGCGCCGGCCGATTGGGCAGTTGATCGCCAACCGCCCGCTGGAGCTGCGCAGCGGCGAACACGCGGGCAACCAGGTCCGCCGTCTGCTGGCTGCGTTCTGGCCGGTGCCCGTGGTGGTGCTGGCGAGCGCCACCGTCGTGGCCACGCTGACGACGCCCGACAACGTTGACGTGGTGGCGCGCCGCGCGGTGATGACGTCGCTGCTGCTGGTGGCGGCGTTCTTCCTGTCGGCTCTGATCCGCCCTCGCGCGAACTGGCGCTCGCAACTGCGTCTGGCGCGCAGTTCGCCTTACGTGGAGCGGCTCAAGCATTTCGTTGGTGCGCTGATCAAGCTTGCCATCTGGATCGCCTTTCTTGAGCTGGTGCTGCGCGTGTGGGGCCACACGCTGGTGGAGGTGGCGCACAGCTCCGTCAACGGCAAACGCATCGCCGATGCCATGGTGGGCCTGATCAGCACCGTCTTTGCCACCTGGCTTGTCTGGATCCTGCTCGACACGGCGATCCTGCGGGCGCTGTCGCCGGCCTCGGCGCGGGCGCAGCCCAGCACGCGTGCGCTGACCATCCTGCCGCTGCTGCGCAATGGCCTGAAGGTGACGCTGGTGGTGACGGCCAGCATTGGCGTGCTGGCCAACCTGGGTGTCAACGTGACGCCGCTGGTGGCCGGCGCCGGGGTGATCGGCCTCGCGGTGGGCTTTGGCGCGCAGTCGCTGGCGCAGGATTTCATCACAGGCATCTTCATCCTGATGGAAGACACCATCAGCGTGGGCGATACGGTGGACGTGGGCGTGGCTACGGGCACCGTCATCAACCTGACCATCCGCACGGTGCGCCTGCGCGATGGCACAGGTGCGGTGCTGTCGATTCCGTTCAGCCAGATCAAGACCGTGCGCAATCTGTCGCGCGATTATTCGTTCGCCGATTTTGAAGTGCGCGTGTCGATGGAGGCAGAGCCGCAGCAGGCGATCGATCTCGTGCGCGCGGCGGCTGATCAGATTGCTGGTGAGCCGCGCTTTGCCTACACGCTGCTCGGCGGTGCGGAAATTTTCGGGCTGGACCGCTTTGAAGGCGGCGCGATGATCGTCAAGGGGCGGTTCAAGACCCGTCCGCAGAAGCAGGCTGACGTGCTGCGGGCGTTCAACGTTGTGCTGAAGGATGCGTTCGACAAGGCGCACGTGCCGCTGGCGGCGCCGGGGACGGTGTTGCGGACTTCTGCGGCGTTTGAGGAGTGGATGACGCGGGTTGGTGGGCCGGATGAGGGAAAGGTGCCGCGGGCTGCTGATGAGCCGCCTGCTGCGGGAGCGCCGGCTTAATGGCGTTGCTGGTCCATCCCTCGTATCGTCCCCTGCCGGGGCCGACTCACTTTTCTTTGTCTTGCCAAAGAAAAGTAAGCAAAAGAAAGGCGCGCCCGAGATGGCGAAAGATTCCTTGAATTTATGTCGCAGAGAGGGAGCGCAGGCAACTCGCTTCGCTCAAACAGGCCTGCACTCTTTTTCCTCTCTGCAACAGAAATTCAAGGCGCCATCTAGGGCAGGGTACGGCCAAACCGTCTGGGCGCGTGTGTTTGCGCCCAGGCCGGGTCTTCGTTTTAGAACCCGTGGCGCATGCCGACCATGACGCCGGTCTGCGAGGCCTTGGGCAGAGCGGCTGCCAGGACGGTGCCGGCGTCCTTCTGGTGGGTGTAGTCCATGCCGACGTACAGCCACGTGCGCTTGCTGACCACGTAATTCATGATCGCGTAGGCGGTGTAGCGCAGGCCGTCGGGGTCGCGCTGGCGCGTGGCCATGCCGCCCACCACCAGGTTGTACTGACCGCTGAAGTCGTACTTCACGCCGCCCAGGATGAGGTCGTTCTTGGTGGATGTGCCGTCGCGGTAGTTGATGTAACCGAGCATCAGTTTGGCGGGGCCGACCTGTACGCTGCCGCCGGTGGTCCACGTGCGGGTGCCGACCGATTGCAGGTCTTTTTGCTGCTCCCACGCGCCACCGAACGCGAACGGGCCGCTGGCGTAGTTGAGCGACAGCGCGCTGTAGTTGCCTGCGGAGAACGCGCCGGCCTGTTCGCCCATGCCGACCATCACGCCCGGGCGCCAGCCGTTGAAATCTCCCACGTACTTGACCGAGTTGTCGATGCGCACGCCGGTGGCGGTCACGTGCCAGGCCGTCGCGCCCAGGTTGCCGATGGAGAGCGCGTCGTACTGGCCGGCCGTGTTGAAGACGAGGTTCTCTTGCCGGCCGAACGTCAGCGAGCCGAACCCGCCTTCCAGCCCGACATACGCCTGGCGCCCGAACAGGCGCGAGGCGGCAGGCGTGGTGGGCTTGTAGCCGCCCAGGCCCATGTCGTTGGTGGAGCCCACTCCAGTGTCCGGCGCAAATCCGCTGACCAGGTGGAACACGGCCTTCAGCCCGTTGCCCAGGTCTTCCGACCCGCGAATGCCGAAGCGGCTGCCGCTGTAGTAACCGCCCGCCATCTCGGCCTTGCCGTGGCCGGCGGCGTCGTTGTTGGTGCTGTAGCGCAGGCCGGTTTCCATCACGCCGTACAGCGTGACGCTCGATTGCGCGTGCGCCGCGCCGCAGGCAAGCAGTGCTGACAGTGCAACGGCCGATAGCGGAATGGAACGGATCGAAATGGTCATGTGGCTCCCTTGTTGTCGTGACGACTGTTGTGTTGGCCGGAATGGGATTTCCGGCCTGGCTCGGGGGCCGACTCTCAGGCAAGTCTGCGCTGTAAGGGTTGAAGTTACGCATGCACCGGCAAAACGCCGCACACGTCGCGCCGGCTGGGGCGTTGCCCGCTGAAGGGGCGCTGAGCGTAAACCGCCGGCTTACAGATTCTTGGGGGTTTTCCCTCGGGCGGGCGGCGTGCTGCGGGGCTGCCGCTACACTGGCGACGCTGATTTCCTTATGCCGCCCACGTACCCATGCCCTCGTTCTCCGTTCCCGTGCTCAACGCCCTGCGTGACAAGCTGCCCGCGCTTTCGCCGGCGCAGCAGGGTGTGGCGCGGTTGATCCTGGAAGCGCCGGAACTGTCGCTCGAACAATCCGTGGAGACGTTGGCCGTGCGCGCCGGCGTGTCGATGCCGACCATTGTGCGGATGTGCCAGGCGCTCGGCTTCGAAGGCTTGCGCGAGTTCAAGGCCACGCTGGCGGCCGAACTGGCGCACGCGCAGCCGACGCTGCCGGGCCATGTCGGCCGGGCCGACCCGCCGGCACTGGTCGCCAGCAAGGTCATTGACGGCGCCACGCGGGTGTTGACCAAGCTGCGTGAATCGCTGTCCACCACGCAGGTCGACGCCGCCGCCGAACGCATCGCCCGCGCGCGCCGCGTCGATTGCTATGCGGCCGGCGCGGCCTCATCGTTCATGGCGAACGACATGCAGGCGCGGCTGATGCGGCTGGGGCTGGCATCCAATGCTTACTTTGATGCGCATCTGCAGCTCGTGTCGGCCGCTATGCTGGGCGCGTCCGACGTCGTGGTGGCGTTCTCGCACGTGGGGCGTATGCCGTATCTGCTCGAGTCGATCGCCTATGCAGCGGAGCAGGGTGCATGTGTGATCGCCATCACCCAGGCGGGCACACCGCTGGCCGAGCGCGCGCAGATCGCGCTGACGGTGGACGTGCCGGAAGATGCGGTGATGCGGGTCGGCACCGAGGCGTATCTGGTGCACCTGACCGTCATCGAAATCTTGATGACCTGCGTGGCGCAACGCCGCGATGAGATGGTGCGCTCCCGCATGCGTGCGATTCAGCGGCTGCTCACCGAGCGCAGCGTCGACCGCCCGTAAACGGCGAAGGCGAAAAAAATGGCGCCACGCAGGCGCCATCCTTTGCAATGCGGCATTCAGAGCCGCGAGATCGCTAGCCCGATCGCCAGCAGACTCCCCAGCCCGAAGATCGTCCAGCCGACCGTGCGGCGCTTGGTGGTCATGACCCACAGCCACAGGCCCGAGATCGACAGGAAGATCAGGCAGCCGGCCAGCGTATCCACCAGCAGAATCCACGGCACCGTCATGCCGACGCCCTTGTGCAGGCTCATCAGCGTGCCGAGGAAGCCGTTGTCAGTCTGGCGGATCGATACCGAGCGGTTGCCGGCCCAGTATTCAGCCTGGATTTGCGTGGTCGCGCTGCCGAAGTTGAAGGTCCATTGCTCGGGCTGCATGAGCGGCTTGGCGGCGGGTTCGCGCGGCGCGCCGGCGTTCTTCTCGTCCGGGGCATCTTCACCGTTGGCAGGGCGCTCGGCCCAGGCTACCGGCTTGGCTTTTTCCACGCGCGTGCGGGTGGCGGGCTCCGGAATGTTCAGCGTCTGCTGCAGCCAGGCACCCATCGCTTCCGGCGTGGCAGGCACGGGGTCGGGCAGGGCGATCTGCGTATTGGTGCGCTGTTGCGCCACGGGCAACTTCAATACCGCGCGGTGATTGAGCCAGATGCCCGACACACCGAAGATCAGACCCATCACCGCGCCCCACAGCCCGAACCAGCCGTGCGTCTTGCGCAGCCAGCGGACGATCGTGGCGCGGCGATTGGCGGGATGTTCAGCCTTGGCCTTCGCGGGGCGCGCGTTGGCGCCCGGATTGGCGGCGGGCTCGGCCGAAAGCGGGGGATGGGACAGGTCGGTCATGAAGCACAAAACGGCGCAAGGGCCGCCGGAGGGAGGCAAATCGACCGGCCAATATAGATGAGAATGATTCTCGTTGCAATCAGGCGAAACTTACAGCGTAATACGCTCCAGCGCCCGCCGCGACGCCTCATCCGCTGGATAGAAACACTCGATGCGCATCTCCTGTAGCCCCGCATCGCGCGGGGTGCCCAGCGTGGTGAGCGTGGAGAACAGCGAGATCGTCACGCCGTCGCGCTGCAGCGAAATGGGCAGGAAAGGTGGTGGATCGCCGGCATCGTGTGCGGGCGCGGGGGTTGCCGGCGCGTCCGCCGCATCGAACAGCGCCGGTTGCATCACGCGGATGTCGTGCAGCAGCCGCTGCGTGGCGGGGTCGATGGCTTGCAGCGCCAGCTCCTGCCGCACGCGCCGGGCCAAGTATTGGCCGACGACATCGCGGTTGGCGATGGCCGGCCACAGCGCAGTCGGGTCGAATACCAGCTTCATCATGTTGACGGCGCCCGGTGCGCCTTCGGACCGGTCATCGCCGATGGCCCAGCGCATCAGGCGGCGATGCGCGGCATTGGCATCGAGCACATGCCAGAAACGGTCGAGCACGATGGCCGGATACGGCGCCTGCTTATCAAGAATCAGCTTCACGGCATGACGCACCGCCTGCATCATCGGCGAGGTCTCATTGGCCGGCGTGGCAAGGCCTTGTTCGGAATAAGCGGGGGCGAAACCGGCTGCCAGCAGCATCTGGTTGCGATGGCGCAGCGGCACGTTCAGCTCCTCCGCCAGTTGCAGGATCATGTTCCGGCTGGGCGCCGCGCGCGCGGATTCCAGAAAGCTCACGTGCCGTTGCGACACACCCGCTGCCAGGGCCAGCGCCAGTTGGCTATACCCGCGCCGCGTGCGCCAGAAGCGCAGCAACTGCGGAAAGCGCGACAGCGCTGCTTGCGGCGGCTCGATCGCCACTTGGGCGGCTTCGGCGTCTTCAAGCATGAGGGTGTCGTCGGTGGCGGACGAAGACGAGGATGAGGAGGCAGGCTTGGCGGATGTCATGTCACCTATTGAAGCAGAGTCAGGTAGCTGCCGCGATTACCTGTCGCGTAATTGTGACCGTACGCCGCGGCGCCAATACTGAGCCCATCCCAAGACCCCGAGCGGAGTGCCCATGCAGCGCGAACCGATCGACTACCCCGCCGATGCCCTTCCCACCCGCGACGACCACGTTCGCACAGCCGACGGCTGGACGCTGCCTGTGACCGTCACCAGCCCTGGGCTGGGCGCGCACGGCACGGTGGTGATCTGCTCGGCGCTGGGCGTGCCGCGCCAGTTCTACGCGGCGTTTGCGCGGGCCCTGTGCCTGGCAGGCTGGCGCGTGGTGACGTTCGACTACCGCGGTATTGGCGAGGCGGCCGCGACCGGCCCCGGCACGCCGCGCTTTGCCGATTGGGGCCGGCAGGACATCGACGCCGTTCTGAAATGGGTGCACGACACGCTCGTCCCCGAAGGCTGCAGCGGCCGCAAGCTGGTCGTGCTCGGCCACAGCGCGGGCGGGCAACTGGCGGGGCTGGCACCGCACATCGTGCATGCCGATGCGTTGGCGCACGTAGCGGTGCCGCTGGCAGATGCGCGGCTGTGGCCGTGGCGCGGGCTGCTGACCCGTCCGCAATTTGCATGGCTGCTGCGTGTGCGGATTCCCTTGGCGGTGGCGCGCGTGCGCGGCGGCATGCTGCCGCTGGCGGCCGTCGGCATGGGGCCGATGTCGATTCCGGCCGCCATCCTGGGTGATTGGGCGCGCTTTGCCCGCCGGCGCGGCTACATCTTCGCGCGGCGTGCGGGGCTGGATATCTCGCGTTACCCGAGGATCGCCGTGCCGCTGCTCGCCTGGGGTTTTGACGATGACCCCTTGGCACCCGCTAACGCAATCGATGCGCTGGTCGCGCAGTTTCCCGCCACGCGCGTGACGCGCCGACAAGTGGGCGGCGCAGCGCTGGGCGCCAAGGGCGTCGGCCACATGGGCTTCTTCCGGGCATCGTCCGGTGCGCCATGGTGGCGTGAAACAGTGGCGTGGCTCGATGCCCTCGTTTGAGCTGGGGAGCGCTTAGAAGGTGTAGACGACGCCCGTGCCGCCAAAGTAACTCTGCTTGTTCTGCACAATCGGGCTCTTCGCCGCGTTGCCCAAGAGGTGCGAGGTGCCGATCGCCGTCTGCAACGCCCAGTGGCGCGAAAACTCGTGCGTCCAGGCCACCGTGAGCGTGGCGGCTTGCAGGCCGCTGCCCGCGCTGTACTGGGCGAAGCCGCTGTTGGCCGATTGCTGCGGCGTCACCCCGAAGTACGTCTGCATGTACTTGCTGGAGCCGAAATGCAGGCTCGGGCTGACGGTGATCTTGTCGCTGCCCCAGCTCACGACCGGTGCCGCCACGTCGATGTGGCCCGACCAGCCGCGCTCGCGGTTGGTGATGGGCACTTCCAGCGTGGCGCTGCCCGTGGTGTCGCCGATGAGCTTGCCGCCCACCGTGACCACGCCCAGCAGCGAGCCCTTGACGGTGCCCATGCCCTTGAGGTGATCCGAGCCGGGGCGGCCGTAGCGGTTGGTGTCGGAGCGGCCCGGGTCGTACGACAGCGCGGCCGAAGCGAACATGCCGTTCAGGAAGCGGATGGCATAACCCGCGCCGCCCTGGGTCGGGTCGATGAACCAGCCGTTGCCGAAATCTGCCCGCAAGCCGGGGCCGGCCGTCACGGCGTACTGCTTGCTGCCTTGATAGCGCGGCGCCACGCCGGCGTTGAGTGACAGCGAATACGACGCATCGTCGGCATACACCGAAGACGGCGACAGCCACATGCCCGAGAGCACGGCCAGATAAGCGACGGAAAACCGGGGAGAGAGACGATTGAGCACGTAGGACCTCTTGTTGGACCTCTTGAGAGAGAGCCCGCAGTCTGGCGAGATGCCACGCGCACGTCTGTCTGGAAATTGCCGGGAAGTTGTGCGCAATTGTGCGTGAGTGTCTGCAAGTTTCTCCGCCCCATCCGCTCGCAAGGCCATCGCCGTACACTGCGGGCCAACACAAGAAGAAACGGGGGTACGAGCGATGACCGCGATGACCGACGCGCCGCTCAAGACCAAGGTGCTGCTGATCGAAGATGACGACCGTCTCGCGCAGCTGGTCAGCGAATACCTGGGCAACTATGAATTTGCCGTCGAAGTGGTGCGCCGTGGCGACATTGCCGTGGCTGCCGTGCGCGAACACCAGCCTGCGCTGGTGATCCTCGACCTGATGCTGCCGCACATGGACGGCATGGAAGTGTGCCGGCGTATCCGCGCGTTCTCGCGCGTGCCGGTGCTGATCCTGACCGCGCGTGTGGATACGTACGACCAGGTGGCCGGGCTGGAGATCGGCGCCGACGACTACGTGCTCAAGCCGATCGAGCCGCGCCTGCTCGTTGCCCGGGCCCGCGCGCTGCTTCGCCGTTCGGTGCCGGCCATGTCGACGTCCGAGCCGGTGGCGCCGCGCGACGACACGCTTGTCTTTGGCGAACTCGCCATCTCGCCACCCAACCGCGCCGTCACCTGGCGCGGGCAGCCGGTCGACCTCAAGACGGCGGAGTTCAACCTGCTGCTGATCCTGGCGCGCGCCGCCGGCACCGTGCTCAGCCGCGACGACATCCTCAAGCAGTTGCGCGGCATCGAGTTCGACGGGCTGGACCGTACCGTCGACTCGGGCATCTCGCGCCTGCGCCGCCGCTTTGGCGATGCCTCGCCCGAGCCGCACAAGATCAAGACGATCTGGGGACGCGGCTATCTGTTCAGCCCGTCGGCGTGGGAGGACTGAACCATGCTCAAGTCGTTACTGAAGCTGTATGCAATGGTTGTTGTGGCGGCCGCGCTGGCGCTCATCGGCGTGAACAAGTCGTTCGTGTGGATGTTCCACGACACGCTTACGCACGGCGAGCGCGAAGTGCGCAAGGGTTACGCCTTCGTCCTGCAGGAGTACCTCGACCACGCCGATCGCGCCGATCCTGCCAGCCGCGATGCCGCCATCGCGCGCTTGAACAAGAACGCGTGGGAGACGTTCGACATCATCGATGCGGATACCGTGCCGGATTTCTCGGCGCAGCAGCGGCGTGATCTGGCTGAGCACAAGCTCGTGCTGATGACCAACGGCAAGGATTACTACTTGCCGCTGCGCGACGGCACGGTGCTGCACGCCCACAGCGAGGACATGGACTACCTCGGCATCCAGTTGATCGCCTATTCGCTGATCGCCATTGCCGCGCTGCTGCCGCTGCTGCTCTGGGTCTGGATGCATTGGCGTGACCTGCGCGTGCTGGAAGATGCGGCGCGCGGCTTCGGCGCTGGAAAGCTGGCGACACGCGCCAATTTGCGCAAGCGCTCGAACGTGTATGCACTGGCGCGCCAGTTCGATGAGATGGCCGAGCGCATCCAGGGCTCAATCCAGCACCAGCGCGAGATGATGAACGGCATCTCGCACGAGCTGAAGACGCCGATTGCACGGCTGGAATTCGGCATCGCGCTGCTGCAGTCGCCCGAGTCGGAAGCACAGCGCAACGTGCGGCTCGATGCGCTGCGCCGTGACGTGCGCGAACTTGATGAACTGGTTAGCGAGCTGCTCGCGTTGAGCCGCCTGGAGCAGGGCGCCACGCACCTCGTGCTGATGCGCGTGGCCCTGGGAGAATGGCTCGACAGCGTGGTCGCCAGCGTCGCCAACGACGTGGCCGATCGCCAACTCACCCTGGCCGTGCATGCCGATGCCGCCCCCGCCCACCACGTGTGCGACCCCCGCCTGCTGGCGCGTGCGCTGCTCAACCTGATCCGCAATGCCGCGCGCTATGCCAGCAACACCATCACCATCCGCGCAGAAGCGGGCCCGGCCGGTGCGCTGCGCCTGACGGTGGAAGACGACGGCCCCGGCATTCCAGAGCCGGATCGCGCGCGCGTGTTCGAGCCGTTCCTGCGCCTGGATGCCAGCCGCGACCGCCACACCGGGGGCTTCGGCCTGGGGCTGGCGATCGTGCGGCGTATTGCGCTGGTGCATGGTGGCGAGGTCCGCCTCGATGCGGCAGCGGCAGGCGGTGCGCGGTTTGCTGTGCTGCTGCCTGCGATGGAAATTCCGCCGCTGTAGGCGCGGCAGGACCGTCTCCATTTTGGGGGGCTAGGCGTCGTCGCCGCCCGGTCGATGCAGAAACGCGCTCGGGCTGCTGCCGAACGCCCGGCGGAACATCGCAGAGAACGCGCTCTGGCTGTTGTAGCCAAGCTCCTGCGCCACGCGCGACAGCGGCATGCCCTGCGACATCATCGGGATGGCGCTGGCCAGCACGGCCTGCTGGCGCCACTGTGAAAAGCTCACGCCCAGCTCGTCTCGGAAGCGCCGCGCCAGCGTGCGGGCGCTGGCGCCTACATCGCGGGCGAGCGCGTCGAAGGTGAGCGGGGTGCCGGGGTCGGCCATCACGCGTTCGCACAGGGCGCGCAGGCGCTTGTCGGCGGGCATGGGCAAATCCAGCGGCAGCGGGGCGCTGCGGCGCAGCTCGTCGAGGATGAGCATGGCCAGCGCCTGCTCGCGCGCGGCCGGCAGCGGCTGGCGCACGTCCATCGCGGCAATCAGCTCGCGCAGCAGCGGCGACACCTCCATCACGCGGCATTGCGCCAGCGCGCCGGTCACCACGGACGGGTCGGCATACAGCGTGCGCAGGAAGGCGGCTTCGACCACCCACACCTCATGCTCGATGCCGGGCGGAATCCAGATCGCCCGCGAGGGCGGCACCACCCAGGCGGTGTCGCCGGCCTGCACGCGCAGCACACTGTTGTGGCTATACGCCACCTGCGCCCACGGATGCGTGTGGCGCGGAAACCGCGTGTTGGCGTCCATCTGCCGCGTGTAAAGCCGCACCGGATGCGCCGCTGACGGCGGCGTGCGGCCTTCAATATCGGTTGGCAGGATGCGCTGTGGCATGGCGGGTTTGCGACAGAAACGGTCGGGCCAGTGTAAATGCGCCGACAGGACTTGTCGAAGCCAGATGTCGATGGCAGGCTATCGCCCGGCGCTGGAGATGTCTGGCGTCACACAACAAAGCGGATCGCTCAAGCGGTCTCGACAAAAACGCCGTTGCCCACGAGGCACGCGGCGACATGGGTGCGAACAATGCAAACGGGAAATCACACGCGTAGCCGGGGGGCGCGCGGGGCGATGGGATGGTTGCGGCCGTGGGCCATGCTTGCCACGTGTGTGGCATGCATGGCTGCGTTGACAGCGCCGGCCGCCCGCGCCGACATCAGCATCATCCAGTCCTTGCCGCTGTCCGGTACACAAGCCGCGACGGGGCGGGCGCTCAATGCCGGGGCACGCCTGTATTTCGACTGGCTCAACCTCGACGGCGGCATCAACGGCGAGACCATCCGCCTGGTCGCCCGCGACGATGAGCAGAAAGTCGAGCAGACCCTGCGCAACGTGCGCGACATGGCCAAGATCGACAACCCCGTGGCGGCGCTCACCGTAGTCGGCACTGCCAACGTGGAAGCGCTCATGCGCAGCGGCGTGCTGGCTGACGCCAACCTGCCGCTGGTCGGGCCCGCCACGGGGGCCTCCAGCATGACTCGCGATCCGTTGGTCTTCCCCATCAAGGCCAGCTACCAGCAGGAAATGGACAAGATGGTGGGGGCGCTGGTCACCATCGGCGTCACGCGCATCGGCGTGCTGTATCAGGACGATGCGTTGGGCAAGGAAGTGTTGGCCGGCGTGGAGCGCACGCTCAAGCCGTACAAGCTCACGATTGCTGCCACCGCCTCGTACCCGCGCAATACGGCCTCGGTGAGCGCCGCTGTCGACAAGCTGCTCGGCACCGATGTGCAGGCCATTTTCCTGGGCGCCACGGCGGAGCCCGCCGCACAGTTCATCAAGCAATACCGCGCGCGCGGCGGCGGTGCACAGCTCCTGGGGCTGTCGTCCATCGACCCGGGGATTCTGCTCAAGGTGGCCGGCATTGATGCGGTGCGCGGCTATTCGCTGGCGCTTGTGATGCCGAACCCGGGCAAGGGCGTCAACCCCCTCATCCGCGAATTCAACCGCGCACGCGCCGCCGTGGGGGCCAGAGATGTCGAACTTTCATTCCGGGCGGTGGAAGGCTTTGTCGCAGCCAAGGTGCTGGCCGAAGCCGTGCGCCGCGCGGGCCCCAAGCCCACGCGTGACCAGGTGCGCCGCGAGCTGGCCCACTTGCGCAATTTCGATGTGGGTGGCGGGTTTATGGTGGACTTTTCCGACCGTACGCGGCCCGGTTCGAACTATGTGGAACTGGGGGTGGTGGGGCCGAATGGGCTGGTGATTCAGTAAGGCTGGGTCTGTGCAGCTTGTTGTGCCGAATGGCAGGTTTGGAAGTTTGGAGGAGCGGGGATTTCTTTGTTGGTGGTGCATCCCTTGTTTCATCCCCTGCCGGGGCTGACTCACTTTCTTTGGTCTTGCCCAAAGAAAGTAAGCAAAGAAATGCGCGCCCGAGATGGCGAAAGATTCCTTGAATTTATGTCGCAGAGAGGGGAAGGGAAAAACTCGCTTCGCTCAGACAGTTTCCCTTCCTTTTTCCTCTCTGCAACAGAAATTCAAGGCGCCATCTAGGGCAGGAAAGTCAAAGGCAAAACCATCTCAACGCAGGCCTAAACGACAAGGCCAACCTCTCGACGGGTTGGCCTTTTTCTTTTGACGTTGAGCCCTTGATGGCGCCTTGGATTTTTGTTGCGGGAAGGAAAAAGAGGGGAGGCCTGTCTGAGCGCAGCGAGTTTGCCTCCCCTCCCTTCCCGCGACACAAATCCAAGGGGAAGTCGCCATCTCGGGCGCGCCTTTCTTTTGCTTACTGAATCGCCCCGGCCTCGGTAGACACCTGCAAGCCTCAAACTAGAGGTTAGACAGGAGAAGCAATGAGCGCACAGAGATACGCCGAGGAATTCAAGATCGAGGCAGTGAATCAGGTCATGGACAGAG
>NZ_JAMYWC010000008.1:0-174435 GCF_024158925.1 Ralstonia chuxiongensis | reverse complement strand
CACTCAGTCCACCGCCAATCGCCAACCACCCAATCGACCGCAAACCCGCTCCAACCTTGCTTCTCCACCACCAAACTCCACCGCCTCAACCTGCGTTTCGGCGCTGTGTTTTGCAGCGAGGGGCGAACTATAGGCGGGTTCCTGGAGGTTGGCAACACCTTTGTCGTGACGGGTTGATGACGAGTTCGTGAAGAATCGCCGCCAGCCCCGTCTGCGCCTAGGATTGCGGCCGCAAAGCACGCGCAAACGAGACCCGAGATACCCGAGATGGTTACTCGGGTATTCCCGAGATCACACCGCTACGCCGCACTTACTGGTGCTTGAACGCCGGTGCGCGCTTCTCGATGAAGGCGCGCATGCCCTCTTTCTGGTCTTCCGTGGCGAATGTGGAGTGGAACAGGCGGCGCTCGAGATGCACGCCCTCGCTAAGCGAAGTCTCGTAGGCCGCGTTGATCGACTCTTTGATCATCATGACCGTGGGTAGCGAGAAGGCGGCAATGGTTTCTGCGGCTTGGATGGCTTCGTCGAGCAGCTTGTCGGCGGGGATGACGCGCGAGACCAAGCCGGCGCGCTCGGCTTCTTCCGCGCCCATCATGCGGGCGGTCAAGCAGAGATCCATGGCTTTGGCCTTGGAGACGGCGCGCGGCAGGCGCTGCGTGCCGCCAGCGCCGGGCATGGTGCCAAGCTTGATTTCCGGCTGGCCGAACTTGGCGGTGTCGGCGGCAAGGATGATGTCGCACATCATGGCCAGTTCACAGCCGCCGCCCAGCGCGTAGCCGGCCACCGCGGCAATCACCGGCTTACGGATGCGGCGGATGGTTTCCCAGTTGCGCGTGATGTATTCGCTCTTATAGACGGTGGCGAAGTCGTATTCGGCCATGGCGCCAATATCCGCGCCCGCGGCGAATGCCTTCTCACTGCCGGTGATGACGATGGCACCGATGTTGGCATCGGCATCGAAGGCGAGGAGCGCGGCGCCAAGTTCATCCATAAGCGCATCGTTGAGGGCATTGAGCGCCTTCGGACGATTGAGCGTAATAAGACCGACGCGACCGCGCGTTTCGACCAGAATGTTTTCGTAGGACATAGAAGCTCCAGTTGGAATGGATGTAATATTAGCCGACCAACCGGTCGGTTAATCAATAAACCGATGACCGAGGAGGAGACAAGATGACTAGCCCGACCATTCTGCTCGACTGGCATGAACGCGTGGCAACCATCACGCTGAACCGGCCCGATCAGCTCAACAGCTTTACGGCCGGCATGCACCGGGAACTGCGCGACGCGCTGGACAAGGTGGAGCGCCAGCGGGCCCGCGCGCTGATCCTGACCGGTGCTGGGCGCGGCTTCTGCGCGGGCCAGGATCTCTCCGAACTCAATTTCACGCCCGGTCAGATGACCGACCTGGGTCAGCTCATCGACGAACAATTCAACCCGCTGGTGCGCCGTCTGCGTGCCATGCCCCTGCCAGTGATTGCCGCCGTGAATGGTGTAGCCGCGGGCGCGGGCGCGAACCTGGCGCTGGCGTGCGACATCGTGATGGCCGCCGAGAATGCGTGCTTCCTGCAAGCCTTCGTGAAGATCGGGCTGCTGCCGGATTCGGGCGGGACGTGGTTCCTGCCGCAACGCATCGGTGTGGCGCGAGCGATGGGGCTGGCGATGCTTGGCGAGAAGCTCGACGCCAAGACCGCGCTGGCCTGGGGCCTGATCTGGGGCGTTTATCACGATGCCAAGATTCTGATGACCGAAGTAAATTGCATGGCCGACCACCTGGCCAAGCAGCCGACGCGGGCGCTGGCCGCCATCAAGCGTGCGATGCATGCGGCGCCCACTCAGTCGCTCGACGCCCAGTTGGATCTCGAACGCGACCTGCAGCGCGAACTCGGCAACTCTCATGATTACGCTGAGGGCGTCGACGCGTTCCTCAACAAGCGCGTGGCGCATTTCACCGGCGAATAGAGGAATCTGCATGACCGAGACCACCCTCCACGATGCGCAGGCCCTGGCCGAAGCCGCCTGCAAGAGCATGTTTGACGCCGATGCCTGCACCCGCTGGCTCGGCATGCACGTGGAAGCGGTCAGGCCCGGCTACGCCCGCTTATCCATGACCGTGCGGCCGGAATTCCTGAATGGCCATCGCACGTGTCATGGCGGGCTGATCTTCACGCTGGCCGATTCTGCCTTCGCGTTTGCCTGCAACAGCCACAATCACAACACGGTGGCGGCTGGGTGCAGCGTCGAATTTCTGCGGCCGGCGCATGGCGGCGATGTTCTCGTCGCCGAGGCAACCGAGCAGGTTTTGTCCGGCCGACATGGCGTGTACGACGTTCGTGTCTCCAACCAAGCCGGCGAGGTGGTCGCCATGTTTCGCGGCAAGTCCGCGCAGATTCGCGGCCACGTCATTCCCGTTTCCGACAGCAGCGAGGTCTAGCCTCGCCATCGTTATAAAGATCCGAGATCGCGCCACCACAAGAGGACGCCGCATGACGGCGTCCCGAGGAGACCCGCATGCGCCCCCGCTCGACCGACCTGCCGCTCGATCCGATCGAGACCGCCAGCCGCGACGCCATCCAGGCGTTGCAGCTTGAACGCCTGAAGCGCAGCCTGGCGCATGCGTATGAGAACGTGCCAGCGTACCGGGCCAAATTCGACGCGGCGGGCGTGCATCCGTCGGACTTGCGATCGCTTGCCGATCTGGCGAAGTTTCCGTTCACGACCAAGGCGGATTTGCGCGACAACTATCCGTTCGGCATGTTTGCAGTGCCACAGGATCGGATTGCGCGCATCCACGCGTCGTCGGGCACGACGGGCAAACCCACGGTCGTCGGCTACACGCTGGCGGATATCGATACGTGGGCCGGGTTGGTGGCGCGCTCGATTCGGGCGGCGGGGGCTCGGCGCGGCGACAAGGTCCACGTGAGCTACGGCTACGGCCTTTTCACTGGCGGACTGGGCGCGCATTACGGCGTGGAGCGCGCTGGGCTGACGGCCATCCCGTTCGGCGGTGGGCAGACCGAGCGGCAAGTGCAGTTGATCGTCGATTTTCAGCCGCAGATCATCATGGTCACGCCCAGCTACATGCTGGCAATTGCCGATGAGTTCGAGCGGCAAGGCATGGACCCTGCCGCGTCGAGCCTGCAGATCGGCATCTTCGGCGCCGAGCCATGGACGCCCGAGATGCGCAGCGCCATCGAAGCGCGCATGGGACTTTCAGCGGTCGATATCTACGGCCTGTCAGAGGTGATGGGGCCAGGCGTGGCCAGCGAATGCGCCGAGACCAAGGACGGCCCGACCATCTGGGAAGACCACTTTTATCCGGAGATTATCGATCCGGACACGGGCGAGGTGCTGCCCGACGGCGAATTCGGCGAATTGGTGTTCACGTCGCTGACCAAGGAAGCGATGCCCGTAGTGCGCTATCGAACGCGCGATCTGACGCGTCTATTGCCGGGCACGGCACGTCCGGGCTTCCGTCGCATGGAGAAAATCACCGGCCGCTGCGACGACATGATGATCGTGCGCGGTGTGAACGTGTTCCCATCGCAGATCGAGGAATTGATCCTGAAGCACGCGGCGCTGTCACCGCACTATCAATGCGTGCTCGGCAAGGAAGGGCCGCTGGATACGCTGACGGTGCGGATCGAGGCGGCGCTGGGTGCGCCGGCGGACGCAGCCCAATCGGCGAGCCGTCAGCTGGCGCACGACATCAAGTCGTTGATTGGTGTAACGGCCGCGATCGAGACGCTGGCCAGCGGCGGGATCGAGCGCTCGGTCGGTAAAGCGCGCCGCGTGGTGGACTTGCGGCGCGGTTAGTCCCCCTTCTTAGCGGGCGGCGACGCCGACGCTGCCACCCTTCGGCACGAGCACCCACAGGCGGCCCGCCTGCTTCATGCGCCCGGCCAGATCGCCTGCGGCATCGCCATGGCCGAAGTAATAATCGGCACGCACGGCGCCGCGAATGGCTGAGCCCACGTCCTGCGCAAACACGAGTTTCTGGATGGGATCAGTCGACAGCGGCTTGGTTGTCGACAGGAACACCGGGGAGCCAAGCGGAATGTAAGTCGGGTCTACTGCAATCGAACGCTCGTCGGTAAGGGGTACGCCGAGCTTGCCGATCGGGCCACCCGTGTTGCCAGGCGTCTCTGCAAAGAAAACGTAGCGCGGGTTGATGTTGAGCATCTCCTCGACGCGGCCCGGATTGGCGCGTGCCCAGGCCTTGATGCCCTGCATGGTCGCCTGCACCGGCGTGATTTCACCCATGTCGAGCAACCAGCGGGCGAACGAGCGGAACGGCTGATTATTGGTTCCGCCCACGCCCAGGCGCATGATGCCGCCCTCTTCCAACTGAACCTGGCCCGAGCCCTGGATCTGCAGGAACGCAGCTTCGACCGGGTCGTCCACCCAGACAATCTCTTGGCCCTGGAGCGCCGGACTGCGGATCAATTGCGCGCGGGCCGGCAGCGTCTTGCCGCGCCACGCAGCGGGCATGCGGTACAGCGGTGTCTGATAGGCCCCGTGGCGAGTGCGGGAGCCGCGCAGCAGCGGTTCGTAATAACCGGTGATAAGGCCACTGTCGGTGCCGTCGTCCTTCACGACCCGATACGGCGTGAAGTTGTCTTCAAAGAAAACGCGCATGGCAATCGGGTCACCAGCATCGACCATCAGACCGGCGGAGCACACGCGCGACCATTCGGCGCGGCGCTTCATCGCCTGGCAATTCGATTGCAGTGCGGGCCAGGCGGAGGCGAGGTCATCGGCAGTCCAGCCGGAAACATCAGCCCACGCGGCGGGGGCCAGATGGCCGCCGAGCGTGCCGGTGGGCGCTTGCGGCGTTTCGACGCGCGGCGGCGGTCCACTCGTGCAAGCTGCCAGCATTGCTGCGACCAGGGCCGCGGCCAGGGAACCCATCCGCGCAGCCCATCGGCGGTGCAGGGCGTTGCCGGCTCGTGTCAATGCGTCCAAGGTTGCTGCTGTCATGCGTGTTCCATCCTGTCTAGAACGGGCGCGGGCTTGGCTACAATGCCTCGCACCCGACCTTCCCGCCGTTGACCATGAGCGAATTCTTTGAAAACCATCCAATGATGCTGTTCGGCCTAGAGGCCGGCGTGGCGCTGTTCCTGCTGATCTTCGTCGTGATCTGGACGATGTCGGGCGCCAAGAAGCATCCGCGCCCACTGCGTGCGCCGCCCGAACACCCGTCGCGCCACAGCGACGCTGTCAAGCCTTCGGAATCGACCGCCAGCGCCCCGAAAGATTCGCAAGCGGCCAAATCCGACGCGCCCTGATTCCCGATCAGTGCAGCATGCGCGGCATCACCAGCGCAAATTCGGGGATGGGTGCCTCAAAGCGGTGACCGTCTTCGGCCACGCAGAAGTATTCGCCGCGCATCGTGCCCACGGGTGTCTTGATGGTCGCCCAGCTCGTGTATTCGAATGATTCGCCCGGTGGCAGCAGCGGCTGGTGGCCAACCACGCCCAGGCCGTTCACTTCCTGCACCTGCTCGTCGGCGTCGGTGATCAGCCAGTGGCGGGAAATGAGCTGGCTCGGCACGTCACCGGTGTTGCGAATGGTGATGGTGTAGGCGAAGGCGTAGCTGCCCTGCTCCGGCTCGGATTGCTCCGGCAGATAGCGCGTCCGGACCTGGACGGTGAATTCGTAGCTCGGCATGTCGATCCACAATCAGAATTGGCGCCCATTGTGCGGCATGGCTGTGGCAGCGGCAAGGCGCGGACAGACGGCCGATCCGGCTAAAATAGCGGCCTCCTTTGCGCATCTGCGCGCCTTATCCGTCTCCCATCATGTCCGCAGCCATCGATCCGTCCGGTTTCCGCATCGCCCCGTCCATCCTGTCCGCCGACTTCGCCCGCCTTGGCGAAGAAGTGCGCCGCGTGCTCGAATCGGGCGCCGACTGGATCCATTTCGACGTGATGGACAACCACTATGTGCCGAACCTGACCGTCGGGCCGCTGGTCTGCGAGGCGATCCGCCCGCACGCGCAAAAGGACGGCAAGCGGGTGCCGATCGACGTGCACCTGATGGTCAGCCCGGTCGATCGCATCATCCCGGACTTCGCCAAGGCCGGCGCTGACCTGATCACGTTCCACCCGGAAGCTTCGGAGCACATCGACCGCTCGCTGGCGCTGATCCGCGACAACGGCTGCAAGGCTGGCCTCGTCTTCAACCCGGCCACGCCGCTGCACTACCTCGACCATGTGATGGATCGCCTGGACATGGTGCTGATCATGTCGGTCAACCCGGGCTTTGGCGGCCAATCGTTCATTCCGGAAGCGCTGAACAAGCTGCGCACCGTTCGCCAGAAACTCGATGCATACCAGGACAAGACCGGCCGCAAGATCCTGCTTGAGATCGATGGCGGGGTGAAGGCGGACAACATCGCTGAGATTGCCAAGGCCGGCGCCGACACCTTCGTCGCGGGTTCGGCCGTGTTCGGCAAGCCGGACGCGGATGGCGGCTATCGCGGCACCGTGGGCGCGCTGCGCCAAGCGCTGGCACCCCTGGCATGACGACGGGCGCGCTACCCGCCGGCCCCGTCCGCGCTGTCATCATCGACCTGGACGGGACGATGGTGGACACGGCGGGCGATTTCCACGCCGCCATCAATGCGATGCTGGAGGCCCTTGGCGCCACGCCGGACATGTCGGCCGAGGAAGTCGTCAGCTACGTCGGCAAAGGCTCGGAAAACCTCGTGCGGCGCGTGCTGGATGCGCGCTTGCCACCTGCTCAGGCCAATAGCCGCTTTGCGGAGGGCCTGGAGGCATACCAGCGCGCCTACGTCGCCATCAACGGCCAACACGTGAACGTCTATGAGGGCGTGCGCGAAGGGCTGGCTGCATTGCGCGGCATGGGCGTTCCCCTCGCCTGCGTGACGAACAAGCCACACGACTTCACGCAGCCGCTTCTGGCCCAACTCGGTCTGAACACGTATTTCGACCTTGTGTACCCCGGGGACGCCTTTCAATATCGCAAGCCCGATCCGTACCCCATGCTGCGCGTGGCGGAGGCATTTGGCGTGACACCGGCCGAAATCGTGGCCATTGGCGACTCGGAAAACGACGCCCGCGCGGCCCGTGCTGCCGGCATGCGCGTGCTGGCGGTGCCGTATGGCTACAACCACGGCCAGCCTATACAGGGCGCAGGAGCCGATGCTATAGTCGACACACTTTTTGCGGCAGCTGAGCTGATCCGGCCGTATGCAGAGCCACACAGCCTCGTCTCTGCCGCTTCCAACTGACGATCCATGTTCCTGAATCGCAAACGCGTCGACGCTGGTGGTGACCGGGGGGCCTGGCCCTGGCGGCCCTGGCACGCCCTCGTCCGGGCGTAAGCGTTTGCACGGCTGCTGATCGTTCTTCCTCGGTTTCGGCACTCTGGCGCGTCACGAACGCGCCGCCCAAACCACCCTCGCATCTCCTGCCCCAAACGCTGACCGCCCGCCGGTCTTCCGCTGGCCTGCTATCGGCTGCGGACGGCCCTTGCGGGATCGCACGGTCGCTTTTACGACGTTCGCGCGTTCCCATCCCTGATGTTCTGCTAACGTTCCGACGGCATCATTGACGCTCTTGCGTTTGCCGTGGAGCGAACGCATGCCGATGGGCGCGCAACCGCCCGCCTGGCGAATCGACCTGACCGCTCATGACCGAACTCGAATTCAAATCGCTGGCCGACCAGGGCTACAACCGCATTCCGCTGATTGCCGAGGCATTGGCCGACCTGGAGACGCCGCTGTCGCTGTATCTGAAGCTGGCGCAGTCGCACGACCGCGGCACGCACACGTTCCTGCTGGAATCGGTGGTGGGCGGCGAGCGCTTCGGGCGTTACTCCTTCATCGGCCTGCACGCGCACACGCTGCTGCGCGTCAAGGGCAACCACACCGAAGTGGTGACCGACGGCAAGGTGGTGGAAACGCACGACGGCAACCCGCTGGACTTCATCGCCGCGTTCGAGCGCCGTCAGAAAGTGGCGCTGCGCCCGGGTCTGCCGCGGTTCTGCGGCGGCCTGGCGGGTTACTTCGGCTACGACGCCGTGCGCTTCATCGAGCCCCGCTTGGCTGAAACCGCTCCACCCGACGATCTGCAACTGCCCGACATCCAGCTCATGCTGTGCGAAGAGCTGGCCGTGATCGATAACCTGTCGGGCAAGCTCTACCTCATCGTCTACGCCGATCCGTCCAAGCCCGAGGCCTATTCACGCGCCAAACAGCGCCTGCGCGCGCTGCGCACGAAGCTGCACCAGCCGGTAGATGTGCCGGTGACGTCGCCGTCGGTGCGCACCGACACCATCCGCGAGTTCGACAAGGCGGACTACATCACCGCCGTGCTCAAGGCCAAGGAATACATCGCCGCCGGCGACATGATGCAGGTGCAGATCGGCCAGCGCCTGGTCAAGCCGTTCCGCGACGCGCCGCTGTCGCTGTACCGCGCGCTGCGCTCGCTGAACCCGTCGCCGTACATGTACTTCTACAACTTCGGCGACATGCAGATCGTCGGGGCATCGCCGGAAATCCTGGTGCGCCAGGAAGAGCGTCGTGTGCCGGTTGCTGAAAATAACGGCAACGGCGCCGACGAATCCGCCCGCATCGTCACGATCCGCCCGCTGGCCGGCACGCGCCCGCGCGGCAGCACGCCCGAGCGCGATGCGGAACTCGCCACCGAGCTGCTCAACGATCCGAAGGAAATCGCCGAGCACGTCATGCTGATCGACCTGGCGCGCAACGACATCGGCCGCATTGCCGAGATTGGCTCGGTCAAGGTGACGGACCAGATGGTCATCGAGAAGTATTCGCACGTGCAGCACATCGTGAGCTCGGTCGAAGGCCGGTTGAAGCCCGGCATGACCAACATGGACGTGCTGCGCGCGACCTTCCCGGCGGGCACGCTTTCGGGTGCGCCCAAGGTGCGCGCGATGGAGATCATCGACGAGCTGGAGCCGGTCAAGCGTGGCATCTACGGCGGCGCCGTCGGTTACCTGTCGTTCTCGGGCGAGATGGACCTGGCCATCGCCATCCGCACCGGCATCATCAAGGACGGCAATCTCTACGTGCAGGCCGCCGCCGGCGTGGTGGCCGATTCGGACCCGGATGCCGAATGGAGGGAAACCGAACACAAGGCGCGCGCCGTGCTGCGCGCCGCCGAGCAAGTGCAAGACGGCCTCGACGCCGATTTCTGAGGTCAAGGAGAACACCATGCTGCTGATGCTCGATAACTACGACTCCTTTACCTACAACATCGTCCAATACTTTGGTGAACTCGGCCAGGACGTGCACACGGTCCGCAACGACGAGATCACGATCGAAGAGATCGAAAAGCTGAATCCGGAGCGCATCTGCCTTTCGCCCGGCCCGTGCACGCCGACGGAAGCCGGCATCCTGGTTCCGGCGCTCAAGCACTTTGCGGGGCGCGTGCCCATCCTGGGCGTATGCCTGGGGCATCAGGCCATCGCCGATGCGTTTGGCGGGCGCGTGATCCGCGCGCAGAAGGTGATGCACGGCAAGGTCAGCACCATCGAAAACACCGGCGTGGGCGTGTTCGCCAACCTGCCGAGGCATTTCAAGGTGACGCGCTATCACTCGCTGGCGATCGAGCGCGAAACGCTGCCGGACTGCCTGGAAATCACCGCCTGGACGGAAGACGGCGAAATCATGGGCGTGCGCCACAAGACGCTGCCCGTCGAAGGTGTGCAATTCCACCCGGAATCGATCCTGTCGGAGCACGGCCACGCGCTGCTTGCCAACTTCCTGAAGGAACGCGTCTGATGCGCCGCGCGTGCGCGGTGGCGCTGGCGATGATGGCAAGCCTGCCGGCAATGGCCGGTACGCTGGAAGCCTGCCGCGCCGCCCAGCCCGAAGCCGGCAACGTCGCCCGCTGCGTGCAGGCCGCGCGCAAGTCGGCGCTGGCCGAACTGACCGTTGCTGAATCGGCACGCCGCAACATGCTGCGCGCCCGCATTGCCGACAACCCCGGCACGGACCGTGGCGCCGCCATGGCATTCGACCGCACCGTGCGCGCACACCAACTCTATCGGCAGGCCGAATGCGACCTGCAACGCCGCCTGGCCCGCAATGCGCCCGATGCCGAACTGGCTGAAGCCGCATGCGAGGCCGATCTCTCGCGTGAGCGCATCGGCGCCTTGCGCGACGCCGCACAGCCGGCCACCCCGGCTGCGGCTCCGGCAGCGCCCAACTGAATACGGAACGACCATGTCCATCACTCCGCAAGAAGCGCTCGTCCGCTGTATCGAACATCGGGAAATCTTCCACGACGAAATGCTGCACCTGATGCGGCTCATCATGCGCGGCGAGATGTCGCCCGTCATGGCAGCCGCCCTCACCATGGGGCTGCGCGTCAAAAAAGAAACCATCGGCGAAATCGCGGCCGCTGCCACCGTCATGCGCGAGTTCGCCACCAAGGTCGATGTGCCCGCTGAGGTGTCCGATCACTTTGTCGACATCGTCGGCACGGGCGGCGACGGCGCCAACACGTTCAACATCTCGACCGCCTCGATGTTCGTGGCGGCGGCGGCCGGCGCGCGCATCGCCAAGCATGGCGGGCGTGGCGTCAGCTCCAAGTCGGGCAGCGCCGATGTCCTGGAAGCGCTGGGCGTGAACATCATGCTCACGCCCGAGCAAGTGGCCGAATCCATCGAGACAGCAGGCATCGGTTTCATGTTTGCGCCCAATCACCACCCCGCCATGAAGAACGTCGCCCCCATCCGCAAGGAACTGGGCGTGCGAACGATCTTCAACATCCTCGGGCCTCTGACCAACCCGGCCGGCGCGCCGAACATCCTGATGGGCGTGTTCCACCCGGACTTGGTCGGCATTCAGGTGCGTGTGATGCAGCGCCTGGGCGCAAAGCACGCCGTGGTCGTCTACGGCAAGGACGGCATGGACGAGGTGTCGCTGGGTGCCGCCACGCTCGTCGGGGAACTCAAGGACGGCGTGGTCACCGAATACGAAATCCACCCCGAGGACTACGGCATGCAGATGGTCTCCAACCGCAGCCTGAAAGTGGCCGACGCGGAGGAGTCCAAAGCCATGCTGATCGACGCGCTGGAAAACAAGCCCGGCACCCCGCGCGAAATCGTGTCGCTCAACGCGGGCGCGGCGCTGTACGCGGCCAACATCGCCGGTTCAATCGGTGACGGCATGAAGCTGGCCCGCGAGGCGATCGCCTCGGGCGCAGCGCGTGCCAAGCTCGACGAACTCGTGCGCGTCACCAACCAGTTCAAAGCCTGATATGTCCGACATCCTGCAGAAAATCCTGGCCGTGAAGGCCGAAGAAGTGACCGCCGCGCGCAAGCACCGCGACCTCGCCAGCGTGCGGGCCGAAGCTGAAGCCAACCGCAACGACAGCGCGCTCGGCCCCCGTGGCTTTGCCAAGGCGATGCGCGAAAAGATCGCTGCCGGCAACGCCGCCGTCATCGCCGAAGTGAAAAAGGCTTCGCCGTCCAAGGGCGTGCTGCGCCCGAACTTCAAGCCCGCCGACATCGCCCGCAGCTATGCCGAGCACGGCGCCGCGTGCCTGTCGGTGCTGACCGACGAGCAGTTCTTCCAGGGCCAAGCCGATTACCTGCGCGAAGCCCGCGCCGCCTGCACGCTGCCGGCACTGCGCAAGGACTTCATGGTCGACCTGTACCAGGTGTACGAAGCGCGCTCGTGGGGCGCAGATTGCATCCTGCTGATCGTTGCCGCGCTGGATCAAGGCCTGATGGTCGAACTCGAAGCGTGCGCGCTCGAAATTGGCCTGGACGTGCTGGTGGAAGTGCACGATGGGCGCGAGCTGGACCGCGCGCTGCGTCTGCAAACGCCGCTGGTGGGCGTGAACAACCGCAACCTGCGCACGTTCGAGACCTCGCTCGACACCACGCTCGACCTGCTCAAACACATGCCGGACGATCGCATCGTCGTGACGGAATCCGGCATCCTTACGCCGGACGACGTGCGCAAGATGCGCGCCGCTGCCGTCAACGCGTTCCTCGTCGGTGAAGCCTTCATGCGCGCCGAAGACCCGGGCGCCGAACTCGCCCGCCTGTTTGCCTGATCGATGGCCCGCGAAGTTGAATTGAAGCTGGCCGTGTCGGCCGGCACGCACGACGCGCTGGTCGGCTGGCTGGACGCCCATGCGCAGGCAGCCGGCTCGGTGGAATTGGGAAACGTCTACTACGACACGCCCGACCAGGCGCTGGCACGCAACCGTGCCGCGCTGCGCGTGCGCCGTCAGGGCAGTCAGTGGCTGCAAACGCTGAAGACCGCAGCAGTGAGTACGGCCGGTTTGAGCGCCCGCCACGAATGGGAGGTGCCGCTGCAGAACGATGCGCTGTCCGTCGATGCCTTTGTCGCCAACAACGCCGCCGAGGCCGCTGATTATGTGCGGCCACATGCAGCCGCGCTTGCGCCGCTGTTCCGCACCGACTTCACACGCCGCCTGTGGCATGTGCGTGCCGAGGGCGGCGAGATCGAGATTGCACTGGACGCCGGCGCCATCCTCATCCCCGGCACGCAAGCACGCGAGCCGATCGACGAGCTGGAACTGGAATGGAAGCCGGCCGCCGACAGCACGCTCAGCGAAGACGCAATTGCCGAGCGACTGCATGCCTGGACCGAGACGCTGCGCGCCGCCGTGACCGGACTCACGCCGCTCGACATCAGCAAGGCGCAACGCGGCTACCAGTTGCGCGCGAAAGCCATCGGAGGCCAGACATGACGCGACACGCCAATCCGGCGCAGGCCGCCCTCTTCGATGAGCCTGCGGTCGAAATCACCACCGCCGGAGATTTCATCCCGCTGGCCCGGCAGTTCGACGCCCTGCCCGCAGACTGGAAGACGCTCCTCACGCCGTGTATCGCTCAGACCAATTGGCCGGAGCTGTGTGCCTTTGTCGATGGTGAGCGCGCAGCCGGCAAGCCGGTCTTCCCCACCGACGTTTTTCGCGCGCTGCACCTCACATCGGTAGACGATGTGCGCGTCGTCATCCTCGGTCAGGATCCGTATCACGGCACGGGCACCGTCGATGGCCGCGAGATTCCGCAGGCGCATGGGCTGGCATTCTCGGTGCCCGCAGGCGTGCGCGTGCCGCCAAGCCTGCGCAATATCTACAAGGAAATCGAAGCGGAATTTGGCTGCAAGCTGCCAGGCACCTCCGGCAACCTGGAGGGCTGGGCACAGCAAGGCGTGCTGTTGCTCAACACCGTCCTCACCGTTGAACAAGGTCAGGCCGCTGGCCACGCCAAGCGCGGCTGGGAGCGCATTACTGATTGCCTGCTCGAGCAACTGGCGCGCGTCGGTCACAAGCGCGTGTTCATGCTGTGGGGCAGCCACGCGCAAGCCAAGCGCGCGCTGCTGTCGGATGGGCATCTCGTGCTGGAGGCGCCGCACCCCTCGCCGCTGTCGGCGCATCGGGGGTTCTTGGGATGCGGGCATTTCAAGACGGCCAACGATTGGCTGGCGGCACAGCACCAACCCACAATCGACTGGCTGAAACCACAGGCCGCTTGAGCCGCGCGGGCCATGCGGCCCCATCGACGAGCCCCCGAGCGTCGGCTTTGAGTGTCTGGAAGCCGGGTTCGGCGCTCCAGGACTCAACGTTGAATCTCCGAGACCCGGCCTCGACTCTCCGAGACTCGGCTTCGACTCTCCGAGACTCGGCTTCGACTCTCTGAGACTCAACTTCGACTCTCCGAGGGTCGGCTTCGACTCTCTGAGGCCTGACCCTTTGGCTCTCCGAGGCCCAACGTCGACGCTCCGAAGGTCACCTTTGACTGTCTGAGGCTCGACCTCGACTCTCTGAGGGTCAAATTCGACTTTTTTTCGACTCGAGTTTGAACCTTCGAGATCCGTCGTCGGCCCTCCGAGACTCAACTCTGGCCCTATGAGGCTGACCTTTGACGCTCGGATACTGGATGTCGGCTGTCTGTAGCTGGACGTCGGCTCTCTGAGCCCCGTCGTCGAGGGTCCGGGGCTCAGCGCAGTCGCGGTGGAAGATCGCCGCCCGTGCGAAGCCTTTCAGCCACCGGCCGCGCTAGTCCTTCGAAATACGCAGCGCGCGTCCGAGCGCACCACAGCGCAATGCGATCTTGGCCGTGTCGGCCCGCAGCGCCTGCAGGCGCCGCTCCAGCAAGTGCATCGCCGATAGCGAATCCGATTCTGCTGCCGCATCGACCATGCGGGAACGGGCGGATTTATCGGCGAAATCCGCAGCGCCCAACTCTTGCGTATCGCGCGGACGCACGCCCCACCCGCCTTCATGCACAGCCTGGTCGAAACGCTCCTTGGCGCGCGCGAGGCTTTCGAGCGCGGCTTCGGCGGTCTGTTCGACCAGCGCGCGGGTGTCAGCTTCGTCCAGCTCCTGCGCGCGCTGACGCATCAGGATGCGCACCGCCGCCACATGCGCGGCCACCAAGTAGTTCTGGACGATGAAGCGGTTGAGGTTGTCGACGGCGCGGTGGCGGCTCTTGGGCTCGTCCAGCATGCGCGCGAAGGCGGAGATCAGCCCCGTGAGCGATTCCATGTACTGCTTGCGCTGCACGCGATAGGCGAAATCATCCTTGAGCGTGCCGAGCAGCAGCTCGCGCGCGGCCTCAATAAAGCGCCGGTTCGTGCGCAGCACGTCATCCACCAGCTTGGGCAGGTTGCGATATTCCCAGGCGGGCAACACATAGCTGAACGCGGTCGCGATGGCCGCCCCGATCAGCGTATCGACCAGCCGTTCGCCAATGGCGCCCTTGCTGCCCGGCAGCAGCAGGTTGATCTGGATAAGCACCTGCACGCAGGCGGCAATGGCCGTGTAGCGGTAGCGCACGGTGACGAACGCCGCGCTGGCCGCCGTCGAGAGGTACAGCACGCCCATCAGGATCCACGTCGAATGGGTGAAGCGCAGAATCACCGCCGCGATCACGCAGCCGATGAGCGTACCAAGCACCCGATCGAAGTTCCGCTGGCGCGTCATGCTGAACGTCGGTTTGAGGATCACGACAATGGTCAGCAATACCCAGTAGCCGTGCGACGCATATGGCAGGTGGTCGGCAATCCACAACCCGGCAGCCACCGCCATCGAGATGCGCAACGCAAAGCGCAGCACCGGAGACCGCCAGGTCAGTTCTTCCAGCACCAGGCGCAGTTCGTATTTCTGGCGTGTGAGGAACGGCGTCATGTCCGGACGCAGCAGCACCTGCGACGGCTCGACCTGTGTGTCGGTGGCGGCATGCAACTGCGCCATCAGGCGGATCGCCCCGCGCACCGTGGCCACCGATTCTTCCAGCGCTGCAATGGCTTCGATCGGCACGCCATGGTGGTCGCGTTGGAGTTCGAGCAGCGCTGCCTCAATGGCGGCCATCTCCTTGTCGTACGACATCGGCGTAGGCGATGGCCGATCACGGCCGACGGCATAGGCGACGCCTTCGATGTCCAGGCGCATGCGCTCGATCAGCTCGCGCAGCAGACGCAACACCTCGGCATCGGCCAGCCATTGACGCAGCACGACATAGTCGGTGTTGGAAGACAGCAGGTACTCGTAGATGTCGAGCATCCGCATGTGGACCTGCACGAGGCGCCCGTCGCTGGAGGTGCGGTTATCGCGGAAAACAAAATCGCGCGCCACCTGCTGCTTGTCGGCCACCGAAATCTGCTGGCGCACGAGCGCATTGAACTGCTCGTCGAAATCCTTGGAGGCGTCGTAGAAGCCGGCTTTGCATTCCACGTACACGGCCAGTTCGTACAGGCATTCGGCCAGCACCTGCTCTTTGATGCGCCGCCGCTGGCCCCACGCCACCGCCATCGCAAAGGCCATGTAGCCGATCGCGCCGAGGAAGAACTGCAACGTGTGTTCCACGGCTTCGCGGAAAGCGAATTCTTCGGTAAAGGTGAGCGTCATGACGAACAGCGCCGCAAACTGCAGCGGCATCGTCTTGTTGCCGTACGCCACCATGAGCCCCGCCAGGAAGCTCACCACGACGATCACCACCGGCAGGATCGCGTACGGCGTCACCACCGCCACGAGAAAAGTGACGGCGGTGGTCAGCAGCACGCACGCCATCATCTCGTTGAACTTGTGCCGCAGCGGGCTGGGCAAATCCATGAGGCTGGTGCACAGCGCACCGATCGACACCACCATCGCGCCCTGCAGATCCATCACCAGCAGTGCGAGCAGCGTCAAGCCGATCACGCCCGTGGCAGTACGGATGCCGCGCGAGACGTAATGGCTGTAGAGGAAGGTGCGTGGATCGTGGACGTAATCCATCGGATCAGGCGGCGTGCGTCAGGCCGACTTGCCGCGCGCTACCTTGCGCGCAGCCGCCCGCTTGCCCAGCCACGCCGAGCGCAGCGGCGACGGCTCCGTCGCCAGCGCCAGGGTGAACTGCGGCGTGGCATCGGCGGCGAGTGTCACGTTCAGCGTCATCAGTTCGTCGCGGCGAAACACGTGCACCGGCACGATATCGTCGGCGCGATGGCGCGTGAGCGTCTTGTCGAGCTGACCCGACGGCACACGCAAGCCGTCCACCGCGACGATCAGATCGCCGGCAGACAATCCGGCGCGCTGCGCCGGGCTGCCGTCGAATACCTGCTGCAGCTTGACGAAGCCGTTCTCGGCGGCGGTCTTGACGCCCAGCGCGAGCGCCGTATCGGCGGCCTTGCGCGTGGCGCTAACGCCCATCGCCTTGAAGAGCGCGGGCAGCGGCGGGTCGTCGCGGCCCTCGCTCAACTGGCGCACCAGCGTGCGCAGGCGTACACCGGTGGTTTCTTCCATCAGGCTGATCAGCCCGGCTTCAGTCACGCCGCGCTGCGTGTGCCCGGCGGCATAGAAATCACGGCCGTACGTCACCCACAGGGCACGCATCACGTCGTCGAGCGAACGTTCGCCGTGGGTCTGCGTGCGGATCGTCAAGTCCAGCGCCAGCGCCACCAGGGAGCCCTTGGTGTAGTAGCTGACGATGGCGTTGGGTGCGTTTTCGTCCTGGCGGTAGTACTTCGTCCACGCATCGAACGAGCTTTCGGCCACGCTCTGCTTCAGGCGGCCGGCGCCGCGCAGCACGCCGTTCCACGTCTTGCCGAGCATCTCCAGATACTGCGCTTCAGAGATCAGGCCCGAGCGCACCAGCATCAGGTCATCGTAGTAGCTGGTGAACCCTTCAAACAGCCACAGCAGCGGCGTGTGGACCTCGCGGTCGAGCGCGTACGGCACGAAGGTGGCCGGTTTGATGCGCTTGACGTTCCAGGTGTGGAAATACTCGTGGCTGACAAGGCCAAGGAAGGTGCGATAGCCCTCGGTGGTCTCATCGCGGCCGGTCACGGGCAGGTCGTTGCGCGCGCACATCAATGCGGTGCTGGCACGGTGCTCCAGGCCGCCGTAGCCGTCGGTGGTGACCATCGTCATGAAGACGTAGCGGCGGTTGCTGTCGAGGAACGGCGCCGTGGCAGTGTGCGGCTCGAACAGGCGGATCTGCGCTTCGCAGATGCGCTTGAAGTCGCGGGCGATGCGTTCCAGATCGAGATTCGGCACGCGGCCGGTAAAGACGGCGTCGTGCTGCGCGCCGCAGGCCTCGAACGACACCAGCTCGAACGTGCCCATCTCGACCGGGTGGTCGATCAGTTCGTCGTAATCGGCCGCTTCGTACCAGCCGAAGCCGTAGCGCTTGGCGCCAGCCTTGCCCTGGACGCGGCCAGTGGCTTCGCGCAGCGCGGTGGCCACGCGCCAGCCGCGGTAGGCATCTCCGGCGGGCGGCTGGATGTCGACCAGGCACCGCTGGTCATCCGCGCCTTCCACACGCAGAAATACCGACGTGCCGTTGAAGAAGCCGTGCGTGGCGTCCAGATGCGCGGCGCGCACTGACAAGTCCCACGCATAGACGTCGTATGAAACCGTCAGCGGCCCGCTGCACGGGGCGGCCCACCACGTGTGCTTGTCGACCTTGGTCAGGCGCACCGGCCTGTCAGCCGACGATGCCTCGATCCGCACGATGTTGCGTGCGAACTCGCGGATCATGTAGCTGCCCGGAATCCACGCCGGCAGCGAAAAGCGCTGGCCTTGGCTGTCAGGCGCGTCAACCGTGACGGTGACGGTGAAAACGTGCGCTTCAGGCGCGGCGGGGGCGATGGTGTAGCGGATCGGCTTCATGGCGGACATTGTAGCGTTGCCGTCCCACGCTGCCGAAGGCAAATCGTCCGCAAACCGGCCTGCCAGCCTATCGGTTGACGTCGACCACGACGCGCCCGCGCATCTTGCCGGCCACGATGTCGTGTGCAGCGTCGATGGCCCCTGAGAGCGTCACCTCGCGCGTGATGGCGGCCAGGCGATCGGGCAGCAGATCGGCGGCCAGGCGTTGCCACGCGGTCTGGCGCAACGCACGCGGTGCCATCACGCTATCGATCCCGCACAGCGTTATGCCACGCAGGATGAACGGCGCGACGGTCGCCGGAAAATCCATTCCCTGCGCCAGCCCGCACGCCGTGACGACGCCGCCGTAGCGCACCTGTGCGCAGGCGTTGACCAGCGTGTGCGAGCCCACCGAATCGACCACCGCGGCCCAGCGCTCCTTCTGCAGCGGTTTGCCAGGGGCGGACAGCTCGGCGCGGTCGATCACCTCCGCCGCGCCCAGCGCCTGCAGAAAATCGGCCTCGCTCGTCTTGCCGGTGGACGCCACCACGCGGTAGCCCAGCTTGCCGAGCAGCGCGATGGCGATCGAGCCCACGCCACCCGACGCGCCGGTCACCAGCACCTCGCCGTCGCCTGGTTTCACGCCGGCGCGCTCCAGCGCCAACACCGAGAGCATGGCCGTGTAGCCTGCGGTGCCGATCGCCATGGCCTGGCGCGCATCGAGCCCCGCCGGCAATGCCACCAGCCAATCGCCGGAAAGCCGCGCCTGCTGGGCAAGGCAACCCCAGTGCGTCTCGCCGACGCCCCAGCCGTTGAGCACGACCGAATCGCCCGTCCTCCAGTCCGGGTGCGAGGAATCGAGCACCACGCCCGCCCCGTCGATACCGGCCACCATCGGCCACTTGCGCACCACGGGGCCTTTGCCGGTGATGGCCAGGCCGTCCTTGTAATTGATGGTCGACCAGTCCACGCGGATCAGCACGTCGCCAGCGGTCACATCGTTGGCAAGCGCTTCGGGCGTGGACAACGCCGCGTCATCAAGGTCGACGATGTGGGCCAGCGGCCCGCCATCCTGCTTTTCCAGCATCAGCGCGCGAAACGACATGCCAAGTCTCCGAGGGTGAGGTGAATGCAAGCGCCCAAAGAAAAAGCGCCGGATCTACCGGCGCTTCCTTCGTGCGAATTACGACTTCTTGAGCGCGGCGAACTTGCGCTCCAGCGTGGCCGCGTCGATCAGGCCCGGGGCCCGGGTGCCGTCCGGGAAGATGATGGCCGGCGTGCCGGTCACGTTGAGCTGCTGGCCGAGCTTCAGGTTGGCTTCCAGCGGTGTGTCGCAGGTGCCGGCGCCGCCCGGGGCGGTCTTGGCGGTCATCCAATCACGCCAGGCCTTGGCGCGGTCAGCCGAACACCAGATCTGCTTGGCCTTGGTGTTGGAGTCTTCCGACAGGATCGGGAACAGGAAGGTGTAGACCGTGATGTTGTCGACCTGCGTGAGCATCTGCTCCAGCTTGTGGCAGTACGGGCAGTTCGGATCGGAAAACACGGCGATCTTGCGTGCGCCGTTGCCCTTGACCCATTTCACGGCGCGGTCCAGCGGCAAGTCGGACCACTTCACGCGGTTCAGCTCGGCCAGGCGCTCTTGCGTGAGGTTGGTGGCGGTCTGCGTATCAAGCAGGTCGCCATTGAGCACGTAGCGGCCGGTGGCATCGCTGTAGACGACCTGGCTGCCGAGGTTGATTTCGTACAGGCCAGCCAGCGGCGACTTGGTGACGCTCTTGATTTCCACGTTCGGGCCCAGGGCCTTCTGTACCGTGGCCTTGACCTTGTCCAATGCGGGCTCGGCGGCACCGGCGCTCAATACATAGCCCGCGCCAATGGCTGCCACAGCCACCGCAGAGGCGATGGCCGCCACCCGAATACGAAACGACATAACGACTCCTGGAACCCCGAAAAACCACAAACCCGCTGAGACAGCCTCAGCCGAGTGCGTGCTTGATCAACAAGCGTTTGATAAATGGCGTCATGCCCACCATGCGCATCCCCGCGTTGCGTACCGTGCGGGGCAGCGCGCCCGGCAGGGCGAACAGTTTGTGCAGACCATCGGTAGCGGCCGTGAGCGAAAGCAGGTCTTCGCGGCGGGCGCGCTCATAACGGCGCAGCAACCTCAGATCGCCATGATCGCGCATGGTTTCACGTTCCGCCATCACCCGGCCAATTTCGGCCACATCCCGAAGCCCGAGGTTCATGCCCTGCCCGGCCAGCGGATGGATCACATGCGCAGCGTCGCCCACCAGCGCCACACGCGGCGCGACCGCCCGGCTGGCGTGTTGCAGCACGAGCGGGAAGCCCTGCGCAGGCGTGATGTTCGACAGACGACCAAAGCGTGCGGCGATGGCGCCACCGGCCGCGGCTTCCACGGCGCGGCACAGCGCCTCCGGCGACAGCGCGAGCAGCTCGCGGGCGTGGTCTTCGCTGGCGGACCACACCATTGACATGCGCCGATCGGGCAACGGCAGCATCGCGAGGATCTCGCCGCGCAACGGGGTGGTGTCATCCGGTGCGGCGGCCTGCTCGGCAGATGCACCGAGGAACCATTGCCACGCGGTGTCCTGATGCCAGCGCTCGGCCTGGAAGTTGGCAACCACGCCAAGCTGTCGATACGGCTTCGCTTCGGCCTGGATGCCGGCCTGCTGGCGCACCCACGAATTCTTGCCGTCGGCGCCGATCACGCATTCCGCGCGGATCGTCTGCCCGTCGGCCAGCGTCAGCCGCACGGCATCAGCTTCCATTTCGAAGCCGGTGGCGGCATGCGGGAAGGTCTGCACCGTATGGGCGAAGCGCAGCGCCGTTTCCAGCGCGCGCTCGACGAGCGACGATTCGGCAATCCACGCCAGTTGCGGCGTGCCGGCTGCGTAGGCGGAAAAATGCAGGTCGGGGTGGGCGTGCTCGCCACGTGCGGCAGCGTCGTCGCCAAAGATCCGCATGTCCTGCACAGGCTGCACGCGCGTCATGTCGAGCGCCGGCCAGATGCGCAACTGCTCCAGCAGCGCCTGGGAGCTGGAAGAAAACGCGTAGACACGCGCATCCCAGGCATCCGGCCCAGCGGGCGCGGAGGCTGGGGCGGGCGGTGCGATATGCGCGATGCGCAAGCCGATCTGCGCCAGCCGCAGCGCGCAGGCGCGCCCGACGATGCCGCCGCCCACCACGGCCAAGTGGTAAGGCGCTGCCTCTTTGGGCACAGCCTTGGAAGAGGAAAACGCGGGTGTATTCATGGTGCGCCGATTATAGCGGCGAGGGGTCTTCCAGCCTTGTGGCCGCGCAAATGTGTCACGGCCGACACTTGGCGGTGCCGCACCGCGGCTCGGTGTTTACGCCTACCAGCCCTGCGGCGAGACGCCGGCGCCACACGAACCCATTGCAACGCGCAGCGCATATTTGGCGCGCCAATATGCCGAGTGCGCCGCATATGTGCGAGGCAATTCGCCCGACCGCAAACCCGCGATGTGACGCCGTTTTCACCCGAATTCAGCGACTCAAGCCATCCGTCGGGATGGACGATAAAAGCCGGGTAATTCGACGTTTTGACGGGCGCGGCCGGCCGATACAGTGCGGGTCCGATCCACACATTCCTCATCGCCATGTGGACTTTTTCCGAACGCTTCGCCGCATCGCTGACGCTGGCCGCGCTGCTGGCACTGGCCGGCTGCGCGCAAATGCCTGCCCAGACGCCAGCCCCGGTGGCCCGCACCGCGCCCACGGGCGAAGTCATGACCTTCGCCATCCCGCCTGATGCACTGGGCGCGCATGACCCGCAACTGACCGCCGTGCTGACCAAGGCTGGGGCACTGGCCGCTGCGCAGAAACACCCCGCGACGATCCAGGTGGCCGCACTGGCGCAGGATTTCCGTTATCTGAACCAGGCGCTGTGGAACGGCGTGCCCGCGCAGCGCGCGGGCTACGTCCGCCTGGAAAACCTGACCGTCAGCGCCAGCCAGCCCTACAGCGTGACGATCCGCACGCAGGATTAAGAGGACCGTCATGCGAATGACCCATCTGCTCGTTCCGCTCACCGTTGGCCTGCTGGCGATACCGGCCGCAACGGTCTTTGCCGCGCCACCCGACACACTGATGCCGACGACAACTGCGGCGCCCGACCGCGTCTATCCGCCCCTGCCCTCGCTGGCGATGCTGCCGCCCGGCGGCGGAGCCGAAATCGAACCGGCGCCCGTGGCGCGCACGCGCGGCGGCAAGCGCAAGGTCGCGCTCCCACAGTGGCGCAAGGCGACCGAGCCGGTGCCGCGCATGGTGGTGTCGGAGGCATCGCACACGTATCTGGCCGGTATCGAGCGGCAGCTTGAAGTGGCCCTGCAGAAGTAATCGGAAACCGCCGGAGCCGCCATGTCCCTCGCCCGCCCTCTTCGCTTGACCTGCAGCCGCCTTGGCGTGGCGCTTGTGCTGGCCGCCTCCAGCGTTGCTGCGCACGCCGCCTCGGGCGATTGCTTCGAGCAGGCGGGCACCTACCAGGGCGTCAACCCTGCGGTGCTGCGCGCGATCGTGTGGTTTGAATCAAAGGGCGATGCCGGCGCCATCCACCGCAACGCCGACGGCTCGGTCGACATCGGCCAGGCGCAGATCAACTCGATCCACTTCAGCACGCTGGCCCGCTACGGCGTGCCGCGCCGTGCGTTGACCGACGCCTGCGTCAACGTGTTCGTGGCGGCGTGGCTGCTCAAGCAAAAGATGGTGCGCCACGGAAACACCTGGCGGGCCATCGGCGCGTACCACTCGGAAACTCCTGTCCACCGCGACGCCTATGCGCGCAGCATCCAGCGGGTGCTGATGTCGTGGGGAGAATTGCGGGCGGACCGCTGAATCGGGTCCGGTCCCGGAACCGCTCTGCTGCTCAGTAGTACGAAACGGCGGCGTACGCCTGGCGTGCGCCAATGGCGCGGCGCTCGCCGCTGACCAGGCGCATCAGTTCATCCTGGCGCGGGCAGACCAGCGCACGCACGCGGGCGTCGTTGGCCAGAATACGCATCATCAGGTCACGCTTGCGTTGCACTTCTTCGTGCGACAAGGCCGGGCGCAGGCCGTGGCCCAGACGCTCCATGTGGGCCGCGCATTCGCGCTCCAGCAAGCTCACTTCGTCCCAATCGCCGCGTTCGGCCGCATCCACCATGTTTTCGGACAGGCTCGCGATGGCCTCGTAGCTGGCGAACAGGCCAGCGCTGTCGGAAACCGTATGGATCGGGCGGGCGGCGGTGGCGACGGTCCAGGACATGCTGTGCTCCAGAATCAAACGTGTTGTTTGCGGGAGACCAGTGCAATAGGCATGCCCGGGCGGCCCGCCACCGTCTCCAGTGCGCGCAGAAACGGCGCTCAAGTCTTTGCCGGCTTGGCTTCGTAGGATACGGAGGGCATCTGGCGGCAGGCGTCGCGGGCCCGAAAAACGGCCGCTTCACGCGAAGTTGTTACGTTTCTGGAACGTAACGCGTAACGGGGCCCGTAACGCCTTCGCCCCCTCGTCCATGCAGCCGTGAAGCGCCTTGTTTGCCCAAGCCGCACTCTAGAATGAGGACATCGCGCCGCTAGCATGCGATCGGTTGCTCGGGCCGGGCATCTCCGGAGCGCCGATTGCCCATCGAATGAGAACTCACATGGACCAGACAAACGACGCGCACCCCGCCCTGCGCACGGTGCTGCTCACCTGCATCACCATGGTGGCGTTCGCGTCGAACTCGCTGCTGTGCCGGCTGGCGCTTCAACAGGCGGCCATCGATGCGGCGAGCTTTTCCAGCATCCGGCTGGTATCGGGCGCCGTCGTGCTAGCCGTCCTTGCGCGGGCAAGCGCGGGGCAGACACCGCCAGCGCGTGTTGATTGGGCTGCCGCGACGATGCTCTTCGTCTATGTCGTCTTCTTCTCGTTTGCGTATCTGACGCTGAGCGCAGGCACCGGCGCGCTGATTCTGTTTGGCGCGGTGCAGCTCACCATGCTGGCGGCCGGCCTGCGTGCCGGCGAACGGTTCGAGGCGCTTGGCTGGGCGGGTTTTGCGCTGGCGGCAGGTGGGCTCATCTATCTCGTATCGCCCGGCGTGACAGCGCCGACGCCGCTGGGTGCCGCGTTGATGACGGTGGCGGGCGTGGCCTGGGGCGTGTATTCCCTGCGCGGGCGCGGGCTCGACAATCCGCTGGGTGCAACTGCCGGCAACTTCCTGCGCGCCGCTCCCATGGCGCTCGCGCTGAGCATGTTGCTGTATGACCGCGCACACGCCAGCCCGGCCGGTATCCTGCTCGCGCTTGCCTCCGGCGCCCTCACTTCGGGCATCGGCTATGTGATCTGGTACGCCGCGCTCAAAGGGCTGTCGGCGATCCGTGCGGCGGCGGTGCAACTGTCGGTGCCGCCCATTGCGGCGTTCGGCGCGGTGCTGTTCCTGGCGGAGCCGCTGACCCCGCGCCTGGCAGCCGCCTCCGCCGCCATCCTCGGTGGCATTGCCCTGGTGCTGGCCAGCCGCACGCAGCGCAAGCGCGCCGAAGCGGCATCGTAGGGCTAGACGCCATCCGGAGCGGTTACAATCACGCCTTTCCGTGAACGACGCGCACAGCCCGGATTCCGCTGTGCTGCCGCCTCCCCCGCGTCACGCAACCCCTTGATTTAGAGCCTTTTTCACCATGAGCCTCCAATGCGGCATCGTTGGTCTGCCGAACGTCGGCAAGTCGACCCTGTTCAATGCCCTGACCAAAGCCGGCATCGCTGCCGAGAACTACCCGTTCTGCACGATCGAGCCCAACGTAGGCGTGGTGGAAGTGCCGGACGTCCGCCTGCAAGCGCTGGCCGACATCGTCAAGCCCGAGCGGGTGCTGCCGGCGGTGGTCGAGTTCGTCGACATTGCGGGCCTGGTGGCGGGCGCCTCCAAGGGTGAAGGCCTGGGCAACCAGTTCCTGGCCAACATCCGCGAGACGGATGCCATCACGCACGTGGTGCGCTGTTTCGAAGATGAAAACGTGATCCACGTCGCCGGCAAGGTCGACCCGATCGCCGACATCGAGGTCATCAACACCGAACTGGCCCTCGCTGACCTGGCCACGGTTGAAAAGGCACTGCAGCGCTACACCAAGGCCGCCAAGTCGGGCAACGACAAGGAAGCCGCCAAGCTGGTCGCGGTGCTGGAAAAAGCGCAGAAGGTGCTGGATGAAGCCAAGCCGGTGCGCGGCCTGAACCTGACCGACGATGAGTGGGCAACCATCAAGCCGCTGTGCCTGATTACCGCCAAGCCGACCATGTACGTGGCCAACGTGCGCGAAGACGGCTTCGAGAACAACCCGCACCTGGACGCCGTGCGCAACTACGCCGCGCAGACGAATTCGCCGGTGGTGGCCGTGTGCGCCGCCATCGAGGCCGAAATCGCGGATCTGGATGACGCTGACAAGGCTGAATTCCTGGCCGACATCGGCATGGACGAACCCGGCCTGAACCGCGTGATCCGCGCGGCCTTCAAGCTGCTCGGCCTGCAAACCTACTTCACCGCCGGTGTGAAGGAAGTGCGCGCCTGGACGATCCACATCGGCGACACGGCCCCGCGTGCCGCTGCGGCCATCCACACCGACTTCGAACGCGGCTTTATCCGCGCCCAGACGATTTCGTACGACGATTTCATCCAGTTCAAGGGCGAACAAGGTGCCAAGGAAGCCGGCAAGATGCGCGCCGAAGGCAAGGAATACATCGTCAAGGACGGCGATGTGCTGCACTTCCTGTTCAACGTCTGAGCAGCACAAGCACAACGAAAAAGCCCCGCAATCGCTGCGGGGCTTTTTTCATGGGCGACGCGAAAATGCAAGCCTGAGCAACAGGACAACCCGGGCACCGTCCAGCCTTGTAACGTTGAGGCGGCCCAGCATCACTTTTTTACATGCGGGAAGGGACGACAACGCTGCTTCGGTGCTCTACCGGGCGCATCGCCATGCCGTTTTCACGTGTCGGGCACGTCGCTTGCGTAGCAACCTGGCAAATACGCTGAACCCCGGCAGGCCGCTTCCGCCCGGGGCAGCCCGCCGTCCCCGCCAGGCATTCAGCCAAGGCCATCGGGGCGGTGCACTCGCCCGACGCCATGAGTTCGCAATCGCCTCCGCCCTTGTCCGCAGTTGACGACATCGACGCCTCGCCCGGCATCGGCAGCCACGCTGCCATCCAGTCGCGCGGGGTGTTGCTGTGCCTGTCGGAGCCCGATTTACGCATCCACCAGGTGAGCGAAAACCTGGAGGCCGCGCTGGGTACGCCACTGGCCACTGCGCTGCAGGCCCCCGTCGACCGTGTGATCGGCACCGCCGGCCGCAAGTTGCTGGAGCGCGCTCTGGGCACACACAGCATCGACGGCCATCCTCTGTATATCGGCACGCTGCAGACGCCACACGGCCACGCGCTCGACGCGGTGACGCACCGGCACAAGCGCACGCTGATCCTGGAGCTGGAACCTGCCGCGCGTGCGGCCGACGGCGCGTTTGCATCGATGTACCCGCTGGTGCGCACGTTCGTCGCCAGCCTGCAAGCGGCCAGCACGGTCGATGCGCTGACGGACTTGGCCGCGCGCGAAGTCCGCCGCCTGACCGGCTTTGGCCGCGTCACGATCTACCGCATAGACCGCGATGGTTCCTTGCAGGCACTCGCAGAGGCGCGCAACAACGCCTATGACACGCTGGTCGGCACGCACCTGTCCGGCGCGGGCGTGACGCCCGAACTGCACAGCCTGTATAGCCACAGCCCCTTGCGCCTGGTGGCAGACGTGGACGATACGCCGGTGGGTCTGGTGCCGCCTCTGCACCCATCCACGGGGCGCACGACTGATCTGACGTACGCGGCCCTGCGCGCCGCGTCCGATGCGCAGCGCGAAACCATGCGCCGCATGGGCGCCAAGGCCTCGCTGACGCTGGCGCTTACGGTGCGCGGCAACCTCTGGGGCTTGATCGCCTGCCACCATGCGACGCCCTGTTCGCTGTCGTTTGAGGTGCGCACGGCATGCGAACACCTGGCGCAGATTCTGTCGCTGCAGATCGAGGCAAAGGAAGACCGCGCCGAGATCGCCCACCGGCTCGAACTGCGACGCATCCTTGTGCGCCTGCTGGCTGCGATGGCCGACCGCGACCATTTCCAGGATGGCCTGATCGAACATCCCGCCGATCTGCTGCGCTTTGCCTCGGCAAGCGGCGCCGCCATCGTGCGCCAGGGCGAGTGCGTGCGCATCGGTGTCGCGCCTGACGAAGACAGCATCCTGCGCCTGACCGAATGGATGGCCAACGAGCACCCTGGCGAGGTCTTCCACACCGACCGCCTGGCCGCCACCTATCCGGACGGCGCGGCACTGCTGCCCCAGGCCAGCGGTGTGCTCGCCGTGCAGGTTTCGCAACTGCATCGGCACTACGTAATGTGGTTCCGCCCCGAAACCCCGCACACCGTGCGCTGGACGGGCGACGCACCGGACCTGGCCACCAGCCACGATAACGGGCACATGCTCGGCCGCACGCGCCATTGGCAAGAGCACGTCGCGCAGACCTCGCGCCCGTGGCGTACGAGCGAAGTGGAGACCGCTGCGGAGTTCCGCTACGCCGTGCTTAACATCGTGCTGCGCCGCGCTGAAGAAGCCGCAGAGTTGACCAGCGAGCTGCGCCGCGCCAATCACGAGCTGGAAGCGTTCTCGTATTCCGTTTCGCATGACTTGCGCGCGCCGCTGCGCCACATCGCCGGCTATGCCGAACTGCTCGACGAGATGGAAGGCCAGCACGTCTCGGCGCGCGGGCGGCATTTTCTGCAGACGATCTCGGAGTCGTCGCGCTTTGCGGGCAAGCTCGTCGACGATCTGCTGACCTTCTCGCAGATGGGCCGGGGCGCGCTTCACCTGACCGATGTCGACCTCGCCCAGCTCGTGCGCGGCGTCGTGCGCGACATGACGATCGACCAGGGGCGCCGCCATATCGAGTGGAGTATCGCCGCGTTGCCCGTGGTACGCGCCGACCCGGCATTCTTGCAACTGGCGATGCGCAACCTGCTCTCCAACGCCGTCAAATACACGCGTGACCGTGATCCGGCGCGCATCCATATCGACGCCGAACAGACCGACGCCGAAACCATCGTGCGCATTGCCGACAACGGCGTGGGCTTCTCGATGGAATACGTGGCCAAGCTGTTCGGCGTGTTCCAGCGGCTGCATCGCATGGACGAGTTCGAGGGCACCGGCATCGGCCTGGCCAATGTGCGGCGCATCATCGATCGCCACGGCGGCCGCACCTGGGCCGAGGGCGAGCTCAATCGCGGCGCGACGTTCTACTTCGCGCTGCCGCGCACGCCCGACCCGCAGGCGGTATCCGAGGCAGGCCTCAGCACACCCTGACTCGCGATGCCTGATCGTTCTTTCCACGTTCATTGTCACCATGCTCAAACCCATCCTGCTCGTCGAAGACAACCCAAACGACCTCGAGCTGACCCTGCTGGCGTTGGAGCGCAGCCAGCTTGCCAACGATGTGGTCGTCACCCGGGACGGCGCTGAAGCGCTGGATTACCTGCACGCACGCAACCTTTACGCGCAACGGGTACCAGGCAACCCGGCCGTGGTGCTGCTCGACTTGAAGCTGCCGAAACTCGACGGCCTGGAAGTGCTGGCTGAGATTCGCGCAACGCCCGTGCTCAAGAGCCTGCCGGTGGTCATGCTTACCTCGTCGCGAGAAGAAACCGACCTGCTGCGCAGCTACGAGCTGGGCGTCAATGCCTATGTGGTCAAACCGGTGGAGTTTCGCGCGTTTGTCGATGCGATTGCCGACCTGGGCGTGTTCTGGGCGGTGCTGAACGAACCGCCGCCGGGCTCCACCCGGGCACGCCGCACGTTGCTGCCGGCGAGCTAGCCGCCAATCCGGAGCATTCGCCCCCATGCCCAATCTGCAACTGCTGCTGGTCGAAGACAATCCGCTCGACGCAGAACTGACGCGCGCGCGGCTGGAAACCGCCAACCTGCAAGCCGACACCACGCTGGTCGACAACGAGACCGACTTCATCGCCCAGCTCAGCGCACGGACCTTCGACGCCATCCTGGCCGACTACATGCTGCCGCAATTCACCGGGGCGGAGGCGCTGGACATTGCGCGCCGCATGGCGCCGCAAACGCCGTTCATCTTCGTATCGGGTGCGCTGGGCGAGGAACATGCGGTGGACATGCTCAAGCGCGGCGCCACCGATTACGTCATCAAGCAGCGCTTGCAGCGCCTGCCCGTGGTGCTGTTGCGCGCGCTGGCCGAAGCGGCCGAGCGCCGCCAGCGCATCGCCGCCGAAGCCGCCCTACGCGAGGCGGAGACGCACTTCCGCCTGCTGATCAACGCGCTCAAGGAACACGCTGTGCTCTCGCTAGACCCGCAGGGCATCGTGCGCACCTGGAATGCGGCATCGCGCGGCATTCTCGGGTATGCACGCGAGGACATCCTCGGCAAGTCGGCAGAGATTCTGTATCCGCAGGCCGCGCGCGAGGCGGGGGAATTCCAGCGCAAGCTCGAACGCGTGCGCCGCGAAGGCAGCCTCACCGACGACCGCTGGATGCTGCGCAAGGACGGCACGCCGTTCTACGCATCAAGCGTGGTCACCGCCATCCACAACGAGACCGGGCAACTGGTCGGCTTCTCCAAGATCATCCGCGACTCCACGGAAGAGCGTATCGCTGCCGACGCCCTGCGCCGCGCAAAGGAAGAAGCCGAGACCGCCAACCACGCCAAGGACCACTTCCTGGCCGTGCTTTCGCATGAACTGCGCACGCCGCTCACGCCAATCCTGACCGCCGTGCATCTGCTGGAACTGCGCCAGGATCTGCCGGCGTATGTGGTCGCACAACTGGAAGTCGTGCGCCGCAATGCCGAGCTGGAAGCGCGCCTGATCGACGACCTGCTCGACATCACCGGCATTGCGCGCGGCAAGCTGGCGGTGAGCTTTGCGCTGGTCGATTTGTATCCGCTGCTGGAAAGCACGCTGGAGATGTCGCGCAACGACATGCAGGCCAAGCGGCTGTCGCTCAAGACGCGCTTCGAGGCGGGCCGCAGCCGGCTGTATGCCGACGGCGCACGCATCCAGCAGGTGATCTGGAACCTGGTGCGCAACGCCGTCAAGTTCACGCCCGAAGGCGGCGCCATCGAGGTGCGCGTCTGGAACCCGTCGCCCTCCACCGTGGCCGTGGCGGTGAAGGACAACGGCATCGGCATCGAACTCGACGCACTGCCGCGTATCTTTTCGGCATTCGAACAGGCCGACGCATCGATCACGCAGCGCTTTGGCGGGCTGGGCCTGGGCCTGGCGATTGCCTACGCGCTGGTGCAGAAGCACGAGGGGTCATTGATTGCCGAGAGCGCCGGCCGCCACGAGGGCGCTACGTTCACGCTCACGCTGCCCTTGGCCACCGAGATGGTGCAGCCCGAGACACCGCCCTCGCCGCCCTTGCCACGCGCCCAACCGACGCGCGGCTTGCACGTGCTGCTGGTGGAAGACAACGCCGATACGGCCGAAGCCATGTCGCAAATGCTGGAGATTCTCGGTCACAGCGTCGCCGTGGCCAATAGTGCCCGCACGGCCATGCAAGCCGCTGAATCTGGCACGTTCGATCTGCTGATCAGCGACATTGGTCTGCCTGACGGCAGCGGCCTGGACGTGGTGCGTATTTTTGCCGAGCGGCAAGCCGCACCGTCGATTGCGATTACGGGCTACGGCATGGAAGAAGACATCGCCCGCTGCCGCGACGCGGGCTTTACGGATCACCTGACCAAGCCGGTTGACTTCAAGCGGCTGGAAACGCTGATGGCCGGCTACCTGGCCGCGCGCGATGCGCGCACTGCCGACGTGGGCGCGGGCTGAGCCGCGCCAGAACGCCGCAGGACACTCGCCCTAGCGGCGCAGCAGGCCCCAGGCGGCGGGCAGCAGCATGGCGCCCACCACGGCGGCCGTCCAGGCCATGATCTGCCCATCGGCATAGAGGTGGGCAAACTGGCCGCTGTAGTAACCAAACAACGCGCCAATCCCGCCCGTCACCAGCGCAGCCGCCCACCCCAGGCGTTTGCCTGCGGGATGCAGCCAACGCGCCGCCACGCCCACCGCCAGCCCGATCCATAGCGGCCCGATCCACCCCATGCCTGTTCTCCGTGTTGCTCTTGAGCGATTCAACTGGACGCGTACCTTAGCGCAGGACGGTGCAGAAGGCCACGGTAGCCCACCACGCGGTGCGTGACGAATAATCGACATTCGTCCGCACATGCCACCAGATTTGACCTGGGTCCTGCTCATCCGGAGGCCGGGCGTTATAATCCAGAGTGCTCAAAATTCGTGCCGTCCCCAATTAACCGGCCGCCCCACATGCAGTTGCTGACCCTCGGAATCAACCACCACACTGCGCCGCTTTCCCTGCGCGAGAAGGTGGCGTTTCCGCTCGAGCAGCTCAAGCCCGCGCTGGGCACGCTGCGCCAGCACCTGCCGCACCTCAGAAGCACGGCCGAAGCGGCCATCCTTTCCACCTGCAATCGCACCGAAATCTACTGCGCCACCGACGGCAACCTGCCCGAGCAGACCGCGCACGAGCATGCGATTCGCTGGCTGGCACAGCACCACAACATCGACCCCGGCGAACTCGCGCCCCATGTGTATTCGCTCGGGCAATCGCTGGCGGTACGGCACGCTTTCCGCGTGGCCAGCGGGCTCGATTCCATGGTGCTGGGTGAGACGCAGATCCTCGGCCAGATGAAAGACGCCGTGCGCACCGCCACCGAAGCGGGCGCCCTCGGCACGTACCTGAATCAGCTATTCCAGCGCACCTTTGCGGTGGCCAAGGAAGTGCGCGGCACGACGGAGATCGGCGCGCATTCCGTGTCGATGGCCGCTGCCGCCGTGCGCTTGGCGCAGCGCATCTTCGAATCGATCGCCGATCAGCGCGTATTGTTCATCGGCGCCGGTGAAATGATCGAGCTGTGCGCCACGCACTTCGCCGCGCAGACGCCGCGTGAGGTAGTGATCGCCAACCGCACGCTGGAACGCGGCGAGAAGCTCGCCGAATCGCTGTCGAACCAGGGGCTGAACGCCCGCGCCGTCCGCCTGGCCGAACTGCCGACCAAGCTCGCCGAGTTCGACATCGTTGTTTCGTGCACGGCCAGCACGCTGCCCATCATCGGCCTGGGCGCCGTGGAGCGCGCCATCAAGCAGCGCCGCCACCGCCCGATGTTCATGGTCGACCTGGCCGTGCCGCGCGACATCGAACCCGAAGTCGCGCGTCTGTCCGACGTATTCCTCTACACCGTGGACGACCTGGGCGCCATCGTGCGCGAGGGCAACGCGCTGCGGCAGGCCGCCGTGGCGCAGGCCGAGGCCATTATCGAAACGCGCGTGCTGAACTTCATGCACTGGCTCGATGCGCGCAGCGTGGTGCCCATCATCCGCGATCTGCATGCGCAGGCCGAAACGCTGCGCCAGGGTGAACTGGAACGCGCCCAGCGCATGCTTGCGCGCGGCGATGATCCGGCGCTGGTGCTCGAAGCGCTGTCGCAGGCGCTGACCAAGAAATTCCTCCACGGCCCGACGCATGCGCTCAACCACACGCAGGGCGAAGGCCGCGAACAGCTCATCGACCTGCTGCCGGCGTTGTTCCGCCAGTCCAGCCACTCCGAGCGCTAGCGGCCAGCGCATCGCACGCGCGCGCCGCATGTTTTCACTCCGGCACGCAACTTCTGGCGCGGTATCATGCGCCGCCCTCGCTTCCAGCGTTTCCCTCCGCGACTGCCCGAATGAAGCCCAGCATGCTGTCCAAGCTCGACCAACTGGCCGAGCGCATCGTCGAAATCAACGCGCTGCTCGCGCGTGAAGACGCCACCGCCAACCTCGACCAATATCGCAAGCTCACGCGCGAGCACGCCGAACTGGAGCCCGTGGTCGCACAATTTGCCGCGTGGAAGCAGGCCGACGAAGACATCGCCACCGCGCAGGAACTGGCGGCCGACCCGGACATGAAGGCGTTTGCCGAAGACGAACTCCGCGCCGCGCGTGAGCGCATGGAATCCCTCGAAGGCGAGCTGCAGCGCCTGCTGCTGCCCAAAGACCCGAACGACCATCGCAACATCTTCGTAGAAATCCGCGCAGGCACGGGCGGCGATGAATCCGCTCTTTTTGCCGGCGACTTGCTGCGCATGTACACGCGCTACGCCGAACGGCAGCGCTGGCAGGTGGAGATCGTGAGCGAATCGCCCTCGGACCTGGGCGGCTACAAGGAAGTGATTGCGCGGCTGGTGGGCGAAGGTGCGTACTCGCGCCTGAAGTTCGAATCGGGCGGCCACCGCGTGCAGCGCGTGCCGGCCACCGAGGCGCAGGGGCGCATCCACACGTCGGCCTGCACCGTGGCGGTCATGCCGGAAGCCGATGCGTTGGCCGACATCCAGATCAACCCGGCGGATTTGCGCATCGATACGTTCCGCGCGTCCGGCGCGGGCGGCCAGCACATCAACAAGACGGATTCCGCCGTGCGCATTACCCACCTGCCGACCGGCTTGGTGGTGGAGTGCCAGGATGACCGCAGCCAGCACCGCAACAAGGACCGTGCCATGCAGGTGCTGGCCGCACGCCTGAAGGATCGCCAGGAGCGCGAAGCGCAAGCCAAGGAAGCCAGCGCCCGCAAGAGCCTGATCGGCTCGGGCGACCGCTCCGACCGCATCCGCACGTACAACTTCCCGCAAGGCCGCGTGACCGATCACCGCATCAACCTGACGCTGTACAAGATCGACGCGATCATGGACGGCGACATCGACGAACTCGTGGGCGCGTTGGCGGCCGAGCACCAAGCGGAACAACTCGCGGCGCTGGGCGAAGACACCTGATCGCTCAATCGTTAAAAAAGCGCGCGCTCCGTAACATCCGCTTGCGTTTGATACAGCTTTGCGCGATGGCGAGCCGGCCTCGCGTTCCTATAATCGATCTCGATCACGCCGAGTGCATCGCCGGTCGCATCCGGCGCGCACTCATCAACAAGCGCGGCAACATCACGATTAGGAGAATCGCAATGCGTACCCAACTGCTGGCCATCACTGTCGCTACCACCCTCGCACTCGGCCTGGCCGCCTGCGGCAAGAAAGACGACGCCACCGACCAAGCTGCCAAGAGCGCGATGGAGCAATCGAAGGACGCCGCCAAGCAGGCGATCGACAACGCCGGCACCGCCGTGAGCAAGGCCGCCGACGCCGCCAAGGTGGAACTCTCGCAAGCCGCTTCGGATGCGCAGGTCTCTGCATCAGGTGCGTTGGCACAGGCCAAGGATGCCGCCAAGACCGCAGCCGACAAGACGGCCGACGCCGCCAAGGTTGCAGCCGACAAGACCGCTGACGCCACGAAGGAAGCGGCCGACAAGGTCAAGGACGCGACCAAGCAATAAACGCTGTTTAACCAAACCGACCCGCTCGCGGGCCCGCGCCACATCGGCCGGGCCCGTGTTATTTTGTGCGCCCGATCTTCGCTGCTGGTCTGTTGCCGTGTCGTCTGCTTCTGTCATTTCGCCCGAAACCCTGGCTCGCGTGTCCGACGCGCTGACGGCGCTGGCGCGCGCCGGCTTGCCTGCCCTGGAAGCACGGATGCTGGTCTCGCACGTGACGGGCCTGTCGCGCGTGCAACTCATCACGCAAGACACCTGCGCCATCGACGTGGCCGCGCGCGCGCAAATCAGCGACCTCGCAACACGCCGCCTGGCCGGCGAGCCGATGGCCTATCTGCTGGGCGAACGTGAATTCTTCGGCCGCACGTTCAAGGTGACGCCAGCCGTGCTTATTCCGCGCCCCGATACGGAATTGCTCGTTGAACAGGCGCTGGACCGTCTGGAAGAACGCGATGCGCCCGCCGTGCTCGACATGGGCACGGGCAGCGGCATCATTGCCATCACGATTGCGCTGGCGCGACGCGACGCGCGCGTATGGGCCACCGATGCCTCCGCCGATGCGCTGGCCGTGGCAATCGGCAACGTCGAGGCGCTGGGGGCTGCCAACGTCCAGGCTGCGCTGGGCGACTGGTATGGCGCGCTGGCCGAAACCGATGCGCCACACGCCTTCGACCTGATCGCCAGCAATCCGCCGTACATCGCCGCCACCGACGCGCATCTCGACCAGGGCGACCTGCGCTTCGAACCCGCCAGCGCCCTCACCGACCACGACGACGGCCTGCGCCACCTGCGCAACATCGTCGCAGGGGCGCCTGCACGGCTTGCCTCCGGCGGCTGGCTGCTGCTCGAGCACGGCTACGACCAGGGCGAACCCGTGCGGGCGCTGCTGGGCGGCGCCGGCTTCGCCAACGTCTTCACCGCGCAAGACCTGGCCGACCACGACCGCTGCAGCGGCGGGCAATGGCTGGATCAAAACGCCGGTGCGCGTTCCTCGCTAAAATAGAAAAGTTTTCCAATGCGGATGTCAGCTCGGACACCCAGCTGCCGCCCCTCACCAAATCGAGTCTCCCCATGAGCACCACGCACGAAAAGATCGACCAGATCGTCAAAGGCCACCCCGTCGTCCTCTTCATGAAGGGCACGGCGCAATTCCCGATGTGCGGCTTCTCGGGCCGCGCCATCCAGATCCTGAAGGCCTGCGGCGTGGATCGGCCGCACACCGTCAACGTGCTGGAAGACGATGAAATCCGCCAGGGCATCAAGGACTACGCCAACTGGCCGACCATTCCGCAGCTCTACGTCAAGGGCGAATTCATCGGCGGTTCGGACATCATGATGGAGATGTACCAGAGCGGCGAACTGCAGCCGCTGCTGGCTGCTTGATCTAGTTTTCGGCTAAGCGTGACCTTGCCCGTGAACGCCACGGTCCAGACGCCACCTGTGCGCCGCATCATCGTGGCCATCACGGGGGCGTCGGGGGCAATCTACGGTGTGCGGCTGCTGCAGGTTCTGCAGGGCCTGCGTGAATCAGCGGGGGTGGAATCGCACCTGCTGATGTCGCCCGCAGGGCTGATGAACGTGCAGCACGAGCTACACATGGCACGCGAAGAAGTGGAAGCGCTGGCGCACGTCGTGCATAACGTGCGCGACATCGGCGCGACCATTGCCAGCGGCTCGTTTGCGGCGGAAGCGATGGTGGTGGCGCCCTGCTCGATGAAGACGCTGGCGGCCGTTGCGCACGGCCTGTCGGACAACCTCATTGCCCGCGCGGCCGATGTCACACTCAAGGAGCGTCGCCGCCTCATCCTGATGGTGCGCGAAACGCCGTTGAATCTAGCGCACCTGCGCAACATGACGGCCGTCACAGAGATGGGCGGAATCGTGTTCCCGCCCGTGCCGGGCTTCTACCAGCGCCCCAAGACGATCGACGACCTGGTCGACCACACGGTCGGGCGCGTGCTGGATCTGCTTGGCTTGCCGCAGACATTAGCGCCCGGCTGGCCGGGCCTGCGTTCAACGGACTAGACGCAGATCAGCCAACGGGTGATCAGCGGTGGTGGTAATTGAAGTACACCGAAGGTCCACCCCAATAGCCGCCGTAATAGGCCGGATAAGCCGGTGCAGCATAGACAGGCACAGGCGCCACGGCTACCGGTGCCGGATACACCGCGCAACCCCCAAGCGTCGCGGCCAACAAGGCCAGAGCCACGATTTTCATGATTAGCGTCCTTCGGCCCCGCTAGTGGAGCCACGTGGACGTTATAAGCCGACGCGAGCGACGCCGGCGTCATGCGGGTGTAAGCGGTGTAACCGAAAACTACGAACGTGTGTCCGTAAGTTCACTGCTTAGGCGCCGGTTTGCCTGCAGAGGGCTTAGCCGTCGCGGCGGGTGCCGAGGCCGCCACACCGGACGCAGCAGCCGGCTTGGGGGCATTCGGATCGACTTCGGCACGCATCTGATCCATTACTGCCCCGGCGCGCGGTGCCCAAAGGAATTCCACCGTGCCGTTCTGCGGCTCTTCGGGAATCGCGTACATCGTGATGATGGTCTGATGGCCTGCCCAGCGTGCGCGCAGCGAATCGACCGTCTTACCAGACTTGAGCTTGAGCGGCGCCTTGCCTTCCTGCGCGGGCTTGCCGTAACGATCGGACAGGGCCTGGAAGACGCGCTGTTCGGTATCGACGCCGCGTGTCGGCACGAACATGCCGGCGATGTTGCCGTCCTGGTCAATCAGGAGCACGGCCTGCGGCCCGTCCATCAACTCGGGGCGCGATGCCTGCGGCACGCCCAGCGAGCGCGTGCGGCCATGCGATTCAAGCGCGTCGGAGCAATATTCGGCGACGTCCTTGCCGCCATTCGCGCGTACGTCTTCGCACGAGGGCAGTTTGCGCAGGGGCTTGCCGAGCGGGAAGGCATCGAGCAGCACCGCCACGTCGCCGGGATCGCGCACTGCCTTGGCAGGCGCTGCAGCCTTTGGAGCCGCCTTGGCTGCGGGTGCGGCAAACGCCACAGGCGCGAGCAACGAGGTCGAAAAGGCAAGCGCGGCAGTTGCCGTGGCGCGTCGCGTCCAGCAGGTCATGCGAACTCCATGGAGGAAAAAGCCGAGAGTGTGCCATGCGGAAATCCCGGCACACAGGAAAGCGGTTCTGACCGCTAGCCGGCGGTGTGCGTTCCCCTCAACCGAACGGTTGACCCGCCACAGACCGCCTGATTACACGCCATTTGACGCCGATGGCGGTCCGATACGGCCAGAAACATTATCAAAATGTTGCCGGTTTTGATCTCGCAAAGGTACGGCGGGTAAAATCTCGGCGGCACAGACGAATGACCGGCAGGACCGAAGCGTCACGTTCCTCGGCCCGCCGCATAGACGCGATCTCATTTTGAACATTCCCTCCGCTGTTTCCTCCCGCACGCCGGGGGCCGCTCGCGCGGCACGCAACCGTTCGGTAGCCGGCTATGCGCGGTTGGCCGTGGGCCTGCTGGCACTGGCTTCGGCGCATGCTGCGCTGGCCTTCGGCTTCAACGATGTGGCCGCACGCGCCAAGCAACTGGCCTCCAAGCCGTACCAGGCGCCCGCCGAAACCCTGCCCCGCGAACTTCGCGAGCTGCGCTACGACCAGTACCGCGAAATCCGCTTCAAGTCCGACCAGGCTTACTGGCGCCGCGACAAGCTGCCGTTCGAACTCGGTTTCTTCCACGAGGGTTCGTACTACGACCAGCCCGTGAAGATCAACGAGGTGTCGCCCGCCGGCGTGCGCGAAATCCGCTTCGATCCGCGCCTGTTCGACTACGGCCCGGTCAAGCTCGACCCGAAGCAGTTGCAGAAGCTCGGCTTTGCCGGCTTCCGCGTGCACTACCCGATGAACACGCCCAAGTACAAGGACGAGGTCATCGTGTTCCTGGGCGCGTCGTACTTCCGAGGCATCGGCAAGGGGCAGGTCTACGGTCTATCCGCGCGCGGCTTGGCCATCGACACCGCGCTCAATTCAGGCGAGGAATTCCCCCGCTTCACTGATTTCTGGATCGAACGGCCTGCCGCCAACGCGAAAGAGCTGACGATCTACGCGCTGCTCAACTCGCGCCGCGCCACGGGCGCCTACCGCTTTGTCATCAAGCCGGGCAGCGACACGGCGGTCGACGTCAAGGCGCAGCTGTACATGCGCGAGAACGTGAGCAAGCTGGCCATCGCCCCGCTCACCAGCATGTTCTTCTTTGGCGAGAACCAACCGGCGCCTGCGCTGGATTTCCGCCCCGAAGTGCATGACTCCGACGGCCTGTCGGTGCTTTCCGGAACAGGCGAATGGATCTGGCGTCCGCTGACGAACCCCAAGCGCCTGCTGGTCAGCTCGTTCGGGACGACCAATCCGGGCGGTTTCGGCCTGATGCAGCGTGACCGCGCGTTCTCCAGCTACCAGGAAATCGGCGACCGCTATGAGCTGCGCCCGAGCGCGTGGGTCGAGCCCGTCGGCAAATGGGGCGCGGGCCGTGTGGAGCTGGTACAGATTCCGACGCCAGACGAGACGAACGACAACGTGGTCGCCTACTGGGTGCCAGAGAACCCGCCCAAGCCCCATCAGCCGTTCAATCTCGAATACCGCCTGCTGTGGCAGAAAGACGCCGACAAGAAACCGGCGCTGGCGTGGGTTACGCAGACGCGCCGCTCGCACGGCTGGACGACCAAGCGCCCCGACGAGCGCAAGCCCGACGATACGATCGCCTTCGTGGTCGACTTTGAAGGCCCCGCGCTGGCGAAGCTTCCGCCCAATGCACCGGTTGAGCCCGTTTTCTCGGCAGATGCCAACGGCAAGATCGAATCGATCTTCGGCCAACCCAACACCGCGACCGGCGGCTGGCGCGTGACCGTGCGCCTCAAGCGGGTCGACGACGATAAACCCGTCGAAATGCGTGGCTACCTGCGCAGCGGCGGCACCGGACTTTCTGAGACGTGGAGCTACCTGTTACCTCCGGGCTGAACGTGACGACAGCCCAGACTGACGGTGCCGCTGGCACCGCCCCCTCCACCACCCCTGCCACAGCGCAGTCTGTGGCCGACCATTACCTAGAGGCGCTGCCGCTGGCGGCCGAGGCGCGCGCTGCGCTGCTGCGCACCGCGGGCATCACAGCCGGCGACGATGATGCGGCAGCGCTCGCCAAGCTGCATCGCGCACTGGCCAAGCTCGACCCGGCGCAGACGACCTCGCTCGACGCCGATGCGCCGGCCTACGCTTCTGTAGGCTCGCGTCTGGATGCCGCCTATGGCGCCACGCGCGCCGATGCCGCGTCGACGGAGCCCTCTGCCGAGCCCGCACCGCCGCTTGAACACGACAGCGAAGGCCGCATCCACCTGGATACCGGGCCCACGCCTGCGCGTCGCTCGATGGTGCCGTGGCCCTGGGTGCTCGGGCCGATCTGGCGCACCCGCAAGGCCATCGACCGTTGGATGCACGGCGGCAAGAAGCCAGTGCCGTATGAAGCGCCCGACTCGCCGGACCCGAAGGGCATCTGGCGCTTCGTCGGCTCGCGCCGCCGTCTGACGCTGCTGGCGCTGATGATCGCGCAGACCATCGCTGCCACCTGGGCGATGAGCACGGTGCTGCCGTACCACGGTGCCGACTGGCTCGAAGCCATCATCATCGTGCTGTTTGCTGTGCTGTTCTGCTGGGTGTCGGCAGGCTTCTGGACGGCCATCACCGGCTTCCTGCTGCTGGCCTTCCACGGCGACCGCTTCGTCATCTCGCGCCGCGCCACGCCCGACGCCACGATTCCCGACGATGCGCGCACGGCCATCGTCATGCCGATCTGCAATGAAGATGTGCAGCGCGTGTTCGCGGGGCTGCGCGCAACGTACGAATCGTTGCAGCGCACGGGGCATCTGGAACACTTCGACTTCTTCGTGCTTTCAGACTCCGGCGACCCGGACATCCGCACCGCAGAAGCCGACGCGTGGCTGCATATCTGCCGCGCACTCGATGGTTTCGGTCGCATCTTCTATCGTTGGCGTCGCCACCGCGTGAAGCGCAAGAGCGGCAACATCGACGATTTCTGCCGGCGCTGGGGCGGCAAATATCGCTACATGATCGTGCTCGACGCCGACAGCGTAATGAGCGGCGATTGCCTGACGCGCCTCGTGCAGTTGATGGAAGGTGCGCCAAGCGCGGGCATCATCCAGACCGCGCCGCGCGCCGCCGGCCGCGACACGCTGTACGCACGTATCCAGCAGTTCGCCACGCGCGTGTACGGGCCGCTGTTCACGGCCGGCCTGCACTACTGGCAACTCGGCGAATCGCACTACTGGGGCCACAACGCCATCATCCGGCTGGACCCATTCATCAAGCACTGCGCGCTGGCACCGATTCCGGGCAAGGGCTCGCTTGCAGGTGAGATCATGTCGCACGACTTCGTCGAGGCCGCGCTGATGCGCCGCGCGGGCTGGGCCGTGTGGATCGCCTACGACCTAGACGGCAGCTACGAAGAAATGCCGCCCAACCTGCTCGACGAGCTGGGCCGCGACCGCCGCTGGTGCCACGGCAACCTGATGAACTTCCGCCTGTTCGGCGCGCCTGGCTTCCATCGTGTGCACCGCGCCGTGTTCATCACCGGGGTGATGGCTTATCTGTCGGCGCCGCTGTGGTTCCTGTTCCTGATCCTGTCGACGGCCCTGCTGGCCAAGCACACGCTGATCGCGCCGGAGTACTTCACGCAGCCGCGCCAGCTCTTCCCAATCTGGCCGGAGTGGCATCCCGAAAAAGCCGCCGCGCTGTTTTCCGCTACCGCCACCGTGCTGTTCCTGCCGAAGATTTTGAGCGTGCTCGTTCTGTGGGCCCAGGGGCCGAAGCGCTTTGGCGGGGCGATCCACCTGGCGTTGTCGATGGCGATTGAGGCAGCGTTCTCGGTGCTGGCTGCGCCGGTGCGCATGCTGTTCCACACGCGCTTCGTGACGGCAGCGTTCCTCGGCTGGAAGGTGCACTGGAAATCGCCGCCGCGCGAAGACGCACAAACACATTGGGGCGATGCAGTACGCCGCCACGGCCTGCACACCGTGATCGGCATCGTCTGGGCTGCGATCGTGTATTGGCTGAACCCGAGCTTCCTCTGGTGGCTTTCGCCAGTCGTGGGCGCGCTGATCGTGTCGATTCCGCTGTCGGTGCTCTCCAGCCGCGTGAGCCTGGGCCGCCGCATGCGGCGCCTGCGCCTGTTCATGATCCCGGAGGAAGTGCGCCCGCCGCGCGAACTTCGCGCCACGCGCAAGCACCTGCGCAATGCGCCGCCAATGCCGGACTTCCGCCAAGCCGTGGTCGACCCCGTCACCAACGCGCTGATGTGCGCGATCGGCACGGCCCGCTTTCCGCACGACCGACGCCTGATTGCCGTGCGGGAAGCACATGTGCGTCACGCACTGGAAGCCGGTCCCGACAGGCTCACAGGCAAGCAGAAGCTGGTATTGCTGTCGGATCCGTTCGCGCTGTCGGCGCTGCACCTGGCGGTGTGGTCGTCACCTGAGCAGCGAACGGCCTGGGAGCCTGCACAGGGCTGAACGAGCCGCCCCACGTGAAATACCGCGCCCCACCAGTGTCTTGCCGGTGGGGCGTTTTACTTCCCGTTACATCCGTAGGATTTGCGTATCACCTGAAGCGCCCGGCGGTTCATAGAATGGCATCACGAACTTGATACACGAAGTCGACGGCACCTCCGCCCCGGCCTCGCAACCGTAAGGAGAAGCATCATGAAACGCACACTGCTCGCATTCGTTCTGGGTGGCGCCGCGCTGTGCGCCTCGACGGCGGCGCTGGCGCATGTGGACGTTGGCGTGTCGATCGGCGTGCCTGCACCGGTGTACGTGGCCCCGGCCCCTGTCTATGCACCGCCGCCCGTGGTGTATCGCCCGGCCCCGGTCTATGCCCCTGCCCCGGTCGTCTATGGCGGCTACTACCGCGACCGCGACGACTGGCGTGAGCGTGAATGGCGCCGTCACGAGTGGCGCGAACGCGAATGGCGTCATGATCGCGGCTGGCACCGCGGCTGGGACCGCTAATGCCTGACGCCTAGCGCGAACAGATAACTACATCGCCACGCGGGCCGCTCACACGAGCGGCCCGTTGCTTTTGTACGCTCGAATGCCTGCGCATTCTGCAATCCGACCTATGCTGACGTAGCGGCCACAGCAATCCCGCCGCCGGTCGCACAGCACACGGGAGGACGCCATGTCGATCTCCAGCACCCTCGACGGCTGCCTGCGCAGCAAGGGCTGCCTGTACGAGGTGATTCGTCATCCGCATACCCACACGAGCACTGAAACCGCGCAATCTGCGCATGTCCCGGGCGACCGTCTGGCCAAGACGCTGCTGCTCGAAGACAAGCTTGGCTATGTCGCGGCCGTGTTGCCATCGACGTATCACCTGCATCTGTCCGAGCTGCAAAAGGAATCGGGGCGCATGGACCTGACGCTGGCCGATGAATCGGAGTTGCGCGAAGTCTTCCGGGACTGCGATGCAGGGGCCGTTCCGCCCGTGGGCATGGCCTACGGCATGCCGACCTACATCGACAGCAGCTTGATGACGCACGGCGACGTCTACTTTGAAGCTGGCGACCACGAAAACGTCGTGCATATGGACATGGATCAGTTCATGGCCTTGATGCGCGACGCCAAGCCCGCTCACTTCGCGTATCGCATGCAGGGCATCCTCTTCTGAGGAGGCGGCCATGGCCGACGACGTTGTCATCACGGTCCGCAACAACGGGCCGTATCACATCAAGGGAAGCTTCCGGATCGTCACCCAGGGCGGACGCGAATTACCGGTGGAGGAAGGGCAGGCATGGCTGTGCCGCTGCGGGCACTCGCTGAACAAGCCGTTCTGTGACGGCTCGCACAAGCGCGTCGAGTTTGACAGCAACCTCGACGCGCCTGCGCCGGTTGAGGCGGACCGCTCGCCGTAAGCAGGAACGCGGGCCGAAAGACCCGCATATTTTCGCTTAGCGCGTGACAGGCTTGTAGCGGATACGCTTGGGCTTCGCGCCCTCTTCGCCCAGACGCTTCTTCTTGTCGGCTTCGTATTCCTGGTAGTTGCCCGGGAAGAATTCGACGTGCGAATCGCCTTCGAAGGCAATGATGTGCGTGGCGATGCGGTCGAGGAACCAGCGATCGTGCGAAATCACCATCACGCAGCCCGCGAATTCGAGTAGCGCGTCTTCCAGGGCACGCAGCGTTTCCACGTCGAGGTCGTTGGACGGTTCATCCAGCAGCAGCACGTTGCCGCCCGAGATAAGCGTCTTGGCCAGATGCAGGCGCCCACGCTCGCCGCCCGACAGCGTGCCGACGTGCTTCTGCTGATCGCCACCCTTGAAGTTGAAGCGGCCGATGTAGGCGCGCGATGGCGTCTCATACCGGCCCACCGTAAGGATGTCGGACCCGTTCGAAATCTCTTCGAAGACAGTCTTGTCTGCGGACAGCGCGTCGCGGCTCTGGTCAACGTAAGCCAGCTTGACCGTCGGGCCGATCTTGATGGTGCCCGAATCCGGTTGCTCCTTGCCCGTGATCATGCGGAACAGCGTCGACTTGCCGGCGCCGTTCGGGCCAATGATGCCGACGATCGCGCCCGGCGGAATCGTGAAGCTCAGGTTGTCGATCAGCAGGCGATCGCCATAGCTCTTGCTGACGTTGGTGAATTCGATCACTTCATTGCCCAGACGCTCGCCGGCCGGGATGAAAATTTCCTGCGTTTCGTTGCGCTTCTGGTATTCCTGGCTGTTCAACTCGTCAAAGCGGGCCAGACGCGCCTTCGACTTGGCCTGACGGCCCTTCGGGTTCTGGCGCACCCATTCCAGTTCTTTCTTCAGCGCCTTCTGGCGGGCCGATTCGCTCGACTCTTCCTGCTTCAGGCGCGTCTCTTTCTGATCGAGCCACGAGCTGTAATTGCCCTTCCAGGGGATGCCGTGGCCTCGGTCGAGTTCGAGAATCCACTCAGCGGCGTTATCGAGGAAGTAGCGATCGTGCGTCACGGCCACCACGGTGCCCGGGAAGCGCGTGAGGAACTGTTCAAGCCAGTCCACCGATTCGGCATCCAGGTGGTTGGTCGGCTCGTCGAGCAGCAGCATGTCGGGGCGCGAGAGAAGCAGCTTGCACAGCGCAACGCGACGCTTTTCGCCGCCCGAAAGGTGCTCGATCTTGGCGTCCCACGGCGGCAGGCGCAGTGCGTCGGCGGCAATTTCAAGCTGCAGTTCAACGTTGTCACCGGCACCAGCGGCGATGATGGCTTCCAGGCGCGCCTGCTCTTCGGCCAGCTTGTCGAAGTCGGCGCCTTCCTCGGCATACGCTGCGTAGATCGCTTCGAGCTGTTTTTGCGCATCCATCACTTCGCCCAGGCCGCTCTCGACCTCTTCACGCACGGTCTTGGCGGGATCGAGCTGCGGCTCCTGCGGCAGGTAACCGATGTTCAGGTTGGGCATCGGCGTGGCTTCGCCTTCGATGTCCTTGTCGAGGCCGGCCATGATCTTGAGCACGGTCGACTTGCCCGAGCCGTTCAGACCCAGCACACCGATCTTGGCGCCCGGGAAGAACGACAGCGAGATGTCCTTGAGGATCTGGCGCTTGGGCGGAACGATCTTGCCCACGCGGTTCATGGTGAAAACGTACTGTGACATGGCGGAATTGCGGGGGGAAACGCAGAAATGGGGAACCCGGCGAGTTTAACAAAGCCGGGGCATGGCAAACCCAAGGCTCAAGGCCGCACGAGCAAAAGAAAAGGCGCCCACCAGGGGCGCCCTTCCGATGCAACAGAGGCCAAGCCTCGTTACATCGTCATCATGTTGGCGTTCATGTTATGCATGACCCACAGCGAGCCGACAATGACGATCGCCAGGATCAGCAGCGTGAACAGGAAGGCCATCACGTTCCAGCGCTGGGCGGACGAGCCATCCAGGTGCAGGAAATAGATCAGGTGCACGACGATCTGCACGACCGCCAGGGCCATCACCGTCACCAGCACCGTCTGGTGCGAGTAGCCGCCGTCCATCACCATCTTGAACGGGATGGCCGTCAGGATCACAGCCAGCACAAAGCCGATCAGGTAGCCCTTGACGGTGGCATGGCCGGCGCCGCCAGCTGCATGGCCGTGGGCATCATCGTGGGCAATGCCCGTCGAAACGTTGGTCTGTTCCATTTACATCGCTCCCAGCAGATACACGACGGTAAACACGCCGATCCACACCACGTCCAAGAAGTGCCAGAACAGGCTCAGGCACGACAGGCGGGTCGATTGCGTCGGGGTCAGCCCTTTGCGGCTGATCTGCCACATCAGGACGATGATCCACAGCATGCCGCTCGCCACGTGCAGGCCGTGCGTACCGACCAGCAGGAAGAACGACGACAGGAACGCGCTGCGGCTCGGGCCCGCGCCCTCTGTAATCAGGTGGTGGAACTCGTTGATTTCCATGCCGACGAACGCGGCGCCCAGCAGCAGCGTGATGCCCAGCCACAGCATCACTTGATCCTTGCGGCCGTTCTGCAGGCTGATCATCACCATGCCGTAGGTGATGGACGACACCAGCAGGATGCCGGTTTCGATTGCCACATACGACAGATCGAAGAGTTCCTTGCCCGTCGGGCCGCCTGCCGTCGCACCGCGTAGGACGCAGAACGTGGCAAACAGCGACGCGAAGATGATCAAGTCGCTCATCAGGTACACCCAGAAGCCGAAGACCTTGGTGTCTGCGGCATCGTGGTGGTGCGCATGGTCATGCGCGTGGTCGTGGCCGTGCGCGTGACCGTGCGCGGCGTGACCGTCTAGAACATTGGAAGCCATGGTTTAAGCCTGCGAACCGATACGTTGGAAGTAGGCCGACTCGGTCTCGTGAACCTCGTGAGCGGGCACGTAGTAATCGATGTCGTCGTTGTTGCTGCGAAGGATGAAGCTGCCGATCATGCCGACCAGGCCCAGCACGGCCATCCACCAGATGTGCCAGATCAGCGCGAAGCCCATCACGATCGAGAACATGCCGATGAAGAAGCCGGCGCCGGTGTTCTTCGGCATGTGGATCTTTTCGTAGCTCGGTGCAACCTGCGTCAGCACTTCACCGCGCGCCTTCATGTCTGCAAAGGCGTCGATGTCACGGATGACCGGCACGCGTGCGAAGTTGTAGTGCGCCGGCGGCGACGACGTCGCCCACTCCAGCGTACGGCCGCCCCAGGGGTCGCCCGTCAGATCAGCCAGCGCATGACGGTTGCGGATGCTCACGAAGATCTGGATGAGCTGCGAAGCAATACCGCAGGCGATGATCGCGGCGCCGATCACGGCAACGATCAGCCACGGTTGCCATGCCGGGTTGTCGGTATGGTTCAGACGACGCGTCATGCCCATGAAGCCAAGCACGTACAGCGGCATGAACGCGGTGTAGAAACCCACGAACCAGCACCAGAAAGCGCGCTTGCCCCACTTCTCGTCCAGCTTGAAGCCGAAGGCCTTCGGGAACCAGTACGTGATACCCGCCAGGTAACCGAACACCACGCCACCGATGATGGTGTTGTGGAAGTGAGCGATCAGGAACAGGCTGTTGTGCAGCAGGAAGTCGGCGCCCGGCACAGCCAGCAGCACGCCGGTCATGCCGCCGATCACGAAGGTGATCATGAAGCCGATCGTCCACAGCATCATCGAGTTCAGCTCGACGCGGCCGCGGTACATCGTGAACAGCCAGTTGAAGATCTTCACGCCCGTCGGGATCGAGATGATCATCGTCGCGATACCGAAGAACGCGTTGACGTTCGCACCCGAGCCCATGGTGAAGAAGTGGTGCAGCCACACCAGGAACGACAGCACGGTGATGCCGGCGGTCGCCCACACCATCGACGTGTAGCCGAAGAGCTTCTTGCGCGAGAACGTCGAGACGATTTCCGAGAACATGCCGAAGGCCGGCAGGATCAGGATGTACACCTCGGGGTGGCCCCAGATCCAGATCAGGTTCACGTACAGCATGGCGTTACCGCCGCCGCCGTTCGTGAAGAAGTGCATGTCCAGGTAGCGGTCGGCACCCAGCAGTGCCAGCGCCACGGTCAGCACCGGGAAGGCGGCCACGATCAGGATGTTGGCGCACAGGGCGGTCCAGGTGAAGATCGGCATGCGCATCAACGTCATGCCCGGCGCGCGCATCTTGAAGATGGTCGCGACGAAGTTCACGCCGGTCAGTAATGTCCCCAGGCCCGATATCTGCAACGCCCAGATGTAGTAATCGACCCCCACGCCCGGGCTGTACGCCAGCTCCGACAGCGGCGGGTATGCCAGCCAGCCGGTGCGAGCGAATTCACCCACGCCCAGCGACACGTTGATCAGCACGACACCTGCGGCGGCCAGCCAGAACGACAGCGTGTTCAGGAACGGGAACGCCACGTCGCGCGCGCCAATCTGCAGCGGCACGATCAGGTTGATCAGGCCCGTCATCAGCGGCATGGCCATGAAGAAAATCATGATCACGCCGTGCGCGGTGAAGATCTGGTCGTAGTGCTCAGGCGGCAGATAGCCGGCACCACCGCCCGAGGCGACCGCCAGTTGCGAGCGCATCATGATGGCGTCGGCAAAGCCGCGCAGCAGCATCACGATGGCCAGAATGCAGTACATCACGCCGATCTTTTTGTGATCGACCGAGGTGATCCACTCATTCCAGAGGTAGGTCCACTTCTTGAGATAGGTGATCAGGCCGAACACACCTGCGCCACCCAACAGAATGGCCGACACCGTCACGACCACGATGGGCTCGTGCAGCGGAATGGCCTCCAGACTCAACTTGCCAAACATCGTCAACTCCTAGGAATTCTTGGCCGCGCTCTTGGGCGCTGGCAGGGCGGACTGCACCGGCAGCGGACGCGTTGCCGCCTCAGCCGTGGCCGTCGTGCAGTTGGCGCCTTCGAGCGCCTCGTCGAGCGTCAGGACCTTCTCGCCCTCGCCCATCTTGTCCATGTATTTGTGCAGGATGCTGTGATACAGGGTCGGGTCGACCGATGCATACACCGCTGGCGGCACCTTCTCGCTCGGCTTGGACAGCTCGGCGTAGCCTTCCTTGGTCAGGTTCTGCGACGACTCACGAACCTGCTTGACCCAGGCATCGAACTCTTCGCTCGTCATGGCCGTGGCCTTGAACTTCATGCCCGTGAAACCCGAGCCGCTGTAGTTCGACGACATGCCGTCAAACACACCGGTCTCATTGGCGATCAGGTGCAGCTTGGTCTGCATGCCCGCCATGGCGTACACCTGGCTGCCGAGCTGCGGGATGAAGAACGCGTTCATCACCGTGTCGGACGTGATCTTGAAGCTGATCGGGGTGTTGGCCGGGAACGCCAGTTGATTGACCGTTGCGATCTTGAGTTCCGGGTAGATGAACAGCCACTTCCAGTCGAGCGAAACGGCCTCGACGGTGATGGGCTTCACATCCGATTCGATCGGCTTGTACGGATCGAGCGCGTGCGTGGACTTGTAGGTGATCACGCCCAGCACGATGATGATCAGGCAGGGGATCAGCCACACCACGACCTCGATGGCGTTGGAGTGCGACCAGTCCGGCTCGTAGCGGGCCTTGGTGTTGGACGCGCGGTACTTCCACGCAAACACCAGCGTCAGCACGATCACGGGGATGACCACTAGCAGCATCAGGCCGGTCGCCACCAGGATCAGCGTCTTTTCTTCAGCCGCAATCATCCCCTTCGGGTCCAGGACCGTCAGGTTGCAACCCGCCAGCAAGAGCGGGAGGCTTGCGGCGAGGAGCCGCTTCATATGTGGAACGAGTGTGTTCTTCATGTCTTGCACAATTGCGCCGGCGATGCTTCCGGACATCACGGGAGCCCAGCAGCCCAGACAGCGGCCACAGGCGGAAAAACGCGGGAAATGAGAAAAGACCGAACTACCGTCACCCCGAATAGGCCTGGGTGCAGCAGCGGATCTTCGATCACATCAGGCGCCGGTCAGGGAGAAGCTGAACCCAACGCCCTCAGTTGGCGAGGCGGGCTTCGCTCATGCCGGGCATGGGCGAAGTCGAGCGCCGCCGCGTCGCACAAAGCGGCGGACGACAGATCGGGGGCGTAAAAGGTCGGAGCAGGCACTACGTCATGCGCCCGTTGGGGGAGCGCGGTTGGGAGTGGAATGCGGGCGCGATCTTACCGCCAGATGGCGCTCCGGATTGCGCTATGTGCTCAGGCAAATAGAAAACGGCGTCGATTGACAAGTGATGCCCTCGCCGTACGGCTAGGGTTTACGTGGCTTTGCGGGTAAGCAAATCGAAAGTGCCTGTTGTTGCACTGCGACAATCAGCCACAGTGGCGCGCACCCGACGTTATCCCCAGATGTGCGCCCAAATAGGCTGCGAATAATAAGAACAATTCTCATCTTGGCTCCCTCGTCCTTCACAGGACGGCGTCACTGGCTAAGGAGCCCAACAATCCGCACCAGCACCAGCCCTGCCGCCACAACGAGGTAACCGCGCAGCACAAACATCCATGTGCGTTTGAGTGGCGTCCAGCGCGCAGGCGTGAGCTGCTCAAGCGATGGCATGGTCCAGTGATCACGATCCAGCACACTCACGCGCCGCGGATGGTGCGGCCGATGGGTACGTCGCCCGATACGCCACAGCACGAGCGACATCACCGCCGCGATCAGCGTGCCGCCGATCAGGATGGCGCCAATCTCGAATTCGCCAATGCCCGGGAACAGCACGGCGGCAGTGAGGATGACCGACAACATCACCAGCACAGCCACCACACCGCCGGTGAATATGTTCATCGCGCGACCGTTCGTCCACGGGCCCAACACAGCCTTGTCGTTGCACAGCAGCAGCAGGAACACCGTGGCGCTTGGCAACAGCACCCCTGCCAGCGATTGCACGGCATTGGTCAGCAGACCGAGCGGCACGCCCGGCGTCAGCACCAGCCCTGCGGCCAGCAACGTCAGCCCGAAGTACACGGCATAGAAACCCTTGGCCTCCGTCGGCTTGCGATGCAGGGAGTGCCGGACGGCAAACACATCGCCAATCGCATAAGCGGTCGACAACGACACCGCGCACGCGCCGATGATGCTGGCATCCAGCAGCGCAATCGCAAACAGCACGCCGGCCCAGCGGCCCGAGTGGCGCTCCAGGCCGTGCGCCGTGCCGAGCGCATCGGTGTAGTTGCCGAACTCCGGCGTGCCGTGAAAGGCTTGAGCGCTGAAGGCGATCATTGCCACCGCGCCAGCAATCACGAGGACAATGCCGAGCCACAAATCGGCGCGTTCATAGCGAATGAAACGCGCGGCGATGCGCTTGTCGATCACGTAGCTCTGCTGGAAGAACAACTGCCACGGCGCCACGGTCGTGCCCACGATGGCGATGATCAGCAACATCACCTCGGCCAGCGGTGCCCCCGCCGGCAGCGCCGGCACGAAGAAATCGCGCGCCACCTGCGCCATCGGCGGATGCACCATCACGAACACCGGGATGAGCGTGAGGCTGCCCGCCACCAGCACCAGCGCAAAGCGCTCGAAGCGGCGGAAATCTCCGGTGGACGCGGCCAGCATCACCAACGCCGCCGCCGCGCACACGCCCCAATGCCGCGGGATGCCGAGGTACTCAAGTGCCAGGCTGATGCCAATGAACTCCGTCACGAGCGTCAGCGCGTTCACGAGGAACAGATCGATGACGGAGAAGCTGCCCCAGAACTTGCCGAAGCGCGCAAAGATCAACCGAGCATGGCCAACGCGCGTGACGGCGCCCAAGCGCAGCACCATCTCCTGGTTCACGTACAGCACCGGAATGAGCAGCAATAGCGTCCACAGCAGCGTGGTGCCGTAGTTCTGCCCAGCCTCTGTGTACGTGCCGAAGGCGCCGGCGTCGTTGTCGCCAACCATCACGATCAGGCCAGGCCCGAGGATGGCGAGCAGCGTTCGCAAGCGCGCCCGCCAGCTATTGCGTGCGCCCGTATCGTGATGCGCGATGGTGCCAAGCGCACCGCGAATTTCGCCCACATGGGCATCGTCGAGCGCGGCATGACGTGGTGGTGCGTCGATGCCCGAAGCGAATTGGGTCATGTCGACCTCCGTTTGTGTTGTGTTGTCGGATTACCCGCCGTTGAACTACCAATAGGTGCGCGAGAGCCGGATGGCCGCGGCCGCGTAGCCGTGGTTGGAAAGCGTTTGGCCGCCGTCACCGGCGCGCCGGTTGGACGTGGTCGACGCGGCGTCGGCACGCTCGGGCGCACCGGCCCGGGCCTGCACAAACGGCGAACTGAACGGCAGTGCGATCGCCGAGAAACGACGAGCGGGAATATTGAATTTGCGCATGACACACTCCTCGCCGCGTGCACAGACGCCCGGCACGCAGCAATGGCCGCGCGCGTTGAACACACGCGGCGGCATAGTCGAAACGATCAAGGAGCGATGCAGACACCGCTGCCTTGCCAGGGCGGCAAGTCAGCAGCAAGGAACAACCGTGCGGCAGACTCGCCTAGTGAGAAAAAGACGTTCGGTAAGGTCGACTCGGACTGTCCATATGGGTCCTCCTACGGTTAGAACTCGGCGTGGACGCGCACGCCCACGAACTTGGCCGGACCGCGATCGCGGTTGTAGCCTGGGTTCTGAATGAGCTGGAAATCCGGGCTGATCGCCAGCGCCTTGGTTACCTGCAGGCTGTAGAAAAGCTCGACCACGCGCTCGTGGCCATAGTTCAAGCCGCCATCGCCAAGGAACGCGCCGCTGCCGCCCGCGGCCAGATAGGCGCGGTGATCGGGCCCCAGCATATTCACCGCGACGGCCACGCCCAGCACATCGTTCGGACGGCGCCAAGCAGCACCCTTGAGCAATCCACCAAACGACACGCTCCGGCCAACTTCGGTAAAGGCGTATGTCTCGGTCTTGTCGTCCGACCAGTTCAGACGTGCGAACAGGCCGAGGTTGTCGCCGGCCTTCTGTTCGAAAGAGACGCCAACGCCCAACTTGGCGTGCTCCTTGCGCATCTGCCCGACATCGGGCGCTGCACCAATGGCCGCGCCCAGCGCCATCGCATCGTCAAACCGGCCCATGCGCGCCTCGTTGCGCCAACCGAGCAACCGCGCCGTGCCTTCCTGGCCGAACAGCGTGTAGCGCTTCTCCAGCTCGAGGACGTCGCCGTAGTGCTTGAGGAACCGCGTGTCGAGCGGCAAACCGTTCGATTGTTCCGGCTGCAGGAAGCGGCCAGCGCGCACGGCCCAACCGTTCTCACTGTCGACGTACTCAAGCGCCACGCCCCAGTTGTAGCCACGCGCATCGGCGGGATAGTCGAACGACGGATGCGCCATGAACGACCAGTTCAAGAACTGCGTGCGCGGGTCCTGCGCATACGACACCGCATCAAACACATCGGGCACGGCGAAGTTGCCGGCAGTCAGCACCACACGGCGCTTGTCGACGACGTTGGCGAACTGGTTGAAATCGGCGTCGACCTTTTCCGTGTCGCCTCCCAGGCCCCACGTCTGGCGCAGGAAAGCGCGGGCGCGGTACAGCGTTGGATTCGTCCCGGCCGTCTTGGCCAGCTCGCCGTTGGGCAAGCCACCGAGGCCATGCAGCTCCGAGAACGCCACGCCCTGCGCGACCTCGGGGTTGAAGTGGAACTCGGCGCCCGTCCACAAACGCATGCCCAAGTCGAGCGTGGCCGTGAAGGAATAGCTCTTGGCGCGGGCGGCGCCGAGGCTGTTGCCGCCGCTGACCGCAGCGTCGAATGCAGGTTTGCGTTGCCACACGTAGGTGGTTTGGCCATGGAAACCGAAACGGTCGTCCAGTTCGCCGCTGGCGATGCGCGAAACGTCACCCGCTGAAGCGGGTACATCCGCCGCATCCGCCATCGACATCACCGACACAATGGCCGCCACGCCCATCAGCAGGCGAACCCAAACCAGCGGGCGCACCGCCACCCAAACGTACTGCAGCATTGAGAGAAACAGCATGAGACCTCCCCCGCCCGTTTCTCTGACGGGCGTAGGCGAACGTCGGCCGCGCCGCGTCACGGCGCGCGCAAACGCACGCAGCCACGCGGCTGTGCCGGATACAACAATCGAATTCAGGAAAGGACTTGCGCAGAGAACCTACGCAAGCGCCACCACCCGCCGTGCAATACGGCTAGGCAGTGGTGAGGCGCGAAGACGGTGCGCCGAGACTGTCTAGCCGTTCAATGTGCGATCGAGGATCGACTAGAACAACTGTCCATGGAGATGCACTCCGTAGCTATGACGGGGCGCAGAGTAACAAAGTCTCGTTGACGGCGGCAAGCGTTTTCTTGGAGCTGTTACGAAGCCCATTGCGCGACGGCAACAACCCGATAAGAGGCGTCTCGCAAGTCGGCATCGATACACTGCAATCACGATCGAGCGCATCACGTGAGGGCGCTCGCCACAGCGATATCAGACGGAGGTTGTATGACGCGCTTAGCAACGCTGCTCACTACGATTGCTGCAATAGCGGGCATGGCCGGCTGCTCGACGGCAGTCTCAGAACAGACCAGGAACGGGGCCGAATCCAAGATGGCCGAACACACACCAGCCACGGCCACTTGCCAGGCGGCCGCAGGTCCTGACAACGCCCTGATCGGCAAATCCGAACAGGACGCTGCCGCCCTGCTCAACGGCTGCATCTGGCGCATCAGCGAGCGCGGTGGCAGAGCCCTGCCCGGCACCATGGATTACCGTGAAGAACGCCGCAATCTGGGCATTCAGGGCGGCAAGGTGATCTGGGTGCGGCGCGGTTGAGGCTCGCAAAGCTGAACGGGCCGCCGGACAAAAGAAAACGGCCTCCGCAAGGGAGACCGTTTTCGTGATGCTGGTGCCGGCTGCAGGACTCGAACCCGCCACCTGATGATTACAAATCAACTGCTCTACCAGATGAGCTAAGCCGGCAAAGAAACGCGATTCTAACCTAACACGCGTTACTTGACGACCTTTAGTGCGGGCTTGCCACCGATGCGCGGCACATTCGGCGGTGTCGGTTCGTCTTCCGGGCCGGGTTCCGCTTCGACAGGGACCGGCGCAGGCACCGACTCAGAGTCCACCGCGGCCAGCTTGGGCGGCGGATTGTTCTCGCGTTCGGTCGCGGCCTGTGTCGTCGGCGTGCTGCGCTCTACCGGGAATGCCATACCCTGCCCGTTCTCGCGCGCATACACGGCAAGTACGTTTTCAATCGGCACTTCGATCTTGCGCGACACGCCCGAGAACCGCGCGTGGAACGTGATCCACTCGTTGCCCATGTCGAGCTGGCTGGTCGCGTCAAAGCTCACGTTCAGCACGATTTCGTCGTTCTTGACGAACTCGCGCGGCACGTTGGTGCTCTTGTCGACGAAGACAGCGATGTACGGCGTGAAGCCGTTATCCGTGCACCATTCATAGATGGCACGGATCAGATAGGGCTTGGTGGATGTTTCCGACATGATGAAATCAGTGACCGTTGGGCGCGGCCGCGCACACGTGCAACCCGGGCGAGACCGGCGACCCAGCGGCAATCAGCGGCGCATGACCTTTTCCGACGGCGTCAGCGCTTCAATATACGCCGGACGGCTGAAGATACGCTCAGCGTATTTCATCAGCGGGGCCGCATTCTTGGAGACCTCAATACCGTAGTGGTCCAGGCGCCACAGCAGCGGCGCAATCGCCACGTCCAGCATCGAGAACTCTTCGCCCAGCATGTACTTGTTCTTCAGGAAGATCGGAGCCAGCTGCGTAAGGCGGTCGCGGATGGCCGCACGTGCCTTCTCGTGATTCTTCTCGGCGGCCTTGCCCTTTTCGTTCTCGAGCACGGAGACGTGCGTGAACAGTTCCTTCTCGAAGTTGAACAGGAACAGGCGGGCGCGGGCGCGCTGCACCGGATCGGCCGGCATCAGCTGCGGGTGCGGGAAGCGCTCATCGATGTACTCGTTGATGATGTTCGACTCGTACAGAATCAGGTCGCGCTCAACCAGGATGGGCACCTGGCCGTACGGGTTCATCACCGCGATATCTTCCGGCTTGTTGAAGAGATCGACGTCGCGAATCTCGAAATCCATGCCCTTTTCGAACAGGACGAGGCGGCAACGCTGCGAGAACGGGCAAGTGGTGCCCGAGTACAAGACCATCATGGTTGTAGTTCCTTGGCGCATGGGCCGGGGGCGGCCCTATGACGGTACAGCCGTGACGACAAATGACATCGCCACGGCACAAAAGCGAAAAGGCAAAGGGCTAGAGCCAGTTCTCCACCGGCCTAGCCCTTGCCCGGAAAACACGGATTTTACTTGATGTCCTTCCAATAGGCCGCATTCAGGCGCCAGGCCAGCACGAAGAACACGCCAATGAACAACAATACCCAGACGCCGAGGCGCTTGCGCAGGTTGCCCGCAGGCTCAGCCATCCAGTCCAAATAACTGACCAGATCGGCGACTGCCTGGTCATATTCGACCTTATTCATCTTGCCCGGGACCGTCACTTCAAGGCCAACGAGCTTCTTCTCGGCTTCGCCATGCTCGGACTTCACTTCGGCGTACTTCGGCACTTGCTGGCCTTGCAGCTCCCACAGCACATGCGGCATGCCGACCTTGTCGAAGACCAGGTTGTTCCAGCCGGTCGGACGCGTGTCGTCACGGTAGAACGTGCGAAGGTAGGTGTAGAGCCAGTCGCTGCCGCGCGCCCGGGCAATCACCGACAGGTCCGGCGGTACGGCACCAAACCACTTCTTCGCGTCCTCGCGGTCCATGGCGATGTGCATCGTGTCGCCGACCTTGTCTGACGAGAACAGCAGGTTTTGCTTGATCTGCTCCTCGCTCAAACCGATGTCGCGCAGGCGGTTGTAGCGCATGGCGCTGGCGCCGTGGCAGTTCAGGCAATAGTTGACGAACAGCTTGGCACCGCGCTGCAGCGCAGACGTGTCGCTGGACTGGTTGGGCGCCGGATCGAGCGGCACGCCGCCCTCATTGGCCATCACAGGCGCGGCAAACACGAGACCGGCCAAGGCGAAAATCGCAAGCAGCTTTTTCATTCTTGTGTCCTTCATGGGTCCTTGTGCTCGGCTCGAATCAGTGCGGCGTGAATGTGACGCGCTCAGGCACTGGCTTGAACGTCCCGATCTGGCTCCAGATCGGCATCGCGAGGAAGAACGCGAAGTACAGAATGGTGCCGATCTGCGAGATGATCGAACCGATCGGGCTCGGCGGCTGAATGCCCAGATAGCCCAGCACCGCAAAGGCGATCACGAAGAGGATCAGCAGCGTCTTGTGGAAGCCCGGGCGATAGCGGATCGACTTGACCGGCGACTGATCCAGCCACGGCAGGAAGAAGAAGATCACCACCGAACCGCCCATCACCACCACACCCCAGAACTTCGCGTCGATGAAAGCGAAGCCCAGCGCCAAGACCACGGCCACAGCTACCGCCACGCCCTTGACCTTCATGCTCTTGGAACGCACGAACAGCAGACCCAGCATGATCGCGATGAAGCCCCACAGCCACGGCAGGAAGTCCGACGTAGTCGCGCGCAGCATCGAGTAGAACGGCGTGAAGTACCAGACCGGCGCAATATGCAGCGGCGTCTTCAGCGAGTCTGCCGGGATGAAGTTATTGGCTTCCAGGAAGTAGCCGCCCATTTCCGGCGCGAAGAACACGATCGCGCTGAAGATGAACAGGAAGACCGCGACGCCGACGACGTCGTGCACCGAGTAATACGGGTGGAACGGAATGCCGTCGAGCGGAATGCCGCGCTCATCCTTCTTGGCCTTGATCTCGACGCCGTCCGGGTTGTTGGAGCCCACTTCGTGCAGCGCGATAATGTGCGCTACCACCAGGCCCAGCAACACCAGGGGCACAGCGATGACGTGGAACGAGAAGAAGCGGTTCAGCGTCGCGTCGGACACCACGTAGTCGCCGCGAATCCAAAGTGACAGGTCCGGGCCGATCAGCGGGATAGCGGAGAACAGGTTCACGATCACCTGCGCGCCCCAGTACGACATCTGGCCCCATGGCAGCAGATAGCCCATGAAGGCTTCGGCCATCAGGCATAGGAAGATCAGGCAGCCGAAGATCCAAACCAGCTCGCGCGGCTTACGGTACGAGCCGTACAGCATGCCGCGGAACATGTGCATATACACGACGATGAAGAACGCCGAAGCGCCGGTCGAGTGCATGTAGCGCACCAGCCAGCCCCACGGCACCTCGCGCATGATGAACTCCACGCTCGCATAGGCGACGGGGATGCCGGCGGCGTTGAGTGTGCCGTCTGGCTTGTAGTTCATCACCAGGAAGATGCCCGTGACGATCTGGATCACCAGCACCAGCAGCGCCAGCGATCCGAAGAAATACCAGAAGTTGAAATTCTTCGGCGCGTAGTACTCCGACAGATGCGCCTTCCACAGCTCCGATGCCGGGAAGCGTGCATCGATCCAGCCCAGCAGCCCGGTTGTCTCCACCTTCTTCTCGGCCATGATCAAGCCTCTCCTTTCTCGTCTTTACCGATCACCAGCTTCGTGTCGGACAGGAACATGTACGGCGGAACGTCGAGGTTCTGCGGCGCGGGCTTGTTCTTGAACACGCGGCCAGCCAGATCGAACGTGGAGCCGTGACACGGGCAGACGAAGCCGGGGTCTCCGGCAAGCTGCACATTGGCGCCCGCGGGAAACGGACCAGACGGGGAGCAGCCAAGATGGGAGCAGATGCCGACCACGACCAGCAGGTCTTTATGCTCGGCACGGGAGCGGGTTTCGTTCTTGCAATAGTCCGGCGTCTTCATGGTGAAGGGCACGTCGGACTTGGGGTCAGCGACTTCGTTATCGGTCTTCTTGAGCGATTCCAGCATGTCGGGCGTGCGCTTGAGCAGCCAGACCGGCTTGCCGCGCCATTCCACCACCTTCATCTGGCCGGGGGCCAGGTCACTCACGTCGGCCTCTATGGGCGCGCCCGCTGCACGGGCTTTTTCAGATGGTGCGAATGTGCAAACGAAAGGGGCCGCAACTGCAACCCCTCCCACACCACCAGCCACGGATGTCGCAATCAATAGATTACGGCGACCCTTGTCCACGTTTTGCTGGTCACTCATTCAAGACCCCAGGATGAGAAATCAAGATAGATTCGCGTCAACCAAAAATTATACCCGACCGTACCTAGCCAACGGTAGCGGTCGCGAGGGGCGGTCGTTGCAGATATAGTGGACGCACCGATTGCCCGCCAGCCCAGTACAGGCAAGGCTTCGGCATGTCTCTTGCAACCTCGCTTTCAACAATTCAGGTCAACCGTTCGCTAGCTTGACCGTTTGTCTCGAATCAAACAATCCGGAGAAAACCGATGGCACTGATGCAAGACTTCAAGAAATTCGCGATGCGCGGCAACGTGATCGACCTGGCAGTGGGCGTGATCATCGGTGCGGCATTCGGCAAAATCGTCGATTCGCTTGTCAATGATCTGATCATGCCGCTAATCAGCCGCATCGTGGGCAAGCTGGATTTCTCGAACCTGTTCATCCAACTCGCAGAGGCACCTGCGGGTGTGCCGCACACCCTTGCCGATCTGAAGAAGGCCGGCGTGCCAGTCTTCGCCTACGGCAACTTCATCACCGTGGCGGTCAATTTTCTGATTCTGGCGTTTATCGTGTTTCTGATGGTGCGCGCCATCACGCGCGTGATCGACGCCAACCCGCCGGCAGCGCCGGCCGAAACACCAGAGAACATCCTGCTGCTTCGCGAGATTCGCGACAGCCTGAAGAACAAGCCGTAATCAGACGCGAATCACACCGGATTCGGGATATCGATAAAGGTGTGACGCACGCTGAAGCGCTCGGCCAAGTGATTGCCGAGCGCCCGAACGCCGCCGCGCTCAGTGGCGTGGTGGCCCGCACCAATGTAGGCGACCCCCGATTCGCGCGCCAGATGCGTTGTCTGCTCAGACGCTTCACCGCTCAGATACACGTCCACACCGGCGGCCACGGCGGCATCAAACCAGCCTTGGGCACCGCCCGTGCACCAACCGACTGTGCGCACCGGACGATCCTCCTCGCCAATCACGAGGGGCATCCGATTCAGCTTGGCCGATACCGTCTGCGCGAAAGCGCCCAGCGTGGTCCCTTCGGCAAGCGTACCAATCCAGCCGAGTTCATCGTCGCCGAACCGGCCCTGGGGCGAGATGCCCAGCAACGCACCCAGCTGTGCGTTGTTGCCCAGCTCAGGGTGCGCATCGAGGGGGAGGTGATACGCGAACAGATTGAGATCGTGCGCCAGAAGTTGCTTCAAGCGCGCATGCTTCTGGCCCACGACACGGCCGTCCTCCCCCTTCCAGAAGTAACCGTGATGCACGAGGATGGCGTCGGCACGCGCTTCGATGGCGGCTTCGATCAACGCTAGGCTGGCCGTCACGCCCGTCACGATATGCGTAATGGTGTCACGCCCTTGTACCTGTAGACCATTGGGGCAATAGTCCCGAAAACGGGCCGCCTGCAACAGGTCGTTCAAGTACAATTCAAGTTCTTTTCGATCCATTTGGACTCAATTTCGCTCTATGTTGCGCCGCTTTTGGCTGTTTTTTGCGCAAGCCGTCACGGTCGTCCTGGCCGTCTGGTTTGTGATCGCCACGCTCAAGCCTGATTGGCTGCAGCGCGGCAAGGTCGCAGTGCAATCCGGCTCGCCCATCGTCGCGCTTAAGGAAGTCGCTCCGCTCGGCCACGGCGGCACCTCAAGCAACTCCTACGCGGAGGCCGCCAAGGTCGCCATGCCTGCGGTGGTCAACATCTTCAGCAGCAAGAACGCGCCGAAGCGCGGCAATAACCCGCAGGCCAGCGCAGATCCGTGGTTTCGCTTCTTCTTCGGAGACCGCGCCCCGGAACAACGCCAGGAACCCACGGCCAGTCTTGGCTCGGGCGTGATCGTCAGCTCGGAAGGCTACATTCTAACGAACCACCACGTGGTGGACGGCGCCGACGAGATTGAAGTCGCCCTGACCGACGGCCGCAAAGCCAACGCCAAGGTGGTCGGCTCCGATCCCGAAACCGATTTGGCCGTCCTCAAGATCAACCTGCCGAATCTGCCCGCCATCACGCTGGGCCGGCTGGAGAATGTGCGCGTTGGTGACGTGGTGCTTGCAATCGGCAACCCGTTCGGCGTGGGCCAGACAGTGACGATGGGCATTGTCTCCGCCCTGGGCCGCAGCCACCTGGGCATCAACACCTTCGAAAACTTTATCCAGACCGACGCTGCGATCAACCCAGGCAATTCGGGTGGCGCGCTGGTCGATGCCGACGGCAACCTCCTCGGGATCAACACAGCGATCTACTCGCGCTCGGGTGGCTCGCTGGGCATTGGCTTTGCGATTCCGGTGTCGCTGGCCAAGCAGGTGATGGAATCGATCATCTCGACCGGTAGCGTGGTGCGCGGCTGGATCGGCGTTGAGCCGCAGGATGTGACGCCGGAAATTGCCGAGTCGTTTGGCTTGTCCCGCAAGGATGGCGCGCTGATTGCCGCCGTGGTGCAAGGTGGCCCCGCCGACAAGGCGGGCCTGCGCCCGGGAGACATCCTCACCAGCGTCAACGGTGAGCCGATCCTGGATACGACGGCGCTGCTCAACAGCATCGCTCAGCTGCAACCCGGCGCGGAAGCCAAAGTAACGGTGTCGCGCAAAGGCAAGGCGGTGGAACTGACTATCGTCGTCGGCAAGCGTCCGCCGCCGACGCGTCGCAACGTACCGATGCCCTCGCAGGACGACGAAGAACAACAGTAAGCGGCAGGTTTCGGAACACACAAACGGCGGCCAGATGTGCCGCCGTTTTTTTATGCGCGCACGCTTGGCCATCAAGCCAACACGTTGAGGCGGTGGGCCACCTTGATGCGGCCACGCCCGCTCAACAAGCGATCAGACCAACAGAGGTGCGCGACATCGCTGCGAACTGCCTGCGTCACGCTCTGCTGGGGGCGGCGTCGGCGCACCCGGGTGTATGCCGCCACAAGACAGCAAGCGAGACGACTTCCCGCTCGCTTCGCCTGCACTCGCATCATCAACCGAAGCTTGCACATCAAGCCGAGCCATCCTCGGCAGCGTTTCGAGCATGGAGGCACGCTACGGATCGTTCGCACAAAGAAAAACGCCGATCCCTTTCGGAATCGGCGTTTAACCGTTTAATTCGATGCGCCCTTACGAGCGCGTCAAATTAGAACTTGTGACGCAGGCCGACGGTAGCGCCGAACTGGTTGTTGCTGTTGTTCGGGCCCGAGAACACTTGGTTGCCGCCCGTCAGCGTCGTGCCAGCGTAGCCAGTGTCGTTCAGACCCATCACGCCCAGACCCGAGCCGCCGCTGTTCTTAGCATAGGCCACGTTGAAGTAGGCGTCGGTGCGCTTCGACAGAGCGTAGTCGGTACCGACCACGAACAGCCACGGGTTGCCCGTACCGCTGTTCTTGAACTGTTGGTAGTAAGCCGTACCCGTCAGCGACAGAGCCGGAGTAGCTTGGTAACCCAGGCCAGCCCAGTACAGGTTCGAACGCAGGTTGCCGTTGCCAGCAACAGTTGCGTAGTTAGCCTTGTACCAACGGTAGCCAGCGTACAGCTTGGCCGGGCCGAAAGCGTACGTGCCAGCGATCGTGGCGCGTTGTTCGCGGTTGTCGCTACCAACGGTCGTCGAGTTGGTCTGGTCGTACACTGCGCCGATACCCAGCGGGCCGCCAGCGTAGTTAGCACCCAGGCTCCACTCGCGGCCGGTCTTGTTGCTGCCAGCCACTTCGTTGCCGTTGTAGTTGAACGAGTACAGACCGGAGACGCTCAGGCCACCGAACGTGCCCACGTACTTGACGGCGTTGTCAGCACGACCAGCGAAGAACGCGTCTTGCGAGGCCAGCGAGTAACGCGTGGCGATTGCCATCGGGTCATACATCAGCGAGAAGTCATACAGCAGGTTTTGCTGACGACCCAGGGTCAGTTGACCCCACTGGCCTTGCAGACCGACGTAAGCGTTACGACCGAACAGACGGCCACCTTGAGCCGACGTACCCGTGTCCAGGTTGAAGCCGCTTTCCAGGTTGAAGATACCCTTCAGGCCACCGCCCAGGTCTTCAACGCCACGCAGGCCCCAACGCGAGCCCGACAGGCCGCCCGAATCCAGGCCAAAACGCGAGCCGCTCGAACCAGCGGTTGCGCCCGGAACCTTGTTTGCGTAGGTCAGACCAGCGTCGACCACGCCGTACAGGGTCACGGAGGATTGTGCATAGGCGCCACCGGCGGCCAGAGCTGCAACAGCAGCTGCAAACAGTTTCATCTTCATATCGACACTTTCCTTGTCAACTGATTGGGAAATCTTGACTGTCCTTATGGACGACGCAGATACCTCACGTCTGACCGCATTATGTGCCAGCGTTGACTGATTCCGGAAACCCTTTCTGGCTCTGGGCCGCGATTTGCGGCCAAGTTGTTGCTCATGGGCAACACGCGCCAGACCCCGTTAAGAGGGGGGCGCGACCCGCTTTTTGCGCGGTGGCACTGGGGTTGGCGGGCGATTGTCACCCTCTCCCCACCCAACAAATTTGGGGAGTCTGTGACGGTTCTGGATTGTCGCCTTCGCACCACGTTACAGCAAAAGTGATCGCTTATTCTCTTTTTATCGACCGAGTGCTGCGTGCCATCGCTTTAGGAAATCGACACGACGGAGCTGATCTTGATGGGCGAGTAAACCCGGGCCGACGGGAATGGGCCGGTGCGTATTTCCAAGTTCGGCGAGCAGGCGCTTGGCAGTGAGCCCGGTCTCGACGTCCTGGCGCAGCGAAAACAGGAATGCGCGGTCTGCCATCACGCTCTGACCATCACGCGAAAGCATGAAGTCGAGCCAGAGGCGCGCAGCGTTCGGGCGGGCAGCACGCCGCGCGATGAAGGCGACGCGCGTAGCCACCAGCGTGTAGTCGGTGGGCATCTTGATGGCGAGCGCCGGGTTGCGATCGGCGTAGCGCGCGGCGTATGAGCCGATCACGTTGTACGCGAGCAGGCTTTCGCCGGAAGCGACGCGCTCCAGCATCGCGGCCGTGGTGATGTACAGATTGACGTTGACGCCACCCAATGCCTTGGCAACATCCCAGAACACCGGCGTGGTGCGCGCGTCTTCGGCGGCGAAGAGGAAGGCAGAGCCGGAGTGCTCGATGTCGTACGAGGCGACGCGGCCGCGCAGCAAGTCACGATGGCCATTCAGAATGCGGGCGAAGTCGGCGTGGGTGGAAGGGATCAACTCCGCCGGCAACTGGCGCGTGTTGTAGACGAAGACGACCGGCTCGTAGCTCGTGCCGTACGCCTCGTTCTTCCAGATGGCCCATGACGGCAGGTACGGCCGTTCGGGCGATGCGTACGAGAGTGCGTGGCCGTCGTTCACCAGCTTGAACTGCTCGGGCATGGCCGAACTCCAGACCACGTCGGCGCCCGGCGACTTGGCGGCGAATTCAGCGAGGAAACGCCGGTAAATGTCGTCGCTGTTTTGCTCGCGGTAGTCGACGGTGATGCCGGGGTAGCGCGTTTCGAAGGCGCGGATAAGCGGGTACGCGGCGGAGAAATCCGTCGTGGAATACACCGTGACACGGCCTTCGCGACGCGCGGCGTCGATCATCGCGCCGTAATCGCGCGGGTAGTACGACGGCAGCTCCGGCGCCGGACGGGCCAGCCACTGCGCCTGCGCCCCGCGCGCGACGACGCCGCTTGCAGCCAGCAAGGCGGCGGTCTGACATAGCCAACGGCGACGGGAATTGAGGATGGACGACATGCCTGTTGAAGCGCAACTGTGCTGCGCATCAGGTGGACGGTGTGATCGGCGATGTGGCCGAGATCAGGGCGCCACGCATTATCATGAAAAAGTAGCCAGAACGATATTGAGAGACACCCGATGCGGATTTTGCTGGTGGAGGACGAGGAAGAATTGGCCGCATGGCTGGCGCGCGCACTGGCGCAAAGCGGCTTCGTGATCGAGCGCGCGGCCGATGGCGTCATCGCGGAAGCCTTCCTCGGCTCTGGAGAATTTGACGCGGTGGTGCTGGACCTGCGCTTGCCGCGTAAGGATGGCTTTGCCGTGCTGGCCGACATGCGCGCGCGCGACGACCGCACGCCGGTGTTGATCCTCACCGCGCAGGGCGCGCTGGACGAGCGCGTGCGCGGCCTCAATGCCGGCGCGGACGATTTCCTCACCAAGCCGTTCGCGTTGTCCGAGCTGGAAGCGCGGTTGATGGCGCTCATCCGCCGCAGCCGCGGCCGGGCGTTCCCGCGTCTGCGTTGCGGGCCGCTGGAGTTCGACACCGGACGCAAGGCATTCCTGCTGTCCGGCGAGCCGCTGTCGCTCACGCCGCGTGAGCACGCCGCGCTGTCGGCGCTGTTGCACAAGACCGGCCAGCCGATCAGCAAGGTGCATCTGTTCGACAAGGTCTTCAACCTGGACAGCGATTCCAGCCCCGATGCAGTGGAGGTGGTCGTGCACCGCCTGCGCAAAAAGCTGGCGGGCACGGGCGTGCAGATCGTCACCGTACGCGGGCTGGGCTACATGCTCGAAGCCGGCGATGGTGAAACGCCTGCCGCCGGCGATAGCAGCGCATGATGCAGCGGCTCGCCTGGCTTCGGCTGCCGCGCAGCCTGAAACTCACGCTGCTCTGGTTGCTGCTGCCGGGGCTGGTGGGTGTGCTGGCCATCGACATCGTCTCCGCGTACCAGGCACTGCGTAGCGCGACCGATCGCGCGTACGACCGCGCCCTGCTCGGCTCGGTGCGCGCCATCGAGAACGGCGTGACGATCGAGCGCGGGCAGGTCCAGGTCAACGTGCCGTATGTGGCGCTGTCGATGTTCGAATCGACCGCGCAGAGCAATGTTTATTACCGCGTCGCTTTCGAGTCCCTGCCCGGCAAGGCGCCTGAAGCCGCGCTGACCGGCTACGACGATCTGCCGCTGCCCGTCACGCGGCTGGAAAACGACACCCCGCTCTTCTACGACGCGGTGTACCACGACGAGCCCGTACGCGTGGCCGCCGTGGCCAAGCCGCTCTACCAGCCGGGGCTGCCGGCACGCATCGTCATTCAGGTGGCGGAAACCATCGAGACGCGACGCGCGCTGCAACAGGCGGTGTGGCGCGGTACGCTGCTGCGCGATGCGGCGCTGGTGGCGGTCAGCGCCGCGCTGTTGTGGCTCGGCGTGACCGTCGCGCTGCGCCCACTCAATCGCCTGGCGCGCAGCATCGGCGTGCGGGCGTCGGATGACCTGCGTCCGCTCGACGCCACGGACGTGCCTGCCGAAGTGCGCCCGCTGGTCGACGCGATCAATCACCACATTCATCGCTACGCCGAACTTGCAGAGGCGCAAAGCCAGTTCCTTGCCGATGCGTCGCACCAGTTGCGCACGCCGCTGGCCGTGCTGCTCACGCAGGCCGAATACGCGCTGCGCGAAACCGACCCGGCGCGCGTGCGCGAAAGCCTGTCCGCCATCATCGCGCGCCTGCAGTCGACGAATCGGCTGACAACGCAATTGCTCGCCCTCGCCCGCGCACGACATGCCGGACAGGATGCGCCGGCCGAAATCTTTGACTTTGGTGAATTGGCGCGCGACGTGGTGGTAGACGCACTGCCGCTGGCGCGCGAAAAGCAGCAAGACCTCGGGTGGGATGACGGCGGCCTCGCCATGGCGCTGCCCGTCATCGGCTATCCGGCCTTCCTGCGCGAGGCGCTCTCCAACCTCGTGCACAACGCCATCCGCTACACGCCGGCGGGCGGACGCATCACCGTACGCGCCATGGCCGAAGGCGATGCCGCACTGGTCTGCGTAGACGACACCGGGCCCGGCATGAACGCCGACGAGCGCGCACACGCGTTCCAGCGCTTCCGCCGTGCGCACGAGGGCGGAAGTCGCTCGGGTAAACCCAAAGTCGCGCCTAAAGACGCCCGCTACGCCGCCGAAGGTTCGGGCCTCGGTCTGGCAATCGCACGTGCCTATGCTGCGCGTAGCGGCGGGCAAATCGAGCTGGCCGACGGCGAGCCGAACGAGCACGGTGGCGTCGGTTTATCGGCGCGGATTCGCGTGCCGCTGGCGACTGCGGCCGCCCCCTTTGAACATGCTGCGATGCAGCAGCCGCAATGAAAGCGTGGCGAAAGCGCGCGATTTCTATAATCCGCCGCACCTGGGGCCATCCGTCCGAGCTACGAGCAACAAGCCATAAGTAGCCGGCCTCACGCCATCACAAGCAAACAGGAGACAAACTCATGCTTCGTGGACGCTTTACGCCTGCGCACGCCGCTCTCGCTTCGATTGCAGCAACCGCCCTGACCCTCAGCGCCGCCGCCTTCGCACAAGTCCCGGCCGGCTACCCCGCCAGCTATGCCGATACCATTGCCGCCGCCAAGAAGGAAGGCAAGGTGGTGGTGTATGCGACGACCGACACCAAGGCTGCAGATCCGCTGATCAAGGATTTCGAGTCGCTCTACCCGGGTGTGAAGGTCGAGTACAACGACATGAACAGCAGCGAGCTGTACAACCGCTTCATCAGCGAGCAGGCAGCCGGCGGCGCCTCGGCTGACATGATGTGGAATTCGTCGATGGACTCGCAGCTCAAGCTCGCGCAGACCTACGCGATGAAGTACGACTCGCCCGAAGTGCCGAACCTCCCGAAGTGGGCGGTCCACAAGGGCATCGCATACGGCACGACGTATGAGCCGGCCGTGTTCCTGTACAACAAGCGCCTGATCAAGGATTCGGAAGTGCCGCAAACGCACGCCGATTTCGCCAAGCTGGTCGCCAGCCAACCCGAGCGCTTCAAGAACAAGGTCACGACGTACGACATCGAGAAGTCTGCCGTGGGCTTCATGATGGCCGCGCAAGACAATCTGGATTCGCCGCAGTACTTCGACTTCGTCAAGGCGGTGGGCCCGAACCTCGTGCTGCAGTCCTCCACCGGCACGATGATGGAGCGCGTGGCCTCGGGTGAAAACCTGGTGGCGTACAACATCCTCGGTTCGTACGCGATTGCACGCGCCAAGAAGGATCCGTCGATCGGCATCGTCTATCCGAAGGACTACACGCTGGTGGTGTCGCGCGTGGCGATGATCGCCAAGAAGGCGAAGAACCCGAACGCGGCCAAGCTGTGGCTGGACTACATTCTGTCCAAGCGCGGCCAGGAAATCCTCGCCAACAAGTCGGATCTGCACTCGCTGCGTGAAGACGTGACGGGCGAAGCCACCGCCGCCGGCCTGAAGAAGATTCTCGGCAACAGCATCAAGCCGATTCCGGTTGACGAATCGATCCTGGCCTTCCTGGAACCCAAGAAGCGTCTGGACTTCATCAAGCAATGGCGCACCGCCGCCGGCCGTTGATCTGATCCGCTGATCACCGGCACCCCTCTCATCTGACCGACCCGCCGGCGCCATCCGTATCTGGCGCCGGTTCCTCCTGGAGGCACCATGCGTTCTCTAGCGCAAGACCGTGCCGCCGCTCGCCAAGTCACCCTCAAGCGCTCGCCCTGGACGCGTGTGGGACAGGCTTTGCCGCGCGGCGTGGTCATTCTGCTTACCGCGCTGGCGATTTTCACGCCGCTGGCGCTGATCTTCTACCAGAGCTTTCTGTCCGCGCCGTTCTTCATGCCCGACGCGCTGGCGGGGCTGGATGCGTATCGCTTCATCTTTACGGATTCGGATTTCTGGCAGGCCTTTGAGAAATCCACGGCGCTCGCTTTCGGCCTGGCGGTGATCTCGGTACCGCTGGGCGGCATCCTGGCGTTCCTGATGGTGCGCTCGGACTTGCCCGGCCGACGCGTTCTCGAACCGCTGCTGATGATTCCGGTGTTCGTCTCGCCGATGGTGCTGGCGTTTGGCTACGTGGTCTCCGCCGGCCCCGTGGGCTTCTACACCGTGTGGTTCAAGAACCTGTTTGGCGGTGCACCGTGGAACGTGTATTCGTTCACAAGCATCATCATCATTGCCGGCCTGACGCACGTGCCTCACGTGTATCTGTATGTCTCGTCGGCGCTGCGCAGCCTCGGTTCTGACGTGGAAGAAGCCGCCCGTATCGCGGGGGCATCGCCGCTGTCGGTGGCGCTCAACGTGAGCCTGCCGATGGTGCGCCCTGCCCTGCTGTACGCCGCCGTGCTGGTGACGTTCCTGGGCTTCGAGGTGTTCGGCCTGGTGCTCGTGCTGGGCGATCCGGAAGGCCACCTCGTGCTGGCGACGTATCTGTACAAGCTGACGAACAAGCTCGGCACGCCGGCGTATCACCTGATGGCGGCCGTGGCGGTCTGCCTCGTGATGGTGACGTTCCCGCTCGTGCTGCTGCAACGCTACATGCTGAAGTCGGCCAACCGCTTTGTCACGGTCAAGGGCAAGGTCACGCGCAGCCGTCCGCTGCCGCTGGGCAACTGGCGCTGGCCGGCGTGGGCGGTGGTGGTTCTGTGGTTTTTCGTAACGGTGGTGGTGCCGCTCTCGGGTATCGCGCTGCGCGCCTTCGTGTCGAACTGGGGTGAAGGCGTGTCGCTGGTCGAGGCATTCTCGACCACGGCGTTCCAGCAGATCTTCGAGCAGCCGCAGTTCCTGCGTGCGATGGTCAACACGGTACTGATCGGCGTGATCGGCGGCGCGCTGGCGGTGGGCTGCTACACATGCATCGGCCTGGCCATGCACCGCAAGCCGGATGGCTGGACGCGCTTCCTCGATTACAGCGTGCTGGTGCCTCGTGCCATTCCGGGTCTACTGGCTGGCCTGGCCTTCCTGTGGGTGTTTCTGTTCGTGCCGAACTGGATCGAGACCGGCCTGACCGACAGCGGCCTGCCATTCGCCAACTGGATCATCGAGAACATCGTGCCGAGCCTGCGCGACCTGCGCAGCACGATCTTCAGCGTGTGGATCGCCTACACGGTGGTGTGGCTGGCCTATGGCCTGCGCTTGATCTCGGCCGCGCTGCTGCAAGTCGGTCCGGAGCTGGAAGAAGCCGCGCGCTCGGTGGGCGCCACCCGTGCCCGCACCACGCGCGACGTGACCGTGCCGCTCACGCGCTACGGCCTGCTGGGCGCTTGGCTGCTGATCTTCCTGATTTTCGAGCGCGAGTATTCGACCGGCGTGTACCTGCTGTCGCCGGGCACCGAGACGATCGGCTCGATGCTGGTTTCCCTGTGGGCGGGCGGCGCCATCGATATCGTTGCCGCGCTGTCCTTCGTCAATATCGTGCTGGTGGCCGTCGGCCTCGGCATCGCACTGCGTTTCGGAGTGAAGCTCCATGATTGAACTCACTGTCAACGACCTGCACCTGCAATACGGCAACAACCCGGTTCTCAAGGGTGTCTCGATGCAGCTGCAGAAGGGCGAGGTCGTCTCGCTGCTGGGCCCGTCGGGTTCGGGCAAGACCACGTTGCTGCGTGCTGTCGCCGGCCTCGAGCAAGCGAGCCAGGGCACTGTCCAGATCGGCGATCGGGTCATGTTCGACGGCGCCAAGAAGCTCGACGTGCCGGCCGAAGGGCGCAACCTGGGCCTGGTGTTCCAGTCGTACGCGCTGTGGCCGCACAAGACCGTGTCCGAGAACGTCGCCTACCCGCTCAAGCTGCGCAAGACGCCTGCCGCGCAGATCAAGGAACGCGTGCAAGCGGTGCTGCAGCAACTGGGCCTCGGCCATCTGGGCGAGCGTTTCCCGAGCCAGCTCTCCGGCGGCCAGCAGCAGCGCGTGGCCATCGCCCGCGCGCTGGTCTACAACCCGCCCGTGATCCTGCTCGACGAGCCGCTCTCGAACCTCGACGCCAAGCTGCGCGAAGAAGCCCGCGCCTTCCTGCGCGAGCTGATCGTGCGCCTGGGCCTTTCGGCCCTGATGGTCACGCACGACCAGAGCGAAGCGATGGCCATGTCCGATCGCATCCTGCTGCTGAACAATGGCGTGATCGAACAGCAAGGCACGCCCGAGCAGATGTACGGCGCGCCCGAAACACTCTTCACCGCCGAGTTCATGGGCAGCAACAACCGCATCAACGGCAAGATCGCCGAAGTGCGTGACGGCATGGCCCGCTTGGTGGACGAGACTGGCGGCTGGTCGCTGTGGGGTGTGGCGCGCGGTGATTTGAAGCCCGGTGCATCAGCGCACGGCGTGATCCGCCTCGAGCAGGTGCGCGTGGGTGTCGACAACGCCGACAACACCATCCACCTGCCGCTCGCAACACGCATGTATCTGGGCGATCGCTGGGAATGCCTGTTCCGCGCCACCGACGACAGCGGCGCGACCGGCACAGGGCTGCGCGCCTACTCCGCCAGCGCCCCGAGCGACGGCAAGTACGCACTGACCTTCCCGCGCGAACAGTTCTGGCTGTACGCGGCTTGAGGCAACAGCAGCAACTGCGGATTCATCGGCAACAAAAAAGGCAGCCTCGGCTGCCTTTTTCTTTGGCTGACGCTGGGTCGGCGAGTCAGTCCTTCACCACCGGCAAGTGCTCAGGATTGTTCTCCGCAGCCGTGGCCTGACGCAGGAAAATTGCCGCCAAGATCAGCCCCAGCTCGTACAGCAACCACAGCGGCACGGCCAACAGTAGCTGCGACATCACATCCGGAGGTGTTACGACCGCGGCAATCACGAACGCCCCCACGACCACGTATGGCCGCGCCTGCCGCAGCTTATCCAGGCTCACGATGCCAAAGCGCACCAGCACCATCACCACCACCGGCACCTCGAAGGTGATGCCGAAGGCAAGAAACGTGGTCATCGCAAAGCTCAAATACTTGTCGATGTCGGTCGACATCTCGGCTCCCAGCGGCGCGTTGTAGTGCGCCATCACCTTGAACACCGTTGGGAAGACCAGGAAATACGCAAACGCCACACCGCACAGGAACAGCACATAGGTGCTCACGACCAGCGGCATGATCATCCGCTTCTCGTGCGTATACAGCCCTGGCGCCACAAAGCGCCAGATTTGGTACAGCACCCACGGCAGTGCAATCAGGAAGGCGGCCAGCAGCGTCACCTTCATCGGCACGAAGAACGAGCCGGTGACGTCAGTCACGATCATGTGACCGTTCTTGGGCAACGCCTGGATCAACGGCCGCGAGAACAGGTTGAAGATATCCGGCGCCCAGTAGACCAGGCCCAGAAAGACCAGCAGCACGCCTGCACCTGCCTTGACGATGCGCTCGCGCAGCTCGACCAAGTGCGAAATGAAGGTTTCCTGCGCGCCGTCCTCGGGCGACTCTTGCGGATCGAGCGGAGCGGCACTCATGTCGGGTAGGAAAAAGGGAAGTCAGGACGCGGCACCGCAGAAACGGCCCGCGCCCGAAAAATCATTCGAAGAAGGAGCGCGCACGCGACTGTGCGGCAACGATGGGCGGACGATGACGCTTGACGCGTGCCGCACCCGATTGCGCCCACATGCGCACGCCTTGCTTCTGGCGGTACCACTTGGGCATCGAGAGTTGCTTGTTGCGCCAGCTGTTGCGGCCATTGCGCGACTTGCCCGGTGCCGGGCGCCAGTCTGGAGCGGAGGTCGCCGTTTGCGCGGGATCACCAAGCGCCTCGTTCAGGCGTTCGTTGATCTCGGTCGTGTGCTTGCTGACCTCCTGGTGGATGGTCTGCTCGACATTGCGCGCGGCCTGCTCGAAGTCGGTGCGCATCTTGCGCAACTCCTCAAGCTCGATTTCGCGGCTGACCTCGGCCTTCACGTCGGCGATGTAGCGCTGTGCGCGGCCAAGCAACGCGCCAGCGGTGCGCGCCACCTTGGGCAGACGCTCCGGCCCGATGACGACGAGCGCCACCATGCCAATCAGCGCCAGCTTGGAAATGCCGAGATCGATCATCGGTCAGCGCGCGCCGGTTCAGCCTTGCTTGGACTTGTCGCGCGCTTCGACGTCGATCGTCGTCGCATCGTGCAGCTCGCGCGGCGGCTGGCCGGCGGTCTGTTGCGGTTGTTGCGAATCTGCGGGCTTGTCTTCCTGCCCTTCGCGCATGCCGTCCTTGAAGCCCTTCACGGCGCTACCCAGATCCGAACCGATGTTGCGCAGCTTCTTCGTGCCGAACACCATCATGATGATGACCAGCACGATCAGCCAATGCCAAATGCTAAAGGAACCCATGTCCTACTCCCACGTAAATACGGCTGGTGGCGTCGCAACGGTGGCGGCGCCATTGGTTGATTTTACGGATTTGCGTACATCGGTTTGCTGTCATTCAGATACAGCCAACCTTTCACAATACGATACAGCATCCAGATGCCCAGAGCCCACAGGACGGCAAAGCCGATGAAGGCCACGGGAATGAGCAGCACGCCGATCACACCCCACAGTACGCACCACCAGAACGAACGGATTTGCCAACGGAAGTGCGACTCATACAGCGTGCCCCGCACATCGTCGCGCTTAACATACCCGACGATGATGGCAATCAATGCGGTGATACCGCCGGTCAGCCAAAAAATGGCGTAGAGCGCATACAGAATATGCGTCAGGCGACGCAGTCCGGCTAGGCGCTCCGCGTCGTCCGTCACCACCATTGCCGCTCCGTATTTGTCCACGCTGCCTCCCTGCGACGATTCGTCACCGTAGTCAGTCACCCGCCGCGTCGCGCGCCTGCGACTTGCGCAGCGCCTTCTCTTCCAGACCGGAAAGCCCTTCGCGGCGCGCCAGTTCACTGACGACGTCGTCCGGCGTGAGGTTGAAGTGCGACAGCAACACCATGGTGTGGAACCAAAGGTCGGCCACTTCGTAGACGACCTTGCTGCGCGCCTCGTCGGTCATGCCTGCGGCGCGGGCGTCCTTGGCGGCCATGACCGTCTCGGTGGCCTCTTCGCCGATCTTCTTGAGGATGGCATCGTCGCCCTTGTTGAACAGGCGGGCGATGTAGCTCTTTTCCGGGTCGCCGCCGTTGGCGAGCTTGCGGGATTCGAGCACCTCGCCCAGGCGGCGCAGGGTGTCACTCATGATTGTGGCCGGGCTTGCCGGCGTAGATGTCGTCGGGGCTCTTGAGCACGGGCTCGACGGTGTGCCAGTCGCCGTCCTCCACATTGCCTTCGAACTTCTGGAAAAAGCACGCGTGGCGCCCAGTATGGCAGGCGATGCCACCGATTTGTGTGACGCGGAGCAAGACTACGTCTTCGTCGCAGTCCAAACGGATTTCGTGCACCTTCTGGATGTGACCGGACTCCTCGCCCTTGTGCCACAAGCGCTTGCGCGAGCGCGACCAGAACACGGCCTCGCCGGTTTCCACGGTCTTCTGCAGCGCCTCGCGGTTCATAAAGGCGAACATCAGGACATCATTGCTGCCCTGCTCCTGCACGATCACAGGCACCAGGCCGTTGTCGTCCCAGTGGACCTTGTTCAGCCACTTCTTGCTCATAGTCCGATCCGTACTGGGATGCCATGCTCCGCCATGAATTGCTTGGCCTGGCCGACGGTGTATTCGCCGTAATGGAAGATGCTGGCGGCCAACACCGCATCGGCGTGACCTTGCTGGATGCCGTCTGCCAGATGCTGCAGGTTGCCGACGCCACCTGAGGCGATGACCGGCACCGGCACTGCGTCCGACACGGCGCGCGTGAGTTCCAGATCGAAGCCGGCCTTGGTGCCGTCCCGGTCCATGCTGGTGAGCAGGATTTCGCCGGCGCCACGCTGCGCCATTTCACGTGCCCACGCCACGGCGTCCAAGCCCGTGCCTTTGCGGCCGCCGTGCGTAAAGACCTCCCAGCGCGGCGCCTCGCCTTCGCCCGACACCTTCTTCGCGTCAATGGCCACGACAATGCACTGCGCGCCATGGCGGGCGCTGGCGTCCGAAACCAGTTGCGGATTCGACACAGCCGACGAGTTCATGCTGATCTTGTCCGCACCGGCATTGAGCAGCCGGCGCACATCTTCCAGCGCGCGCACACCGCCGCCCACCGTCAGCGGAATGAACACCTGCGAAGCGACTGCTTCGATGATGCCCAGCATCAGGTCACGCCCGTCCGACGTGGCCGTGATGTCGAGGAAGGTGATTTCGTCGGCGCCCTGCTCGTCGTAGCGGCGTGCGATTTCGACGGGGTCGCCTGCGTCGCGCAATTCGACGAAGTTGACGCCCTTGACCACCCGGCCGTTGGTCACGTCCAGGCAGGGGATGATTCGTTTGGCTAGCATGATGAGTCGGGCGCCGGAGCGCCCGTTGTGCACGGCTGGATCAACGATCAGGCCGCGCCGAGTTTGTCCGCGAGGGCTTGCGCTTCCTTGAAGTTCAGGTCGCCGGAGTAGATCGCGCGACCACAGATCACGCCCTCCACGCCATATTCTTCGACCGCGCAAAGATGGTCGATGTCCTTCAGGTTCGACAGGCCGCCACTGGCAATGACCGGAATCTTCACCGACTGCGCCAGCTTGACGGTGGCATCGATGTTGATGCCCTGCAGCATGCCGTCGCGGCCGATGTCTGTGTAGATGATGCCTTCGACGCCGTAGTCTTCGTACTTCTTAGCGAGGTCAACGACTTCGTGGCCGGAGAGCTTGCTCCAGCCGTCGGTCGCCACCTTGCCGTCCTTGGCGTCGAGCCCGACGATGATGTGGCCGCCGAACGCCGTGCATGCGTCCCGCAGAAAGCCCGGATCCTTGACCGCCGCCGTGCCGATGATCACGTACGACAAACCATCGTCGAGCCAGCGCTCGATGGTGCCCAGATCGCGGATGCCGCCGCCGAGTTGCACGGGAATCTCATCGCCCACCTCGGCGAGGATGGCTTTGACGGCCGCCTCGTTACGCGGCTTGCCCGCGAAAGCGCCATTCAGATCGACAAGGTGCAAGCGGCGCGCACCCTGCTCGACCCAATGCCGCGCCATGGCTGCAGGGTCTTCCGAGAATACGGTGGCTTGATCCATATCGCCTTGTTTGAGGCGCACACACTGACCGTCCTTCAGGTCGATGGCCGGGATGAGCAACATAAGCGTGACGACAGAGTTGAGGGGAAAAGATTAAAAAGGGCGAAAAATGGATTCGATTGCGACGCCACGGCGGGTGTCACGGATTCCAGTGCACGAAGTTCCGGTAGATCTGCAGGCCGGCTTGCGCACTTTTTTCCGGGTGAAACTGTGTTGCAAAAATATTATCCCGGGCGATGGCGGAGGTAAACCGCACGCCGTATTCGGTCTCTCCGACCGATTCGTCGGCGTTGGCAGGCCGGGCGTAGTAGCTGTGCACGAAATAGAAGTAGCTCTGATCCGCCACACCTTCCCATAGGGCGTGGGCACGACTCTGGTGCACGCGGTTCCAGCCCATCTGAGGCACTTTGTACCGTGAACCGTCCGGCTGCAACTGGCCGTCCAGGTCAAAGCGGACCACATCGCCTTTGATGAGGCCCAACCCTTCGGTGTACTGCTGCCCCGGGCGCGCCTCGGCGCTGCGCTCGAGCAGCATCTGCTCGCCCACGCACACGCCAAGCATCGGCTTGCTGCGCGATGCCTCCAGCACAGCGTCACGCAAGCCGGACTGGTCGAACGCGGCCATGCAATCGGGCATGGCGCCCTGCCCCGGCAGCACCACGCGGTCGGCCGAACGAATTTCATCCGCTTGCGCACTGATGCGCACATCGGCCTCTGGAGCAACGGCCATCAAGGCTTGCGCTACCGAGCGCAGATTGCCCATGCCGTAATCGACGATTGCGATCTTAGTCATGACTTAACTTAGGCCCTAAGTACGGGCAACAGGGTTTTCAGCCCGTCAACAATGAATTCCACGGCCAGCGCCGCCAGGATCAAGCCCATCAACCGTGTGCCGACGTTGATGCCGGTGCGACCGATCACACGGGCGATCGGCTCGGCCGCGCGCAACACGATCCAGACCACGACTGCGATCGCAACACCGACCCCAGCCAGGAGAAACAGGTCCCACCAATGCTTGGTCTTGCCGGCATAGACGATGACCGTGCTGATCGAGCCTGGGCCCGTGAGCAGCGGAATCGCCAGCGGCACAACGGCAATGCTGGCCTTGGCACCGGCCTCGTCCTCTTCTTCGGGCGTGGCCTTGGTGCGGCTGGTCTGCGCATTGAGCATGTTCAGCGCGATCATGATCATGATGATCCCGCCGCCGACCTGCAGCGAACCAACCGAGAACCCGAAAAAGCTGATGATCTGCTCGCCGAGCAACGCCGACAGACCAATCACGATCGCCACCGAAATCGACGCGACCTTGATGGTGCGGCGCTTCTCTTCATCCGTCTGGCTCTCGGTCAGGCTGATGAAGAACGGGATCGCCCCGATCGGGTTGATCAGCGCGAGCAGCGAGAAAAAGCTTTTTGTCAGATCCATCGGATCGGCGGCCGGTTTGGGAGTCGGGTAGGCGCGGCCAGGCCGACGCGGTGATTTACAGGGCGCCCTTGGTCGACGGAATCGTGCCGGCAGCGCGCGGGTCGATCTCCACCGCCATGCGCAGCGCGCGTCCAAAGGCCTTGAACACGGTCTCGATCTGGTGGTGCGCGTTGACGCCGCGCAGGTTGTCGATATGCAGCGTCACGCCGGCATGATTGACGAACCCGCGGAAGAATTCGATGGACAGGTCCACGTCAAAGCTGCCGACGCGCGCGCGCGTGAACGGCACGTGGAACTCCAGGCCCGGACGGCCGGAGAAATCGATAACCACGCGCGACAGGGCTTCGTCCAGCGGCACGTAGCTGTGGCCGTAGCGCACGATGCCCTTCTTGTCGCCGATGGCTTTGGCGACGGCCTGGCCCAGCGTGATGCCGACGTCTTCCACGGTGTGATGATCGTCGATATGGGTGTCGCCGGTGGCCGAGACGTCCAGGTCGACCATGCCGTGGCGGGCGATCTGGTCGAGCATGTGGTCGAGGAAGGGGACGCCGGTGTTCAGCGTTTGCTTGCCCGTGCCGTCCAAATCAAGGGCGACGCGGATCTGCGTTTCAGAGGTGTTGCGAGTGACCTCGACACGGCGGCTCATGGGGCTTCCTGCATCGATGCGGCAAAGGCATCGATAAATTGCGCGTTTTCTTCGGGATTGCTGACCGTCACGCGCAGACAGTTGGCCAACAACGGGTGCATTTTACTGACGTTTTTAATCAGAATCCGCCGATTGAGCAGGCGCTCGAACAAAGCGGCGGCATCGGGCACGCGCAGCAGGATGAAATTTGCCGCGCTCGGGAAGACCGTCACACCCGGTTGGGCCGACAGCGCATCGATCAACTTGGTGCGCTCGGCGCGCAGGGTCGCTGCCTGGGCATCCAGTACATCCACGTGTTCGAGCATGAACTGGGCAGTCGCCTCGGTCAGCACATTCACGTTGTACGGCGGACGCACCTTGTCCAGCTCGGCGATCCACTTCGGGTGGCCGGCCACGTAGCCAAGGCGGATGCCCGCCAGGCCCAGCTTCGAGACCGTGCGCATCACCAGAAGGTGATCGAAATCGCGCAGGCGCGGCATCCAGCTATGTTGCGCAAACGGCTGGTAGGCCTCGTCGACCACCACCAGGCTCTGGCACACCGGGCCGCGAGCGGCGCGGATGATCGCGTCCATGTCGGCCGCGTCGAACAGGTTGCCGGTCGGGTTATTCGGATACGCCAGGTAGATGACGGCGGGCTGGTGCTCGGCCATGGCGGCCAGCATGGCCTCACGGTCGAGCGTCAGGTCCGCCTTGAGTGGCACGCCGACGAATTTCAGGCCCAGCAACTGCGCCGACATCGCGTACATTACGAAACCCGGCACGGGCGCCAGCACGGTCGCGCCTGGCTTTGCCGCCGCAATGGCGATCAGGCTGATGATCTCGTCCGAACCGTTGCCGAGCAGTACCTCGGCGCCGGCCGGCACGTGCATCACCTGCTTGAGCTGCGCCTTGAGCGCGTCGGCGGTCGGCACCGGGTAGCGATTGAGCGCGACTTCGGCCAAGCGCTTGCCCAACGCGTCGCGCAGCATCGCCGGCAGCGAATACGGGTTCTCCATCGCGTCCAGCTTGACCATGCCGGTCGCGTCGGGCACGTGGTACGCACCCATGGCGCGAACGTCGTCGCGCACGATGCGGGCGAGCAGGTCATCCAAAGAGGCTTTTGCCGGAGCGGTGGCGGTCATCGTTGTGCGGCGCGTGTTATTCGGAGGCGGGGCGTTGCAGGCGATATTCAGCGCTGCGGGCATGCGCCTGCAAGCCTTCGCCGTAGGCCAGCTCGGCAGCAATCTCGCCCAGCATCTGCGCACCGGCTTCGCTCACTTCGATCAGGCTGGAGCGCTTGATGAAGTCGTACACGCCCAGCGGCGACGAGAAGCGCGCCGTGCGCGAGGTCGGCAACACGTGGTTCGGACCCGCGCAGTAATCGCCCAGCGATTCGCTGGTGTACTTGCCAAGGAAGATCGCGCCCGCGTGGCGGATGCGCTCGGCCCATTGGCGCGGGTTCTCGGCCGAAATCTCCAGATGTTCGGGAGCGATGTCGTTGGCGATGTCGCACGCCTCGTCCATGTCGCGTACTTTGACGAGCGCGCCACGGCCCGACAGCGATTCGGCAATCACGCTGCGGCGCGGCATGTCTTCGAGCTGACGGTTGATGCTGGCTTCCACCTGCGCGATGAACTCGGCGTTCGGGCACAGCAGGATCGACTGGGCCAGCTCGTCGTGCTCGGCTTGCGAGAACAGGTCCATCGCCACCCAATCCGGATCGGTCGTGCCATCGCAGATGACGAGGATTTCCGACGGACCGGCAATCATGTCGATGCCGACCGTGCCGAACACGCGACGTTTGGCAGCGGCCACATAGGCGTTACCCGGGCCGACGATCTTGTCGACGGCGGGGACGGTGTCGGTGCCATAAGCGAGCGCACCCACGGCCTGCGCGCCGCCGATGGTGAACACGCGGTCCACACCGGCAATGCAAGCCGCAGCCAGCACCAGTTCATTGCGCACGCCGCCGGGCGTGGGCACCACCATGATGATTTCCTTGACGCCGGCCACGCGCGCCGGAATCGCGTTCATCAGCACCGACGACGGGTATGCCGCCTTGCCGCCCGGCACGTAAATGCCCACGCGATCGAGCGGCGTCACTTTCTGGCCGAGCACCGTGCCGTCGGCTTCGGCGTATTCCCAGCTGTGCGTGCCGCACTCGATCTTCTGCTTCTCGTGATACGCGCGCACGCGGGCAGCAGCAGCTTCCAGCGCCGCGCGGCGCTTGGGCTCCAGGCCATCGAGCGCAGCCTGCAGCGTGGCGGGCGACAGTTCCAGGGCGGCCACGCTGTCGGCTTCGATACGATCGAAGCGGCGCGTGGCTTCCAGCACGGCGGCGTCGCCGCGCGCCTTCACGTCAGCCAGGATCTGCGCGGCGGCGCGATCAATGGCTTCGTCTTCACTCGCTTCGAAAGCGAGCACCTGGCGCAGTTGCGCCGCGAATCCGGCTTCAGCCGAATCCAGCTTACGGATGGTCAGGCTCATGCGGCTTCCCCAACGCGCGCGTCCGTCGCGGAGGCGCGCTCGAAAGCGTCGAGGATCGGCGCCAGCCGGTCGCGCTTGAGTTTCAGCGCAGCCTGGTTGACGACCAGTCGGGAAGATATCTGCACGATCTCTTCCACCTCGACGAGGTTGTTCGCGCGCAGCGTGCCGCCCGTGCTGACCAGGTCGACGATGGCGTCAGCCAGGCCCACCAGCGGGCCCAGCTCCATCGAACCATACAGCTTGATCAGGTCGACGTGCACGCCCTTCTTGGCGAAGTGCTCGCGCGCGGTATTCAGATACTTCGTCGCCACCGACAGGCGCGCACCCTGGCGCACCGCGTTGGCGTAATCGAAGCCCTTGGGCACCGCCACCGACATGCGGCAGCGGGCGATGTTCAGGTCGATGGGCGCATACAGGCCCGCCATGCCGTGCTCCATCAGCACGTCGCGGCCGGCTACGCCGAAGTCCGCCGCACCGTATTGCACGTAGGTCGGCACGTCGGACGCGCGCACGATGATCACGCGCAGCGCCGGATCCGACGTCGGCAGAATCAGCTTGCGTGAGGTTTCCGGATCTTCGGTCACCTCGATGCCGGCGGCCTTCAGCAGCGGCAGCGTCTCTTCAAAGATGCGCCCTTTGGACAGCGCCAGCGTGAGCTGGTTGGAGGCGGACTGGAATGCGTTCATGGCCGGCGGGTTCCTTACCTTACGCTTGAATGCGGCGGATCTTGGCGCCGACAGCGGACAGCTTGTCTTCAATACGGTCGTAGCCGCGGTCGAGGTGATAGATGCGGTCGACCAGGGTCTCGCCCTGCGCGATCAAGCCGGCAATCACGAGGCTGGCCGAGGCGCGCAGATCGGTCGCCATGACGGTCGCACCCGACAATTGCTCGACGCCCGTCACCACCGCCGTCTTGCCATCGATCACGATATTGGCGCCCAGGCGGTTCAGTTCCTGCACGTGCATGAAGCGGTTTTCGAAGATGGTCTCCGTCACCGTGGCAGAGCCTTCGGCAATGGCGTTGAGCATCATGAACTGCGCCTGCATGTCGGTCGGGAACGCCGGGTATTCCGACGTGCGGAAGCTCACTGCCTTGGGGCGGCCTGTCATCTGCACACGGATCCAATCGTCGCCTGTGGTGAGCGTCACTCCGGCTTCGCGCAGCTTGTCGAGCACGGCATCCAAAATGCCTGGCAGCACGCCGCGCAGCGTCACGTCACCGCCGGCCGCAGCCACGGCGCACAGGAACGTGCCAGCCTCGATACGATCGGCAATCACCGTGTGGGCGGCGCCGTGCAGCGCTTCCACACCTTGGATCACAAGGCGGTCGGTGCCGATGCCTTCGATGCGCGCGCCCATCTTCACGAGCAAGTTGGCCAGGTCTGTAACCTCGGGCTCGCGTGCGGCGTTTTCCAGCACGGTTTCGCCGTCTGCCAACGCAGCGGCCATCAGCAGGTTTTCGGTGCCCGTGACCGTCACCATGTCGGTGACGATGCGCGCGCCACTCAGGCGCTTGGAGCCTTCAGGCAGCTTGGCTTCGATGTAACCGTGCTCGATGACGATCTCGGCGCCCATCAGTTGCAGGCCCTTGATGTGCTGATCGACCGGACGCGCGCCGATGCCGCAACCGCCCGGCAGCGACACACGCGCATGGCCGAAACGCGCCAGCAGCGGGCCCAGCACCAAGATCGACGCACGCATGGTCTTCACCAGGTCGTACGAAGCTTCCGGCGTGTGGATGGTCGCGGCGTCGAGCGTGAGGTTGTGACCGTCGAGCACGCCTTCCACGCCCATCTGGCGCAGAAGCTTGAGCATCGTGCGCACGTCCTGCAGGTTCGGCACGTTGGTCAGCGCCAGCGGCTCGGCCGTCAGCAGCGCGGCACACATGATGGGCAGCGCAGCGTTCTTGGCGCCAGACACGCGGATTTCGCCCGACAACGGGCCATTGCCTTCGATCAGCAGTTTGTCCATGAGCGAGACGTCTCGTCGATCACTTTGAGAGGGGCGCTCGGCGAGCGCAAGGTCGGAATCGGTTGAAACGGTAACCGGGGTGGGATCAAGCTCGGCCATCAGGACTGCCACTCCGCCGGGGTGAGCGTCTTCATGGAAAGCGCGTGGATTTCCGCGCGCATCCGCTCACCCAGCGCTGCGTAGACGAGCTGGTGACGCTGGATCAACCGCTTGCCTTCAAATTGCGCGCTGACGATGGTGGCAAAAAAATGCTGGCCGTCGCCCTCGACTTCGAGATGCTCGCACGGCAGGCCGGTTTCGATGTACTGCTTGACTTGTTCGGGTGTGGGCAACATGGCCTTCCCTTCTCCAAAAACGTTAGGGTGGTGCGTCGTTGTTGTTTTTAGAGATCGCTGCAAAATGAAGCGAAGCGGTTCAGACGGTTCAAGGCCGATGCAGCCGCCACATGCAGTACGGCAAGGAGGCCCTGGGCCGTCAGAATCATTTTTCAGCGGTCTCTTATCGACGCATCAATGGCGCAGCTTGTAGCCCGTGCGCAGCATCTGCAGGGCCACTCCCCCCACCACGACCAGCGCGATCAGCATCACACCGAGGCTCGTCGTCACCGGCACGTCGGACACACCGAAGAAGCCGTAGCGGAAGCCGTCGATCATGTAGAAGAACGGGTTGGCGTGGGACACCGCCTGCCAAAACGGCGGCAGCGAATGAATCGAATAGAACACACCCGCCAGGAAAGTGGCCGGCACGATCAGAAAGTTCTGGAACGCCGCAAGCTGGTCGAATTTTTCAGCCCAGATGCCTGCGATGAGCCCCAGCGTGCCCAGCACGCTTGCGCCCAGCACGGCAAACACGATGATCCACAGCGGCTGCGCGAAGTGCAGATGCGCAAACAAGGTCGTCACGATCAGCACGCCCGTACCCACGGCCAGACCGCGAATCACAGACGCGCACACGTACGCACCAAACATCTCCCAGTGCGACAGCGGCGGCAGCATGATGAACACCAGGTTGCCGGTAATCTTCGACTGGATGAGCGACGACGAACTGTTTGCGAATGCGTTCTGCAGCACACTCATCATCACCAGACCGGGCACCAGGAAAGCGGTGTAGCTCACCTGGTCGAACACCTTGACGCGGTCTTCCAGCACGTGCCCGAAGATCAGCAGATACAGAAGCGCGGTCAGCACCGGCGCGGCCACGGTCTGGAAGCTCACCTTCCAGAAGCGCAGCACCTCCTTGTAAAGCAGCGTGCGGAAACCGACCCAACGGCCCGGCAAGCTCTCAGGAATGGCGTTCATGCGGCGGGCTCCAGCGCAGAATCGGGAATGGCGGGCGTTTGAGGCCCGACCGGCAAGCCACCTTCGCGGCGCATGATCTGCACGAACACATCTTCCAGATCAGCCTTGGCGACTTCCATGTCGTCGATCTCGCAGCCGGCGAGGCGGCACGTGGCGAGAATCTGTTCGACCTCGCCATAGCCCGACAGGCGCAGGCGCACACCGCGCTCGCCGTGGTTGCCCGGCAGGCGCAGGCCTTCCAGCGACGCGGGCAGCGCTCCCCTCGCAAAGCTCAGCACCAGTTGCAGTCCGGCAAATTGCGAGAGCAGATTCGCCGTGCGATCGAGCGCCACCACTTCGCCAAACTTGAGCATGGCGATGCGGTCGCACAGGGATTCGGCTTCTTCCAGGTAGTGCGTGGTCAGCACGACGGTATGGCCTTCCCGGTTCAGGCGCGAGATGAATTTCCACAGCGTCTGGCGCAACTCGACGTCCACGCCGGCGGTCGGCTCGTCCAGCACGATCACGGGCGGGCGGTGTACCAGGGCCTGCGCCACCAGCACGCGGCGCTTCATGCCGCCCGACAGCGCACGCATGTTGGCGTCGGCCTTGCTGGTGAGGTCCAGGTTGGCCATGACCTCGTCGATCCAGTCGTCGTTCTTGGTCAGGCCGAAGTAGCCCGATTGCAGGCGCAGCGTTTCGCGCACCGTGAAGAACGGATCGAACACCAGTTCCTGCGGGACCACGCCGAGCTTGCGGCGCGCCGTGCGGTAGTCGGAAACAACGTCGTGACCGAGCACGCGTACGTGGCCGGAATCGGCACGATTCAGGCCCGCGAGGATGGAGATCAGCGTGGTCTTGCCCGCGCCGTTGGGGCCCAGCAGGCCGAAAAACTCGCCCTGCTCGACAGACAGGCTCACGCCCTTGAGCGCTTGCAACGACTTGTAGCGCTTGCGGACGTCAGCGATTTCGATGGCTTTCATGGCCGACAAAGTGAACTACTCTGCGCATCTCGAGACCGTGGATCGACAAGATCATGACGGCCGCGGACGCCGCACATGGCGGCGGCAGAGCGACAAACCCAGAATTATAGGGGAACTGGACCAACTCACGTCGCCACAGCTGACGACGCCAAACCGCGAATGCCAAGGCGCGCGCGACGCCTCGGCCGGAGCGCGGCATCGCGATGACGGGTTCGGGGCAATCACCCCGCGCCCGCACCGGACGCCGCCTCAATGTCGAGCGTGATGGTCGGCTGCGGGCGCCGGCGCGACGGCCAGCAAAGACTCCACGCCGTACAGCGTGGCGAGGTTGGACAGCGCTTGCGGAGCGCCTGCGATATCGAGCGCGATACCGGCATCCTGTGCCGTGCGCTGCCACGACAGGAGCACCGCCAGCGCAGACGAATCGACCTGTGACAAGCCAGCGCAATCGACATGCAGCGCGGCAATGCCGGCTTCGCGCGCTTGGCCGAGCTGAGCCTCGCCCTCGCGCAGAACGCGCGGCGCTTCGCGGTGAGTCAGCGGGCCGGACAAGGTCAACATGGTGAAAGTGGATGCGTCAGAAAAAGAAACAGCGGCCAGAGTTGACCGCTGTGTCGATTCTACCGGAAGGCTGCTTACTTTGCCGGAGCCTTCTCGAGCTGCGTGTTGCGCTCGTTCAGGAAGCTCACCAGCCCGGCCACACCGCCCCGCTTGCTGATGACATCGGCAAACTGGTTCTTGTACGTTTCCGACAGCCACAGGCCGCTGATATTGATGTCGTACACCTTCCAGCCACCGGCCGTCTTTTCCAGACGGTAGTCCAGGGCCACCGGCTCGCCGTTGTTGTTCACGGTCGAACGCACCACCACGTCGGTGTCATCGGCGGCCGCACGGAACGGCTTGTACGAAACGGTTTGATTCTTCACGTTCGACAGCGCGCCGGCGTAAGTGCGGATCAGCAACGTTTTGAAGCTTTCCTGAATCTGCTGCTGTTGCTCCGGCGATGCCTGGTTCCAGAAGCGGCCCATGGCGATCTGCGTGGTGCGCTTGAAATCGGCGCGCGGCACGATCTTCTGGTCGACGAGCTGGTACACCTTGGTCATGTTTCCGCCACGCAGCTCCGGATCGCCCTTGATGGTGGTGAGCACGTCGTCCACAGCCGTCTTGACGGTGGCCTGTGCATCCGCTTCCTGAGCGTGGACCGGCGCGGCTGCCACGGCAGCTGTCAGCGTGAGACCGGCGAACAGGGAGCGGAGAAGCTTCTTCAACATATCGCGTCCTTATAGTGTGATTTTCGGGTCGCTTGCAGCGCATTTGCCGCAATCTTGTTGGCGATTAGAACAGACCGCCCGCAGGCAAGTTCGTGCGGGCCGGCCAGTTTTACGCCTTGTCACCTTTGAGGCGACCTTGTTACGTGTACCGATCAGCGACGGAACACCGGCCAGTTGGGGGTGAAGCGCTGGTACGGTGAGACCGTGGCGTCACCGGCATCCGGCGATGTCTTGTTGTCCTGATCTTCCGGCAGGTTGCCGTCATAGATCAGGTAGCGGCGGCGCTGCAGATAGGCATCGCGCAGGAAGGTGTACTTGTCGACAGCGGCCTGTTCGAGCACATTGCTGGCCCCAAGCAGGTTCGCGCGCACGTCAACTACGCGCAGCGCGGCCAGCGAGTAGGTGACCGCGCTGTCGTGCCAGTACGTGAGTGGATCCATCTGCCAGTCCACCAGGAACCCCACGGTGTCACGCGCGGTGCTCGGGCCGAGCAACGGCCAGACGACGTACGGACCCGACGGCACACCCCACACACCCAGTGTCTGGCCGAAGTCTTCCTTGTGCTTGGGCAGACCGGCGTCCGACGCGATGTCGATCAGACCACCCAGACCCAGCACCGTATTGATCGCCACACGCATGGTGTCTTCCAGCGCGGCCGTGCCCTTCAACTGCAGCAGGTTGTTGACGGCCGAATAGACATCGCCCGCGTTCGAGAAGAAGTTCGACACCGCCGTGCGCGCCGGCGACGGCACCACATCGACATACGTTTGCGCAACCGGCTTCAGCACGCCCTTGTCGAGGTCCTCATTGATGCGGAAGACTTCGCGGTTGAACGGCTCGATCGGATCGGCCGGATTGGCATTCGGCCCGGTGGCACAGCCGGCCAGCAGCGAGGCGCTTGCAGCCACGGCCAGCGCAAAGCCGCGCAGTGTACGGATGGATGTTGTTGTTTTCATGGTTTATTTGCTCCCACTGCCCTCGGCCGGCTTGGCTCCGCCGGCACTGCCATTAGCGCTGCCGGCACCTGCATCCGCGGCCTTGCTGTAAAGGAACTGGCTGATCAGGTTTTCCAGCACCACCGCCGACTGCGTCATCGTGATCTTGCTGCCGCTGGCAAGCATGGCCGAGTCGCCGCCCGGCTCGATACCGATGTATTGCTCACCCAGCAGACCCGAGGTCAGGACCTTGGCCGAACTGTCTTTCGGAAACTGATAACGCTGATCCATATCGAGCACAGCGATTGCCTGGTAGCTCTTGTCGTCGAAGAGGATCTGCGACACACGGCCGACGACTACCCCCGAACTCTTGACCGGAGCCCGCACCTTCAACCCGCCGATATTGTCGAAGGCCGCTTTCACCTGGTAAGTCTTGGCAAACGAGACCGAACTCATATTGCCCGCCTTGAGCGCCAGGAATAGCAGCGCAATGATGCCCACCAGAACGAACAGGCCGACCCAGAAATCGAGGACGCTTTTACGCATGATCTTTTCTCGTTGAACGCTAACGACAACCGGCGGCTCAGCTGAACATCAGTGCCGTGAGCACGAAATCCAGCGCCAGTACGGTGAGCGACGCGATCACCACCGTCCGGGTAGTCGCGCGCGAGACGCCTTCCGGCGTGGCCTTGGCCTCATAGCCCTGATACAGCGCAATGAAGGTGACCGCCACGCCAAACACGACACTTTTGATGACGCCGTTGAGCACGTCGTCCATGACATCCACGCCGGCTTGCATCTGCGACCAGAACGCGCCAGGGTCTACGCCAATCAGCCCGACCCCGACAAAGTATCCGCCCAGAATACCGACCGCACTGAAAATCGCCGCCAGCAGCGGCATGGCGATGAAGCCCGCCCAGAAGCGCGGCGCCAGCACGCGGGCCAGCGGATCCACGGCCATCATTTCCATGGCGATCAGTTGCTCGCCGGCTTTCATCAGGCCAATCTCGGCCGTGAGCGAGGTACCGGCGCGACCGGCAAACAGCAGTGCCGTCACCACGGGCCCCAGTTCGCGCACCAGCGACAGCGCCACCAGCAAGCCCAGAGCCTGCTCGGAGCCGTATCGGTTAAGTGTGTTGTATCCCTGCAAGCCAAGCACGAAGCCAACAAACAGCCCCGATACGGCAATGATGATGAACGAATCATTGCCGACGAAGCGCAGTTGCTCGATCACCAGGCGTGGGCGACGCAGCACGTCGCCAGAGGCGCCAATGAGCGAAATCAACGTGCGCGCTGCATAGCCGAAGCGGCTGATCAGCGTCAGAACAAAGCGGCCGATGGCGGAGATCATCGTGCACCTCCGCTCTTGCCCAGACCGAAGTCATCGGCCAGCGGCGCCCCGGGATAGTGGAACGGCACGGGGCCGTCCGCCTCGCCGTGCACGAACTGGCGCACGAACGGATCGGTCGACGCGGTGAGCTCAGCCGGCGTGCCCTGCGCGGCAATGCTACCGTTGGCAATGAAGTAGACGTAATCGGCGATGTGGAACGTCTCCTGCACGTCGTGCGAGACGATGATGCTGGTCGCGCCCAGCGCGTCGTTCAGCTTGCGGATGAGCGAGGCGGTCAGGCCCAGCGAGATCGGGTCCAGCCCGGCGAACGGCTCGTCGTAGAGGAGGAGCGACGGATCCAGCGCGATCGCCCGCGCCAATGCCACGCGCCGCGCCATACCACCGGAAATCTCTGAGGGCATCAGGTCGCGCGCACCGCGCAGGCCGACGGCGTTGAGCTTCATCAGCACCAGATCGCGGATGAGCAGTTCGGGCAGTTCGGTATGTTCGCGCAGTGGAAATGCCACATTGTCGAACACGGACAGATCGGTAAACAGCGCCCCGAACTGGAACAGCATGCCCATCTGGCGGCGTGCGGCGTACAGCTCACGCTTGTCCATGGCGCCGATGTCCTGGCCGTGTACGCGCACAGTACCGGCAGCAGCAGCCACCTGGCCGCCAATCAATCGGAGAATCGTCGTCTTGCCGCAACCCGAGCCACCCATGACGGCCACCACTTTGCCCTTGGGCACGCGCATGCACAGGCCGGACAGGATGCGCCGCGCGCCTGGCTGATAGGCGAAATCGACCTGATCGAGTTCGACAACGGCGTTGGAAGGCTGGGTGGACACGGTGGAGATCGGTGCAGAGGGCTCGGCAGGTTGGCGGCTTCATGCTGCCGCATCTCGTTGTCTTGGCTTCCGCGGGCTCGCCAAAAAAAGGCGGCTTCGCGCGGCCCGCCATTATAGGTGGAAACCCGCGTAGCCCGTCAGCCACGCCTTGCTTACCGACAGTTAGTGTGGCTTGTTCGCCGCGCCGCGGGTTTTCGGGCCTTGCGGGTTGCTGAAAGTGGTGCGCCTGCGAAGTTGAGCTGGCGCTGCAGACCGGCAGCGGAAGTGGTCTATTCGCCGCTATCGAGCCGTAGATCGGCTTGGCGAATCACCCCCTGCCAGTGCGCGGCATCACGGCGCACGGCCTGGGCAAATGTGTCGGGGGCATCCCATTCCGGCTCGAAGCCGCCGGCGCGCAACGTAGCGGGGACATCACCGGAAGCGACGGCGCGACGCAGCTCTGCCGCCGCGCGCATCGACAGAAGCCGGGGGGTGCGCGCCGGCATGAAGGTGCCGATCCAGGCGCTGCGATCGAATCCGGCGAGACCGCCTTCGCGCAGCGTCGGCACAGCGGGCGCGAAACGGGAGCGAGCCCCGCCGGTCACCCCGAGCAACCGTAACTGGCCATTGGCTGCAGCTGCCGCCACGCTCGGATAGCAGGCGAAACACGTCGTCATGCGTCCAGCCAGAATCTGCTGCACGAGCCCGGCTTCACCGCGAACGGCCACATGCGGCGCATGGAAAGCGTAGTCGCGCACAAACTGCTCGGCGACGAGATGCGACCACGTGCCGACGATATCCGAGCCGCAATTGACCGTGACGGACTCGCCGCGCGCCTGCGCAAGCAGATCAGTGATGGAGTAGATCGGCAAGCGCGCATCGACGGCGAGAAACAGCGGCAGCGTGGCCACCATCGCCACTGGCTGAAAATCGCGCAGCGGGTCATACGACGCCGGTTCCAGCGCGGGCTGGGCGACAAACGTGGTCTGTTGAAGCAGCAACGTATGGCCATCGGACGGCGCGCGGGCCACGGCCTCGCCGGCGGCCATGCCATTGGCTGCGGGGCGATCTTCGACACCCACGTCGCGGCCGACCTGCTGTTGCAATTGCGTCGCCAGTGCCCGGGCAAGCGCGTCAAACGCGCTGCCTTCCGCTGCGGGCACGACCAGACGCAGCGGTTGTGAGGGATACCCTTGCAGCAATGCATGCGCGGGCGACGTCAGCATTGCCGGCAGCACACCCAGCCACGCAAGCGCCAGCCGCCGCTGCCGGTCCGGCATATGCGGCACATCCGGCGCGTGGGGCACATCTGCACGCACATTGCGGGCACGAGGTCGCATGAGGCAGGTTGGGGATCACGGGGAGATCTCATTCTAGAAATCCGCCCGTCCGCCCTGCACTCATGTAAACCATGTCGACGTAAACCATGAGGCATGACGCTCGAGTCATCACACGCGCGTCACAAATAAAAAGGCCCGCCAAGGCGGGCCTGAGTCATCCGGTCAACCGCGTGGTCAGCGCGGCAGTTCCGAATGGCCCATGAGAAACGCGTCGACCGAGCGGGCAGCCTGGCGCCCTTCCCGGATGGCCCACACGACGAGCGACTGGCCGCGGCGCACGTCACCGGCGGCGAACACCTTCGGCACGTTGGTGGCGTAGGCGTTGTCGCCTTCGGTGGCGGCACGCGCGTTGTTGCGCGCATCCTTCGTCACGCCAAAGGCATCCAGCACGCCGCCAACCGGATTGGTAAAGCCCATCGCCAGCAGCACGAGATCGGCCTTGAGCGTGAACTCGCTGCCTGCAACTTCGGCCATCTTGCCGTCCTTCCATTCCAGGCGCACGGCGGTGAGGCCAGTCACCCGGCCGTTTTCACCGATAAGCGCCTTGGTGGCGACCGACCAGTCGCGCTCGCAACCTTCGTCATGCGACGACGACGTGCGCAGCTTGATCGGCCAGTACGGCCACACCAGCGGCTTGTTCTCTTCTTCGGGCGGACGCGGCAGCAGTTCGAACTGCGTGACCGATGCGGCGCCATGGCGGTTGGACGTGCCCACGCAGTCCGAGCCCGTGTCGCCGCCGCCAATCACGATGACGTGCTTGCCATCGGCGCGGATCGGGTTCGGCGCATCGCCGGCCACTTCCTTGTTCTGCGGAATCAGGAATTCCAGCGCGTAGTGCACGCCGTCCAGATCACGGCCCGGCACCGGCAGATCGCGCGGCACTTCCGAACCGCCCGTCAGCACAACGGCGTCGAATTGCTTGAGGATGTCGTCGGCAGCGATCATCTCCCGCGCGTCGTTGGTGATGCCGGCCGGAACCGTCTTCTCGCCCACCATCACGCCGGTGCGGAAGGTCACGCCTTCGGCTTCCATTTGCTGCATACGGCGGTCGATCTGTGCCTTTTCCAGCTTGAAGTCGGGAATGCCGTAACGCAGCAGGCCGCCGATGCGGTCGTTCTTTTCGAACAGCGTCACATCGTGACCGGCGCGTGCCAGTTGCTGCGCAGCCGCCATGCCAGCCGGGCCGGAGCCGACCACGGCCACGGTCTTGCCAGTCTTGTGCTTCGGCACTTGCGGCGCGACCCAACCTTCTTTCCAAGCCTTGTCGATGATGGCGTGCTCGATCGACTTGATGCCCACCGGCAGTTCGTTGATGCCCAACGTGCAAGCCGCTTCGCACGGTGCCGGGCAGATGCGGCCCGTGAACTCGGGAAAGTTGTTGGTCGAGTGCAGCACTTCAATCGCGGTCTTCCAGTCCTGGCGATACACCAGGTCGTTGAAGTCCGGAATGATGTTGTTGACGGGGCAGCCGTTGTTGCAGAACGGAATGCCGCAATCCATGCAGCGCGCGCCCTGGATCTTGGCTTCGTTGTCCGCCAGCGCGAACACGAACTCCTTGTAATGCTTCACTCGCGCTTCGGGCGCTTCGTATGCCTCGTTCTGGCGGGGAAATTCGAGAAAACCGGTCGCCTTGCCCATGGTGTCCTTCCTGACCCGATGCTGCTCTGCCGGCACAGTCGTGCCAGCCAGGCAGTCGAGCCTGTCTTGTGAGGTTGCGTTGTATTCGGTGGCGGCGAATGGCCAATCGCGCGGATCAACCACTCGCCAAATCGACGGGAATCAGGCTGCGATCTGTTCGCGGCTGGCTTCCTGTTCGCGTTCGTACATCTCGGCCAGCGCGCGCTTGTACTCGGTCGGGAAGACCTTGACGAAGCGGCGACGGGCGTTGTTCCAGTCGGCCAGCAGCTCCTTGGCACGCTCGGAGCCGGTGTAGCGGAAGTGCTTTTCCACCAGCGCCTTAAGCAGGTGCTCGTCGAGCACGCGCTCACCGTTCACCTTGTGCCAGGTCGACGGGGTATGCGCCTTCTCCTGGTCAGCTGCCGAAAGCACGGATTCCAGTGCGACCTGCGCCGTGTTGCAGCGCTTGTCGAACAGGCCGTCTTCGTCATAGACGTAGGCAACGCCGCCCGACATGCCTGCCGCGAAGTTGCGGCCGGTGGTACCCAACACGACGACGGTGCCGCCGGTCATGTACTCGCAGCCGTGATCGCCCGTGCCTTCCACCACCGTGGTGGCGCCGGAGTTGCGCACCGCAAAACGCTCGCCGGCCACGCCGTTGAAGAACGCCTCACCGGCCAGCGCGCCGTACAGCACGGTGTTGCCGACGATGATGTTGTTGGTCGGCTCACCGCGGAACTCGTGCGGCGGGCGCACGATCACGCGGCCGCCCGACAGGCCCTTGCCCACGTAGTCGTTGCCGTCGCCCACCAGGTCCAGCGTTACGCCGTGTGCCAGGAACGCGCCGAACGACTGGCCGGCCGTGCCCTGCATCTGCACGTGGATCGAGTCATCGGGCAGACCTTCATGGCCGTAGCGCTTGGCCACTTCACCCGAGAGCATCGCGCCCACGGTGCGGTTGACGTTGCGCACCGGCTGGATGAACGACACGCGCTCGCCCTTTTCCAGCGCAGCCTTGGCCTTCTCGATGAGCTGGTGATCCAGTGCGCGATCGAGACCGTGGTCTTGCACGTCGACCTGGTAGCACGGCTCGCCCTCCTTCTTGGCCGGCTGATAGAAGATGCGCGCGAAGTCCAGGCCGCGGGCCTTCCAGTGTTCGATGCCGGACTTCGTGTCAAGCAGATCCGCGCGGCCGATCAGTTCGTTGAACGTGCGGATGCCCAACTGCGCCATGATTTCGCGCACTTCTTCGGCCACGAAGAAGAAGTAATTCACCACGTGCTCGGGCTTGCCCGAGAACTTCTTGCGCAGCACCGGATCCTGCGTCGCCACACCCACCGGGCAGGTGTTGAGATGGCACTTGCGCATCATGATGCAACCCTCGACCACCAGCGGTGCAGTGGCGAAGCCGAACTCGTCCGCGCCCAGCAGCGCGCCAATCGCGACGTCACGGCCGGTCTTCATCTGGCCGTCGGCTTGCACGCGGATGCGGTTGCGCAGGCCGTTGAGCATCAGCGTCTGCTGCGTCTCGGCCAGGCCCAGTTCCCACGGCGTGCCGGCATGCTTGATCGACGACCAGGGCGAAGCGCCGGTGCCGCCGTCGTGGCCCGCGATCACCACGTGATCGGCCTTGGCCTTGGCAACACCTGCGGCCACCGTGCCGACGCCCACTTCCGACACCAGCTTGACCGACACGTCCGAACGCGGGTTCACGTTCTTCAGGTCGTGGATGAGCTGTGCCAGATCTTCGATCGAATAAATGTCGTGGTGCGGCGGCGGCGAGATCAGGCCAACGCCCGGCACCGCATAACGCAGCTTGCCGATGTAATCCGTCACCTTGTGGCCCGGCAGCTGACCGCCTTCGCCGGGCTTGGCGCCCTGCGCCATCTTGATCTGGATCTGATCAGCCGAAGCCAGGTACTCAGCCGTCACGCCAAAACGGCCCGACGCCACCTGCTTGATCTTCGAGCGCAGCGAATCGCCTTCCTGCAGTTCCAGATCGCGCTCGACCACTTCGCGGCCGATCACGTCCGACAGCTTCGTGCCCTGCTTGATGGGAATGCCGCGCAGTTCGTTGCGGTAACGGCGCTCGTCTTCGCCGCCTTCGCCCGTGTTCGACTTGCCGCCGATACGGTTCATCGCCACGGCCAGGGTGGTGTGCGCTTCGGTCGAAATCGAACCCAGCGACATGGCGCCGGTCGCAAAGCGCTTGACGATATCCTTGGCCGGTTCGACTTCTTCCAGCGGAATCGCGCGTGCCGGGTCCACCTTGAACTCGAACAGACCGCGCAGCGTCATGTGGCGCTTGCTCTGGTCGTTGATCAGGTTCGCGTATTCCTTGTACGTCTGATACGAATTCGCGCGCGTGGCGTGCTGCAGCTTGGCGATCGAATCCGGCGTCCACATGTGCTCTTCGCCGCGGACGCGGTAGGCGTATTCGCCGCCAGCGTCCAGCATGTTCGCCAGCACCGGTGCATCGCCAAAGGCGTCGCGGTGCAGGCGCAGCGCTTCCTCGGCCACCTCGAAGATGCCGATGCCGCCGACGTTCGATGCGGTGCCCTGGAAGTACTTGTCGACCAGCTCACGCGACAGACCAATCGCTTCGAAGATCTGCGCGCCGGTGTACGACATGTACGTCGAGATGCCCATCTTGGACATCACCTTGTGCAGCCCCTTGCCGATCGCCTTGGTGAAGTTGTAGATCGCTTTCTCGGCGGTCAGGCCCAGACCCGGCGCCAATTCGGCGAGGGTCTCCATCGCCAGATACGGGTGCACGGCTTCTGCGCCGTAGCCGGCCAGCAGCGCGAAGTGGTGCACTTCGCGGGCCGAGCCCGTTTCGACGACCAGACCGGTGCTCGTGCGCAGGCCCTTGTCCACCAGGTGATGGTGGATGGCGGACGTGGCCAGCAGCGCCGGAATCGCGGCCTGCTTCTCGTCGACCGCGCGATCCGACACGATCAGGATGTTGTAGCCCGACTTGACCGCATCGACGGCCTCGGCGCACAGCGAGGCCAGGCGCGCTTCGATGCCTTCCTTGCCCCACGCCACCGGGTAGCAGATGTCCAGCTCGTAAGCCATGAACTTGCCGCCGGTGTAGTGCTCGATGTTGCGGATCTTCGCCATGTCCTTGAAGTCCAGCACGGGCTGGCTCACTTCAAGACGCATCGGCGGGTTGATGTTATTCAGCTCAAGCAGGTTCGGCTTCGGCCCGATGAACGAGACGAGCGACATCACCACGTTTTCGCGGATCGGGTCGATCGGCGGGTTCGTGACCTGCGCGAACAGTTGCTTGAAGTAGTTGTAAAGCGTCTTGTTCTTGGACGACAGCACGGCCAGCGGGCTGTCGTTGCCCATGGAGCCCGCGGCTTCTTCGCCGTTGGCGGCCATCGGGGTCATCAGGAACTTGACGTCTTCCTGCGTGTAGGCGAAGGCCTGCTGGCGGTCCAGCAGCTTGGCGGCCGGCTTGGTCTCAGCGGCCACGTCTTCGGCCTTCGCGTCCAGCTCGTCGAGCTTGATGCGCACAGCATCGATCCAGCTCTTGTACGGCTTGGCGTTCGCCAGGTTGTCCTTGAGTTCCTTGTCGTCGATGATGCGGCCCTGCTCCATGTCGATCAGGAACATCTTGCCCGGCTGCAGACGCCACTTCTTGACGATGCGCGACTCGGGAATCGGCAGCACGCCAGCTTCCGAGGCCATCACGACCATGTCGTCATCGGTCACGTAATAGCGCGCCGGACGCAGGCCGTTACGGTCAAGCGTTGCGCCGATTTGGCGGCCGTCGGTAAAGCAGATGGCGGCGGGGCCGTCCCACGGCTCCATCATCGCGGCGTGGTATTCGTAGAACGCGCGGCGGTTGTCATCCATCAGCGTGTGCTGTTCCCACGCTTCCGGAATCATCATCATCATCGCCTGGGCCAACGGGTAGCCGGCCATCGTCAGCAGTTCGAGGCAGTTGTCGAACGATGCGGTATCCGACTGGCCCGGATAAATCAGCGGCCACAGCTTGGGCAGATCATCGCCCAGCACCGGCGACGAGATGCCGCCCGTACGCGCGTTGATCCAGTTGACGTTGCCCTTGACGGTGTTGATTTCGCCGTTGTGCGCAACCATGCGGTACGGGTGCGCCAGCTCCCAGGCCGGGAACGTGTTAGTCGAAAAACGCTGGTGCACCAGCGCCAGCGCCGACACCGTACGCGGGTCTGCCAGGTCCTGGTAATAGCGGCCCACCTGCTCGCACAAGAGCAGGCCCTTGTAGACGATCGTGCGCGCCGACATCGACGGCACGAAGTATTCCTTGCCGTGCTTGAGCTTGAGTGCCTGGATCGCGTGGCTGGCGGTCTTGCGGATCACGTACAGCTTCCGCTCCAGCGCGTCGGTCGTCATGATGTCGCGGCCGCGCCCGATGAAGATCTGGCGGATCACCGGCTCGGTCTTCTGCACCGTCGGCGACATCGGCATGGTCTTGTCGACCGGAACATCGCGCCAGCCCAGCACGACCTGACCTTCCAGACGGACGGTGCGCTCGAGTTCCTGCTCACAGGCCAGGCGCGAAGCGTGTTCCTTCGGCAGGAAGATCATGCCGACGCCGTATTCGCCGGCCGGCGGCAGATTGATGCCCTGCTTCGCCATCTCTTCACGGAAGAACTGATCGGGAATCTGCAGCAGGATGCCCGCGCCGTCGCCCATCAGCGGGTCAGCACCGACCGCGCCCCGGTGATCGAGGTTGTGCAGGATGCGCAAACCCTGTTGGACGATCTCGTGGCTCTTCTTGCCCTTGATGTGAGCGACGAAGCCGACGCCGCAAGCGTCATGTTCATTGGTCGGGTCATACAGACCCTGGGCCGACGGTGCGGCGGGGAAGGAATGTTGTTCCACGGCGATCTTCCGAGGTTGTGGGTACTGCGCGCCGTAGAAGGCCCTCGCGATCGTGCGGATGCGGTGGCAGACAAGCAATGGCGCGCCGCACCATGAATGCGGGGTGAAACGAATATAAAAGAGCAGCCTGTAACAGGCAAAAGTTTTTAAATGGGGTCGGAGTAAATTAATAAATGCACGACAACAGTGCGGGTTTATTAGTGGGGACAGATTAAATTCGGCTGCATTGAAACGGCTGCGCATGACGGCTCCGTTACCTCGCTAGTCGGTGCGCGCGCCGCCCTCCACGGCCACTTCTGCGGGTTGGCGAGGCGGTCGCCCCTTCGGCAATGGCGCAACGCGACGGCCGCCGGCGCGTGCCAGCGTCGCGAGAAACGCCTCGTTTCCGAGTGGCCAGCCGCTATGCACATGCTGGCGAATCTGCGCCAGCTGGTCTGGACCCAAACCTTCATGCCATAACGTTCGATAGCGAGATTGGCGCTCGAAAGGCGTGTTACCAAGGCGCCAATAGCAATAGTGGTCACTCACCCACGGGATGGATTGAATGCCCACATGATGTCGATACGTGCTCCATCGGTCGTCTTCCGGCGTGCTGACGAGACCCGCGCGCACGGCGTTGGATTCCACATACAACAGCATCGGCAGCACCCATTCGGCCGGGTCGAGTACGGTCGAGCGGAAACGCCCTTCCCATAGCGTTCCGCTGCGATCAGCGGCGGCGTTGAAGTATCGCGTATAGCGCCGTCCGACCGCCTGCAGCGTGCGCGAAAGGCTGTCCGCCACCTTGGGCGTACCCACTAGGTGGACGTGATTGGGCATCAACGAGAAACCATGGACGGCAAAGTCGTGCTCGCGCGCAGCCATGCGCAACGTGTCGAGATAGAACGCGTAGTCGTCGTCACCGCGAAAAACGATCTGGCGGTTGTTGCCGCGCTGCAACACGTGCACAGGGACGTCGGTAGGACTGAGGCGAGGCAAGCGGGCCATGGAAAGACAGTGCGGCAAAAAGCGCCATCGTAGCGTGAAGCCGGTGAACCTGTCCCCAATTTTCGGCAGGCAAACGCTTGCATGCCGGCTGTCGTCGAGAGGCAACGGCAGAGTTTGCGTGCCGTCAAATCGGCGGCCGTACGCGCCATCGACGACGGGGTGAACTTGATCCCGAGCAAATCGGCCAAGCGACTTCCCCGCGAGACTTGCTTCCATCACATCACGAGACGACACAAGAGGGAGCGATTCATGGCTTTTCACCGCCTAGCCACCGTAGCTGTAGCCGCTGGAATGCTTGCCGCCGGATTCAGCCAGACCGCCTTTGCGCAGAGTACGGATTTGGCGCCGGCCACCGGCAACTGGATGGTGCGTCTTCGCGCCGTCAACCTGACAGCCGCCAATAAATCCGACGCGGTGCCCGCACTGGCCATTCCGGCTGACGCCATTCAGATCAACAACAAGGTCCTGCCCGAGCTGGACATCTCGTACTTCTTCACGCCACACCTCGCGGCCGAGCTGATCCTGACCTACCCGCAACAACAGGACGTCACGGTCATGCAAAGCGCGCTGGGCGGCCCGACCAAGATCGGCAGCTTCCGCCACTTGCCGCCCATCCTGACGATGCAATACCACTTCACGCCCGAGTCGCGCTTCAAGCCGTACGTGGGCGCGGGCATCAACTACACCCGCATCTCGAATGTGAATCTGCAGGTGCCGGGCGTTGGTTCGCTGGACCTCAGCAAAAACAGCTTTGGCCCTGCACTGCAGGCCGGCTTCGACTATCGCCTGACCGAACGCCTCTACTTCAACGTCGACCTGAAGAAGACTTGGATCAGCGCCGACGTGAAGATGGCCGGCCAGACCATCAGCAAGGTCAAGGTTGACCCGTGGCTCCTGGGCGTCGGCCTGGGCTATCGCTTTTAAGGGAGGGCGATCAGCGAACTGACACTGTCCTGATCGACTTTTACCGACGTGCCGCAGGGGCCGTCGACGGCGGGGGCGCTCGTCGGCGGTGGTTGGCGCGTTCGGCCCGGCATGCGTTGGGGCGGCCGGGCATTTTTTTTGGGCGTTTGATTTTGATCTGGTTTCAGATCGCTTGGGAGCCAGGCGGTCGGATAGCGGCTCGACCGCTACCGCCGTTACTCAAACCGCATCCACGGCAAAGATGCGGCGATGCTCCTTGATGGCGTAACGATCCGTCATGCCAGCGATGTAATGCGCAATCCAGCGCGGCTGCTCTTCGGGGTTGGCTTTTGCCTGATACTGCGGTGGCAGCAGGCGCGGGTCGTCCATGAAGACGCGGAACAGATCGTCGATGATGCGGCGCGCCTTCGCGGCCATGCGCATCACGAGGTAATGCCGATACAGGTTGTCAAACAGGAAGCGCTTGAGCGCGCGCGCCTCTTCACGCATCGGCTCGGAGAACGCGACGAGCGCTGGCGCGGCACGCACATCATCAATACATTGCGGCGCAACGTCAGCAATGCCGGCGCGCGTGGTGCCGATCAGATCGACGATCAGCGCGTTGATGATGCGGCGAATGGTTTCGTTGATCAGGCGCCGGCCGCTGACATTCGGGAACGCGGCCTCGGCTTCGCGCCGGTGGATCGCCCACAGCGGCACGCCTTCGAGTTGCTCCAGCGTAATCAGGCCAGAGCGCAGGCCATCGTCGATATCGTGGTTGTTGTACGCAACCTCATCGGCGAGGTTGGCAAGCTGGGCTTCCAGCGAAGGCTGTTGCCCTTCGAGAAAGCGCCGCCCCAGGTCACCCAGCGTGGCGGCGTTATTGCGCGAACAATGTTTGAGGATGCCCTCGCGCGTTTCAAACGTCAGGTTCAGACCGTCGAAACCACCGTAGCGCTCTTCCAGACGATCGACCACCAACAAGCTCTGCAGGTTGTGTTCAAAGCCGCCATACGGCTTCATGCAGTCGTTGAGCGCGTCCTGGCCAGCGTGGCCGAAGGGCGTGTGACCCAGATCGTGTGCCAGCGAAACCGCTTCGACCAGGTCTTCGTTCAGACGCAGGCTGCGCGCAATCGAACGGCCAATCTGCGCGACCTCTAGACTGTGCGTCAGCCGCGTCCGGAACAGGTCGCCTTCGTGATTCACGAAGACCTGCGTCTTGTATTCGAGCCGACGGAACGCGGTGCTGTGGATGATGCGATCGCGGTCGCGCTGGAACTCGGTGCGCGAGGTGGAGGGGGGCTCGGCGTGTACGCGGCCCCGCGTCTGCGCCGAATGCGCGGCGTAGGGAGCGAGAGGGCCTTCGAGGTCGAACGGCGCGGACGGCAAATCAAATCGGTCGTTCATAGGGCCATCTCGTCTTGTCTCAGGCGACGGGCGCTTCGGTCGGTGGTCGCAGCACGGCGTGCTGCAAGGTGGCGCGCAAATCGGTATCGGGCACCGTGGTCACGAACGCCTGGCCCAGCTTGCGCAGCAGCACGAATTTGATCTCGCCGGCTTCAGCCTTCTTGTCGACGCGCATCAGCTCGATGAAGCGATCGACGCCCAGGTCCGGTGCCACCGTCGGCAGATCAGCCGCACGCGTGAGCGCAGTGATGCGGTTGCGCGTGTCGATGTCGATAAAGCCCAGGCGATGCGACAGGTCTGCCGCCATCACCATGCCGCAGCCGACGGCTTCGCCGTGCAGCCATTCGCCGTAGCCCAGGCCAGCCTCGATGGCGTGGCCGAAGGTATGGCCGAAATTGAGCGTGGCGCGCAGGCCGGTTTCGCGCTCGTCCTGCGCCACGACGGCCGCCTTGATACGAACCGAGCCCTGCACGGCTTCGGCCATCAGGTCGGTATCGCAATCGTTGAGGCCCTTGATGTTCTGCTCGATCCAGGCGAAGTAATCGGCATCGGCGATTGCGCCGTGCTTGATGACCTCGGCCATGCCGGCGGCCAGTTCGCGCGCGGGCAGGGTGCGTAGCGTATCGATATCGGCCAGCACCGCTTGCGGCTGATGGAACGCGCCGATCATGTTCTTGCCCAGCGGGTGGTTGATGCCCGTCTTTCCGCCCACCGAGGAATCGACTTGCGACAGCAGCGTCGTCGGCACCTGAATGAACGGCACGCCGCGCATGTAGCAGGCCGCGGCAAAGCCGGTCATGTCGCCGATCACGCCGCCGCCCAGCGCGATCAGCGTGGTCTTGCGGTCTGCGCCGGCCGTCAACAGCGCATCAAAGATACGGTTGAGCGTGTCCCACTTCTTGAACGACTCGCCATCGGGCAGCACAACCGTGTCGACGGCCTTGCCAAGCGCGCGAATGGCTTCTTCGACCTTGGCTGCATAGAGCGGTGCGACGGTCTCGTTGGTGACGATCACGGCACGCGCACCGCGAATGTGGGGAGCAAACAACTCGGCCTTGGACAGCAGTCCCGAGCCGATATGGATCGGATAGGCGCGATCGCCAAGGTCAACATCAACGGTAATCATGACTGAGGGGAGACTTGCGAGGAGGTGGAGGCGCCTGCGGGCGGCACCACAATGCCGGCCACCTCGAGTTGCATCAGGACCATATTAACAAGCTGGGCGACGGTGGGCTTGCCCGTTTCGATGACAAAGTGCGCCACGTCACGGTATAGCGGATCACGGATCGCATGCAGTTCTTCAAGCTTGGCACGCGGGTTTTCGGTCTGCAGAAGTGGCCGGTTCTTGTCGTGACGCGTGCGCAGATACAGGTCATGCGGATTGGCGCGCAGGTAGATCACAGTGCCGCGCTCGCGCAGGAGCGCGCGATTCTCGGCCCGCAGCACGGCTCCACCACCAGTGGCGACGACCACGCCATCGCGCGAGGTGAGTTCGTCGATCATGTGGGTTTCGCGATCGCGGAAGCCCACTTCGCCCTCGTGCTCGAAAATGATCGGCACACGCACGCCGCAGCGCGCTTCGATCTCGTGGTCAGAGTCGAAGAACGGCAGATCGAGCCGACGCGCCACCGCCCGGCCGACCGTGGTCTTGCCCGCGCCCATCAAGCCGACGAAAAATACGTTCGAAACAGACAAAATCGCGTGAAATCAGGAATTTGAGCTTGATTGTAGTGGCATTTGGTCACCATCCTGCACAAACCCGGAAGCAGGACACAAAAAAGCCCGGCGCTCCACTCAGGAGGCCGGGCTTTCAGATCGGAATACCGCCGCCGATTACTTCAGCGACAGTTGGTCAGACAGCACTCGCGGCGTCAGGAAGACGAGGAGCTCGGTGCGGTTATTGATCTTGCTCGTGCTCTTGAACAAGTTGCCCAGCACCGGAATATCGCCCAGCAACGGCACCTTGTTGATGTCGGTCCGCTCGTTCTGCGTGTAGATACCGCCGATCACGACCGTGCCGCCGTTCTCGACCAGCACCTGCGTCTGCACGTGCTTGGTATCGATGGCAAAGCCGTTGGTGGTCTGGATACCCACGCTGTCTTTGTTGACGTCCACATCCAGGAAGATATTGCCATCCGGTGTGATCTTGGGCGTCACTTCCAGCTTCAGGTTGGCCTTCTTGAACGACACCGAAGTCGCACCAGAAGAGGTCGCCTGTTGGTACGGAATCTCAGTACCTTGCTCGATCAACGCCTTGATGTTGTCGGCAGTGACCACGCGCGGGCTGGAGACGATCTTGCCGCGACCGTCAGCTTCCAGCGCAGACAGCTCCAGCGCCAGGAAACGGCCGGCACCGGCATTGAACAGGCTCACGGCCACGCTGGCTGCATTCACGCCGTTGATGCCGTTGGCGGGGAAGCTGATCGCCGGGCTGTTGTCCCACGTGGCATCTTTGGTCACAGGCGACACCACGTTGGTGTAGGTGTTGCCGTAACCAGCGCCATTTGTCTTCGACGCGAAGCCCAGCTTGGCACCCAGGTTACGGCTGAACGTGTCGTCCGCCTCAACAATGCGCGCCTCAATCATCACCTGACGAACAGGAATGTCGATCTTCTGGAGGAAGGCCTGCACCTCTTCGAGCTTGCTGGGGATGTCGGAGACGAACAGTTGATTCGTACGCGTATCCGCCGTGAGCGAGCCCCGCTTGGACAGAATCCGTGAAGTCGCGGCGCCACCAGCAGCACCGCCTGCTCCACCTGCGGCTCCAGTACCCAGCAGCATGTTGCGCACATCTCCAGCGCTCTGATAGTTCAGGCGGAACACCTGGCTGCGCAGCGGTTCCAGCTCGGTCACTTGTTGTTGCGACTCCAGCTCAGCCTTTTCCTTCGTCGCCAGCTCACCTCGCGGGGCAACCCACAGCACGTTGCCGTTTCGGCGCGACGCCAGGCCCTTCGAATCCAGCACGATCTGCAGTGCCTGATCCCAAGGCACATCCTTCAGACGCAGCGAAAGGGTGCCCGTCACGCTGTCGCTGGTCACGATGTTGAGGTTCGTGAAGTCGGCGAAGACTTGCAGCAACGAACGCACATCGATGTTCTGGAAGTTCAGCGACAGGCGCTCACCACGATAGCCCGGGCCGGAAATCAGCTTGTTCGGGTCTTCCTTGGTCGGGCGCACCTCCACCACAAACTGCGTGTCGGTCTGGTACGAGCTGTACTGCCAGTTGCCGCGCGGCTCGATGATCAGGCGTGCGCCAGTGCCGTTGTCCGTGGCACGCATGGCCTGCACGGGCGTACCAAAATCGCTCACGTCATAGCGACGACGCAGCGACTGCGGCAGCGTCGCGCCAACGAAGTCGACCACGAGGTTCTGACCTTGCTGGGCGATGTTGATCGCCGAGTTGGCAGTCGACAGGTCGACCACCACGCGGCCGGCAAGATCCTCGCCGCGGCGGAAGTCAACGTTGCGCACCGCCGGGCGCTCGGCGCCTGCGACGGGTGTCGGGGCCGAGAAGGTCGGCGCCGCGACAGCCGCTGCCACCGGCGCAGCTTCCAGCGTCAGCACATACTGATTACCGCGCACTTCCGACTTGTACTGCGTCTGGCGCGACAGATCGAGCACGACGCGGGTACGGTCGCCGATCTGCACGACGTTCGCCGAACGCAGCAGCTTGCCGCCGTATTGGTAATTGGCGCGGCCTTGCGCGAATGTCGCCCCGAAGAAGTCGATGGCGATGCGCGCAGGCTGCTGCGTGCTGAACTCCACCGGCTTCTGCGTCGGCGCGCTCTTGAGCGTGACCGTCACCACGGTGGATTCACCGGCCGTGGCCTGCTCCACCTTTTCAATCGTGTTGCCAGAGACTGCCGCCGCAGGCGCTGCCTGCTGAGCGACGGCCTGACCGGCCATCATGAACAGACACAGCGAAAGCCATGCCACCGCGCCCCCCCGGGCCACTCGGGTTGCCTGTGACAGGCCGCCCTTCACAAGACGCATCGTCATTGCGCGCTCTCCTGAACTTTCAGGGTCGTCATTTTTTCTTTCCATTCGGTCGTGCCTTCGCGCACCAGCTCACGCAGGGTGAGTTCCTGGTCTCCGATGCGGACGATGCGACCATAGTTTTGTCCGATGTACTGCCCCACATGCACATGCTGCGTCTTGTCCCCGACAGACAGGACGGCTTCCGTCTCGCCATTGCGCTTCATCGTCCCGACCAGCTTGAAGGCTTCCAGCGGATAGTCTTCCAGCGGCTCACGACGGCGATTCGGTTCCGGCGATTCGTTTTGCGCGCGCGAAAGTTCTGCCACCTTCTGCACGCTGAACGGATCAGTCTGCTTGGTGGTCGTGTATTCGCGCGGCGCGTAAGGCTTGGGCTCAGGCAGCGGCGGCACGGTCGTACTGACGCTCTGGCGCGCTTGCTGCATCCATTGCTGCAATTCATCGTCTTCGCTCGCGCCGCAGGCTGTCAGCACGACGGCCAGGCACAGCGGCGACAGACGCAGAACGTGCGACATGCGGCGACGGCTCATGGTGCGGCCCCTCATTTGGCGCCTCCCTTGGCAGCGGCATTCGCCTTGCGCTGAGCCGCCTGCTCGTCGGCGTCGAGCGCCCGGTAGGCCTCAGCGCGTGTTTCCATCACCATGCCGCCATCCTTGGTGCCCGTCAGCGAGATGTTCTGCAGCGTGACGATGCGTGACAGGGCCGCCACGTCAGCAGCAAACAGCGCCATGTCGTGATAGCGGCCGTTTACCTTCACCGCGACCGGAATCTCGGCGTAATAAGGCTTGATCACCGCGCCAGAGGGGCGAAACAGGTCGAAAGTCAGGCCACGTGCGATACCGGCATGGTTGACGTCGGCCAGCAGCGCATCCATTTCGGTCTTGTTAGGCAGTTGCAGCTCAAGCTTGGCGACACGCTGCTCCACCTCGGCCTTCTGCTTGCGCAGCGCCTCAAGGTTTACCACCTGCGCGAGCTTGCTCTGGTATGCCGACTTGAGGTTGCTCTGCTCGGTGCGCTTGGCGTCGCGCTCGTCAAACTTGCCGCTCCAGTAGAACTGCCAACCCAGTCCGATCACCAGCACGGCGGAGAGAATCATGAACAGGATGCGCGGCGCCATCGGCCACGTTTCCGGCTCATTCAGGTTCAGGCCACGGAACTGGCTGACCAGGTCTTCCAGCGAAATTTCGGTCGAGAGCGCCATGGTTATTTCCTCGCCGTGGCCGCACCCGGCTTGGCCGGCGCTGCCGGCTCAGCCTTCCATTGGAAGCGGATCGTGAAGTTGAACAGACGGCGCTGTTCCTTCAGGTTGTTGGTCATGGTGGTGGCCACCGATTCGCCCAGCTCGGCGTGATCCAGCCAGGGCACCGCTCCCAGGTTGCGCAGCAGGTCCGACACACGCTCGTTGGACTGCGCCACACCCGATACGGTGTAACGCTCGCCATCCTGCTTGAGCGAGGTCAGATAGATACCGTCCGGCACCTGGCGCACCAGTTCTTCAAGCAACTGCACCGGGCGGTTGCGCTGGTTCTGCAGACTTTCCACCGCTTGCTGACGTTGCAGCAGGTCGTCGATGTCCTTCTTGAGGGTGTTGACCTCGGCGATCTGCTTGTCCATCTCCGCGTTCTTCTGCGTGAGGATGTCGTTGATGCGTTGCGCCTCTTCGGTCTGGTGATCGATCACCATGCCACCCAGGAACACCACCGCAGCGCCCGCAACGGCAGCGCCGCCCAGGCTCATGAAGACTTTCTTGCGCTTACCGGCACGTCGCTCTGCGTGATACGGCAGCAGATTGACGTTCGGGAGCGCATTCACGGCATTCGCGCTTTCATTGGCCATCGTCTGCTCCTTATTGCAGCCCGCGCAGGGCAAGGCCCGCGCTGACGATGTAGGCCGGCAGATCGCGCTGCAGATAGCGCGCGTTGACGTTCTTGGCCGCGCCCATGTTGGCGAACGGATTGGCCAGCGTCGTATTGATCTGCGTCTGTTGCTGGATCGCGGTCTGCACGCCTAGTAACGATGCGTGGCCGCCCGAGAGCACGATCTCGTCCACGCGTCCGACGCTCGACGTTGACAGGAAATTCTGGATCGCCTGACCGACTTCCATGGCCAGCGTCTCAAGCGAGGGCTTGAGCAACTGGCTGCGATATTCGTCGGGCAACGTGTTCTTGCGCTTCTTCACCTCGGCCTTGAGCAGGTCGAGGGAGAACAGACGCGAGATGCTTTGCGTGAGTTGGTCGCCCGAGCCGGACATCGGCTGGTCGTACAACTCCTTCCAGCCTTGGTAGAACAGTGCGTGCGAGCGCGCACCGCCCAGATGGAACATCGCCACGACGGGCATGTCGCGCGTCTCGGTTTCGGTGGCGTCCGGATTGACGGCCAGCATGTGCGTCATGGCGCGCTGGATGGCGTTCTCTTCCACATCCATGACGATCGGTTTCAGCCCGGCCATCTCGGCGGCCGTCACGCGCTCGGTCACGCGCTCGGAAACCGTCGCGGTCACGCGCACGCCGATCCCGCCTTCCGTTTCGGACGGGCCGATCACGACATAGTCGAAATTGACGTTCTGCGAGGGGGGAAACAGCCGGTTGGCTTCGCTCTCGACCTGCACGAAAAGCTCGTCTTCGGTCAGGTTGTCGGGCAGGCTGACGGTTTGTGATTCCGTCAGGCTTGCGGGAATGGCAAGCACGGCTTCCTTGCCGCGAATGCCAGCCTTGGCGATGGCACGCTTGAGCGCATTGCCCACCGCATCGATATTCACCAGATTGCCGTCGGCGACGGCACTGCGTTCAATCAGCTCGCTGGCGCATTTTTCGAGACGGAAATCTCCCTGCTTGCCGTTGGCGGACAACTCCACCACCTTGACGCTGGAAGACCCGATATCTATCCCGACGATATTGCGGCGCAGCAGGCCGGACAACAAACCCCGTCGCACAGAGACACCCCACCGTTTATAGTTTTTTGAACCCTGGCGCCCGTCGCAAATCCAACGTGCGCCATAGCCTGCTTAGATTTGCTGCTGGATTCTCACAAAATCCTTTAGAACAGGCAAACGCTCAGGCGGACCGCGATGCATTTCCCGCCATGCCCTTCGGAAAGCGTTGTCAAAACCCCACGGTCGGGGGATACCCCTTTCGTCTGACTTGATTTCCGCTCCGTCTACTTCTATCGGCGGATTCTTAGCCGCCTTGAATCAAGGTACGGCGGGCGCACAATTCGCATGCCCAGTGAGCATGACGCGGCGCACAAGTGCAGCCTCGTGCGCTGAGGTGACACTGGTTACGTGCTGTTACGTCCGATGCCGCCAGACCCTTGAAGCCTCGACGATATAATCGCCGCCACGCTGACTGACACCCCCGGTGCCCACCTGTAATGGCTACTGCCCAAACCACCCCAGCTTCGCCCAAGCCGCCCAAAGCCCGCCGCCCGTTGTGGATGCGACTGCTTCTCTGGATGCTCGGCCTGTTCGTTGCCATGGGGGTCGTCGGAGCGCTGCTGCTGGGCTATGCCCTGCTCGTCGCCGCGCCCAACCTCCCGTCGCTCGACGCGATCACCGATTACCGCCCGAAGATCCCGCTGCGCGTGTACACTGCCGACAACGTCCTCATCGGTGAATTCGGTGAGGAGCGCCGCAGCTTCGTGCCAATCACCCAGATGCCCGAGGTGATGAAGCGCGCAGTGCTGGCCATCGAAGATGACCGCTTCTACGAGCACGGCGGCGTCGACTTCATCGGCGTGCTGCGCGCGGGCCTGGCGAACCTGCACGGCGGCCTGTCGCAAGGCGCGTCGACCATCACGATGCAGGTGGCGCGCAACTTCTTCCTGTCGAGCGAGAAAACGTACACGCGCAAGATCTACGAGATGCTGCTCTCGTACAAGATCGAGGCGAGCCTGACAAAGGATCAGATCCTCGAGCTGTACATGAACCAGATTTACCTGGGCCAGCGCGCGTACGGCTTTGCGAGCGCCGAGCAAATCTACTTCGGCAAGAACATCAAGGACATCACCCTGGCCGAAGCGGCCATGCTGGCCGGCCTGCCCAAGGCGCCGTCGGCGTACAACCCGGTGGTGAATCCGAAGCGCGCGAAGGTTCGCCAGGAGTACATCCTGCAGCGCATGCGCGACCTGCACTACATCACCCCGGAGCAGTACACCCAGGCCATCAACGAGCAACTGCCGGTGCGCGGCGAAGGCCATGAGTTCGACGTGCACGCCGAGTACGTCGCCGAAATGGTGCGTCAGCTCATGTACGCGCAGTACCGCGAAGAAACCTACACGCGCGGCCTGAATGTCTACACCACGCTGCGCAAGGCCGACCAGGACGTCGCCTATCAATCCGTGCGCCGCGGCATTCTCGACTACGAGCGCCGTCACGGCTATCGCGGCCCGGAAGCGTTCATCGATCTTCCCTCTGACGCGGAAGACCGCGAGCAGGCCATCGACGACGCCCTGCTCGAACATCCGAACAGCGACGATCTGCAATCTGCGGTGGTGGTGAGCGTGACGCCCAAGCTGGTGCGCGCGACAATGCTCACCGGCGAGACGATCGACCTGGCGGGCGACGGCCTGCGCTTTGCACAGGCTGCTCTGTCGAACAATGCGCAGCCGAAGATCAAGCTGCGGCCGGGTGCGGTGATCCGCGTGATTCAGGACACGAAGACGCAGAAGTGGTCGATCACGCAGTTGCCGGAAGTGGCCTCAGGCTTCATCTCGCTGGACCCGCAGACGGGGGCGATCTACTCGATGGTCGGCGGCTTCGATTTCAACCGCAGCAAGTTCAACCACGTCACGCAGGCCTGGCGCCAGCCGGGTTCGAGTTTCAAGCCGTTCATCTACTCGGCGGCGGTGGACAAGGGTTTCTCGCCGTCTACGGTCATCAATGACGCGCCGCTCTCCATCCCGACCGGCGACACCGGCGGCCAGGTGTGGGAGCCGAAGAACTACGGCGGCGGCTATGACGGCCCGATGACGATGCGCCGCGCGCTGCAGAAGTCGAAGAACCTGGTGTCGGTGCGCATCCTGCGCGCGATTGGTACGCAGTACGCGCAGCAGTACATCACGCGCTTCGGGTTCGACGCCGATCGGCACCCGGCCTATCTGCCGATGGCGCTGGGCGCAGGTTCGGTGACGATGCTGCAGATGGCGAGCGGCTACTCGGTATTCGCCAACGGCGGCTATCGCGTGAATCCGTACATCATCGATCGCGTGGTGGATGCGCGCGGCACCGTCGTACAGCAAAGCCATCCGATGACGGCTGGCAAAGACGCTGTGCGCGTGATCGATCCGCGCAACGACTTCATCATGGATTCGCTGCTGCGCAGCGTGGTGTCTGGCGGCACGGGCTACCAGGCCAAGGTCAAGCTGGGCCGCAACGACATGGCCGGCAAGACCGGCACCACCAACGACTCGTTCGACGCCTGGTTCTGCGGCTATACACCCAAGGTGGTCGGCGTGGCCTGGATGGGCTACGACAACCCGCGCAGCCTGGGCGATCGCGAAACCGGTGGCGGCCTGGCCCTGCCGATCTGGATCAACTACATGAGCTACGCGCTCAAGGGTGAGCCCCAGACCGAGCGTCAGCCGCCCGAAGGCGTCGTACAGATGGCCGGCGACTGGGCCTACGAGGAATACGCCAACGGTCAGGGCGTGGCTTCGGTGGGCCTGGGCGATGCCATGCCGGGAGCATCCGCACCGGCCGGCGACCAGCCGCAGCCTGGCGTCAATCTGGCGCCGACGCAGGAACAGGAGAAGCAGAAGATTCTCGACATGTTCCGCGGCAACTGAACTTCGCGCCCACGAAAAAGCCGCCCTTCGGGGCGGCTTTTCTTTTCGGCATCCGACGAGAACGTTGCGCTCAACCGGCGGCCAATGTCACATCCACATCGCTTTGCTGGCTGACATAGCGCGACAGCGCGACATACAGCTCTTCTTTGCTGCGCGTGTCGACCCAGCGGCCGTCGTCACCGCGGCGGAAGTGGAAACCGCCGGCACGCGCTGCCACCCACAGTTCCTGCATCGGCGCCTGGCTGTTGATGATGATCTTGGAGCCATCGTCGAATTCCAGCGTAAGCACGTTACCGGTCCGGGTGACCTCGATGTCGGCATCGGCCTCGTCGGCGGACGTTTCGACAATGCTTTCGATGCGGGTGAGTTCCGCTTCAGCCAGCGCCAGGAACTCCGATTCGCTCAGGGGGGGCATGCTACACTCCAAAATCTTGCGCGGACGTTGCGTGGCGGCCATTTCCGGCCCTTCCTGACCAGCAGGCGCCTCGTCCCATATGACTCCGATCGCCGCAAGGGTTACACCCCTGGGGCATCCTTTCTGCACCATCATCCGATGATACGAACCGCCGCCATTGTAGCCACTGTCGGCCTGACCCTGACGGTCGCAGGCCTATCCGGCTGCGGGATTCGCGGGCCGCTGTACATGCCCAAGGTGCCGCCGGCGCCAACCGCGCCGCAAACCACCGACCCCGGCATCGCCGGGCCGAACGCCGTGCCGCAACCGCCGGTGCCGGGCGCCAAACCCGCAGCCGCCGATGCCGCCAGCGCGGTACCCGCGAATCGCTGATCCGGTCCTTTTTGCTCAACCGGCGCCAACCCCATCCGGTGCGGCGCCCAGAATGTTCCCACTCATGTCCGAGTCCCTGATTCGCCAGGAAGGCGCGCTGATGATCGAAGGCGTCGCGCTGGACGCGATTGCCGCGCAGTTCGGCACGCCCACCTACGTGTACTCGCGCGCCGCGCTCACCGCCAACTATCGCGCCTACGCCGCCGCATGCGAGGGCCGCAACGCGCATGTGCAGTACGCCATGAAGGCCAACTCGAACCTGGCCGTGCTGCAGGTGTTCGCACAGCTTGGCGCAGGCTTTGACATCGTGTCCGCAGGCGAACTCAAGCGCGTGCTGGCCGCCGGTGCGCCGGCTGCGAAGGTGGTGTTCTCGGGTGTGGGCAAGAGCGCGGACGAAATGCGCTTCGCGCTGGAAGTCGGCGTGGCGTGCTTCAACGTGGAGTCGATTCCCGAGCTGCACCGCCTGAACGACGTGGCCGCCTCGATGGGCAAGGTCGCGCCCGTGTCGCTGCGCATCAACCCGGACGTGGACGCCAAGACGCACCCATACATCTCGACGGGCCTGAAGGGCAACAAGTTCGGCGTGGCGTTTGACGAAGTGCTGCCGACGTACCGCGCGGCCGCTGCGATGCCGAACCTGCGCGTGGTCGGCATCGACTGCCATATCGGCTCGCAAATCACCGAGGTGTCGCCGTATCTGGATGCGCTGGACAAGGTGCTTGACGTGGTGACGCAGCTGGACGCCGAGGGCATCCGGCTGTCCCACATTGATGTGGGCGGCGGCCTGGGCATCACTTACACAGACGAGACGCCGCCGGACATCACCGCCTTCGCGCGCACGCTGCTCGACCGCGTCGAGCAACGCGGCTTTGGCGATCGCACCGTGCTGTTCGAGCCGGGCCGCTCGCTGGTGGGTAACGCCGGCCTGCTGCTCACGCGGGTCGAATACCTCAAGCCCGGCGCGAGCAAAAACTTCTGCATCGTCGATGCGGCCATGAATGACCTCGCCCGCCCGGCGATGTACGAGGCGTATCACCACATCGTGCCGGTGCGCGAAGGCCAGAGCGCGCCGGTCGTCTACGACGTCGTGGGCCCGGTATGCGAATCGGGGGACTGGCTCGGCCGCGACCGTTCACTGGCGGTGCAGCCGGGCGACGTGCTCGCGATCCTGTCGGCCGGCGCGTACGGCTTCACGATGAGTTCGAACTACAACACGCGCAATCGCGCCGCCGAGGTCATCGTCGATGGCGACAATGTGCACCTGGCACGCGAGCGGGAGTGCTTTGAAGACCTGATCCGCGGAGAGCACCTCTTCCCGGTGTAAGCCCCCCACCGCAAAGAAAAAGCCGACGCACAAACGTCGGCTTTTTTCATGGGCGCGACCAACATCAATCGCGCACTGGCATGGCTGCTCCGGCCATCGCAGTGCGTGGCGAGCGCCACGCCCACCAGACCCGCAACCCAAGCAGCACCGCCATCACTGCCGCATAGATCGACACCTCCGCAAAGTCGTGCTTCCCGGCCTTGTGCCACCAGTAGTGCAGGATGCCGAGCACGCCCGTCACGTAGACAAGCCGGTGCAACCATTGCCAACGCTTGCCGCCGAGCCTTCGGACCATCGCGTTGGTCGAGGTGGCGGCCAGCGGAATCATCAGCACGAACGCCGCGAAACCAACGGTGATGAAAGGCCGCTTGACGATGTCCTTGAGCATCGACGCCGGATCAAGCCCGCGATCGACCAGCAACCAGATCAGGAAGTGGATCGAACCATAGAAGAACGCGTACAGCCCAAGCATGCGGCGAAGCCGGATCAACCAGTTCATACCCGTGATTCGGCGCAGCGGCGTGATGGCCAGCGTGCAGCACAGCAGCACCAGCGTCCACGTACCGGTCGAGCGCGTGACGAACTCCAGGGGATTCGGCCCGAACTGATCGGTCGTGCCCAAGAAGACGATGCGCAGGAACGGCATGAGCGCAACGACCCACACGATCGCCTTCACCACACGCAACTGCTTGGGCGGCAACATCGGCGGCAGCAGTGTCATGTCGGCCTCAGAAGTTCTTGCGCAGGTCCATGCCCGCGTAGAGCGGGGCGACCTGCTCGTAGCCATTGAACATCAGCGTCTTGCGCTTGGGCGCGAACAGGCCGCCAAAGCCGCCTTTGTCCTCGCCGATGCGGCGTTCAGTGGCCTGGCTCCAGCGCGGATGATCCACGGTCGGGTTCACGTTGGAATAGAAGCCGTATTCGTTGGCCGCAGCAAGGTTCCAGCTCGTCGGCGGCTGCTTGTCGACAAAGCGGATCTTGACGATGGACTTCGCGCTCTTGAAGCCGTATTTCCACGGCACGATCACGCGCACGGGCGCACCGTTCTGATTCGGCAGCACCTGGCCGTAGAGCCCGAAGGTGAGCAGCGCCAAGGGATGCATCGCCTCGTCCAGGCGCAGGCCTTCGCTATACGGCCACTCCAGGACGGGGCTGCTGATGCCGGGCATCTGCCGCTTGTCGGCCAGCGAGATGAACTGGATGTACTTGGCGCTGCCCTGAGGCTCCACACGCTTGATCAACTCGGCCAGCGGAAAGCCCACCCACGGAATCACCATCGACCAGCCCTCGACGCAACGCAGGCGGTAGACGCGTTCTTCCATTGGCGCGAGCTTCATCAGGTCGTCCAGGTCGTAGGTTTTGGGCGTCTTCACCAAGCCTTCCACGCTGACTTGCCACGGATGCGGGCGCAGCGTGCTGGCATAACGTGCCGGGTCGGCCTTGTCGGTGCCGAACTCGTAGAAGTTGTTGTACGTGGTGACCTGGTCATACGGGGTGGCCTTTTCCACGGTCGTGTATGCCGGATTCGGCTTGCCGGGCAACTTGGCCAGCGACGGGTTGGCGGCGAAGACCTCGCGCGACGCCCACGGCGCCAGCGTTGCGCCGGCGGCGCCCATGGCGGCAGCGGCCAAAAAGCGACGGCGCTGCTCGAAGATGTGCTGCGGTGTGATCTCGCTGGCGGGGATGTCGTCGCCACGCAGCCAGCGGTCAGTCTTGATCAACATGATTCGTGGTCCTCGTTGTGCGGGAGCGCTGTCCCATGTGCGTTGGTCGTGCCCGCGCCGCCAACCTGACAGTGCGCGGGAAAAAAATATGGCGCTATTCCTTGCGGGGCGCTGGCCCGGTGAATTCGCTGTACTGCCGATAGACCACCTGGGCCACTTCCAGCAACTGCGTCCGCGCCAGCGGGCCGGCGACCGCAAACCCCAGGCCGCGATCCGCCCAATAGAACGCCATCGGTGGCGGGTGATCCACCGCAGGATGAATCGCCTGCAGCACGCGGTTGTCGGGGGCGAGCGTCTCCAGCCGGAAGCCGGTATCGCGGTTGTTCGGCATGCGCCGCAACTGCACGGAGATACGCGTGCCGCCGGGCCCTTCGTACATCAGCATGGCCGTGGGCGCATCAGCCACCACCGTCTGGCGCCCGCCGATGAGCCGGTAGCCGAGCGACGTCAGGTCGGGAACACGCAACTGCGCATCGAGCCGCCGCGACAACCATGTGACGAGATGCGCCTCTTCATCGGCCGGCACCTCCACCATGTGTTTCGACTCGGGAGAAAAGACGACGTGCGATACGAGTGCATCGTTGGCGAAACGCTGCATGGGCATGGTGCGCTCGACGGCACTTCGTCCAAGCCAACCGGCGCCCGAGCCAATGGCCAGGCATGCAACACCCAGCGCCACGACACTCCAGCCACGCATCGCGCCAAAGCCGCTGGCCGCGGGGCGACATGCTGCCGCGAGGATCTCCGCCGGAATGCGACGCTGCGGCACGGGTTCGTTGAGCAGCGGATCGAGCGCGTGGTGCAATTGCGCGTCCGTCTTGCGCCAGCCCGCGACCTCGGCGGCGGCGCCTGGGTGCGCAGCAAGGTAGGCCTCCACGACAGCGCGTCGCGCCGCGGGCAAGCGGCCGTCGGCATAGGCGTGGAGCTCGTCGATATGAATGGAATTGGAGGACATGGCGAGCCTCACTTCACGCGGTGCAGCGCTGCGCTGCTGCCGTCGCCAGATGCCGCAGGTGCCCGCGACGCTTCGGGCGAACCGTTGAGCGCCACGCGCATCCGCTCACGCGCCCGCGACAGCCGCGACATCACCGTGCCCACAGGCACGCCCAGCACGTCGGCTGCTTCCTTGTAGGCAAACTGCTCCAGACCGACGAGCAGCAGTACCGCCCGCTGGTCTTCGGGCAGCGTCGCCAGCGCACGCAGCAGATCACGGCGCAAGCCGGGATCGTCGTCGACCGGAATCTCGGGGGGTGAGTCGCTTAGCTCGATCCGATCGGGCCGGCGGACGGCGTTCAGGTGCAGCCGATGCATGATGGTGAGCAGCCAGGCAAACAACCCGTCGCCCTCGCCCTTTGCGCCAATCTGCCCGATCGGCCCAAGCCTGGGCCGCAGCTGGAACCGCCAGCGGTAACGCCAGGCGCGTTCCAGCGTGTCCTGGACAAGATCGTCTGCACGGCTGGCGTCACGCATCAGGCCGCGCGCGTGTCGGCGCAGGCGTGGCGTGAGCGCGATCAGCCGGCTGGCCAGGTCGGACATAGGGGCGCGAGCGAAGGCGGCGTGCTTACGGTTTGGCGACGTGCCAAACGTTCATGAAACCGTCTCCGGTCTGGTCGCCCGGCATCTTGTCCTTGGTCCAGAGGTAGAGCGGCTTGCCGCGATAGGCCCACTGCTTCTTGCCGTCGTCGCGCGTGATGATGGTGTAATCGCCGGACGGCTTGTCGGCGTCATTGGCAGCCAGCGGCGGCCAGTTCTCAGCGCACTTGCCGTTGCAGGCGCTCTTGCCGGCCATGGCGTCACGGTCGAACGTGTAAAGCGCCATGCCGTGCTGATCCGTGAGCGTGCCGTTGGTCACCTTGACGGCCGATGGCGTCGACGACCCGCCCATACCCATGCTGCTGCAGCCTGCCAAACCGAATGCGGCAAGCAGCGCGGCGCCGGCCAACGCGGCGCGCGGATTAAACAACTTCTGGGAAGCTGCGGACTGGCTCATCTTGTTCTCCTTGGATGGAGGGGCGCGCCGATCGCGCCCTCACTGAGCAGTAAACACGCTAGGCGCGTCTTTATTCCAGTCCGCCGAGAATTTTTTGTGACTGACGGCTTACAGCTCGCCGTAGCTGTGCAGGCCCGAGAGGAACATGTTTACGCCCAAGAAGGCGAACGTCGTCACCAATAGGCCAATCAGCGCCCACCACGCCGCCATGCGGCCACGCAGGCCCTTCATCAGGCGCATGTGCAGCCACGCGGCGTAGTTCAGCCAAACGATCAGCGCCCAGGTTTCCTTCGGATCCCAGCTCCAGTAGCCGCCCCAGGCGTCAGCCGCCCACAGCGCACCGAGAATCGTGGCGATGGTGAAGAACGCAAAGCCCACGGTGATGGCCTTGTACATCACGTCATCGAGCACTTCGAGCGACGGGAGGCGATCGGCCAGCACGCCGCGCTCCTTCAGCAGATAAGCTGCGCCCACCATAGCCGACAGCGCGAATGTGCCGTAACCAATGAAATTGGCCGGTACGTGGATCTTCATCCACCAGCTCTGCAGTGCCGGCACCAGCGGCTGGATCTCCTGCGCGCTGCGCGACACCGTGTACCACAGCAGAAAACCCACCGCCGCCGACACCACCAGCATCACGAACGGCCCCAGCGCGCGCGTCTTGTAACGCTGCTCGTAGTACAGATAGAACAGCGACGTGATCAGCGTAAAGAGGATGAACACCTCGTACAGATTCGAGATGGGGATGTGGCCAATGTCTGCGCCCACCAGGTACGACTCATACCACCGCACCAGCATGCCGGTCAGGCCGAGCACCACGGCTGCCCAGCACAGCTTGCTGCCGATCGACCCACCCGCTTCCCAGCGCAGCAGAAAACCCGTCCAGAAAAATAGCGTGGACAGGAAGATCAGTGCGCTCATCCACAGGATGGCCGACTGGCTGGCAAGGAAATACTTGAGGAAGAAGGCGTGCTCGGCGCGGGCGAGATCCGGGCCATTGGCGCCGGCGTATTGCGAGATACTGAACAGCGCCAACACGGCGATGCCAATCATCAGCACGCGCACCGGCTTCCACGTCCAGCCCAGCCATGCGAAGGCGGGCACGGCCGCGACGAGAATGCCGCGCTCGTAGCCGTCCATGTATGCGCCATAGCGCGAGAAGGCATAACCGGCGCCGGCCGCCAGCATTGCAGCAAACAGCCAGTCAAACCAGCCTAGGCGGCGGAAATACGATGGGCGTTGCAGCGCGCCCAGATCGGCGCTCGCCATGGTCGTTTGGGGATTGCTCGCTTCCATCACCGGCTCACTTCGTTGGTTTGGGGTCGACGCTCGCTGCACCGGCGGCATCGGGGGCGCTTGGGGCTCCTGCTGCGGCGCGGATGTCGTGCTTGAGGCGCTCGAACTCGCGGTCAAAGTCGAGCGTGCGGCGCATGGTCGACATGGCGGTCAGCACATGTGCGCCGGAGGCGCTTTCATTGGCCTGACCGGATTGCGGTCGGATCCACAGCCACCAGCGGCGCTCTCGCACGTAAAACATCGAGAACACGCCCAGCACCAGCAGCAACGACCCAAGATACACGATGTTTTTGCCCGGCGCACGTGTGAGCTGGAACACGCTGGCCTGCACTTGCTGGAAGTCGGTCAGCTGCAGATACACCGGTGCACCGTAGAAGGCGTTGTCCGACAGCGCGTTGATGGCGCTTTGCAACCATTGGCTGCTGGCGGCATCCACGATGGGTGCCGGTTGGCCGTCCTGCGCGCGGGCCAGTTGCCACAACTCCCACATCGAGCTGTTGATGATCTTCATCAGCACATCGGCGGCCTTCTCGCGCTCGCCTTCGGGCACCGATTTCTGCAGGAATGTGGCAACTGCGGCAAAGCCGCCCTGTGCACTCGCGGAGCCGTCCTTTACATCGACAGCGCCAGCAAAGAGGTCGAGCGCGCGACGGGCGCTTTCCATCAACTGGTTGCGCAGTTCCGCACGCTGCTCGCCGGGCATGGAGAGCAGCGCAAACCGGCGCGCCGCTTCGCCCCGCATCGCCGGATTTTGCAGCGCGGCGCGCAGGCGCATCCAGTCGCCGACGGTGCCCTGTGCGTCCGCAGGAATGCGCAGGTAGCGGAATGGCTCGTCGGGCTGTGAGCGCATGCCGGCAAGGAACACCGACTGCCCATCCAGCGTAACCGGCTGCATGTAATTGCTGAACTCGTGCGCCTGGCCGTTGGCGTCGCGCAGCTTGTACTGCACCGAAGGGCCGACGTTGCGCAGGTCGCGGTCGCGCGTCATCTTGGTCACGTTGCCAAGCTCCGTGCGCAGACCACTTTCCGCACCGCCCTTCTTGCCAACGCCGCGAGCGTCCTGCTTGCCCGAGGCGTCCGTCACCGTTTCGACATTCATCAGGCGGAAGTCGGAGAACTCGACCGTGTAGTCGCCACCCTTGCCGGTGAGCTTGGAGCTTTCGCCCACGACGCCCGACATGTCGAACGTCTTGGCGTTATCACCTTGCATCGGGAAGCCGGTCAGCTTGAGTTTCGAGCCGCCATCTTCGAAGCTAGACTGGTAGATCGCCACGCCGTCATACACGAACGGCTTGTTCACCTCCACGCGCGCGGCGGTCTGCTTGCCGGTACGACGGTCGGTCACGACGATGTCGCTGGCGAACAGCTTTGGCATGCCCGTCGAATAATGCTCAACGGTGAACTTCTTGAGCGTGATCATGAACGGCAAGTCCTGGATCAACGCGCCATCGGCGATGTTCAGGATGGCCGTGCTGACGCTCGAACCTTCCGGCACGAACGCATTACCGCGGAAACCCGGGTTCGACGTCGAGAGCCGATGCTCCGACCCAATGTCGCTGATGACTGCATTGCCCTTGATGGGCGATTTGCCGCCAAACCACATCTGCGCGCGGATCATCATGTCGCCGTCCAGCAGCCCGCCGATGCAGATTACGACGATGGCCGTGTGCGCCAGGATGTAGCCGATCCTGTTGCCCGCCCCCGCCTTTGCGGTGATCAGCGTCGCACCACCCTCGCGCGCGAACGCCTTGATGCGGAAGCCGCGGTTCTGCGCGAGCGCGGCCAGGCGTGCGGTCACGGTTGCGGTGTCGACGGTGGAATCAAATTCGTCGCGGTGGTGGAACGCGCGCAGGCTGCCTTCGCGCACGTTTTCGCGCCAGGAGCGCATGTCGGCCAGCATCTTGGGGGCATTGCGCACGATGCACAGCGAGGTGGACACCACCAGGAATGCCAGGATCAGCAGAAACCACCACGCGCTATAGACGGTGGGCAGCGTCAGCGAGCGGAACACATCGGCCCAGAACGGCCCGAACTGGTTGACGTAGTTCGGGTACGGATCGTTCTGCTTGAGCACCGTGCCGATCACGCTGGCAATGGCGATCACCGTCAGCAGGCTGATGGCAAAGCGCATCGACGACAGCAGCTCAACCGTTTCGCGCAGCGCGCGACGGCGGGAGCGGATCTGGACGCCGGAAGTGGAGACCGAAGACATGCTGGGAGACAACCTGTTCAGAAACGAAAACAGGGTGGCGATGCCAGGCGCATTGCCACCCTGTTCTTCTTGTTGATTGTGCGACCGTCACATGACGGCCGGGTGCGGCAGATTAGCGCAGGCCCGCAATGTAGTCGGCCACCGCCTTGATCTGCTGGGCCGTCATGCGACCAGCCAAGTCGTGCATCTGTACGCTGTTCTTGCGGGTACCGCTTTGGAACGCAACCAGTTGAGCTTCAGTGTATTCGGAGAACTGACCTGCAATACGCGGATATTGCGCCGGGATGCCGGCACCCGTCGGGCCGTGACAGCCCGCGCACGCTGCGATACCGCGCTTGGCGTCGCCGCCGCGATACAGCTTCTGGCCCAACTCGATGGTGTCCTTGCTCTTGGCCGAACCTGGCTTCCAAGCCGGTTGCTTGCCCAGGTAGGCGCCAATGTCCTTCATGTCCTGATCCGACAGCGCGCCGGCGTACAGCGACATGACCGGCTGGTTACGGTCGGTCTTGGCCTTGAAATCCTTGAGCTGCTTTTCGATGTATTCGGCGTGCTGGCCAGCCAGCTTCGGGTTGACGTTCATGGCGCTGTTGCCGCCGGCGCCGTGACAACTGGCACACGCGGGCACGCCATTGGCGGGCACACCGGTGTTGAAGATCGTTTCGCCGCGTGCGGCGTCGCCCTTGGCGACTTTTTGCTCTTCGGCATGGGCCATGGAGAGGACCGATGCCAGGGACAGCGCTGCGACAGCAAAAACGTTCGCGATGCGGTTCATTCGCACACCTTGTTTAGATTGTTTTCGAATGCTGCGTGCGCCGCCCAATGCGGGACCCTGCGGCGCCGGGCGCCCCCTTCTCCTCGTGCCAGACCAGCGCATGAAAACGGACCGGCCCGGGCCTCGGGGCGGTCCTGCGACGGATCTGGTGGGGACGTCCGTAAACCGGCGTATTGTACAATAACACCTCTGCAATGCGACCTCGCGGCGCAGCAACCACGCAGTTCTGAACTGCAGTTTACAGGTACTGCCGCGCATGTCGCTCCTGCATCAAGCCCGTTTCTTCATCACCGTCAATCATCTGCGTGATTTACCGGCGACCGCCGTGCCGGAAGTTGCGTTTGCGGGCCGCTCCAACGCAGGCAAATCCACCGCGATCAACATCCTGTGTAATCAGAAGCGGCTGGCGTTTTCCAGTAAGACGCCCGGCCGCACGCAGCACATCAACTATTTCTCAGTGATGCCCGCCAAGGCGGAAGACCCGCTCGGCTTCTTGGTCGACCTGCCCGGTTACGGCTATGCCGAAGCACCCGGCGAGACCAAATCGCACTGGGTTCACCTTCTGGGCGACTACGTCAAGGCGCGCCAACAGCTCGCCGGCCTCGTCATCATGATGGACGCGCGCCGTCCGTTTACCGACCTCGATTGCCAGATGGTCGAGTGGTTCCTGCCGACAGGTAAGCCGATCCACGTGCTGCTCACGAAAGCGGACAAGCTGACCAACAACGATGCCTCGCGCGCGCTCATGGCGGCACGCAAGGTGCTGGCCGATTACCGCGCGCAGATCGACGGCGATGTGTCGCTAACGGTGCAGTTGTTCTCCAGCCTGAAGCGCCGCGGCATTGAGGAGGCGCAGCGAATTGTCGCAGGCTGGCTGTGCCTGCCCGAAGCGCTGGAACCGGAGCCGCAAGCCGAGCAGGCAAAAAAAACCCCGTCGCCAAACACGCAACGGGGGTAACGACCCCATCGAGCCATCGATGGGAACCCGCGTCAGGGAGGAGCCGCGGGGAACGCTGCATCAGCGTCGCTGGCGCATTGTCCGTGCATAGGATGGATAATCGCGACAAAGGTTTCGAAACTTCACAGTGTGTTCTTAGGGTCTGCTGAAATGATCGCGAGCTTCCCCGACCATCGTCCGCGCCGCATGCGCCGCGACGATTTCTCCCGCCGCATGATGCGCGAATCGCGCCTCACTCCCGACGACCTGATCTACCCGGTCTTCATCCTCGAAGGCACCAATGTGCGACAGGCCGTGCCGTCGATGCCAGGTGTCGAGCGCGTGTCGATCGATGTATTGCTGAGCGTGGCCGAGCAATGCGTGCAGCTTGGCGTTCCGGTGCTGGCACTCTTCCCCGTTATCGAGCCCTCGCTCAAAACGCCGGATGGTATCGAGGCCACCAATGCCGATGGCTTGATCCCGCGCGCGGTAAAGGCGCTCAAGGCGCGCTTCCCTGAATTGGGCATCCTGACCGATGTGGCGCTCGATCCGTACACGAGCCATGGCCAGGACGGCGTGCTCGACGCCAACGGCTACGTGCTCAACGAAGAGACGGTGGATATCCTGATGCGTCAGGCCCTGGTGCAAGCCGAGGCTGGCGTGGACATCGTCGCGCCGTCAGACATGATGGACGGCCGTATCGGCGCGATTCGCTTGGCGCTAGAGAATGACGACCACATCCACACGCGCATCATGGCCTACGCGGCGAAGTACGCTTCGGCGTTCTACGGCCCGTTCCGTGATGCGGTGGGCTCGGCGGCCAATCTGGGCAAGAGCAACAAGATGACTTACCAGATGGACCCGGCCAACTCGGACGAAGCACTGCGCGAAGTGGCGCTCGACATCGCCGAAGGGGCCGACATGGTGATGGTCAAGCCCGGCATGCCATATCTCGACATCGTGCGCCGCGTGAAAGATGAGTTCCGCTTCCCGACCTACGTCTATCAGGTCAGTGGTGAATACGCGATGCTGAAAGCCGCCGCGCAGAACGGCTGGCTGGATCACGACAAGGTCGTGCTGGAATCGCTGCTGGCATTCAAGCGCGCCGGCGCGAACGGCATCCTGACGTATTTCGCGCTGGACGCCGCACGTCTGCTGCGCGCCTAATCAGGCCGTCGGCTTGACTGCCTGCGTCGTGCCGATCGCGTGGCGCAGGCTCTCCAGGAAGGTGTCGGCGCGTTCAAAGCCGACCACGCGAGCCTTCAGCTCGCGACCCTGCGTATCGAAGAAGATTGTGCCGGGCGGCCCGAACAGGCCGAAGCGTTTGAGCAGGGCTTGGTCATCTGCATTGTTGGCCGTCACGTCGGCCTGCAGCAGCACCACATCGGCAAGTGCCTTGCGCACCCGGGCATCGGTAAAGGTCAGGCGCTCCATCTCTTTGCAGCTGACGCACCAGTCGGCGTAAAAATCGAGCATCACCGCACGACCCGATGCGCTCGCGTTGCGCACTTCGGCATCGAGTTCGGCGATGCTCTTCACACGCTTGAATGTCACGCCGTGTGTTTCTGCTTGCGCGGACGTGCCCGCCGATGCACGAATCAGTCCGCCCAGCGGTTGCAGCGGATCGCGGCCGCCGGCGGCGACACCGACCAGCTGCGCCGCACCCGCCAGCGCGAGCACCACACCCGCGACCTTGCCTAAACGTTGCACGTTGCCCGCGCCATCCGGCAGCGAATCAAATGTCCGCAGAAATACGGCCGCGCCGATCAGCAACCCACCCCACGCAACCATCACGGCCCAGGCCGGCAACACCGGCTGCACGATCCACAGCGCCACAGCCAGCAGGATGAAACCGAACACCGCTTTGGTGACGATCAACCAGTGACCAGCGCGCGGCAGCAAGTTGCCCGCCCCCACACCTACGAGCACAAGCGGCACGCCCATGCCGATCGACATCGCAAACAACGCCATGCCGCCGATGGCGGCGTTGCCGGTCTGCGCGATATAGGCCAGCGCGCCCGCCAACGCTGGTGTCACACACGGGGACACAATCAACGCCGACAGCGCACCCATCACGACGGCTCCCACAATCTCGCCGCCTCCATGCTTGCTGGAAGCTTTTGTCAGGTGATCGCGCCAAGCCGCCGGCAATTGCAGTTCATACAGGCCGAACATCGACAGCGACAGCGCCACCATCAAGACAGCAAACGCGCCCAGCACCCACGCGTTCTGCAGCGCGGCTTGCAGCCCCTGCCCGGCCAAACCGGCTGCCACACCCACGGTGGTATAGACGACGGCCATACCGAACACGTAAGCAACCGACACGATTGCTGCGCGCGAGCGCGTCGCGTGTTCGCCGACCACGATCGCCGACAGGATCGGCAGCATCGGCAGCACGCACGGCGTGAAGGTCAGCAACAGCCCGAGCCCAAAGAACATCGCCGCAATCGCGCCCAGATTACCGCTGCCGAGCGTGCTGGCGATGCGGCCGAGGGCATCACCGGAGCTGGCGTCGCTACCACCTGTGGTCGACGCGCCGGGCGAGGCCGCAGCGGACTCCACCAGAAAACGGCTCTTCATTGGCGGATAGCAGAGGCCCTGATCCGCACACCCTTGCGAGGTGACGATCAACGTAAAAGGCGCCTTGGCGTTCTGCGCCTTCACACGGAAAGCCACGTCATGCCGATAGGTCTCGACGTCCTTGTTGAACGTCTCGTCAAACTTGACCTTGCCTGCCGGCATGTCAGGAGGCGCCAGCGTAACGGTTGCCGGGTCCGCCGCCACTGCGAAGCGCTCACGGTACATGTAGTAGCCGTCGGCAATGGCGAACTTGACTTCGACAGTCTGGCCGTCGACCTGCGTGGCGGAGAAGCGGAACGCCTGCTCGGGCGGCAGGAAATCGTCAGCAGCAAGCGCGCGCATGGGCAGCGTCGCCATTGCGACGAACAACATTACCAACTGCACGACACGTCGCACAGACACGAACGAAGAGAAGGTCATATCAACGGCAATCGAACATCAATTGGAAGGCAGGCGCGTTTCGTCGGCCACCCAGGCAAGATACGCCGGCAAGCCAATAGCCACCGGCACAGCGATGATTTCAGGGACCTCGTACGGATGCGCCTTGCGTAGCGCGACTTCCAGCGCCGGGTAAGCTGCCCGCGTGGTCTTGATCAGCAGCGGGATCTCGGCGGCATGCTCGATCGCACCATTCCACCAATACGTCGACGCACAAGCCGGCAAGCGATTGACGCACGCCGCCGTCCGAGATTCCAGCACAACCTTAGTTACGCGATCCGCACTTTCGGCATCGGGTAGGTTGGTCAGTACCAGCAGCACTTCAGTTCCGGCGGACATAGATACTCCAAGGATGCACGCTGACAGCCAGAACACCGAAAGCGGGCAACAAAAAAGCCAGGATGCGAATCCTGGCTTCATTGTAATGCGCGCCGCAGCACGCATTTTGGGGCTTGGCCAACGCGACGTCATGTCACACCGGCAAGCCTGGCCTGACCTTACTCGGCGGCGCCGTCGACTTCCACAGCCTCGGCAACTTCCGGACGATCGAGCAGTTCGACCAGCGCCATCGGCGCATTGTCGCCCTGGCGGAAGCCGAACTTCAGGATACGGGTGTAGCCGCCCGGACGGGTCGCGAAACGCGGGCCCAGTTCGTTGAACAGCTTGGTGACCATGTCGCGATCGCGCAGGCGGGCGAATGCCAGACGGCGGTTGGCAACGGTGTCCTTCTTGGCCAGCGTGATCAGCGGCTCGACAACCTTGCGCAGTTCCTTGGCCTTCGGCAGGGTAGTCTTGATCAGCTCGTGCTGCAGCAGCGAATTGGACATGTTGCGCAGCATCGCGAGACGGTGCGACGAGGTGCGGTTCAGTTTCCGCAAACCATGACGGTGACGCATGATGATTCCTTCTTAAGAGTGTTTGACCAGCTCTTCTATCGCCGCCGCTCGTACAAACGCTGCGTGGCGCGGGCCGGTAGCCTTAACAATAAGCCACCCAAACAGCGATGGCGGGAAAACCGGCCGATGCGCGCGCACCGGCCGACAATTGCAACTTACTTCTCGAGACCTGCCGGCGGCCAGTTCTCGAGCTTCATGCCGAGCGTCAGGCCACGCGATGCGAGGACTTCCTTGATCTCGTTGAGCGACTTGCGACCCAGGTTCGGGGTCTTGAGCAATTCGTTCTCGGTACGCTGGATCAGGTCGCCGATGTAATAGATGTTTTCGGCCTTCAGGCAGTTGGCCGAACGCACCGTCAGCTCCAGATCGTCGACCGGGCGCAGCAGGATCGGATCGATCTGCGGTGCGCGGGCGGCGGCGGCCTCAGCGGCGCTCTCAGTGCCTTCCAGCGCGGCGAACACCGACAGCTGATCAACCAAGATGCGAGCCGACTGGCGAATCGCTTCTTCCGGCGAGATCACGCCGTTGGTCTCGATGTTCATCACCAGCTTGTCGAGGTCGGTACGCTGCTCCACACGTGCAGACTCAACCGCGTACGACACACGGCGCACCGGTGCGAACGAGGCGTCCAGCACGATGCGGCCGATGACCTTGCTCGACTCATCGCCGAACTTGCGCACGTTGCCCGGCACATAGCCGCGGCCTTGCTCGACCTTCAACTGCAGATCCAGCTTGCCACCAGCCGACAGGTTGGCGATCACGTGACCCGGATTGATGATCTCGACATCGTGCGGCAGTTCGATATCGGCGGCGGTCACCACACCCTCACCTTCCTTGCGCAGCGACACCGTGACTTCATCACGGTTGTGCAGCTTGAACACCACGCCCTTCAGGTTCAGCAGCAGGTTGACGACGTCTTCCTGCACGCCATCGATGGTGGAATATTCGTGGACGACCCCAGCGATCGTGACTTCGGTCGGGGCATAGCCGACCATCGACGACAGCAGCACGCGGCGCAGCGCGTTACCGAGCGTGTGGCCGTAGCCTCGCTCGAACGGTTCCATGACGACCTTCGCGTGATGATCGCCAAGCGGCTCAACCGCAATAATTTTGGGCTTCAGGAGTGCTGTTTGCATTAGGTTGTCCTATTTCAATACCCTCGGCTCGTTACACCGATAAGGCTGACGGATTGGACTGGAAAGGTTCCATCGCGAATCTAGCGACGGAAGACGCACGTGCCGCAATCGCGTTGCGGCACGTAACGATTCGGATTGGATCGGCGCCCGGGTATTGCAGGCGCGCGAACACAATATCGTTGACGATGAGCGTCCCCAAAAGGCGCACGAGCCCGCACTTTGCAGTACGGGCGTCGTCATTAACGCGAATACAGTTCGACGATCAGGCTTTCGTTGATATCGCCAGCGATATCCGCGCGATCCGGGGCTTGCTTGAAGGTGCCTTCCATCTTCTTGGCGTCCACAGCAACCCAGATCGGGAAGCCACTCTGCTCAGCCAGCGTCAGCGATTCGGCAATACGCACTTGCTTCTTCGACTTCTCGCGGATAGCAATCACGTCGCCCGACTTGACTTGAGCCGACGGCACGTTCAGAGCTTGACCGTTCACCAGGATCGCCTTGTGCGACACCAGCTGGCGTGCTTCAGCGCGGGTCGAGCCGAAGCCCATGCGATAGACGACGTTGTCCAGGCGCGATTCCAGCAGTTGCAGCAGGGTTTCACCCGTGTTGCCCTTGCGGCGATCGGCTTCAGCGAAGTAACGGCGGAATTGACGCTCCAGCACGCCGTAGATGCGCTTGACCTTCTGCTTTTCACGCAGCTGGTTGCCGTAGTCGGACGTGCGGGCGCCGGAAGTGCGGCCATGCTGACCAGGCTTGCTGTCCAGCTTGCACTTGTCGGCGAGCGAGCGGCGTGCGCTCTTCAGGAAAAGGTCAGTACCTTCGCGGCGAGACAGTTTCGCCTTGGGACCGGTATAGCGTGCCACGTTATGTTCCTTCGTTATCAGTCATCCGTGGCGCATGGCCGCGGATGGTCCGCCTGCTCAGCCCTAACAACAGGACTGCAGCGAACAGTGGGCTTATGAAAAGACGAAACCCGCCTTCCGGGAAATCCGGAAGACAGGCAAGCGGGCAAGCATAGCACCCGCAGACCGACCTCGCCAGCAACTGGCGCGGTCGGTCGAATCACTTAGATGCGACGACGCTTCGGCGGACGGCAGCCGTTGTGCGGTACCGGCGTCACGTCTTCGATCAACTGGATCTTGATACCCAGGTTGTTCAGTGCGCGCACAGCCGATTCGCGACCCGGCCCCGGGCCCTTGATGCGCACTTCCAAGTTCTTGATACCTTGGTCCTGCGCCACGCGGCCAGCACTCTCTGCGGCCACCTGAGCGGCGAACGGCGTCGACTTACGCGAGCCCTTGAAGCCCTGGCCACCCGACGTAGCCCACGACAGAGCGTTGCCCTGACGGTCGGTAATCGTGATGATCGTGTTGTTGAACGACGCGTGAACGTGCGCGATGCCGTCGGCGACGTTCTTGCGAACCTTCTTGCGCGCGCGCTGGGCGGCGGTATTCGCTGCTTTTGCCATAGTTCCTATCCTTTACCCGACGGATTACTTCTTGAGCGCGACGCCGGCCTTGCGCGGACCCTTACGGGTACGGGCATTGGTGCGGGTGCGCTGACCACGCATCGGCAGGCCCTTGCGATGGCGCACGCCACGGTAGCAGCCCAGATCCATCAGGCGCTTGATGTTCATCGTCGTTTCACGGCGCAGATCGCCTTCGACGAGGAACTTCTCGATTTCCTTACGCAGCGCGTCCTGGTCCGGATCCGTCAGGTCCTTGACCTTCTTGTCGGTCGGGATGCCAGTAGCCTCGCAAATCTTTTGAGCGCGCGAGCGGCCGATACCGTAGATCGCCGTCAGGCCAATCACGGTATGTTTGTGGTTGGGGATGTTGACCCCTGCGATACGTGCCATTCGTCAATCCTCTTTGCGAAATTAGCCTTGGCGCTGCTTATGACGCGGGTCCGACGAGCAGATCACACGCACCACGCCCTTGCGCTTGATGATTTTGCAGTTGCGGCAAATGCGCTTAACAGAAGCCAGCACTTTCATGATTTTCCTCTTCCTTCAATTCCAGTCCGCTCACTTCGCCCGGAATACGATGCGCGCGCGGGACAGATCATACGGGGTCAATTCGACCGTCACCTTGTCCCCGGGCAAGATACGGATGTAATGCATACGCATCTTGCCGGAAATATGGCCTAACACTACGTGGCCGTTCTCTAGCTTGACGCGAAACGTTGCGTTGGGGAGGTTTTCCAGCACCTCGCCCTGCATCTGGATCACGTCATCTTTAGCCATGTCCCTTCAGGTTCGTGCGATCACTCCTAGCGGAGCGTCAGGTTTCCCTTGAAATTCGCCTTCTTCATCAAAGACTCGTACTGCTGAGACATCACGTAGGACTGCACTTGCGCCATGAAGTCCATCGTGACAACCACGATGATCAACAGGGATGTCCCACCGAAGTAGAACGGCACATTCCAGCGCAGCACCAAGAACTCCGGCAACAGACACACCAGCGTGATGTAGATCGCACCCGCCAGGGTCAAACGCACCAGAATCTTGTCGATATACCGCGTGGTTTGCTCGCCCGGACGGATGCCCGGAATGAACGCCCCACTCTTCTTCAGGTTATCCGCCACTTCCCGGCTGTTATAGACCAGCGCGGTGTAGAAGAAACAGAAGAAGATGATCGCCGCCGCATACAGCAGGATGTACACCGGCTGACCCGGCGACAGCGTTGCTGCCAGGTCCTTGACGACCCGTGCGACCGGATTCGTCGAGTTGCCGGCTGTAAACCAGCCCGCGATCGTGGCCGGGAACAGAATGATCGACGATGCAAAGATCGGCGGAATCACCCCAGCCATATTCAACTTCAGCGGCAGATGCGACGACTGCCCACCATAAATCTTGTTACCGACCTGCCGCTTGGCGTAGTTGACGAGGATCTTGCGCTGGCCGCGTTCAATGAACACGACCACAAACGTCACCGCACCAATAATCGCCACCACCAGGATCGCGGAGAAAATCCCCATCGAGCCCGTACGCACCAGCTCGAACAAGCCGCCGATAGCGTTCGGGAGTCCTGCAGCAATTCCGCCAAAAATGATGATCGAGATACCGTTGCCCAGACCACGCTCGGTGATTTGCTCACCCAGCCACATCAGGAACATCGTGCCCGTCACCAGCGTAATCACTGCGGTGGCCCGGAACATCAGACCCGGATCCAACACCAGACCCGGCTGCGCTTCGAGCGCCACTGCAATCCCCAGCGCCTGAAACGTTGCCAGGACGACCGTACCGTAGCGCGTGTACTGCGTAATCTTGCGCTGGCCGGCTTGGCCTTCCTTCTTCAACGATTCCAGCTGCGGCAGCACGATCGTCAGCAGTTGCATGATGATCGACGCCGAGATGTACGGCATGATCCCCAGAGCAAACACCGTGAAACGCGACAGCGCGCCGCCGGAGAACAGGTTGAACATCCCGAGGATGCCGCCCGACTGCCGTTGGAAAAGCTGCGCCAGTTGATCCGGATCGATACCCGGCACAGGAATGTGCGCGCCGATCCGGTACACCAGCAATGCCAGAACCAGGAACACCAGCCGACGGCGAAGATCGCCGTACTTGGCCGTGTTCTTGGCCTGGGCCATCACATTAGGTTTCGCCGTGGCCAAACGGATGCTCCGTCAGTGTGAAACAGCAGGCTATTAGGCCAGCGAGCCACCAGCTGCTTCGATTGCGGCTTTCGCCCCAGCCGTCGCGCCGATACCTTTCAGGGTCACCTTCTTGTCGATTTCGCCCGACAGGATCACCTTGGCGCTCTTGACCATCTCGCCAACGAGGCCGGCTTGCTTGAGGGACAGCAGATCGATTTCTTCGATCGGCAAGCCCGCCAGGTCGGCCAGACGCACTTCAGCGGTGAATTCCTTGGTCAGCGAGGTGAAACCACGCTTGGGCAGACGACGATGCAGGGGCATCTGGCCGCCTTCGAAGCCGACCTTGTGGAAACCACCCGAACGCGACTTCTGACCCTTGTGACCACGACCAGCCGTCTTGCCCAGGCCCGAACCAATACCGCGACCAACGCGGCGCTTGGCGTGCTTGGAGCCGGCTGCCGGCTTCAGGTTATTCAGTTGCATGTTCTTCTCCGTCTTGCCTTAGCCGATGACCTTGACCAGGTAGGACACCTTGTTGATCATGCCGCGCACTGCGGGCGTGTCCTGCAATTCGGACACCGAGTTCATGCGGCGCAGGCCCAGGCCGCGCACCGTGGCGCGGTGGTCTTCGCGCGTACCGATCAGGCTACGCACAAGTTGGACTTTCACGGTTTTCTGCGACATATCGTTCACCTATCCCTTCGGCTTAGCCGAGGATCTCTTCGACCGACTTGCCGCGCTTGGCGGCAACTTCGGCCGGGGTGCTCATCTTGCGCAGGCCATCCAGCGTTGCGCGCACCATGTTGTAAGGATTGGTCGAACCGTGCGACTTGGTCACGATGTTCGTCACGCCCATCACTTCGAAGATGGCGCGCATCGGACCACCGGCGATCACGCCAGTACCGTCCTTCGCGGGCATCATCTGCACCTTTGCGGCGCCATGCTTGCCAACCACTTCGTGCTGCAGCGTACCGTTCTTCAGCGGGACCTTGACCATCTTGCGACGGGCTTCGTCCATTGCCTTCTGCACGGCCACGGGGACTTCCTTAGCCTTACCCTTGCCCATGCCGATACGGCCGTCGCCGTCGCCGACCACAGTCAGAGCAGCGAAACCGAGAATCCGGCCGCCCTTGACCACCTTGGTCACACGGTTGACCGCGATCATCTTCTCGCGAAGACCGTCGTCGCGTTCGTCCCCTTGGACCTTAGGTTGAATTTTTGCCATGACGATATCCTCTATGCCGGCTTAGAACTTCAGGCCAGCTTCGCGTGCCGCGTCGGCCAGAGCCTTCACGCGACCGTGATAACGGAAACCCGAGCGATCGAACGCCACGGCTTCGATGCCGGCAGCCTTCGCCTTCTCAGCGATACGCTTACCCACCAGGGTGGCAGCAGCGGTGTTGCCACCGTTGCCGTTCAGTTCCTTGCGGACTTCGGCTTCCGCCGTCGAGGCCGAAGCCAGGACCTTGGTGCCATCTTCCGAGAAGACCTGCGCATAAATGTGCAGGTTCGTACGGTGCACAGCCAGACGGGCGACGCTCAGTTCCGCAATTTTCAGGCGGGTCTGACGTGCACGGCGCAGACGCGAGTCATTTTTGTTCATGATGTGCACCCTTACTTCTTCTTGGTTTCCTTCAGGATCACACGCTCATCGGCGTAGCGTACACCCTTGCCCTTGTAGGGCTCCGGCGGACGATAACCACGCACTTCAGCGGCGACCTGACCAACTTTTTGCTTGTCCGAACCCTTGATGATGATCTCGGTCTGCGTCGGCGTTTCCGCCTTCACGCCTTCCGGCATCTCATGGATCACGTCGTGCGAGAAACCGAGTTGCAGCTTCAGGGCGGTGCCCTGAACCGATGCACGATAACCCACGCCGACCAGGTTCAGCTTGCGCTCGAAGCCCGTCGTCACACCCTTGACCATGTTGGCCGTCAGGGCGCGCATCGTACCTTGCAACGCATTGGCTTCACGCGACTCATCTGCCGGCGCGAACGTGATCGTGCCGTTGTCGGTGTTGACCTTGACAAGCGAGTGAATCGGCTGCGTCAGGCTGCCCAGCGGGCCCTTAACGGTCAGCAGACCACCAGCGAAATTGACTTCCGCGCCCTTGGGCAGCGCGATGGGAGCCTTACCTACGCGAGACATGGTTCCCCTCCCTTAGGCGACGTAGCAAATGACTTCGCCACCGACACCGGTTGCGCGGGCACGGCGGTCCGTCATCAGACCCTGCGGGGTCGAGATGATGGCGACACCTAGGCCGTTCATCACTTGCGGAATTTCATTACGGCCCTTGTACACACGCAGGCCAGGCTTCGAGACGCGCTCCAGGCGCTCGATGACCGGGCGGCCAGCGTAGTACTTAAGACCAATCGTCAGCGTGGACTTACCACCCTGCTCGGTCACGGCGAATTCGTCGATGTAGCCTTCGTCCTTCAGGACTTTGGCGATTGCCACCTTCAGCTTCGACGACGGCATGACCACCGACGCTTTTTCCACCGCTTGCGCGTTGCGGATACGCGTCAGCATATCGGCGATCGGATCGCTCATGCTCATACTGTTTCTCCTGTAGCCTGTGCGTGATTACCAGCTGGCTTTCGTCAGACCCGGGATCTCGCCCTTGAAGGCGATCTCGCGGAGCTTGTTACGCGCCAGGCCGAACTTACGGAACGTACCGCGGGGACGACCGGTGATCGAGCAGCGGTTGCGCTGACGAGTCGGATTTGCGTTGCGCGGCAGCGCTTGCAATTTCAGACGCGCTTCGTAGCGCTCTTCTTCCGACTTGCTTTGGTCGGCCACGATGGCTTCGAGAGCGGCGCGCTTCTCAGCGTACTTGGCCACGAGCTTGGCACGCTTCTTCTCGCGTTCGATCAGAGACAATTTAGCCACGGTAACCCCTTAATTACGGAACGGGAACTTGAACGCGTTGAGGAGCGCCTTCGCTTCCTCGTCGTTCTTCGCAGTCGTCGTGATGCTGATGTTCAGACCACGGAGTGCGTCGATCTTGTCGTATTCGATCTCGGGGAAAATGATCTGCTCTTTCACACCGATGTTGTAGTTGCCACGACCGTCGAACGCCTTGCCAGACACACCACGGAAGTCGCGCACGCGGGGCAGCGACACAGTGATAAAGCGGTCCAGGAATTCGTACATACGTTGGCCACGCAGCGTGACCATCGTGCCGATCGGGTAACCCTGGCGAATCTTGAAGCCAGCGATAGCCTTGCGGGCTTTCGTCACGATGGGCTTCTGGCCAGCGATCTTGATCAGGTCGCCCGTGGCGTGCTCAATGACTTTCTTGTCATTGATGGCTTCGCCAAGACCCATGTTCAGGGTGATCTTGGTGATGCGCGGCACTTCCATCACGGACTTGTAGCCAAACTGCTTGATCAGTTCGGGCACAACCTTCTCTTTATAAAACTCTTGCAGACGTGCAGTCATGCTCAACTCCTCTCTATTGCCCAGAATCAAGCGCCGACGGCAGCACCGGTGGTCTTCAGCACGCGCGTCTTCACGCCGCCTTCAACCTTGATGCCGACGCGCGACGGCTTGCCATTGGCATCCACGAGCGCAACGTTCGAAATATGGATGGGCATGACCTTATCGACCACACCACCCGTGGTACCCAGCATCGGGTTCGGGCGCACGTGCTTCTTGGCAACGTTCACGCCTTCAACCGTCACATGCTCGGCGAGCACGGCCAGCACAGTACCTTGCTTGCCCTTGTCTTTACCGGTACGGACGATGACGCGATCGCCCTTGCGAATCTTGTTCATGCGGCCTCCGATTACAGCACTTCCGGCGCGAGCGACACGATCTTCATGAAGCGCTCGGTACGGAGTTCGCGAGTGACCGGCCCGAAAATGCGGGTGCCGATCGGCTCAAGCTTGGTGTTCAGCAGCACGGCGGCATTGCCGTCGAACTTGATGAGCGAGCCGTCAGGACGGCGCACGCCCTTGGCGGTACGCACCACCACGGCGTTGTAGATATCGCCCTTCTTCACGCGACCACGCGGGGCAGCATCTTTGACGCTGACCTTGATGATGTCGCCGACGCTGGCGTAGCGGCGCTTCGAACCGCCCAGCACCTTGATGCACATGACTTCACGCGCACCCGTGTTATCGGCCACTTCGAGCCGGCTTTCTGTCTGAATCATGGTGTTCTCGTCCCAACTTAATTCGCCAAACGCACAATGCGCAGAGGCGATCAGTCTTGGTCCCGCCGGCTGCTGGCATTGCGCCAACTGCGATTGGGTTGATCAACTTGAAGTCGGTAGCTGCCCGACGGCGATTGCCGCCTGGCCCATTCGCTTTTCCCCTCACCCGAGCCACCAGCAGATTTGCCGGCCACCCTCTTAAAGGGAAAGACCGAGACTATATCACATAATCTCGGCCTTGCAACAGCAAACTAGTCCGCTGTTGTTTTAGATCACGCGTGCAGCTTCAAGCAGACGCGACACCACCCACGACTTCGTGCGGGACAGCGGACGCGACTCCGTGATCTCAACCTTGTCGCCTTCGTTGTACTGGTTGGCTTCGTCGTGCGCGTGGTACTTCTTTGAGCGCACCACGTACTTGCCGTACAGCGGATGCTTGACGCGGTTTTCGATCAGGACCGTGACGGTCTTGTCCATCTTGTTGCTGACAACGCGACCGACGAGCGTGCGCTTCAGGGACGTTGCGGCTTCAGTCATTTCTGGTTCCCCTTCTGGCCCAGCACGGTGCGGACACGCGCGATGTCACGACGCACCTTCTTCAGCTGGCTGGTGTTCTGCAGCTGTTGCGTCGCTTTTTGCATGCGCAGGCCAAATTGGGCCTTCAGCAGCTCGGAGAGCTCCTGGTTCAGCCCGGCGACATCTTTGTCGCGCAGTTCGGATGCTTTCATGGTGTGTGCTCCTTACGTTCCGACCTGACGCACCACGAAGCTGGTCGCGATCGGCAGCTTGGCAGCGGCCAGACGAAATGCCTCGCGTGCCAGTTCTTCGCCAACGCCGTCCATTTCGTACAGCATCTTGCCCGGCTGAATTTCAGCCACGTAGTATTCCGGGTTGCCCTTACCGTTACCCATACGGACTTCGGCAGGCTTCTTCGAGATCGGCTTGTCCGGGAAAATCCGGATCCAAATGCGGCCGCCACGCTTGATGTGACGGGTCATCGCACGACGCGCCGACTCAATCTGACGCGCGGTCAGACGGCCACGGCCCATCGCCTTCAGACCGAATTCGCCGAACGAGACTGCGTTGCCGCGCGTCGCGATACCGGTGTTACGGCCCTTCTGCTCCTTGCGGTACTTCCTGCGCTTAGGTTGCAGCATGTTTATTCTCCAGTCTTGGCGTCGGCGCCACGACGGGCACCTGCACCAGCACCGCGGCGCTGACCGGCCGGGCGACCTTCGCCCTCACGGCGACGACCTTCCGGGCGACCCGGACGCTTGCGACGCTCTTCTTGCGGCTCTTCCACGACGGGTGCGTCGTTGCGACCGAGGTGGTCACCCTTGTACACCCACACCTTGACACCGATGATGCCGTAGGTGGTTTCCGCTTCGGAGAAGCCGTAGTCGATATCGGCGCGCAGCGTGTGCAGGGGCACACGGCCTTCGCGGTACCACTCGGTACGGGCGATTTCGATGCCGTTCAGACGGCCTGAGCTCATGATCTTGATGCCCTGGGCACCCAGACGCATCGCGTTCTGCATCGCGCGCTTCATTGCGCGACGGAACATGATGCGGCGCTCGAGCTGCTGCGTGATCGAATCGGCGATCAGCTGTGCATCGACTTCCGGCTTGCGGATTTCTTCGATGTTCACGTGCACGGGCACGCCCATGCGACGTTGCAGCTCAGCCTTCAGCAGCTCGATGTCCTCGCCCTTCTTGCCGATCACCACGCCCGGACGCGAGCTGTAAATGGTGATACGAGCATTCTTGGCCGGACGTTCGATGACCACGCGGCCCACCGACGCGTTCTTCAGCTTCTTCTTCAGAAACTCGCGAACCTCGATGTCTTCCTTGAGCATGCCGGCAAACTGGGTGTTGCTCGCGTACCAACGCGATGCCCAGTTACGGCTGACAGCCAGACGGAAGCCAGTCGGATGAATCTTCTGTCCCATCGTGACCCCTTAGTTGCCCAGCGTCACAGTGATGTGACAGGTTTGTTTCTCGATGCGGTTGCCACGGCCCTTCGCACGCGCCGTGAAGCGCTTGAGCGACGTGGCCTTGTCGATGTAGATCGACTTGACCTTCAGCTCGTCGATATCGGCGCCTTCATTGTGCTCGGCGTTCGCGATGGCGGACTCAACCACCTTCTTCACGATGCCAGCCGCCTTCTTCGGGCTGAACGTCAGCACGTTGAGCGCGCGCTCGATCGACAGGCCGCGGATCTGGTCAGCAACCAGGCGCGTCTTCTGTGCGGAGATACGGGCGCCGCGATGAATCGCTTTAACTTCCATGATTGCCCCTTATCGCTTCGCTTTCTTGTCGGCAGCGTGGCCCTTGAACGTACGCGTGAGCGCAAATTCGCCGAGCTTGTGGCCAACCATGTTTTCCGTGACATACACGGGCACGTGCTGACGACCGTTGTGAACGGCGATCGTCAAGCCGATGAAGTCCGGCAGAATGGTCGAACGACGCGACCAAGTCTTGATGGGCTTCTTGTCCTTCGTTTGCACCGCCGCCTCAACCTTCTTCAGCAGGTGGGCGTCAATGAAAGGACCCTTTTTTACGGAACGAGTCATATCTAAGCTCCTACCTACCGATTAACGCTTGTGACGGCGCTGAACGATCATGCTGTCAGTGCGCTTGTTACGACGGGTGCGGTAGCCCTTGGTCGGCGTGCCCCACGGGGACACCGGATCACGGCCAGCAGCAGTCTTACCTTCACCACCACCATGCGGGTGATCGACCGGGTTCATCACCACACCGCGAACGGTCGGGCGAATACCGCGCCAACGGGTTGCACCGGCCTTGCCGATCTGGCGCAGGCTGTGCTCTTCGTTGCCGACTTCACCGATGGTCGCGCGGCACTCGATGTGCACGCGGCGCACTTCACCCGAGCGCAGACGCACTTGAGCGTAGATGCCTTCGCGAGCCAGCAGTACGGCGGACGTGCCGGCCGAACGGGCAACTTGAGCACCCTTGCCCGGCAGGATTTCCACGCAGTGGATCGTCGTACCGACCGGAATGTTGCGGATCGGCAGGTTGTTACCGGCCTTGATCGGCGCTTCCGAGCCGTTAGCAATGGCTTGGCCAACCACAGCGCCCTTCGGGGCGATGATGTAGCGGCGCTCGCCGTCAGCGAACAGCACGAGCGCGATGTTGGCGCTACGGTTTGGGTCGTATTCCAGGCGTTCGATCTTGGCCGGAATACCGTCCTTATCGTTACGTTTGAAGTCGACGACGCGATAGTGATGCTTGTGACCACCGCCCTTGTGACGGGTGGTGATGTGGCCGTTGTTGTTACGGCCCGACTTCTGGATTTGCTTTTCCAGCAGCGGGGCGTGCGGCGCGCCCTTGTGAAGGTCGGGGTTAACGACCTTCACCATCGAGCGGCGGCCCGGCGATGTCGGCTTGGTTTTGACGAGTGCCATGATTACTTGGCCTCCGCTTCAAAATTGATTTCCTGGCCCGGCTTCAGCGAAACATAGGCCTTCTTCACGTGGTCACGACGACCCATGAAGCGACCGAAGCGCTTTTGCTTGCCCTTCTGGTTCAGGATCTGGACGGACTCGACTTCGACCTTGAACAGCAGTTCGACAGCCGCTTTCACTTCGCCCTTGTTGGCGTCGCGAGCCACTTCGAACACGACCTGTTCGTTCTTCTCGGCCACCAGGGTTGCCTTTTCAGACACCACAGGCGCCAGCAGCACCTGCATCAGGCGATGGTCGTTCTTGGCAACTTGCGTCATTTCAGCAACTCCTCGATCTGCGCGACGGCTGCCTTGGTCACGAGCACCTTTTTGTAGTGCACGAGCGACAGCGGGTCGGCGTGACGCGGCTCAACCACGAGCACGTGCGCCAGGTTGCGCGATGCCAGGAAGAGGTTTTCGTCCAGGTTATCGGTAATCACGAGCACCGAATCCAGGCCCATGGCGCGGAACTTGTCGGCCAGCAGCTTGGTTTTGGGCGCGTCGACGGACAGGCTGTCAACGACGTTGATGCGACCTTCACGGGCAAGCTGCGAATAAATCGAGCGCATGCCGGCGCGGTACATCTTCTTGTTGACCTTCTGCGAGAAGTTTTCTTCCGGGCTGTTCGGGAAGATACGACCACCCCCGCGCCACAGCGGGGAGGAGCTCATACCTGCACGGGCGCGGCCCGTACCCTTTTGGCGCCACGGCTTCTTGGTCGTGTGCTTGACCTCTTCACGATCCTTCTGCTTACGGTTACCGCTGCGAGCGTTGGCCTGGTAAGCGACGACGACTTGGTGAACGAGGGCTTCGTTGTAGTCACGGCCGAACACTTCCGGCGAGGCAGCAACGCCGGCGCCAAGTTGACCGTTGTCCTGGAGCAGCTTCAGTTCCATGCGTTTGCTCCTTATGCCTTCTTGGCGCGGGCCTTCACGGCCGGCGTGACGATGACTTGACCGCCCTTGGCGCCCGGAATCGCACCCTTGACCAGCAGCAGCTTGCGCTCTGCGTCAATCTTGGCGATTTCCAGGTTTTGAACGGTACGGGTGACGTCACCCATGTGACCGGTCATGCGCTTGCCCGGGAACACGCGGCCCGGATCCTGCGCCATACCGATCGAGCCCGGCACGTTGTGCGAGCGCGAGTTACCGTGCGAGGCGCGGCCCGACGAGAAGTGGTAACGCTTGATGGTACCGGCGTAGCCCTTACCAATCGTCACACCCTGGACGTCGATCTTCTGACCGACTTCGAACAGGTCGACGCTGATGTTCGCACCAGGCTGGAATTCAGCGGCACGAGCGGCATCCACTCGGAATTCTTTGATGACTTCGCCCGCTTCCACGCCGGCTTTGGCGAGATGACCCGCCAGCGGCTTGGTGACGCGGCTGGCGCGTCGGGTGCCGAAGGTGACTTGAACCGCGGTATAACCGTCGGTCTCGTCCGTCTTGATTTGCGTCACGCGGTTGTCGCCGACCTCGAGCACGGTGACGGGAATCGAATCGCCGTCGTCCGTGAAAATACGGGTCATGCCAACCTTGCGACCTACAAGGCCAAGGCTCATGGTTTGCTCCATTCCCAGCTGCGATTGGCCGGGGCTGATTGATACTACGAATCTTGAACTGGACTGCGCCTAAAGAGACAGCGCTAGGCCAAAACGGCCCGCCCACTCCCCTGACTAAAGGGGTAGCCCTACAATATATCCGGGTTACGGACAATATGCAAGAGCGATTGCCGAATGGTGTTCCGGACATCGTGTGCAATGCAACATCCGACGCTCAAAAGCAAAACGGCGAGCACTTGGCTCGCCGTTTGCCCGTTACCGGAAGGGTCCGGTAGCGTTGTCTTGCTTATTGCAGCTTGATCTCGACGTCCACGCCAGCCGGCAGGTCCAGCTTCATCAGCGCATCAACGGTCTTGTCCGTCGGGTCGACGATGTCCATCAGACGCTGGTGCGTACGGATCTCGAACTGGTCGCGGCTGGTCTTGTTGACGTGCGGCGAACGCAGAACGTCGAAACGCTGGATGCGAGTCGGCAGGGGCACCGGGCCCTTGACGATCGCGCCAGTGCGCTTGGCGGTTTCAACGATTTCGGCGGCCGACTGGTCGATCAGGCGATAGTCGAAAGCCTTCAAGCGGATACGGATCTTCTGGTTCTGCATGATGTTTCCTTAAAGAGCATGGCGGCCGGGCCGCCGGTAGATTGAAAGAGCGATGCAACAAGCGAGGCGCCGCACCCCTTACGAGGAACAGCGCATCGATCCGCCTTTTACTTCAGGATCTTGGCAACGACGCCGGCACCGACGGTACGGCCGCCTTCACGGATTGCGAAGCGCAGACCTTCTTCCATGGCGATCGGGGCGATCAGCTTGACGGTGATCGACACGTTGTCGCCCGGCATAACCATTTCCTTGCCTTCCGGCAGGGCGATCGAGCCAGTCACGTCCGTCGTACGGAAGTAGAACTGCGGGCGGTAGTTGTTGAAGAACGGCGTGTGACGGCCGCCTTCGTCCTTCGACAGGATGTAGACCTCGCCCGTGAATTCCGTGTGCGGCTTGATCGAGCCCGGCTTTGCCAGCACTTGGCCGCGCTGGACGTCTTCGCGCTTCGTACCGCGCAGCAGAATACCGACGTTGTCGCCTGCTTGACCTTGGTCGAGCAGCTTGCGGAACATTTCCACGCCCGTGCAGGTCGTCTTGTCGATCTTCGGCTTGTCGCCGTCCATGGCGATACCGACGATTTCGATTTCTTCGCCGACCTTGACGACGCCGCGCTCGATACGGCCGGTCACCACGGTGCCGCGACCCGAGATCGAGAACACGTCTTCCACCGGCATCAGGAACGTGCCGTCAACAGCGCGCTCCGGCGTCGGGATGTAGGTGTCCAGTGCGTCGGCCAGGTTCATGATGGCCACTTCGCCCAGTTCGCCCTTGTCGCCTTCCAGCGCCAGCTTGGCCGAACCCTTGATGATCGGGGTGTCGTCGCCCGGGAAGTCGTACTTCGACAGAAGTTCGCGCACTTCCATCTCGACCAGCTCCAGCAGCTCAGCGTCGTCCACCATGTCGCACTTGTTCAGGAAGACGATGATGTACGGCACGCCGACCTGACGGGCCAGCAGGATGTGCTCACGCGTTTGCGGCATCGGGCCGTCAGCGGCCGAGCACACCAGGATTGCGCCGTCCATCTGGGCGGCACCGGTAATCATGTTCTTGACGTAGTCGGCGTGGCCCGGGCAGTCAACGTGCGCGTAGTGACGGTTAGCCGTTTCGTACTCGATGTGCGCGGTGTTGATCGTGATGCCGCGTGCCTTTTCTTCCGGCGCTGCGTCGATTTCGTCGTACTTCTTCGCGGTACCACCGAACTTGCTCGACAGCACGGTTGCGATCGCTGCGGTCAGCGTCGTCTTGCCGTGGTCAACGTGACCAATCGTACCAACGTTCACGTGCGGCTTGGTCCGCTCGAACTTTTCCTTTGCCATGTCAGCTCCTCAATTCGGAATCGGCTAATTACTAGATTTGGATGCGGGCAGCACGCACACGCGCGCCGCCCAAAACACGTTGATTACTTCGTACCCTTGGCAGCCATCACAGCTTCGGCGATGTTCTTCGGTGCCTCAGCGTATTGCTTGAATTCCATGGTGTACGTGGCGCGGCCTTGCGTCTGCGAGCGCAGCGACGTCGAATAACCGAACATTTCCGACAGCGGGACTTCGGCCTTGATGATCTTGCCGCCGCCCACCATGTCGTCCATGCCCTGCACGATGCCGCGGCGGGACGACAAGTCGCCCATCACGGTACCCGTGTAGTCTTCCGGCGTTTCCACTTCCACGGCCATCATCGGCTCGAGCAGAACCGGCGTGGCGCGGCGCATGGCTTCCTTGAAAGCCATCGAGCCAGCCATGCGGAACGCGTTTTCGTTCGAGTCCACGTCGTGGTACGAACCGAACGTCAGCGTGACCTTCACGTCCACCACCGGGAAGCCCGCCAGAATACCGGCCGGCAGCGTGTCGACGATACCCTTCTCGACTGCCGGGATGTATTCGCGAGGAATCACACCGCCCTTGATGGCGTCGACGAACTCGAAGTTCTTGCCAGCCTTCTTCGCCTCGTCATCCGCCGGTTCCAGCGTGATCACAGCGTGACCGTACTGACCGCGACCACCGGACTGCTTGACGAACTTGCCTTCGACGTCTTCAACCTTCTTGCGGATGGTTTCGCGGTAGGCAACTTGCGGGGCGCCGATGTTGGCTTCCACGCCGAATTCGCGCTTCATGCGATCGACCAGAATTTCGAGGTGCAGCTCACCCATACCCGAAATGATGGTCTGGCCCGATTCTTCATCGGTACGCACGCGGAACGACGGATCTTCAGCAGCCAGGCGGTTCAGGGCGATACCCATCTTTTCCTGGTCAGCCTTGGTCTTCGGCTCGACAGCCTGCGAGATCACCGGCTCCGGGAACACCATGCGCTCGAGAATGATCGGAGCGCTCGGGTCGCACAGCGTGTCACCCGTGGTGGCATCCTTCAGGCCCACCGCAGCGGCGATGTCACCTGCCAGCACTTCCTTGATTTCTTCGCGCTGATTGGCGTGCATCTGCAGAATACGGCCCAGACGCTCCTTCTTCTGCTTCACCGGGTTGTACACGGTGTCGCCCGAGTTGATCTTGCCCGAGTAGACGCGGAAGAAGATCAGCTGACCAACGAACGGATCGGTCATGATCTTGAACGCCAGGGCCGAGAATTTCTCGTTGTCGTCTGCCTTGCGCTCGAGCTTCTTCTCTTCGTCGTTTTCGTCAATGCCTTGAACCGGCGGAATGTCGACCGGCGACGGCAGGAAGTCGATCACGGCGTCGAGCATGCGCTGCACGCCCTTGTTCTTGAACGCGGTGCCGCACAGCATCGGCTGGATTTCGCAGGCGATGGTACGGTCGCGCAGTGCCTTGACGATCTCAGCACGGGTCAGCTCTTCGCCGCCCAGGTACTTTTCCATCAGAGCTTCGCTGGCTTCAGCGGCCGACTCGACCATCTTCTCGCGCCACTCGTTGCACGTGTCAACGAGTTCAGCCGGAATGTCGGTGTATTCGAACTTCACGCCTTGGCTGGCTTCGTCCCAAATGATCGCCTTCATTTCCAGCAGATCGACGACACCTTGGAAACCATCTTCAGCGCCGATGGGCACCACGACGGGCACCGGGTTGGCCTTCAGCCGGGTTTTCAGCTGGTCATAGACCTTGAAGAAGTTCGCGCCGGTACGGTCCATCTTGTTGACGAACGCCAGACGCGGAACCTTGTACTTGTTGGCTTGGCGCCAGACGGTTTCCGACTGCGGCTGCACGCCGCCCACCGCGCAGTACACCATGCACGCGCCGTCCAGCACACGCATGGAACGCTCCACCTCGATGGTGAAGTCCACGTGGCCCGGGGTGTCGATGATGTTGAAGCGGTGCTCGGGGTAGTTGCCGCCCATGCCCTTCCAGAAGGCGGTGGTAGCAGCAGACGTGATGGTGATGCCGCGCTCTTGCTCCTGCTCCATCCAGTCCATGGTGGCAGCGCCATCATGCACTTCACCGATCTTGTGGTTCACACCGGTGTAGAACAGGATCCGCTCGGTCGTGGTGGTCTTGCCGGCGTCGATGTGAGCGGAGATACCGATGTTACGGTAGCGCTCAATGGGGGTCTTACGAGCCACGGTTAATCCTCAGATTCGTCAACGGGGCGCCGGCCCATGGCCAAGCGCCCCTAATACAAATGGGCGAGATGTGCGCACACAGCCCGCCCAGCAACCAACAACGTCTCGCGTCGCTTAGAAGCGGAAGTGCGAGAACGCCTTGTTGGCTTCAGCCATGCGGTGCACTTCATCGCGCTTCTTCATGGCGCCGCCGCGGCCTTCCGAGGCTTCGAGCAGCTCACCAGCCAGACGCAGGGCCATCGACTTCTCGCTGCGCTTCTTCGCAGCTTCCCGCAGCCAACGCATCGCCAATGCCAGACGACGCGACGGCCGGACTTCGACCGGCACCTGATAGTTGGCGCCACCAACACGACGGCTCTTCACTTCGACCACCGGCTTGATGTTGCCGATAGCCAGCGTGAACACCTCGATAGGCGCCTTGCCTGCTTTCTTCTCGATCTGGTCGAACGCACCGTAGACGATACGCTCAGCCACCGACTTCTTGCCGTCCAGCATCAGGACGTTCATGAACTTGGCGACTTCCACATTGCCGAACTTCGGGTCCGGCAGAATTTCCCGCTTGGGGACTTCACGACGACGTGGCATCTTCTTTCCTTCTCTGTTCAGTTGAGAACCGCTTTGGTTCTCCGGCCACCAACTAGCTTGTCTTCCAACAATCTGAGCCGGGTGACCACTTACTCGACGGTGCCAGTGCGGTCAAAAAACGCACCGTTGTACCGCCTGCTCATGACAAGACCGTGACCGCAAAAGCGGCGCGATCTCACTGACGACTTAAGCCGCCTTCGGACGCTTCGCGCCGTACTTCGAACGCGCTTGCTTACGGTCCTTGACGCCTTGCAGGTCAAGGGAGCCGCGCACGATGTGGTAACGCACACCCGGCAAGTCCTTCACACGGCCGCCGCGGATCAGCACGACGCTGTGTTCTTGCAGGTTGTGGCCTTCACCGCCGATGTACGAAATGACTTCGAAACCGTTGGTCAGGCGCACCTTGGCGACCTTACGCAGTGCCGAGTTCGGCTTCTTCGGCGTCGTGGTGTACACGCGGGTGCACACGCCGCGACGCTGCGGGCAGTTCTCAAGTGCCGGGCTCTTGCTCTTCAGCTTTTCCGAGACGCGGGGCTTGCGAACCAGTTGATTGATGGTTGGCATTGTTCAATCCAGCTTGGTTTTTGAAAAATCGCCGGTTCACATAACGTGAACGCCTCATTTGTGAGGCGGACGGCGCAATCGGGTTTTATGGAAGTGGCGAGCAGAACGCTCTGAAGGGAGGACCTGCGGGAACAGATCAAGACCAAAGAGCGCGAGCCCGTCTGGTTCAGATGTCTTGCACAGCGCTTTGCCGGGCACGGACGTGCGAAACCAGAAGCCAAAAACTCGAATCTGGCACTATAGCGGGCTGTCTTGCAAGCGTCAAGCGCGCCACCAGTCTGGCGACGCCTGAGTAGATCAGCAACGGCGCGGTGTGGCGCCAATGGCACGCGGCGCGCTCGCTGGCCACAGAAAGACGAGTGCCGCCGCCGCCACAAACCCAAGCGCCAGAACGGATACGCCGATCCATCCGCCACCCGCCCATGCCACGCCGGCCAAGCCACCGCCCGCGGCTGCACCAAAGAAGAACGCGCCGGTGTACAGACCATTCACGCGCCCGCGAATCTCCGGGGACAGCGTGTTGACCATGTAGCGGCCGAGCGCCTGGTCGCCAATGGCACCGAAGTCGAGCAGCAGCGCCGCAGCTACCAACATCGCCAACATGGCCGGGACGCTGAGCCCCGGCAACAGTGCCGAAGCCAGTGCCAACAACAAACCCGTCGCCGCACTGCCGTGCGCGAGCAGCGTACCCACGCGCACCAAACCGCGATCCGCCAGCCGTCCGGCAATCGGCGCGGCCATAACGCCGGCCGCACCGCACAGCGCAAAGATCCCAATGCCATTCTGCGAAAGATGGAACGGCGCTGCCGCCAACCGCAAGGCCACAGCGGTCCAGAACAGCGTGAACGCCGCCATCAGCAAGGCCTGGGTGGCGGCGCGGCGGCGCAACAACGGTTCGCTACGCAGCAGACGACCGTACGAGCCCAGCAGCGCGCCGTACGACAGCGTGCGCGGCGGCACGAAGGTCGGCATCACGCGCGGCAGGAAGACGGCCAGCACGGCAATCGCCACCGCCGATGCGCCGTAGAACGCTCGCCAGCCCCACTGCGCCGCAATCAGGCTGGCCGCCGGGCGCGACAGCAGGATGCCCAGGTTCAGGCCAATCATGATGTCGCCGAGCACCCGCCCGCGCCGGTGGTCGGCGGCCAGGCGGCCCGCCAGCGCAATCAGCATCTGAATGACGGTCGACGTGAGGCCGATGGCAAAGGCGGCGAGCATCAGCACTTGGCCGCTGTGCGCGACGGTGGTCAGCGCCAGCGAAGCCACCGCGCCCCACAGCGTGCGCGAGGCGAGCGCGCGGTTGTCCTGCAGATCGGTCAGCGGCATCAGCAGCAACAGGCCGATGCCGTAGCCGATAAGGGTGGCGGTGACGAGCAGCCCCGTTGCGGCCGTGGTCCAGCCGATGCTCGCGGCGATCTCAGCAATCAGCGGCTGGATGCCGAACAGGTTGATGACGATGAGCCCGACAGCGGCGGCAAACAGCGGCGTGGCGCCGTGGGGGAGCCGGTCGGTGGCTGGCGGGTTGGAAACGGCAACAGCAGGAGCTTCGGTAGTCATGATGAACAGGACGAAGGATCGGAGCACCCATCGTAGCCAGCCGATTCGCGCAGATTAAGGTAGCCTTTGGCGCAATATTGTTTCCGCAAACGTGCAAATATGGACGGACTCTCTGACGTGGCGATCTTCGTGCAGGTAGTGGAGCGCGGCAGCCTGTCGGCGGCGGCGGATGCGATGGGCATGTCGCGCGGTGTGATCAGCAAGGCGCTGGCGCGACTGGAGGCTCGGTTGCAGACGCGTCTGCTGCAACGAACAACGCGGCGCCTGTCACTCACCGAGGCAGGCGCGGCGTTCTTCGAGAAAAGCCGCGAAGGCCTGGCGCTCGTCGATGCGGCCGAACAGGCCGTAACCGCCCTGCGCGATGAGGCGCGCGGCACGCTGCGGGTGTCGGCGCCGGCCTCATTTGCGGTGACGTTGCTGGCACCGCTGTTGGGCGCATTCCAGGCGCGCTACCCCGCCGTGCAGATCGACCTGGATATGAACGACCGCTACGCTGATCTTGTCGCTGGGCGCATCGACGTGGCGATCCGCATAGGCATGTTGGAGGATTCTTCTCTGGTGGCGCGGCGGCTGGCGAGTTGCGCGCACGCCATCTACGGGGCCCCGTCGTATTTTCGCGAGCGGGGCATTCCGCAGTCGCCGGAGGATTTACGCAATCACAACTGCCTCGTCTACGCCAATTACGACGGACCGCACGACTGGGTGCTGACTGACGCAGCCGGCCAGCGCCATATCGCCCACGTGAATGGCTCGATGCTGGCCAACAACAGCCTCGTGCTGCGAGAGGCGGCACGTTCAGGGTTGGGGGTATCGCTCGGGCCGGCGTATCTGGTGCGCGACGACATTGCGGCCGGCCGCTTGCAGGCGGTGCTGACGAACTACACGGCGCGGGAGGTGCCGCTGCACGCCGTCTTCACGCAACGTGTGCACCTGCTGCCGAAGGTACGGGCGTTTGTCGATTTTCTGGGTGACCACATCCGCAGCACCGGCGTGATGGGGCCATTGCCGCCGTCCGCTTAAGCCTGCTCGCGGCATTTCTCCAGCACGTCGAGCAGCGCCTGGCCGTAGCGGTCCAGCTTTGCCATGCCAATGCCCGGCAGCTCGCCAAGTGCCTCGCGCGAATCCGGATCGGTCTCGGCAATGCGCGCGAGTGTGGCGTCGTGGAAGATCACATACGCCGGCACGCTGTGCTCTCGCGCGGCCTGCGTACGCCATGCACGCAATGCCTGCCAGCGCACCTGAGCCTCGGCGGAAAGCTCGGCGGCCGGATCGGCGCGACGCTCCTTCTTCGCCGACGATGACGACGAGCCACGCACCTTCTCGGCCTGACGGCGCAGGATCACCGACTGCGCGCCCTTGAGCACGGGGCGCGCCGCGTCGGTCAGGATCAGCGCGCCGTGACCGCCGTGATCCACCGCAAACAAACCCTGCGCGACCAACTGACGGAACACGCCGCGCCACGCGGCTTCGGACAGATCGCTGCCGATGCCGAAGGTGGAAAGCGTCTCGTGGTGCCACTGTTTGATGCGCTCGGTCGCGTTGCCGCGCAGGATATCGATGAGCTGGCCGGCGCCAAAGCTCACGCGACTGGCCTGCTGCACGCGGTATGCGCAGGACAGCGCCATCTGGGCCTCGCGCGTGGCGTCCCAGGTTTGCGGCGGCGTCAGGCACGTATCGCAGTTGCCGCACGGCTGGCTGCTTTCACCAAAGTACGCAAGCAGCGCCACGCGGCGACAGCTAGCGGCTTCGCACAGGCCGAGCAGCGCTTCGAGCTTGGCGGTTGATACGCGCTTGTGCACATCGTCCGCATCGGACTCGTCGATCATGCGGCGCTGCTGCACCACGTCGGACAGGCCATACGCCATCCACGCGTTGGCCGGCATGCCGTCGCGGCCAGCGCGGCCTGTTTCCTGGTAATAGCCTTCCAGGCTCTTGGGCAAATCCAGATGCGCCACGAAACGCACGTCGGGCTTGTCGATGCCCATGCCAAAAGCGATGGTCGCCACCATCACGACGCCCTCCTCCTTGCGGAAGATCGCCTGATGGCGGGCGCGCACTTCGGAGTCCATCCCGGCGTGATACGGCAGCGCGCGGATGCCCTGCTCGGCCAGCCACTGCGCGGTCTCCTCCACCTTTTTGCGCGACAGGCAGTAGACGATGCCGGCGTCGCAGGCGTCGCCGTCCATGTGTTCGGCGCGGATGAAGCGCAGCAGTTGCTGACGCGCGCTGTCCTTCTCGACGATGGTGTAGCGGATGTTCGGGCGGTCGAAGCTGGAGAGGAAGACGCGCGCGTCCGTCAACGCCAGCCGTTCAACGATCTCGTCGCGTGTGACGGCATCGGCCGTGGCGGTGAGCGCAATGCGAGGCACGTGCGGGAAACGCTCGTGCAGCACGGAAAGTTGGATGTACTCCGGCCGGAAATCGTGCCCCCATTGCGACACGCAGTGCGCTTCGTCGATGGCAAACAGGCCGATGCGCGATCGCTCAAGCAAGTCGAGGAAGCGCGGCGTCATCAGCCGCTCGGGCGCCACGTAGACGAGATCCAGCCGCCCTGCCGCCAGGTCTCGCTCAACCTGGGCGGCCTCGGCGCCCGTCAGCGCGGAGTTGAGATACGCGGCGCGCACGCCGGCCTCTTCCAACGCGGCCACCTGATCCTGCATCAGCGCGATCAGCGGCGAAACCACAATGCCGGCGCCCTGCCCGCGGCGGTGCCGCACGAGCGCCGGGATCTGATAGCAGAGCGATTTGCCGCCGCCGGTAGGCATCAGCACGAGGCAATCGCCGCCGTCCGCCACATGGGTGACGATTTCCGCCTGCGGGCCGCGGAAAGCGCTGTAGCCGAACACATCGTGCAGCACCGCATGCGTGGCGGCGGCGGTGTCTTCGGGCAGCGCCTGCAGCGCGTGGTCTATGGCGGGGGAGTCGTACATCGGGACGGCGGGTGCGCGCGGGGTCACGCGCGGGCTGGGCGAAACCGCTATTGTGACAAACCCCGCCGAGGGGTGGTCAATCAGGACACTCGGATTGTGGGCAACGCGGCTGTCAAACCTTCCGCGCCACGATGCGATGGATCGTACGCCCCGACGACTGGCTGACAGCCGCCTCGTCAAAGACCAGTTCGGTGCCGGCCAGCGCCTCGCGCACGGGCGTCGCATCGAACGACGTGAACAGCCGGCCGCGCCCATCTCGCTGGTCGGAGTCTGGCGTGACGCGCCAGCTCAGGTACAGCGTGCCCTCCGGGCGCAGCAGCGACACCAAGCGCTCCACCGACGCACCAATCTGCTCGGGCGGCAAATGCATGATGACGGTCTCGCAAAGGACGTTGTCGAACGCGCCTTCGGCAATACCGACCAACTCAGGCAACAGCGCCTGCCGGAACGACAGCCCTGGATACTGCTCGCGCGCCGCTTCCAGCAGCCCGGCGGAGGCGTCATAACCGACAGCTGGATAACCGTTAGCGTTGAGCCACGCCACCTCGCGGCCTGCGCCGCAGCCGATGTCAGCGGTGGCGCCACCTTCCTTGAACTCACGTCGCAGCAACGCGTACAGGTCTTCAGGCGCGGGCTGCTCGCGCCACTCCTGCGCGAAGGTCTCGGCAAGGGTGTCGTAGGCGGCAACGGTCTGTGTATCCATGGCGGCTCCGAAAGCGTGTGGGCTACTTCATCGTGAAACTGCGTAACAGCGTCAGATCGCCAGCCTTGCGCATCGGCACGACAAACGTCTGTTGGCGCTCGGATGGCGTGTTCTCGTCGGTGATGATGGTGACGGTGGCGGTCGTGATAGCGCTGCTGTCATTGCCGCTGCCGTAGTAATTCACGTAGACGAGATACGTTCCCGGCACGGGGGCCGGGTTCGAATAGATCTCAGGACCATAGCCGGTGGTGACGTCCACGTCGAGCGCGCCGCCGTTTTGGACCACGCGGTTGCCATACCACGCGTGCTGCCCGTCGGGCGAAATGACGTGCAGGTCGAGGTCGGTGCCGTCGGTGTCCCACGACAGGACAACGCGCAAACGCGGACGCTGCTTGCCGGAGTAGCTGTCGTAGAACTGCACGCGCTTGGCGTCGCCGCGCGCGCTGCGCACCTCGACGCTATTGCTGCCCGCGCCAAATGCATACGGGCGCGAGAACGTACCGTCAGCCTCGACGCGCTGCGGCATGGCCACGCCATTGACGATCAGCGTGCCCACCGAGGAGCCATCGGCGCCACGACGGCGGCGCGGCTTGCTTTCGTCCGCTGCTGCGGCAGTCTTCGGCTGGTTGCGGATGCGCCCGGCAATTATCGACGCGATACCCTGCCCTTGCGGCGTCGACACCGACACCGCCGGGTAATGCACGTCTTGTGTGTAGCGGGATTCGTCGCCCGCCGAATTGCGCCAGCCGTTGAGCGGCGCGGTGATCTCGATATTCCCGGCGTCGGTTTGCGCGAGCACGCCGCCAGCGGCCGCAGATGTGGCAAGCGCGATGGCAGCGGCAAGGCGGAAAGTGGAAGGCATCATGTGCGTCACGTCAGAAGCGGATGGATTTCATCAGCGCCAGCTCACCGATCTTGCGCAGCGGCACGCTGACGAACTCGCGCCGCTCGTTGGGCGTGTTCTCGTTATAGATCAGCGTCAGTTGCGCGGTGATGAGATCGCGGTCGTGCGCCTTTTCGTCGAAGTTGTAGCCGCCGGCGTTGAAGTTGCCCCAGTAGTTCACGTAGAACAGCCACACGCCAGGGCGCGGCGCGGCGGTCGAGAAAATCTCGGGGCCAGCGCCGTCGACGCTGTCCACGTCGAGCCCGCCGCCGTCGGACAGGAGCGGCTGCGCCCAGAACGCGTGATCGCCAATCGGCGAAATGACGTGCATGTCGACCTCGGCGCGCGGGTCGTCCCACGTGAGGATGGCGCGCAGCTTGGCCGACGTCTTGGTGGTGTCGGCCTCGTAGAACTGCAGGCGTTGGCGCGACTGGCCATCGGGGCTCACGATTTCGACGCTGTTCGAGCCGGGGCCGAACGCCCAGGGGCGCGCGAAGCGGCCTTCGCCATCGCCATACAGCGGCATGGCGTTGCCGTTGACGACAAGCACCGGCGGGCGGCGCTGCTTGCCGACCGCGCGGATGCGTCCGGCGATGAGCGTGCGGTATTTTTGCGCGCCACGGTCCACGGGCGGTTTCGGATACGCAGCGGTGTATTGCTCCAGCTCGTTGGTCAGCTTGCTGTTGCGCCAGCCGCCGATGGGCCGCTCCAGATCGGCCACCGGCTCAGCCAGCGCCGAAGCGGCCAGCAGCAGCGTGGCAGCCCCGAGCGCCAAGCGCGTCATCCCACTCTTCACAGCAAACCCTCCCCTCGGATCAGGCGACGCGCCATCGCCTCGACAAACTGTTCGTCCTGCCCGCGCGGGTGCCGCGCAAAGGCCAGATGCAAATATTCGTGCGTCAGCGCGATGCGGTCCTCCTCGGTGGCAAGCCGATGCACGTAGAGCCGGTTGCGGCGCGCATCGGCGTACGGGCGACCCTCTTGTACGACGCACACGGCGGGCAGCGGCGGTGTCTCGTAACCGGGCTCGGCACTCAGGCGCGCGGACCAACGCGGCGCGCGCGCCTGCAGCCACTGCTGCGCGCCCGCCACGGGCGAACAATCCCCCGCTACCGGGCTCTGGAACGACGTGAGCGTCGCCTGCGGCCACCACTGCGCAAGGATCGCGTCAAACCCCTGGCCGCGCTGTGCGGCGGCACGCGCGGCGGTCCAGCTCATCTGGCCGCGCGCGCTGATGGTGCCGTGGTACTGCACGGACTGGCCGGTCAGGACCAGCGTGTCGGTAAATTCGGCGGCGTTGCGTGCGGCGGCCAGCGGCGGGCGCGGTAGCACGCGCTGCGTGCGCGAGCTGTCAGCGATGCGGTAGCAGCCCTTGTCGCGTGAGGCGTGCTGCACGAGATAGCTGCGCGCCGCCACGGCCAACGCACGCGCGGCCTGTGGCTCGGCGAGTTCACCTTCGCGCTCGACCACGCGCGCCACGTAATCGTTCATGCCCAGGCGGCCCGTGATGACCGGCGCGTTGTTCTGACGCGCGAGCGTCAACTCGCCCTTGCTTTCGATCGGTAGCGTATTGCCGTTGACGAAGTGCACGGCGTAGCGGCCTTCGAGGCGACCGGGGGCGACCGGCCGGCCGCTGGCATCGCGCACCTCGCGAATCGGGTAACGCGCGAAGAAGTCCACCGCGACGCAGGCATCGTCGTCGGGCACGGGCGTCTGCTCGATTAACGGCGTGAGGCGCGGTGCAGCGGCGGCCAGCACCTGGTTGCTCGATCCCGCGCCGCCCAGCCAGACAGGCGTGCCGTCGGCGAGCCATCCCGCGGCGCCGCCGATCGACGCGCCAGGGCGCTGCGGGTCGGGCATCGTCCACGTTTTGGCGCGCAGCAGGCCGCCGAAATCCGACACCGTGCCCTCGCCACGCCCGACGGTCAGCACGGAGACGAGCGTTTGCGCCGCGGTCTCGCGGCCATCGGCCGGAACGCTGTGCAACGCGGTGAGCAGATCGGCGACCGGCACGCGATGCGTCGGCTGCATGGCACGCAGGTCGCGCAACCATGCGGGCGATCCGGCTTGCTGCCAGAAGCGACGCCAATCCGCGCGATCCAGGCCGAGACGTGCGGGCTCGAAATAGCGTCCGCACGATTGGATGAGTGCGCGCTCGCGGTCGATGCTGTTGCCGGCAGTGCAGCAGTAGACCTCTTCGGCGTCGTTGCCGTGGCACGTGTAGTCGGGCGTGTTGATGCGGCGCGAGACGAGGTAGCTGTAGACGAAGAGCTTCCAGACGCTGCCGAGCGGTGTTTCGGCGGCGCGCGGCAAGGCGGCGGCTTGCGGCATGCCACCGGCCGGGTCAGCGCTGAATTGCCAGAGCTTTGCCTCGTCGCCTTGCAAAGCGGCATATCGCAGCTGCGAAAGCGGTTGGCCGACCGGCGCGGCGATGGCGTGCCCAGCCTGCCCGGCAAGCGCGCAGGTGCCGCCAGCCCAGAATAGGCTGGTCAGCACACCACGCGCGAGCAGGCGGGAACGCATCGCCAGATCACTCCACCTTGAACGGATAGCTGGCCGTCTTGCCGTCGCCCTGGAACGCCTTGGCTTCCGGCTGGTACATGCGGAAGTAGCGCACCGGCGGCAGCGCGAAGCGGCCCGGTAGCGAGAAGCGCACAAGCTGGCGCAGCACGGTCGGGCGCTCCAGTGCGGGCACCGGCTGGTTATACGAGAGCTGGCCCATTTCATATGCGGCCTTGCGCTCGAACGGCTGCGCGCCGTTGCCTTCGTTCGGTTCGCCCTTCAAGCCGTCGATCTGGATGCCCCAGGTGGTGGCTTCCACTTCGGCGCCCGGCGGCAGCGGGACTTCGACCAGGCCGTAGCGGTACGTGCCCTGGCGCGGCGTCAGCACCACCTCGTCAACGTAGAGCGCGTTGCTGTCGAGCGTGTCGCCCGACTTGACCGGCTTGGCGGTAAAGGCGATGCCGCTGCTGCTGGCATCGGCCGCCGGCTGCTTGGGCGCCTTCGGATCGGCCTTGGCGGGCGCGCTGTCGATCGGCTCGAGACGGTACAGCTTGCGCTCCACCGTGATCGGCAGCTTGGAGGCCTCAGCCGCGCGGCTGCGGTACGACACGATGGCCGATTGCGTGGTCACGTCGGTCGGAGCCACCGTCAGGTCCAGTGCGGCGGGCACTTGCGCGCCGGTCCAGCGCCACGTCGGCACACCCACCGGCGAGCGCGTCGCCTGCCAGCCGCCAGCCGAAACGGCCGGCTGGACGGTGGCAACGCTGGCGCCTTGCAAGCCGCCCAGACCCTTCTGCAGCCAGACCAGCGCAATAGCGCGATCCATCGTCGGCATGGCGGCACTCGCGCGGGCCAGCAACGGCGCCGGGTCGGCAGCCGAGCGGCCACCGCCCATCAGCAACAGGCTCTGCACCAGCGGCGAGTTGTTGGCGGCGAGCGCGTTGCGTGCAGCAATGTCGGCGGAGACCAGCGCTTCCGGCACCGGCTGACCGACTTGGCGCATCAGCTGTGCCGTCAGCACTGTCGCGACCTGACGGCCGCGTGGCGAATCCGGCGCCACGAAGATCAGGCTGTCACCCGCTGCAGGATCGGCATCGGCCGGGGCCTTGGCCGCCTTACCGCCACTAGGTGCAAGCTCGTTGGCCACGCCCGACAGCGGTGTTGCCACCGGCAGACCCATCTCGTTGGCAAACCACAGCGCGAGCGCGCGATGCAGCAGCGGCTCGTTCTGACTGGTGCGCTTGTAGGCTTCGAGCACCTGCTTCCAGTTGTCTGCCGGCAGGCTGATGCCGACCGAGCGGCTGGCGAGCCAATCTGCGTAATACGCATACGACGTGATCAGCGCGCTGCTTGTTGTCAGCTCGCCCCACCAGCCGAAGGTGCCGTTGGTGCCGGCCAGCAATGCCAGACGTTGGCGCTGCGTGCGCAGCAGCGCGTCGACGCCTTGCGTGCCTGCGGGGCCACCGTCACCCACGCGCGTGCCGGTGGCAGCCAGGCTCTGCTGTGCAAGTGCCAGCGGGATCAGGCGGCTGGCGGTCTGCTCGGCGCAACCGTACGGATACTCGATCAGGTCATCCGCCACGCGAGCAAACTGGCTGGCCGTGTTGCCGACCACGCGCAGGCGCACGTCGCGCGCATCGGCAGGCAGGCCAAGCGGCAGGCGCGTGCCCTGCAACTGCGTGAGCGGGACGACGTTTTCACGGTCGGCCAGCCAGCCCGTTGCATCCAGCTTGAGCGTGGTCTGCAGACGGTCCGAAACCTTGCCGTCCTGCTTCAGCTCGGCATTCACGACACCCGCCTGCAGCGCCGTGACGGGCGCACGCAGATAGTTGGCGCCGCGCTTGAGCGTCACGCGCTGGTTGATGTTCAGGCCAGCGCCGGAAACGATCCAGTCGGCGGTGACGTCCTTGTCGGTCTGGTTGAAGGCGACCATGTCCAGACGCGGCTGATCGCTTTCGCGGAAGCGTTGCGGGCCGGTCCACTTCAGGTACAGCGGCTTGTCGGAGCGGATGCTCGCGGTGCGCTGGCCGACGATGCCGTCTGATGCGCCGGTGGTGGACACCGCGCGCACGGTAATGCGCCAGCGCGCCAGCGAATCCGGCATCTTGAACGTCATGCGGGCGCGGCCATCGGCGCCAGTCTGCAGGTTGGCGACCCAGGCGGCGGTGTCCTGCTCGTCGCGGCGGGGCCGCTCCAGCACCTTCACGCCACGCTCGTTATGGCGGCCATACGTGCCACCCGGTTTGCCCGGCAGCGAGGCGAGCGCCAGGTCGTAGCTGATGAAACTCTGGCTCGACGTGGTGCGCACGCTGTTGCGGCGCGGGTGATAGAAGAAGTCGACGATGCTGGGCGCCACCTCTGGCTGCAGCACGTAGATCATTTCGTCGACCACCGACACGGTCAGGTTGGCCGGCACGGGCTTGCCCGCCGGCCCGCTGGTCAGGTCCAGCGTGACGGTCTCGCCCGGGGCGTAGACGGCCTTGTCGGCATGGACGCCCAAGTCCAGCGTCGGTTGCGTGACGACGATGCCGGCGTTCTGGAACACCATGTCGCCATCGCGCACGTACAGCACCGAGAACGTCATGTTGGGCGCGAACTCCGCGCCGATCTTGATGCGCGCGCGGTATTGCGACGGCGTGACCTTCTGCAGGCTCAGCCATTCGCCGCCGCGCGTGAGCAGCGCGTGGCGCTCGACCTTGTCGCGCTCCAGCGTGAGCAGCGCATCATCCACCGGCAGCGGGAACGTGATCAGCGCTTCGGCCGTGTCGCCAATCTGGTAGCGATCGCGGTCGAACACCATTTCGATATTGCCCGGCACGGTCTGTACGCCGTCGCCGGCCACCCAGTGGCTTGATGCGGCAAGCAGGTTGCCGGCCGCATCGCGCACAGACAGCGTGTACGAGCCGGGCTGCTCGAACTTGACCGGGAACGTGGCGTTGCCCTTGGCATCCGGCGCCAGCGTGCCTTCGGTGCGGGTGCGCGTTTCCAGGCGCACCAGATCCCACTTCGCGGGCGGGGCGCTGGCTCCGCTTGCGCCACCAACAACCGGCATCGGCGTGAGCGTGAACGACACGTTCTGGCCCGGCGTGGTGAAGTTCGACGTGGTCGACAGCTTGTACGGCGTGGCGCCGCGTGCGATCAGCAATTCGCGCGTGACCTTCACGCGATACGCTGCGCCGTCGTTGGCAAACACGGTTACGACGTAGCGGCTCGGTTCCTTGGCGGCGGGCAGTTCCAGCTTGGCGTTGCCGTCGCCGTCGGTGGTCAGCTCCTGCTGCTCCAGCTTGACGGGGAACAGACCCGCGTAACGCAACTCGCCCTCCACCATCGTCACCTGTTGCGCGCGCAGGCTGACCGATACCTTGCCGTTCTTGACCGGCTTGCCGTCCGGATAGCGCAGGCTGATCTTGCCCTTGACCGCTTCGCCCGTGCCGTAGCTCGCCTTGTCCAGCGACAGGTTCACGTCAAAGTGCGGCTTGATGTATTCGGCCACGCGGAAAGCGCCGCCATAGGTGCCGCCGTTGTAATCGAAGCGCAGCGAGTAGCCGCCGGCCGGCGCGTTGGACGGCAGCGTAAAGCGCGCATCAGCCCCGGTCTCGCCCGCCAGGCGCGTGGTGGACGTGGCTACCGGCGCGCCATTCGGGTCGAGCACTTGCAGCTTGATGTCGCCGGCAGCCGGCACGGTCGATTCGGTTGCGTTCTTGAAGTTGCGGCCGATGAACTTAACGTTCACTTCGTCGCCCGGGCGATACAACGGACGATCGGTGAAGGCGTACAGCTTGGTGTTGTAGATCTCGCTGTCGTAATAGAAATTCTCGGAGATGAACACGCCGCCCGCGCGGTCGTTGCCGATCACGTAGCTGCGCTCAGGCGACACGTGGCGCAGGTCGGCCGTGCCGTCGGCTTCGGTGGTGCCGGAGGCGAGCACGCCCACACCGTCGGTCCAGCTCACCGATGCGCCCGCAACAGGCTTGCCGCTCTTGCGCTCGGCCGTCCACACCATCATCCCTTGCGAAGTGCCCTTGGTAACTGCCACGGTATCCGACACAAACAGCAGCGTGTGCGCACGGTACGCGCCAATCACCGCTTCAACGATGTACAGACCCGCCGGCAGCTTGCCGACCGGAATCATCACGTTGCCGGCGTTCTGCGGCATCCATTCGCTGCTGCTGCCCTCGAGCTTCACGTCCTTGGGCGGTGCGATGGGCTTGGCATCCCAGATCGGGTAGCGGAAGCGGCCCAGCAGTTCGTAGCCCTTGAGCGGCGCGTACTGCGGGTTGTTCGAGAAGCGCGTGGGCGCGGTCATCTGATCGCCCATGCTGAACTGCGGCGCGGTCTCCACGGCCTTGCTGCGCGTGGCAAACGACAGCACGCGTTGCCAGGCGCGGCGGGCCTGGCGCGTCCAGTTGTCCCACAGATAGGCGAGCGTGTTGGCCAGGCCTTCGCCCGTGTAGTTGGCCTTGACGTCGATGCGGTGCAGGTTCTTCTGCGCCTTCAAGAATTCCAACGGCTGCGGCACGCGGTAGACGAGGATGTCCGCGCCGCCGTAGCGGGAGAGTTCGTCCTTGTACTCGCGGCCCGGCGCCTCGAGGCGGACCATCGCTTCCTGATCGGTGCCGTAGCTCGCGTCCGACAGCAGGAAGAACGGCTGGCCCTTGAACGGCTCGTAGCCGCTGCCCGGCACGTCGAACAGCGTGGGATTCGGTGCTTCCGGCGCATCGGCCGCATGCGCTGCCGGCATCGAAGCGACGAACGCCAGCACCATCAGACTGACGGCGGCAACGAGATTGAACGACAGCCAACGGTTGCGCATGAGTTTTTCTACCGTGTCAAAAAGGCCAGACGAAACACGCCGATGAAGTTGGGGTTGCCGCTCTGCGGCTGCCAGCGCGAGTCTTTCCATTGCATCAGTTCAGAGACCGGGACCGCGCGCAGGCCGTTGTCGGTGCGGGTGACGGTGCCGGTGTGGTAAGCGATGTAGCGATCCATCCAGATCATCAGATGCTGGTCGTCGCCTTGATCGAAGAAGAGCAGATCGCCCGGGAGCGCCTGGTTGACGTCCTTTGCGATGAATCGGCTGTTCTGCTGGATGAGGCCGAGCGCCGACACATATGCGCCGGTACTGCCATCGAAGCGTGCCCACCGCTGCGTGAGCGTGCGCTGGGCAGGCGTGAGATTCAGCTCGGGCGGCAGGTGTCGCGCGGATTCCGCATCGCGCATGCCGTTGGCGCGCAGCCACCGCGCGTCGTGCGTGCGCAGCGCCTCGCCTGCAGCGAAGCGCACAAGGCCGGCGCAGTCGCGGTGCGTCCAGCGCGGCGTCGGGCCTTGGCGGAGCTGCTCGTTGACGATGCGGACGAACCACGCACGGAACACGCTGGATTGATCGGGCGTTAGGGCATCGGCATCCGCAGGTGCCGTGTCGGCCCAGCCCGACAACGCATGCACAGACGGAGCGAGCAGGCAGGCGCCCGCCGCCGTCAACCAACGGCGGCGGTTCAGCGCGGCGGCCTGGGCGCGCAGCGTCATTGCGAGCTGGTGTTGTCTTCGGAAGCGGGAGTCGCAGCCGCTGCGGTCGGCGCATCAGCCAACGGGGCAGATGCTGCAGCTGCGTCAGCCGGCGGCGGCGTGCCATCGCCACCGGCAGGCAGACCGCGTCCGCTCGACAACCACGTCACCGGCACCCAGCCACGCGACGACGGCACGCCGCCATCCAGCAACAGCGACACCGGCGCGTACCGCGACAACGCCTTGAGCTTCGGAAACAGATGCGTCTGCGCAGCGTTCAGGAACACCGCTTCCTGGTCGGCCGGCAACGCGGCACCCGCTTCGCGGCGGACGAGCGGCGCGAGCGATGCGGGCGTCATCGTCAGCACGATGCGATCGGTCTTGTCCTTCGGCAGGCTATCCGCCACTGCCGGGAAGCGCTTGGCGAGCACTGCCAATGCATCATCGACGAGGCGCGCGTCCGGCGAGAACACCACCACGTCTCCAGCAATCGCCAGCGTGACGGGGAAGTAGCGCTCGGACGATAGCTGCGCCGCAAACGGGGCATCCGCCGATTGCGCCGTACCGTAGCGCGCGCTCACAGGCCGCTGCCACAGCGTGGCGTTGGCGGGTCCCGGCTTCGTCGTCACCGGCAGGCGCTTGTACGGGCCGGACTTGTCGTCCGCCTGCGCCTTGGCTTCGTACGACCCAATGATCTGACCGAAAAGCGCCGCCAGGGCCGGCTTGACTACCTCGGCCTGCGACGCCGACGACAGCTTCGCCACGAACAGCGGCGCGACCAGCGACGACTTGCCGTACCAGCACGCTGCAGCCGGGCCCGCAAACGCGTCACCAACGTGCGCGGCGGCTTCGCTGACCTCCTTGGCGTCGCCGGTCACGGACTTCAGCAGCGTGCCGGCAGCCTTCCAGTCGACCGGCAGCGTTGCGCACGCGGCCGGGTCAGACGGGAGTGCGCGCCACAGGCCTGCGTTATCCCACTTGCCGGTCAGGCGGCTCGGGTCGATGAGCGCGGCGCTCTGCCAGCCGTTGCCCCCGCCGTCCTTGCCCGAACCGAAGTCGAAGCGCAGCGCTTCAATGCCGGGAAAGTACTGCTGATAACCAAACGACAGATAGTTGGCGCTCACCACAACGTGATGGCCCGTCGGCTCCTGCGCGGGCAGCGCGTACGCCGTGCCCTGCACGTTACGCTTGCCGGCATCGTCCGACAGCAGCGCCGCCAGCGCGCTCGCCTGCTTGGAAATCGGCTTGCCGTCCTTGTCCATCAGGATGCCCGGCTCGGACAGCGCGATAAGCCGATCGCCCTTGCTGGCAATCAGGATCGAACGCGTGGCCGAGAGCCTGAGCGCATACACCGGCGCGCCGGAATCGCCGAGCCCATCGGCGACTTTGGTGAGCTGCGTGTCGCTCGTAGCCACGGTGGCCACGGCTTCGAGCGCCTTCGCCAAGCCGTTGCGCTGCATCGAGAGCACCCAGTAGCGCAGCTTGTCGTCGGGGCCACGCCACAGCATCACGCGGGCGGGCTCGTCAAACACGTGCTTGAGCACCGTCTCAGCCAGATCGAGCTTCTGCTCGTACGCTAGGCGGCGCAGCGCACCAGCCACCGAGAGCCGGTCTTCGTTGCCCTCGTAATAGGCGACGAAATCTTCTGTCAGCACATCGCGCAGCAGCGGCACGCGCAGCACGTCGCGCGGCAGTTGCGACAGGCTTTGGCTGTCGATCAGGGCATCGGGATATGTCAGGTCGAGCTGGACCTGGCGAGCGTGCAGCGCGCGCGTGCGGCCAAACGGGTGCCAGACCATCTGCACCACCGCCGCACCGGCAACGACCAGGGCGACCGCACCAACGGCGATCTGCTTGCGTGTGAGCTTCATGGAGGAATCGTCGGCAAGACTGGAAGGGCCGGCGACTTGCTGGAACCTGCTCCGCTGGAGGGCGCGCAGATTGTAAAAAGTGCCGGTCTATAACCGCGAAATCATAGCGGCTGGCATGTTAAGGCGGGTTAACGTTTCGAGAAAATCCGAATTGGGCAACGCCGGTGTTGTTTGGCGTCTGCACACGGCGCCCGGGCAAAAAGCAGGAAAAAAAAGCCCGGCACATGGCCGGGCTTTGATGGTGTTGCTTGGGTTCGCTTACGCGTCGCCTTCTTGCTGAACAGCAGGCGTTTCGAAGATCGAAGCGGCTTCTTCTTCGGCAATCGCCGCAGCGCGGTCGCGGTCGGCCACTTCCTTCGCCTTGCGGGCGCGGTGGTAAGCCAGGCCGGTACCCGCCGGGATCAGACGGCCGACGATGACGTTTTCCTTCAGACCACGCAGGTCGTCGACCTTGCCCATGATGGCGGCTTCGGTCAGCACGCGCGTGGTTTCCTGGAACGACGCCGCCGAGATGAAGCTGTCGGTCGACAACGATGCCTTCGTAATACCCAGCAGCAGGTTCTCGTAGGTCGCCGGACGCTTGCCCAGCGCGATCACCTTGTCGTTCTCGTCGAGCAGGTCCGAACGCTCCACCTGCTCACCCGGGATGAAGCGGGTGTCGCCGGTATCGACGATCTGCACGCGGCGCAGCATCTGACGAACAATCACTTCGATGTGCTTGTCGTTGATCTTCACACCTTGCAGACGGTACACGTCCTGCACTTCGTCGACGATGTAGGTCGCCAGTTCTTCCACGCCCTTCAGACGCAGGATGTCGTGCGGGTCGGCCGGGCCTTCAACGATCATTTCGCCCTTGTTGACCACTTGGCCGTCGTGCACCAGCACCTGCTTTTCCTTGGCAATCAGGAACTCGTGGGCATTGCCGTCGAGATCCGTAATCACCAGGCGCTGCTTGCCCTTGGTGTCCTTACCGAACGAAGTCGTACCGGTGACTTCCGCCAGCACGGCGGCGTCCTTCGGCGAACGGGCTTCGAACAGCTCGGCCACACGCGGCAGACCACCGGTAATGTCACGCGTCTTCTGCGATTCGGTCGGGATACGTGCGAGCACTTCACCCACGTGCACTTGCTGACCGTCCTTCACAGTGATCAGCGCGCCCACCTGGAAGCCGATGGTCACGGAGTGGTCCGTGCCCGGGATCTTCACTTCAGCGCCCGACGAGTCGAGCAGCTTCACCTGCGGACGGATGCCCTTCGTGGCAGCGGTACGACGCTTCGCATCGATGACCACCAGCGTAGACAGACCGGTCACTTCGTCCATCTGCTTGGCGACGGTCACGCCTTCTTCGACGTTCTCGAACTTGATGGTGCCCGAGTACTCCGAAATGATCGGACGCGTCAGCGGATCCCACGTGGCGAGCTGCGTGCCGGCCTTGATGGACTGACCATCCTTGACCAGCAGCGTCGCGCCGTACACGATCTTGTGGCGCTCACGCTCACGGCCGTGGTCGTCGGTGATCAGCGCTTCGCCCGAACGCGAGATGACGATCTGCTCGCCCTTCGCGTTGGTGACGTAACGCATGGTCGCCGTGAAACGCACGGTACCGGTTGCCTTCGCTTCCACGCTCGATGCCACTGCTGCACGCGATGCCGCACCACCGATGTGGAACGTACGCATCGTCAGCTGCGTGCCCGGCTCACCGATCGACTGCGCGGCGATCACACCCACAGCTTCGCCCGAGTTCACCAGCACACCGCGGCCGAGGTCGCGACCGTAGCACTTGGCGCACAGACCGTAGCGCGTATCGCAGGACAGCGGCGTGCGAACCTTCACTTCGTCCACGCCCAGCGCGTCGATCAGGTCCACCATGTCTTCGTCGAGCAGCGTGCCGGCTTCGATCGCAGTTTCCTGCGTTTCCGGGTTCACCACGTCGTTGACGACCACGCGGCCCAGGATACGGTCGCGCAGGGCTTCGATCACTTCACCGCCTTCGACCAGGGCCTTCATGGCCACGCCGTTGGAGGTGCCGCAATCGTCTTCCACCACCACCAGATCCTGCGTCACGTCGACCAGACGACGGGTCAGGTAACCCGAGTTCGCGGTCTTCAGTGCCGTATCAGCCAGACCCTTACGTGCACCGTGGGTCGAGATGAAGTACTGCAGAACGTTCAGGCCTTCGCGGAAGTTCGCGGTAATCGGCGTCTCGATAATCGAGCCGTCCGGCTTGGCCATCAGGCCACGCATACCTGCCAGCTGACGGATCTGCGCCGCGGAACCCCGTGCGCCCGAGTCGGCCATCATGTAGATGGAGTTGAACGACTCTTGCTTCACGGTCTTGCCGTTGCGGTCGATCACGTCTTCGGTCTGGAGCTGCTCCATCATCGCCTTGCCCACCTGGTCACCAGCGGCACCCCAGATGTCCACGACGTTGTTGTAACGCTCCTGGTCCGTCACCAGACCCGACATGTACTGCTTGTCGTATTCCTTCACCTTGGCGGCAGCCTCGGAGATGATCTTCTCCTTGGCCGGCGGCACCAGCATGTCGTCGATGGCGATCGAGATACCGGCGCGCGTTGCCAGGCGGAAGCCCGACTGCAGCAGCTTGTCTGCGAAGATCACGGTTTCGCGCAGACCGCACTTGCGGAACGCCGTGTTGATCAGGCGCGAGATTTCCTTCTTCTTCAGCGGCTTGTTCAGCACCGAGAACGGCAGACCCTTCGGCAGGATCTCCGACAGAATCGCGCGACCGACCGTGGTGGCCTGCAGCGTGATCTTCGGCGCGAAGCGGGCGTCGCCGTCAGCTTCCGGGTTCACCAGGTCGTACTCGGTGATCCGCACGTTCACGCGCGAAGCCAGTTCGACTTCCTTGTTTTCGTAGGCGCGGATCACTTCCGAGATGTCGGCGAACGTCATGCCTTCACCGCGACCGTTGATCTTGTCGCGGGTCGTGTAGTACAGACCCAGCACCACGTCTTGCGACGGCACGATCGAGGGATCGCCGTTGGCCGGGAACAGCACGTTGTTCGACGCCAGCATCAGCGTGCGCGCTTCCATCTGCGCTTCGAGCGACAGCGGAACGTGAACAGCCATCTGGTCACCGTCGAAGTCGGCGTTGAACGCCGCGCAGACCAGCGGGTGCAGCTGGATGGCCTTGCCTTCGATCAGCACCGGCTCGAACGCCTGGATACCCAGACGGTGCAGCGTCGGTGCACGGTTCAGCATCACCGGGTGCTCGCGGATCACCTCTTCGAGGATGTCCCACACCACCGGCGTCTGGCTTTCCACTTCCTTCTTCGCCGCCTTGATCGTGGTGGCGATGCCCATCGTTTCCAGCTTGTGGAAGATGAACGGCTTGAAGAGTTCGAGCGCCATCAGCTTGGGCAGGCCGCACTGGTGCAGCTTCAGCGTCGGGCCCACCACGATGACCGAACGGCCCGAGTAGTCCACGCGCTTGCCCAGCAGGTTCTGACGGAAACGACCGCCCTTACCCTTGATCATTTCAGCCAGCGACTTCAGCGGACGCTTGTTGGCGCCGGTCATCGCCTTGCCGCGACGGCCGTTGTCCAGCAGCGAGTCCACTGCTTCCTGCAGCATGCGCTTTTCGTTGCGCACGATGATCTCCGGCGCCTTCAGCTCAAGCAGACGCTTCAGACGGTTGTTCCGGTTGATCACGCGGCGATACAGGTCGTTCAGGTCCGACGTGGCGAAACGACCGCCGTCCAGCGGCACCAGCGGACGCAGCTCGGGCGGCAGCACCGGCAGCACTTCGAGGATCATCCAGTCCGGCTTGATGCCCGAACGCTGGAATGCCTCGAGCACCTTCAGGCGCTTGGCGAACTTCTTGATCTTGGCTTCCGAGCCCGTGGCCTGCAGCTCAGCGCGGATCGTTTCGATCTGCTTCTCGATGTCGATGCCGCGCAGCAGCTCGCGAATGCCTTCGGCGCCCATCATGGCGACGAATTCACCTTCGCCGTACTCGTCGCACTTGGCCAGGTAGTCGTCTTCCGACATGATCTGGCTCTTCTTGAGCGCGGTCATGCCCGGCTCAACCACGACGAATGCTTCGAAGTACAGCACGCGCTCGATGTCGCGAAGCGTCATGTCGAGCACCATGCCCAGACGCGACGGCAGCGACTTCAGGAACCAGATGTGCGCGGTCGGGGCAGCCAGCTCAATGTGGCCCATGCGCTCACGGCGCACCTTGGCCAGCGTCACTTCAACGCCGCACTTCTCGCAGATCACGCCACGGTGCTTCAGGCGCTTGTACTTGCCGCACAGGCACTCGTAATCCTTGATCGGGCCGAAGATCTTGGCGCAGAACAGACCGTCACGCTCAGGCTTGAACGTACGGTAGTTGATGGTCTCGGGCTTCTTGACTTCGCCGAACGACCACGAACGGATTTTCTCAGGCGACGCGAGGCCGATCTTGATCGCGTCAAACTGCTCTTCTTGCTGTACCTGACGGAATAGGTCGAGCAATGCTTTCATTCCAAACTCCTTGAGTTTGAGGCTGGCGTCTTGGGGTGACCCAAAGGCGCCGGCCCTAAATCTTCGTCAATGGCTGCTGTTACCAGGGCGTGGCGATGTGCTGCCACGCCCTCATCGCATCGGCGCTTAGTTGCGCTCGAGGTCGATGTCGATACCCAGCGAGCGGATTTCCTTCACCAGCACGTTGAACGATTCCGGCATGCCGGCATCGATCGAGTGCTCGCCCTTGACGATGTTCTCGTACACCTTGGTCCGGCCGTTCACGTCATCCGACTTCACGGTCAGCATTTCCTGCAGCACGTAGGACGCGCCGTACGCTTCGAGTGCCCACACTTCCATTTCACCGAAACGCTGGCCACCGAACTGAGCCTTACCGCCCAACGGCTGCTGCGTCACCAGCGAGTACGGACCGGTCGAGCGCGCGTGCATCTTGTCGTCGACCAAGTGGTGCAGCTTCAGCATGTGCATCACGCCCAGCGTGACCGGACGCTCGAAGGCTTCACCGGTGCGGCCGTCGAACAGCGTGACCTGTTGCTTGGAAGCAGTCAGGCCCTTCTCCTTCGCGATGTCTTCCGGATAGGCGAGGTCCAGCATGCGGCGGATTTCGTCCTCATGCGCACCATCGAACACCGGCGTCGCGAACGGCACGCCCTTCTTCAGGTTCTCGGCCAACTCGAGGATTTCGGCGTCCGACAGGCTGTCCAGATCCTCAACCTTGCCGCTCTCGTTGTAGATCTGACCCAGCAGCTTGCGGATCTCGGCAGCCTTGGCTTGCGCCTTGAGCATGTTGCCGATGCGCTCGCCCAGACCGCGTGCGGCCCAGCCCAGGTGGGTTTCGAGAATCTGACCCACGTTCATCCGCGAAGGCACGCCCAGCGGGTTCAGCACGATGTCGGCAGGTGTGCCGTCGGCCATGTAGGGCATGTCTTCGATCGGGGTGATCTTCGACACAACACCCTTGTTACCGTGACGGCCAGCCATCTTGTCGCCAGGCTGCAGGCGACGCTTCACGGCCAGGTACACCTTGACCATCTTGATCACGCCCGGCGGCAGTTCGTCGCCTTGCGTGAGCTTCTTGCGCTTCTCTTCGAACGCGAGGTCGAAGTCGTGGCGCTTCTGCTCGATGGCGACCTTCACGGCCTCCAGTTGCAGCGCGACCTCGTCTTCCGCCGGGCGGATGTCGAACCAGTGCCACTTGTCCAGATCGGCCAGGTATTCCTTCGTGAGCGCGGTGCCCTTGGCCAGCTTCTTCGGGCCGCCGTTGGCAACCTTGCCCACCAGCAGACGCTCCAGACGCTGGAAGGCATCGCCTTCCACGATACGCAGCTGGTCGTTCAAGTCCAGGCGGTAGCGCTTCAGTTCTTCGTCGATGATCGACTGGGCACGCTTGTCACGCACCACGCCTTCACGCGTGAAGACCTGCACGTCGATCACGGTACCGCTCATGCCCGAAGGCACGCGCAGCGAAGTGTCCTTCACGTCGGACGCCTTCTCACCGAAGATCGCACGCAGCAGCTTCTCTTCCGGCGTCAGCTGGGTCTCGCCCTTGGGCGTGACCTTGCCGACCATCACGTCGCCGGCTTCCACTTCTGCGCCGATGTACGTGATGCCCGATTCGTCCAGGCGAGCCAGTTGGGCTTCGGCCAGGTTCGAGATGTCGCGCGTGATTTCTTCCGGTCCGAGCTTGGTGTCGCGAGCAACGACCGACAGCTCCTCGATGTGGATCGAGGTGTAGCGGTCTTCAGCCACGACGCGCTCCGAGATCAGGATCGAATCCTCGAAGTTGTAGCCGTTCCAGGGCATGAACGCGACCAGCATGTTCTGGCCGAGCGCCAGCTCGCCCATGTCGGTCGAGGCACCGTCAGCGATCACGTCGCCGCGGGCAACGATGTCGCCCACCTTGACCATCGGACGCTGATTGATGTTCGTGTTCTGGTTCGAACGCGTGTACTTGATCAGGTTGTAGATGTCCACGCCGACTTCACCAGCGACGGCTTCGGCATCGTTCACGCGGATCACCACGCGGTTCGCGTCAACGTAGTCGACCACGCCGCCACGGGTTGCCTGCACGGCGGTACCCGAGTCCACTGCCACGGTGCGCTCGACGCCGGTACCCACCAGCGGCTTGTCTGCACGCAGGCAAGGCACGGCCTGACGTTGCATGTTTGCGCCCATCAGTGCACGGTTTGCATCATCGTGCTCGAGGAACGGCACCAGCGAAGCTGCAGCCGACACGATCTGCGACGGTGCCACGTCGATGTACTGCACGCGGTCCGGCGTGACCATACGGGTTTCACGCTCGCTGCCTTCACGCGCGGAGACCAGTTCGTCGATCAGGTTGCCGTCCTCGTCCAGCGTCGCGTTGGCCTGCGCCACCACGTACTTGCCTTCCTCGATGGCCGACAGGTAATCCACCTGATCGGTCAGCTTGCTGTTTTCAACCTTGCGGTACGGCGTTTCGAGGAAGCCGTAGTCGTTCAGTTGCGCGTACAGCGCCAGCGAGTTGATCAGGCCGATGTTCGGGCCTTCCGGCGTTTCGATCGGGCACACGCGGCCGTAGTGGGTCGGGTGCACGTCACGGACTTCAAAGCCCGCACGCTCGCGCGTCAGACCGCCCGGGCCCAGAGCCGAGATACGACGCTTGTGCGTGACTTCCGACAGCGGGTTGGTCTGGTCCATGAACTGCGACAGCTGCGACGAACCGAAGAACTCCCGAATCGCCGACGAAATCGGCTTCGAGTTGATCAGATCGTGCGGCATCAGGTTTTCCGTCTCGGCCTGGCCCAGACGTTCCTTGACGGCACGCTCAACGCGCGACAGACCGGCGCGGAACTGATTCTCCGCCAGTTCGCCGACGCAACGCACACGGCGGTTGCCGAGGTGGTCGATATCGTCCACTTCGCCCTTGCCGTTACGCAGGTTCACCAGCAGCTTGATCGTGTCGAGGATGTCCTCGTCCGTCAGCACCATCGGGCCGGTACCGGCCGAACGGTTCAGGCGGCTGTTGACCTTCATGCGGCCAACGCGCGACAGATCGTAGGAGTCTTCGCTGTAGAACAGACGTTGGAACAGCGCTTCAACGGCGTCTTCGGTCGGCGGCTCGCCGGGGCGCATCATGCGATAGATGGCGATACGCGCGGCGGTCTGGTCGGCCGTGTCATCCGTGCGCAGCGTCGCCGACATGTACGGACCTTGATCGAGGTCGTTCGTGTACAGCGTCTGGATTTCCTTCACGTCAGCGTCGCGCAGCTTCTCGAGCACGCCTTCGGTCAGTTCGTCGTTGGCGTTGGCCAGGACTTCACCGGTATCCGGATCGACGATGTTCTTGGCCAGCACGCGGCCCAGCAGATAGTCTTCCGGGACGCTGATCAGCTTGGTGCCGGCGGAATCCAGGTCACGGATGTGCTTGGCGTTGATGCGCTTGTCCTTCTCGACCACGACCTTGCCGTTCTTGTCGGAAATGTCGAAGCGAGCGACTTCACCGCGCAGACGCTCGGGCACGAATTCCATCAGTGCGCCTTCGGTCTTGAGCGTGAAGTTATCGAACACGAAGAAGTGCGCCAGGATCTGCTCCGGCGTCAGGCCGATCGACTTCAGCAGGATCGTCACCGGCATCTTGCGGCGGCGGTCAACGCGGAAGTACAGGATGTCCTTCGGATCGAATTCGAAATCGAGCCACGAGCCGCGGTACGGAATGATCCGCGCCGAGAACAGCAGCTTGCCCGAGCTGTGCGTCTTGCCCTTGTCGTGCTCGAAGAACACGCCCGGCGAACGGTGCAGCTGAGACACGATCACACGTTCCGTACCGTTGATCACGAACGAACCGGTGGAGGTCATGAGCGGAATTTCGCCCATGTAGACTTCCTGCTCCTTGATCTCCTTGACCTTGGTGGGATTCTCGCGGTCGTTGATGATCAAGCGCACTTTTGCGCGCAGCGCCGAGTGGAAGGTCAGACCACGCTGCTGACATTCCTTGACGTCAAACGGCGGGTTGGACAGGTGGTACGACACGAACTCCATGCGTGCCAGACCATTGTGCGACACGATGGGGAAAATGGCGTTGAACGCCGCTTGCAGACCTTCGCTCTTGCGTTGTGCAACAGGAGCGTTCTCCTGCAAGAACTGGGCATACGATTGAATCTGGGTGGCAAGCAGGAAGGGAACCTGATGAACCGTTGCGCGTTTCGCGAAACTCTTGCGAATACGCTTCTTCTCGGTAAAGCTGTACGCCATGGGATCTCCGAATCATCGCAAGTGCGCGCGACGGACTTAAGGCGATAAGGCACGCCTGACACTTGAGGTGTTCAGCGACTGGTGACGGGATTTGGCGGTTGGCCGCTACCAACCTCTGGCTGACGGTACTGCGCGCGCCACCCGCACATGGGCCCATGGAGCTCATGCTACGGACGGGGGAGTACCCGACCAAACTTGCCTTCTGCAGTCGGTTCAGAAGACAAACATCAGCGGACTGCGAACTGCCTAGTGTGCCACTGATGTTTGGCCTCTGCTGGCCTTGTCCTGGCCTGCTGCCGGAAAACCCGGCAAAGAGACTTCAACGATACTTACTGCGTGATTGCGGGATCGCTCAACAATCGACCCTACAAGCGCAAAAAGGCTGGCGCCGGGAAATATCCCTTTGCCAGCCTCTATCGCGTACCGAGTGCGGCACGCGAGACCTGCACTTACTTGGCTTCGGCTTCCGCGCCGGCTTCCACCAGCTTCTTCACCAGCTCGTCGGCGGTCTTCTTGTCGACGCCTTCCTTCACGGGCTTCGGTGCGCCATCGACCAGGTCCTTGGCTTCCTTCAGGCCCAGACCGGTGATTTCACGCACGGCCTTGATGACGCCAACCTTGTTCGCGCCGGCGCTCTTCAGCGTCACGGTGAATTCGGTTTGCTCTTCTGCGGCAGCAGCGCCACCAGCAGCAGCCGGACCGGCCACGGCCACAGCAGCAGCCGACACGCCAAACTTCTCTTCGAACGCCTTGACCAGGTCGTTCAGTTCCATCACGGACATCGCGCCAACGGCTTCCAGGATGTCGTCTTTGGTGATTGCCATTTGAATAACTCCAGAATGTGATTCGGTATCGATCGTGCGATCTGTACGCGGTGCAGCAGCCTATTAGGCCGCTGCAGCCTCGCCTTCGCCTTGCTTGGCAGCCAGGGCACCCAGGGCGCGGGCAAAGCCCGACACCGGAGCCTGCATGACGAACAGCAGCTTGCTGAGCAGTTCTTCGCGGCTCGGAATCGTTGCCAGCGCCTTCACGGCGTCGACATCGAGAACCTTGCCATCGTATGAACCGGCGCGCAGCACCAGCTTGTCATTGCCCTTGGCGAAATCGTTCAGCACCTTGGCCGGGGCCACTGCGTCTTCGGAAATACCGTAGATCAGCGGGCCAGTCAGTTGCTCGGCGAGTTCGGCAAACGGCGTGCCTTCAACAGCGCGGCGTGCCAGCGTGTTCTTCAGAACGCGCAGGTAGACGCCTTGCTGGCGCGCTTGCGCGCGCAGCTTGGTCAGATCGCCAACCGTGATACCGCGATATTCAGCGACGACGATGGTCGAGGCCTTGGCGACTTGCGCCGTTACCTCGGCCACGACGGCCTTCTTATCTTCGAGATTGAGTGCCACGGTTAAGCTCCAAAACGACTTCGGTTTCCGCAGTCACTGCGGTCACCTCGGTCAGTCCAAAAGTACGGCGTCCGATTGGCACAAATCACTTCGGCAATACCAAAGTCACTTATTCCCTTCGGGGGCGCCATCTGCGTTGGCTGAGCATCGCCTCCGTTTCCGGAGGGAGCCGCGATTAAGGCGTTGGCCCCAAGGAGCCTTTCACCGCCAACGGTCTTTGATAACCAGCGGCGTCGGCCTGCTCGCGCAAACGTCTACCACTGCCCAAAGTCTTGTCCCTCAAGCTTCAAGGGTCCGCGTGGCCGGGGCCACGCGAAAGAAAACTGCTAACACCGGGATGGTTATCGGGCCACCTGGTGCGAATGATCGAGAGCGATCAGGCAGCCAGGGTCGCCTGGTCAACGCGCACGCCCACGCCCATCGTCGACGAGACGGCGACCTTGCGCAGGTACACACCCTTGCTCGATGCCGGCTTGGCCTTGGTCAGTGCGTCCAGCAGTGCAGCCAAGTTGCTCTTCAGCGCTGCCGGCTCGAACGAGCGACGGCCGATGGTGGCGTGGATGATACCGGCCTTGTCGACACGGAATTGAACCTGACCAGCCTTGGCGTTCTTCACAGCCGTGGCAACGTCCGGCGTCACGGTGCCGACCTTCGGGTTCGGCATCAGGCCGCGCGGGCCAAGGATCTGACCCAACGTACCGACCACGCGCATCGTGTCCGGCGAAGCGATCACGACGTCAAAGTCCATCTTGCCGGCCTTGATCTGCTCGGCAAGGTCTTCCATGCCGACGATCTCAGCGCCAGCAGCCTTGGCTTGCTCGGCCTTGTCGCCTTGTGCAAACACGGCCACACGCACCGACTTGCCGGTACCAGCAGGCAGCACCACCGAACCACGGACCACTTGGTCCGACTTCTTTGCATCGATGCCAAGTTGCACGGCCACGTCGATGGACTCATCGAACTTGGCGCTGGCGCATTCCTTGACGAGGCTCAGCGCTTCGTCGATCGGATAGAACTTGGTACGCTCGACCTTGGCCTTGTTAGCGGCCGTACGCTTCGAAATCTTTGCCATGATTACAGGCCCTCCACCGTGATACCCATCGAACGGGCGCTACCGGCGATCGTACGCACGGCGGCGTCCAGATCAGCTGCGGTAAGGTCAGCGTTCTTCGCCTTGGCGATTTCTTCTGCCTGAGCGCGGGTGATCTTGCCGACCTTGTCGGTATGCGGCTTGGCGGAACCCTTTTGGATACCGGCAGCCTTCTTGATGAGCACGGTCGCCGGCGGCGACTTCATCACGAAGGTAAAGCTCTTGTCGGCGAAGGCGGTGATCACCACCGGCACCGGCAGACCCGGTTCCATGCCTTGAGTCTGCGCGTTGAACGCCTTGCAGAACTCCATGATGTTCAGACCGCGCTGACCCAGGGCCGGGCCGACGGGCGGGGACGGATTTGCTTTACCAGCCGGAATTTGCAGCTTGATAAAGCCAATAATTTTCTTGGCCATCTTGACTCCAATCCGGATTGCCTAGCTCAAACAACCATGGCAATCCTGTTGAGTGGTAACGCATCGGCGCAAGGCCGACGCTCCTCTGTTGGCGCAGGCGGCTTCGCCACCTTTGCCCGCCAAGTCCAGTGGACCGGGCGACTGGCGCGGTAGCTTTCGCCACCACACCGAATTTCTTAAACCTTCTCGACCTGACCGAACTCGAGCTCGACCGGCGTCGCACGTCCGAAGATCGTCACCGAAACGCGCAGGCGCGACTTCTCGTAGTTCACTTCCTCGACGTTGCCGTTGAAGTCGGTAAATGGGCCTTCCTTCACGCGCACCATTTCACCCACTTCGAACAGCGTCTTGGGACGCGGCTTCTCGACCCCTTCCTGGATCTGGGCCATGATCTTATCGACTTCGCTCTTGGAAATCGGCGAGGGGCGATTGCCCGTACCACCAATGAAACCAGTCACCTTGGAAGTGTTCTTCACCAAGTGCCAGGTCTCGTCGGTCATCTCCATTTCAACAAAGACATAGCCGGGAAAAAGGCGGCGCTCAGTCACGGTCTTGCGACCGCTCTTGCTCTCCATCACCTCTTCCGAGGGCACCAGAATCTGACCGAACAGATGTTGCAGGCCTTCGCGCTCGATGCGCTCCTGCAGCGCGCGTTGCACGCTTTTTTCCATGCCCGAATAGGCATGCACAACATACCAGCGCTTCTTCGAGGCCGGTGCGGACGAATCCGTGGACGTGTCGTTCGCTACGTTATCCGTCATGGCTTTACCCAATTATTTCCAGCCCAGCACGAGCGAGAAGATCACCCACTCGATGAGCTTGTCCGCAGACCACAGGAACAGGGCCATGATCACGACGAACGCAAACACCAGACCGGTCATCTGCCCGGCTTCCTTGCGCGTCGGCCACACCACTTTGCGGACTTCGCGGTACGACTCGCGCGCGAACTCGATGAAGCCCTGCCCAGGTGCGGACACCAGCGCAACGCCAGCGCCCAACACCAGCCCGCCGATCAGCGAGGCAGCACGGACATAGCTCGGCTGTTGCGCCAGCAGGTAAAAACCGATCACCCCAGCAACCAGCAGCAGGAACGCCAAGACCAGCAGCCATTTGCCGCTGGTGGTGTTGACGGTTTCGACGTTCGGATTGGCCATGTTTCCCAAACGAGACTAAGCCGCGTGGCGCGTTTTCCTGCGCGACGCGGCTGATGAATTGGCAGGGGCAGAGGGAATCGAACCCCCAACCTTCGGTTTTGGAGACCGACGCTCTGCCAGTTGAGCTATACCCCTAAAACAGCTTTGGGGTTGCCATTTCGGTCAACCCCACTCTGGCACTTCACATGCGGCCGGTTGGCAGCCGCACGGAAGAGTTACAGCACTTACTCGATGATCTTAGCGACGACGCCGGCGCCGACGGTACGACCGCCTTCACGGATAGCGAAGCGCAGACCTTCTTCCATGGCGATCGGAGCGATCAGCTTGACGGTGATCGACACGTTGTCGCCCGGCATGACCATTTCCTTGTCTGCCGGCAGCTCGATCGAGCCGGTCACGTCCGTCGTACGGAAGTAGAACTGCGGACGGTAGTTGTTGAAGAATGGCGTGTGACGGCCACCTTCGTCCTTCGACAGGATGTAGACCTCACCCGTGAAGTGCGTGTGCGGCTTGATCGAGCCCGGCTTGCACAGCACTTGGCCGCGCTCGACGTCTTCGCGCTTCGTGCCGCGCAACAGGATACCGACGTTGTCGCCCGCCTGACCTTGGTCCAGCAGCTTGCGGAACATTTCCACGCCCGTGCAGGTGGTCTTCTGCGTGGCCTTGATACCGACGATTTCCAGTTCTTCGCCAACCTTGACGACGCCGCGCTCGATACGGCCGGTCACCACGGTGCCGCGACCCGAGATCGAGAACACGTCTTCCACCGGCATCAGGAACGTGCCATCAACAGCGCGCTCCGGCGTCGGGATGTAGGTGTCCAGTGCGTCGGCCAGGTTCATGATGGCCACTTCGCCCAGTTCGCCCTTGTCGCCTTCCAGCGCCAGCTTGGCCGAACCCTTGATGATCGGGGTGTCGTCGCCCGGGAAGTCGTACTTCGACAGAAGTTCGCGCACTTCCATCTCGACCAGCTCCAGCAGCTCGGCGTCGTCCACCATGTCGCACTTGTTCAGGAACACGACGATGTAAGGCACACCAACCTGGCGAGCCAGCAGGATGTGCTCACGCGTTTGCGGCATCGGGCCGTCAGCGGCCGAGCACACCAGGATTGCGCCGTCCATCTGGGCGGCGCCGGTAATCATGTTCTTGACGTAGTCGGCGTGGCCCGGGCAGTCAACGTGCGCGTAGTGGCGGTTAGCCGTTTCGTACTCGACGTGCGCGGTATTGATCGTGATGCCGCGTGCCTTTTCTTCCGGCGCCGCATCGATCTGGTCGTATGCCTTGGCGGCACCACCAAACTTGGTCGCCAGCACGGTCGTGATCGCTGCGGTCAGCGTCGTCTTGCCGTGGTCAACGTGACCAATCGTACCAACGTTCACGTGCGGCTTAGTCCGCTCGAACTTTTCCTTTGCCATGTCGCGACTCCTGTCTCGGTAGCGATTTGCGTTGGTGGATGCGTGGTGCCCATGGGCAGGATCGAACTGCCGACCTCTCCCTTACCAAGGGAGTGCTCTACCACTGAGCCACATGGGCAAAACTTACGAACAGTGAATGGAGCGGGTGAAGGGAATCGAACCCTCGTCGTAAGCTTGGAAGGCTTCTGCTCTACCATTGAGCTACACCCGCCCGGACTACTTCTTCCCTTGCCGCCCGGCCTTGCGACCGAACTCACTGCTTAATTCTGGTGGAGAGGGTTGGATTCGAACCAACGTAGGCGTAAGCCAACAGATTTACAGTCTGCCCCCTTTAGCCACTCGGGCACCTCTCCGAAGAGAACTTGCGATTATGGGACCACCAAGCCACCCTGTCAAGCATTGCTTGATGAAATCGCGAGATTTCGAGCATTGGTGCTCTCACCCTTATAGAGCAACACAGTTAAGCGGGGTCCGCGTCACCGTGCCCACTCCATTGCTCGCGCGAAAGCGCCGACAAAAAGGCCTGCAGAGCATCCCCAGGCAGTCGCAAATGGAGCAGATCGGCATCGAACCAAGAGGTGCGGAACAGCAAGGACGACACTGTGATTCCGTGTCGTGCAGCTACAGGGACACGATTCGGAGCAAGCGGGCGGGCTGAGGACCATCCAGGCGCCCGTTCACGAGCAAATAGAGGCCTCCGCTGGGGGGCCTTTTGTTTTTTGTGCGAGGGAGGGGTTGTTGCGGGGTGTTGCGGAGCCTTGCAGGCGGGACGTGTGCGAAGCGTTCGCGCAAAGACAAACACCCCAGCTCTTTGATGGAGCTGGGGTGTTGAT
>NZ_JAMYWC010000007.1:151157-325326 GCF_024158925.1 Ralstonia chuxiongensis | reverse complement strand
GCGACCTGATCGTGGACATGACGCAGTTCTTCAACCAGTACCACTCGATCAAGCCGTACCTGATCAACGACGAGCCGCCGCCCGAGAAGGAGCGTCTGCAGTCGCCGGAAGAGCGTGAAGAGCTCGATGGCCTGTACGAGTGCATTCTGTGCGCGAGCTGCTCGACGTCGTGCCCGTCGTTCTGGTGGAACCCGGACAAGTTCGTCGGCCCGGCCGGTCTGCTGCAGGCGTATCGTTTCATCGCCGACAGCCGCGACCAGGCCACCAGCGAACGTCTGGACAATCTGGAAGATCCGTATCGCCTGTTCCGCTGCCACACCATCATGAACTGCGTCGATGTGTGCCCGAAGGGCCTGAACCCGACCAAGGCCATCGGCAAGATCAAGGAATTGATGGTGCGGCGCGCGGTGTAAGCGCGCAGTGGCTCAGACTTTAAGAGCCACGGCGCTCAAATTCTTTTCGGCCTTTTTCCGGCACGCCGTTCAGCCGCCTTTCCCGGGGCAGCTAGCGGAGAACTATCGCGCCGCCCATAGGCGGAGATAAGACCCATCGGGGTCGTACTCGGGGGCTTGCTTCCGGGTGTTGAATCGCCTGCCGCCACGTGGGTCTGTGCCACGCCCCGCGATATACAACCAGTTGCCCTGATTGCTGTAGACGTCGTAGTCAACGAGTTGCGATTCGAACCACGCAGCCCCTGCGCGCCAGTCGCCTTTCAGGTCATGCACGAGGTAGCTGGCGACCACCTGCCTGAGCCTGTTGCTAAGGTACCCGGTGGCCTGTAGTTCGCGCATCGCGGCATCGACCAGCGGTTCCCCCGTAGACGCATGACGCCAGCGCTCGAAGCCCTGGGCATCAGGGCGATCGGCGTGCTGCGGTTCATCGGCGAGACCACGTGCGCGGTAGAGTCGCGCGCCATGCTGAAGATGCAGAAAGCGGAAGTAGTCTCTCCACAGCAACTCGAACCACAGCCAATAGCTGCCGTCACTCTTGCCGTGCAACTGCTCGAACCGCTGCAGCTCCGCCACCACGCGTCGGGGCGACAACGCGCCGCTGGCCAGCCAAGGAGACCATTTGCTTGAGAAGTCCAGCCCAGCCAATGCGTTGCGCGTGCGCTTGTACGTATGAGGCAGCTTGCGCTGCAGGTAATTGGCCAGATGCTGAAGACCCGCCGTCTCACCTCCATCAAACTCCGGCCTGCCATACGGAAACGACGAGCGCGAATCCGCCGCCGATACTTTGGCTGCATCGGGAGCGGGCGCACGCACCAGGCCAGGCGGGAAGACGAGTCCAGGCGGCGGCGGAAGGTAAGCCGGCGGAAGCAGAGGCTGCGAAGGTTGGATCGACGCTTGTTCGATGGCTTGCCTGAACGTTGTGAACACACGCGGCAGCGATTGAACGGGCCAAGGCAGGCCAAACGGATCCATCAGACTGCTCTGCCAGACGGTCTGCACATGCAGTCCCGCACTTCGCAGTTCGGCCACTTCCGTCTGCTCGTATGGTGCGGCGATGTCTTCGCAAAACACAGCCGTGGCGCCCATAGCGTGCGCCAATGCGGGCAGGACCTTTCCTGGCGGGCCACAGCACTCGACCAGCGGGTTGCCGAGATCGGCCAACTGGCGCTTCAGATCCCGGACAGCTGCCGCAAGCACGGCCCGACGGTGCACGCCCACGCGTGCGAAACCCCAGAGCGTCGGCTCGTCGTAATCCGCATGGCAGTACACCGGTACGAGGTGCCTGGCCCCGCTCTCGCACGCTGCGCGCAGTGCCGGCTGATCATGCAGCCGTAGATCGTTACGGAACCAGAACAGGACGGTGCTCAACGCGCTTCTCCATCGCGTGCCTTGCTTTGCTTGGCTTCTTTGCGGCAACGCTCGGAGCAGTACTTGACCGCATCCCAGTCCCTTGCCCACTTCTTGCGCCAGGTGAATGGCAAGCCGCAGTGCACGCAGTGCTTGCTCGGCAGATTTAGCTTCTTGTGCATCGACGGATTCAAAAGTCGAGACTGAGCTGCGAATACGTAGCCCCATTCCCACGGGGGGTGTCAACACGATCACGGCGCAAGCGGGAGGCGTGCCTCTTCACGATGGCGTCATTGGCCGCGCGAACCTCCGGCCGGGCGCGCAACGCATGCACGCGCGTCTTTGCCTGCCGCGTTGCCGCCTCAAGATCGACCAGCGGAACAGGGATGTCTTCGCCAACCCGCACACCGCAGCGGGCCTGCACATCGGGCGGCATGCGCCAGGGCTGCAAGAGCCACGCGTCGGGCACGCGGCGCAGGGCCGGCAGCCAGCGCCGGACAAACCGGCCATGGGGGTCCTGGTCCTGCGCCTGTTTGATGGGGTTGTAGACACGCGTGGTGTTGATGCCGGTGGTGCCGGCTTGCATCTGCATCTGGCTCCAGTGGATTCCCGGCTCGTAGTCGATGAACTGCCGGGCCAGCCAAAGACCCACCGGCCGCCAGTGCAGCCATAACGGGTAGGAAGCAACCGAGACGAGCATGGCGCGCATGCGAAAGTTGATCCAACCGGTTTCTCTGAGCATGGCCACACAGGCATCCACCATCGGCCAGCCGGTACGCCCCGCCACCAGGGCGGCAAAGTGGGTCGGGTTCCATGCCGCCTCGCGCAGGCCGTCGTAGCTACGATGCAGATTGCGGAACTCGATGGCGGGTTCAGATTCCAGTTTCTGGATGAAGTGGCAATGCCAATGCAGACGACTGACAAACGCGGACAGCCCTTTACGCTGCCACACCGCATCGTCGTCTGTGTTGCTCTTGAGCTGGAGCAGGCGTTGCTCTGTGGCTTGCACCACTTCGCGCATGCTCAAGCATCCGTATGCCAAGTAAGGAGAAAGACGCGAGCAGGCACTTGGCGCCGTCAAAGGCGAAGAGATGCCGCCTCGATAGTGGCGGCTTCGCTCAGACAGGAAATCCCACAGCACATCAGCGCCGCGCGTTCGTCCGCCGCGCTGGCGGCGAGGTGGCGAATATGCATCCAGGCCCAGTCCCTCGCACCCAGGCCAATCCATCGTCTGCCATGGCAGAGTGACATCACTCAGGCTGCCCGCTTCGGGCGCAGCCACACGCGGCGCGTACATGAGCTCGGCCCAGCGGGCGTGCCAGACGTCCCGGGTGGGCAAGCGCCGCACCACCCCATGCTGGGGCCACTCGCGCCAAGTGACGCCCCGATCGACACACCAACGGGCGACGGCCTTGTCGCGCGCGAATGTATGGCCATTGCCCGTCTCTTCGTGAGACACGAGATGGCTGAAAGGCGCCGCCGCATGCAGTCGCCCGAATACCTCTGTCACTTCACCTACGGCGACCTGCAATCGTGCCCCGCACGCACGCAATTGCTGCGCGAGATCCCGCAAACATTCCTGGATAAAGAGATAGTGCTGCGGTGCGGCGTCCGGCTGGGCCCAGAGGCTTGGCTCGATAACGTACAGACACAGGACCTTTCCCTGGCGGGCGGCATGGACAAGCGGGGCATGGTCGTGCACCCGCAAGTCACGCTTGAACCAGACGACGGTGTAGCTCATTGGACTTCGGTGGCTTACAGCACAACTTGATCGCGTCGCCCGAGTATAAGAAGCACGGGCCCGCAATCAACAAGTGACCTGGCCGGCCGGGCGCGAATTTTCAACGCATTCCCGATTCAACCAGCGTGACACGCCGTTGAAGATGCATTCGCGGCCTAGTCATGCGCTGCTGCACAGCGCGCTCAGGCAGTGGCTACGAAGCGCGCCATATCTGACAGCACAGGCCCCAGAAACTGCAGCGGCGAAGCCAGCGCGGCCACGAGTGTTTTATGGTCCAGCTGCGGGTAGACCTTCAGTTCCACCGGGTGCCGATATTGCATCAGGCGTTCGGCAAGCGAGAGCGTATTTCGCCGGACATCAACGTACGCATCGTGCTCCCCCGTGAGCAGCAAAGCTGGAGGCAGCCACCCCTGGCTTACGTGGAACACCGGCTGGCTATCCGCTGTTTCGTTCGGATGGTTGAACACGGGCAACACGTCGGCCGCTTGAATCGGCAGGAAGTTGTAGGGGCCGGCCATACCGATCCAGCCCGACAGCGTTTCGATGCGCAAACCCTGCGCTTCGAGCCAGCGGCTATCGGTCGCCAACATCGCAGCGTTGTAGGCGCCAGCGCTATGCCCCGCGACAAACAAGCGCGAGCCTGCATGGCCCTGCCGATCCAGCCAACGCCGTGCGAAAGCCGTGGCGGCTGCGCAGTCCAGCAGGAAGTCGGGGTAGCGCACTTCCGGATACAGCCGGTAGTCGGCAACCATCGCAATCGCTCCAGTTGCGGCCAATGCTTCGCCCACGAATGCGTAGTCCTTGCGCTCACCCTCGCGCCACGACCCGCCGTAGAAGAACACAACCGCACGGGGCGGCCCTTCCATCGGCCGGACGGGTCGATAAATATCCAATCTCTGGCGCGGGTGTGGACCGTAGGCCAGACCCAGCGTCGGCACGCTTGCGTCGGACTGGGTCACGGCGTTGAGCACATCCAGGGCAGAACACCCTGTGAGGCTCGCCAACGCAGCTGCCATCCATGCTCGGCGAGTCACGCCACGCATCGACTTCCTCCTTGCAGCCAAAAAAATGTCGGGCAAACGCACGGGTAGCGGTTAACGCCGCCCATGCTCGATGAGATATGAATCAAGTGCAGGCACATACAGGTTGAGGTCAAGACAGAGCGCTCGAAAATATACGCACACCCGTGCGCGTTGGATGCAGTGCCCAGGATGGTTCGCGAAAACGTGATCGCACAGCAGGCCAACCTGCGCACGCACCCATCAGTGGCGCTGGCTGAATCCCGCACCACGGTGGCGGTCACGTCGCGCAACCTGCGGCAGGTCTGACGAGATGGCCGGGAGCCTTCGGGCACCGGCCGCTACCCGGCTATGCGCTGCGGGCGCAATGCCCGCCGCTGGAAGTCATTCTGCGGGGCGCCGGGTAGCGGGATGTCTCTCGCGCCCCAACAGGCAACGCAATGCTGCTTCCAGATGCGGAAAGCGAAACGGATAGCCGGCCTCCATGGCCCGCCTGGGCTGCAGGTGTTGGCTGCCCAGCAGCAACACTGACATTTCACCCAGCGCCATCCGCAATGTCCACGCGGGAACAGGCAAGAACATTGGACGGCGCAACGTAGCCGCCAGCGTGCGGGAAAAGTCCGCGTTGCTGACAAGATGCGGCGCACATGCATTGAAGGCGCCCTGGCAATCGGTGCGGTGCAAGAGAAAATCGATCAGGCCCACCACGTCGTCAAGATGGATCCACGGCATCCACTGCTGGCCACTGCCGAGCCGTCCGCCAAGTCCCATGCTGAACGGCAGACGCAGCCTGGGCAACATGCCGCCATCACTTGCAAGCACGGGCGCGGTGCGCAGTAATACGACGCGCATGCCTAACCTTTCTGCACGGCGGGCTTCGTCTTCCCATGCGACGCAGAGTTGACTGCCAAAGTCGTGCTCGCCTGGGCGACTGCCTTCATCCAGGGGCTCCTGCCCTCGATCCCCATACCAACCCGTGGCGGATCCGGAAATAAGCACGCGAGGCCGTTGCTCGCAACGGCTCAGCCAATCCACGAGCTCCCGTGTCAGGTCGACCCGACTGCGCCATAGAACCTTCCGCCGCTGAACCGTCCATGGGCGATCGGCAATCGGTGCGCCGGCCAGATTGATGACCGCATCAAACGGGGCGGCGCCATCCAACTCACGCAGCGTTGCGACACCGTGTGCCCCCCCACACAACCGAGCTACCCGTTCAGGCGAGCGGCTCCAGACAACGAGATCGTGGCCCTGCGCACGCCACTGGCGGCAAAGCGCACGCCCGATCAATCCGGTGCCGCCAGTCAACAAGATGCGCACGATGGTTGGTCTCCTGATTGCAGTTGAGCCGCGCGGGCCGTCGCATCCGTCATAACGTTTCGAGGCTCGCTCGCACTTGGGCTGCACGCATGCGCAGAGCATCGCGCTCCTCAGCGTCCATCTTGGCGAGTTGCCGATACACCATGGCCAGGCGCGGATTGCGGCCGAACACGTCAATATGGCGCGTGAAAAAATCCCAGTACAACGCGTTGTATGGGCATGCGCGCTCTCCGACACGCTGCTTGCTGTCGTAGTGGCAGCCCTTGCAGTAGTCGCTCATGCGCGAAAGGTAAGCGGCACTGCTGACATACGGCTTGGTGGCAATGCGTCCGCCGTCTGCCCACTGGCTCATTCCCACCGTATTCGGCAGCTCCACCCATTCGAAGGCGTCGATGTACACACCGAGATACCAGCGGTGGACCTCGTCGGGTGAGAGCCCTGCCAGCAAAGCGAAATTGCCGATCACCATGAGGCGTTGAATGTGATGGGCGTGGGCGGTCTGCAACGACTGGCCAATCGCCAGTTGCAGGCAGCGCATCTGGGTCTTTCCGCTCCAGAACCATGACGGCAGCGGCGCATCATGATTCAACACGTTGCACGACGCGTATCCGGGCATCTGTGCCCAATAGATGCCGCGCACATATTCCCTCCAGCCCAGAATCTGGCGGATGAACCCCTCCACTGCTGGCAACGGCGCCCTGCCATGCCGATACGCTGCCTCTGCCCGGTCGATCACCTCACGCGGATTCAGCATCTTCACATTGAGGGAGAAAGACAGCAGCGAGTGGAATAGCCGCTGGTGGCTGCTGCTCATGGCATCTTCAAAATCGCCAAAGTGCGGCAGCGTCTGCTCGATAAATGCGTCAAGGCAAGCCAGCGCTTCCGTGCGATTCAAGGGCCACCGGAACTCGCCGGCCTGCGCTTCGCCGAACGATTTCACACCGCTGCGCTCCACCGTGAGCCACAACGCTTGGTGGTCATGCACGGGGCGCGCGTCGGCAGGTTCGGGGGGCGTGCCGCGCCACGGCTTGCGGTTGTCATGATCAAAATTCCATTGCCCGCTTTCCGGCCCACCCGTGTCGTCGAGCAGCACGTTGAAGCGGCGGCGCATCTCGCGATAGAACCGCTCCATGAGCCACTGCTTGCGGCCTGCAAACATGGTGGCCAGATCGTGCCTGCCCGTGAAGAAGTGTTCGGTGTCGACTTCGCACGTGGATAGCGATTGCGCTTCGGCCCATTCGCGCAACTGTGCATCCACGCGCCACTCGTCGGGGGATTGCCACTCCAACCGCTCGGCGCCGTAGTGTGTGGCGAGTGCGGCGAGATTCTCGGTCAGGGACTGGCGGTTGCTTTCATCGTCGATCGCCACATAGCGCACGCGGTGGCCGCCCTCTCGCAGACAGCGAGCAAAGTCGCGCATCGCCGCAAAGATGGCGAGGATCTTTTGCGCGTGGTGCAGAACGTAGTCGGTTTCTTGCCGCACCTCCATCAGCACGTAAACCACGTCATGGTCCACATGCGCAAACCAGGAATGCTGCGAGTTGAGCTGATCGCCCAGCACCAGCCGCAGCGTCTTGGCACGCTGGTTCATGTCATTGCTCTCAGGAACATGGCGCCACGGTCTTGTGCTTCGTGCTCGCTCTTGGGGTGGTGCATGCGCCCTCGCCGCTACTGAGACGGATCCTGCCGCTCGTGTGACACGGAAATCAGCGCGGACGTATCAATGCCAAGCGCACGTGCACGCGCAAAGATCGCGTCCCGCTGTGCGGGGTCGAGATGCTTGTCTCGTGTCAGCACCCAGCAGTAGCTGCGGTCCGGCCCGACAACCAGGGCCCAGCGATAGCCTGGATCCAGCGCCGCCACGTGGTAACCGCCGTAGAACGGACCGAAGAAGGACACCTTCAGCGAACCGGTGTCGTGATCGCCCACGAAGAGCGCCTTGCCAACCGCCTCGCGCCATTCGCCCTTGGCAGGATCAAAGCCACGGTTGACCACGCGAACGCTGCCATCGGGTTGAGGCTGGTACGTGGCCGAGACATCGGTCAAGCCTCGCTCGAAAGAATGATCGAGCCTAGCCTGCTCGTACCAGCGCCCCTGATAGCGTTGAAGATCGAACGGCGTGACGGCCGTGATGCCCGCGGGTGGGCTCGTGGGCGCACAGCCCGCCAGGAATGCCCCCGCGAGCAGCGGTGCGAGCCAATACACGCGCGCACGCATTGCGGACAATGCTGTTGCCCGCACAACAACGCTGATCTGCTTGAACACGCCCTGGCCACGCAGCCCTGCGCGCTTCGCGAATCGAAATGCAGCTGTCAACGCATCTGCCATTCAAGTCCCCTTAGAGTGAATGCCGCTACTTGCACTATGAAACGCTGCGCTGCGCAGCCCGTCAACGAAATGCAGCAGAACACGCGGCTCATTTCCGCCAATGAACATGCTTTGAGTTGGCATACCGGCTCACGCTGCCGCAATCCCGGTGTTGCTCAGCAATGTCAATCGTGAGCAGGTTTTGCATCAAGAAAACTTTGTGCCAGCGTTTCCGTGTCATACGCTGCGTCAGTAGACTTTGGAAGCGGACAGTTCACCGCTTGACCCACTTGTAAGCATGCCCTCGCGATATGCCTGCCCAACGCATTCACGCCGTCCGAGCCCTGATCCTGACTCTTTGCACGCTTATGAGCGTTGGAGCGTGGGCCGACTGCCGCGACACAGTGCCCGCCCCGCAACTCTCCGGCAAGGGCGAGCTGTGCCTTTTCGGCTTCTGCCTCTACGATGCGCAGCTATGGAGCGCTGAACTCCCACCCAGCTATGACGCGCCCTTCGCATTGGAGGTGACGTATCGGCGTGCGATCGAGCGGAGCCGGCTCATCGAGACCGCCATCGATGAAATCCGCAGACTCCAGGCGCCCGTTCCGTCAGACGACACCCTCGCGCAATGGCAACGCGCAATGACCCCCGCTTTCCCCAACGTCAGGCCGGGCGACACCTTGTGCGGCGTGTATTTTCCCGGGCGCGGTGCACGCTTCTACGCCAATGGACAATTGACGACCGAGGTGGACGATCCAGCCTTCGCGCGTGCCTTCTTCGATATCTGGCTGGCACCCGGCACGCGCGCTCCATCCCTGCGCCGTCATCTCCTGGGCAAGTCACGTTGATGCGCGCAAGGCTAGTTGGCATCTCCCGGCGATTGGAAGCCCGGTTTCCCAATCTGGCTCGGCACTTGCGGCACACGCCGGAAACGCGAAATGTCATAACCCATCGCGTCGAATCGGCTCAGTGCAGCGCGATAGTCGGCATCGCTCATGTTGGGGTCGCGCGAGAACACCCAGCCGAGGCTCTTGTCTGGATAGCCGAGCAGCGTCACCCGGTATTCCGGATCGACATACAGCGTCAGTTGCGACACGTAGATCGGCCAGAACAAACGCACGCGCCACTCGCCACCACCGCTGCCTTCCACCACCGAATCAACGAACTGCATGCGTTTGAGGGGGGCATCGAAACTGCCCGGCCGGTAGACATAGGCATCGTCAATACGGCCATCGGGCCGCAGGGACCATTCGGCATAGCTGCCGACATTGCCGCGCTCACCAAAGTACGGAATGTTGGCGATGACATACCAGCGCCCCATGTAGCGCGGCAGATCAACCGGTACCGTCTTCAGCGGCACCGCAGCCCTCGGGTTGGGATTCGGGGGCGGGCTGGAGCAGGCAGCGCTGGCGACGGCCAGCGTGAACACCGCCAAACGACGTGCCCAACCTGACAGGGTGAGCCAACGGTGGCCTTTTTGATGCGTTCTCATCGTGCTCTCCTCTATACGGTAGCCGGACAAGCCGGCTGGTTTGTCTGCGTGCTGAGTGCCGCGCGCGATGCCGCTTGGGTCGGCATCGTTTTTGTCGCCGCACTGCTGGCGCTTCATCTGCGGCAAGCCCACCGGCCATACCAGGAATTGCGGCTCGTGATGTGGGTGGTGGTGCTCGCGGCGCCGTGGGAAACCCTGCTGATACGCACCGGGCTCATCGTCTATCCGCACGGGACCGTGTGGGCCGGGTTCGTACCGCCCTGGCTGCTTGCGCTTTGGGTGCTGTTCGCGATCCAAGTGAATGTCCTCTTTCGTTGGCTGCGCGGCAGGTGGTGGCTGGCCATGGCGCTGGGTGCCATTGCGGGCCCGCTGTCGTTTCGTGCGGGAGCAGCGCTGGGAGCGGCGCACATTCCCGATGTACCCGCCACGCTGGGGGTGTTGGCCATCGGGTGGGCGTTATGGATGCCGCTCCTGGTATGGATGGGCCAGCGCAGCGACGGAACCGGCACCCTGCCCTGACTGCCACGGCGGCCGGCCTTCCGCTAGCGCTTGACGAACCGGTAATGCGCCACGCCCCACTCGTTGCCGCCGGCATAGCCGAACAACGTCGACACCGCCAGATAGAACATGCGCCACCGCTGAAACCACACGGCGGCCTGGCGCTCGCCATAGGTCTGCGCGAACACCGGCATCAACTCTCCACGGGCCGCGTCAAGATTGGCCAGCCAATGGTCCGCCGTGCGCGCGTAGTGCGCGCCGCTGACCCACCACTGCCGCGCCACGCGCAGGTCTTCCTGGAAATGCAGCAGCAGCGCTTCGGATGGCATGGTGCCGCCGGTGAAGAAGTACTTCGACATCCAGTCGGTGCCGTCCTGCACCTGAAAGTGATACGCCAGCGTGCGATGCGCAAAGATGTGCACGAACAGCACCGCATCCGGTCGCATCCAGCGCGCAATCTTGCCCAGCAACAGGCCGTAGTTCTTCATGTGTTCGAACATTTCGATCGACAACACACGGTCAAAGCGGCCGCCCTCGGGCATGTCTGCAAATTCGAAATCGACGATGTTTGCGGTGTGCACGCTGAGGTTCGTCAGCCCGCGCTCGGCTGCCCGGGCCTCGATCCAGCTGCGCTGACCGCGCGAATTGGACAACGCCACAATGCGTGCGTTGGGATACCGCTTGGCCATCCATAGCGACAGCGATCCCCAGCCGCAGCCCAGGTCCAGAATGCACTGGCCGTCGGCCAGGCCGGCGCGTTCGGCATAGCAGGCAAACATGGCCTCTTCTGCCTCGGCCAGCGTTTCATTGCCGCTCGGGTATAGCGCGCAGGAATACTTCAACTGCGGCCCCAGATGGGCCTCGAAGAATGCGGGCGGCAATTCATAGTGCTGCGTATTGGCTGCGTCAGTCTCAATCGCAATGGGGCTGGCGTGCAATTCATCCAGCAACGCATTGAAGCGTCGTGAACGCAGTTCGCCGTCATGAAGGCCTTCGTCTTGCAAACGCTGGCGCATGAGGGCACGCATGCCGGCACGCACCAGCGCATCCGGCAGCCATCCGCGCTCGCAACATTGGATGAGCCAGCCATCACTGGCGTAGGCCGCGGCCTGCGGCGGTAGGGTCGGCGTGGACAGCGCAGTCATGTAAGGCTCCTTGGGTCTGTATGTCTGAACATCAGTGGCGCGGCGGCCATGGAATCAACACGCTCGTTGTGCGGGCGTATTCGGCATAGTCGTCGCGCGTGGCACGCATATGGGCTTCGAGCATGGGAACACCCGAGACCTTCACGAGCAGCCACGCCATGGCCACCGGAGGCAACAGCGTGAGCCATGCCCACGGCGTGCCGATCGCCAACGGTACGTAGGCCAGCCAGTGCACGCATTCAAAGAAATAGTTCGGGTGCCGCGAATAGCGCCACAGCCCCACCCGGCAGGTCTTGCCCCGGTTGACCGGGTCCGCCGCAAAACTGCGCAGTTGCCTGTCGGCCAGGGCCTCGCCCGTCACCGCAATCAGCCACAGGGCCACGGCGGCCGCCATGGCAAGGGCACTCGGTGAATCCGGCCTATAGCTCGGCACGGCAAACGCGATCGACAGAAACATCGACACCGCCGCCTGCAACTGGAAGAAGCCAAACATGTTTCGCGGTGCGGCTGCGCCCCATTCCTCGCGCAATTTCCGGTAGCGGGCATCTTCCGGCTTGCCCGCATTGCGGCGCCACAAGTGCCAGCCAAGGCGCGCGCCCCACACTGCGCCTCCTACCCCGACCAACACACGCGCGAGCAACGACCCCGCACCTAACCACGCGTAAAGCAATGCCACCATGCCCAGCGAGAACGCCCAGACCGGATCGACCATGCCGGCATTCCCACTGCGCAACTGCCACGCCCATACGGCGCTGAACACCGCCACCAGGAACACCAGCGCAACGAGTGCGACGCCGACCGCCGACATGGTCACCCCCGCTCCAGCAGAAACTGCGACACGCCGATCCGGCCCTCGTCAAAGCCGGCCTCGCAGTAAGCGAAGTAGAGCCGCCAGATGCGGATGAAGGGCTCGTCGAATCCGAGTGCGCGCACGGCATCGAGCCGTGCTTCGAAACGCTGGCTCCAGCGGCGCAGTGTCTCTGCGTAGTCGCGGCCGAAGTCGAGGCGGTCAACCACACGCAAGCCGTGCTGTTCCGCCAGCTTGATAAAGCGCTCCCGGCTGGGCAACATGCCGCCCGGGAAGATGAACTGCTGGATGAAATCGGTGCCAGCGCGGTAGCGCTCGAAGTGCGCCTCGTCGATTGTGATGCTCTGCACCAGGGCCCGCCCGCCATGGCGCAAGCAGCGCACCAGCGTCTGAAAGTAGGTCGACCAATAAGATTCGCCCACCGCCTCGAACATCTCGATGGAGGCGATGGCGTCGTAAGCACCGTCCAGGTCCCGGTAGTCACGCAGTTCAACGCGGGCGCGTGGCTCGTCGGCCAGGCGCTCGGCCGTGTAGCGGCGCTGTTCTTCCGAGAGCGTGATGCCGTGAACATGGGCACCGCGCGCGCAGGCCATTTCCATCAGGCCGCCCCATCCGCAGCCGATTTCCAGCACATCCATGCCGGGCCCCACCCTGAGCAGATCGCACACGCGCCGGTACTTGGCAGCTTGAGCGTCTGCGAGCCCCTGCCGCAGGTTGCCGTTGAACCATGCAGACGAATACGCCATGCCCTCGTCCAGCCACAGCCGATAGAAATCGTTACCGAGGTCGTAATGCAAGTGGATGTTGCGGCGACTGCCGCGGCGGCTGTTCCGGCGCAGCAGGTGGCGCAAGCGAAGGACGGAACGCGCCAGCACATTCCCGAAGATCGCCTGATCGAGCGTGGCGGCGTTGACGATGGCCAGGCGCAGCAGGTTTGGCAGGTTGCCCGTGTCGATCCATCCGTCGCGATAGGCCTCGGCAAAACCCACATCGCCGCTGCGCAGGATGCGCCCACACGCACGCCAGTCTGTGATGCGCAGATCTGCCGCCAGCGGCGACGCGGCATCGCCGATCTGCACATCGCCATCGGGCGTGACAAGGTGAAGGAAGCCGTGCCGCAGCCGACCGGCCAGCGCCACGAACAGCCGGCCGGCCGCAGGAACATGAGGCGGCACCCAGGCCAGGGAAGGCGAAGCTGTCATCGGGAATTCTCCGGAGAAGTTCTGTCGTGGGCATCACGGCCAAAGAACGGCACGCCCTTGAGCCACAAGCGCAGAGCCTGCCAGTGGATGCGGCCGATAACCTGCAGCGCAAGCAACGGCTGCTTCAGCAGCGCACGGCGCAGGTGAGCCGCATCGAACGGCTGCAGCCTTCCGCCGATGGCGGTATGCAGCAAGAGGCCGTCTTGGTCGTGATAATCGATGCGCGCCAGCGCGGTTGCTGCCGTCTCTGTAAAGCGGAACCGGTAACCACCCTCGACCCTGCAAAAGGGCGAGACATGCAACTGCTTGCGGCACGTCAGCACGGTCTGTGCGCCGATGGCTCCGCCGTCCTGTGCGCACAGCAGGTAGCTGTGGTGCTGCCCGAAGGTGTTGTTGACCTCAGCCAGCACGGCGCGCAGCGTGCCGGCCGCGTCGTGGCAATACCAGAACGAGACGGGATTGAACATCCAGCCGGCGATGCGCGGAAAGGTCTGCAACCAGACCTCGCCATCGGCAGGCAAACCCGCGCTGCTCAGCACGCCACGTATCCAGGCGAGCAGATCCGTGCCGTCTCGCGGGCCATAGTCACGCACGCGCAACGACAACGGCCGCAAGCAGTCCACGCCAAACCATGTGCCGGTCAGGCGCCCCAGCGCCGAGAGCTTCACGCGCACGGCAAACACCGGGTAGACAAAGCGGTTGGCCACCGGCCGCAGGCGGCGGTGCATGACCTGGCCGACAAGAAGTTCTGCGTCGCCATTCATGACGCAACCTTTGCCCATGCAGGGGCGCAGCCGAAATCCTCGACCACGCGCAGGGCAGACTTCAACCCGTCTTCGTGGAACCCGTATCCCGTCCAGGCACCCGCAAACCAGGTGTGGCCGCGACCTTGCAGTGCCGGCAACCGAGCCTGTGCGTCGATGGCGGGCTGATCGAACACCGGGTGCTCGTATGCGAAGCGCTGATACTCCAGCTCGGGCGCCGGCGGGTCGGACGGATTCAAGGTCACGACCACCGGCGTCGACACCGGCAGCGGTTGCAGCTGGTTCAGCAGATAACTGACGCACGGCGCCGCGCCCGTTGTGCCCGCCCGCGAGGCGTCGAGATAATTCCATGCGGACCACACGCGCCGCCGACGCGGCAGCAGGCGGGTATCGCGGTGCAGGAATGCGGTGTTGGGTTGATAGCGGAATGCGCCCAGCACAGCACGCTCGTCGTCCGTGGGATCGTCGAGCAGACGCAGCGTCTGGGGCGCGTGCGTGGCAAGCACGACGGCGTCATAGCGCTCGCTGCCGGAATCGGTCCGCACGTCGACGTGGTCCGCCGCACGGCGGATGCCGCGTACCGGCGTGCCGACACGCACGTCTGCCAACCCGCGCGCAATCGCGTGGACATAGCTGCGTGCCCCGCCTTTGACGGTGCGCCAACGCGGCCTGTTGAAGACCTGCAGCAAGCCGTGGTTCAGACAAAACCGCAGGAAGGTTTCCGCGGGGAACGCCAGGATGTCCCGGCTGGGCGTGGACCAAATTGCCGCTGCCATCGGCAACAGGTAATGCGCACAGAACGGCTCGCCATACCGGCCGGCGGCCAGCAGCGCACCCAGGCTGTGACGCTCATTGCGTGCCACCGCCAGGTTGGCGTGCGCTTGCCGGTTGAAGCGCAGGATGTCGCCCAGCATCGACAGAAACCGCGCCGACACCAAGTTGCGCGGCTGCGCAAAGACCGTGCTCAGACTGGTGCCGGCCCATTCCAGCGCCCCGCCGTCAACCGACACGCTGAACGACATGTCGCTCTCGCAATGGGCGACGCCAAGCTCGTCAAACAGCGCGATGAGGTTGGGATACGTGCGCGAGTTGAAGACCAGAAAGCCGGTGTCGACGCCAAAGACTTGCCCGCCTTCTTCAATATCGACTGTATTGGTATGCCCGCCAAGCCGAGGGGCGGCCTCGAACAGCGTCACGGCGTGCCGCTTCGCAAGAAAATGCGCAGCCGCGAGCCCCGAGATGCCGGAGCCGACCACGGCAATGCGCTTTGCAGGAAACTGAAGAATGTTCAAGGCGATGCCTCTTAGGGTGGCTTGGCGCTCAATCGCCGTGGCGGCCGGGCAGCAGCGCAAGAAACTCGCGCCGCAGGCTGGGATCTGTCAGAAACACCCCGCGCATCACGCTGCTCACCATGCGCGATCCGTCGTCCTTCGTGCCGCGCCAGTGCATGCAGTAGTGCTCCGCCTCCAGCACGACCGCCAGGCCGTCGGGCGCCATGCGGTCTTCCAGCAAGTCGGCAATCTGCTTGATGGCTTCTTCCTGGATCTGGGGGCGGCTCATGACCCAGTCGATCAGCCGGGCGTACTTGGACAGCCCGATCAATTGGGATTCTTTGTGTGGCATGACACCAACCCACGCACGCCCCATGACCGGGCACAGATGGTGAGAGCAGGCGCTGCGCACGCGCAACGGCCCCACCACCATGAGTTCGTTGAGCCGCTCCGCATTCGGAAACGCGGTCACTTCGGGGGCCTCGACGTAGCGCCCGGCAAATACCTCGCGCACGAACATCTTGGCCACGCGGCGAGCCGTCTCCCGGCTGTTGTGGTCTTGCTCGACATCGATGACCAGCGCGCGCAGAACAGCTTGCAGGCGCTCCTCGACCTCGGCCTGCAGGAGATCCAGTTCGCCATCGCGCAGGTAGGCCGCGATGTTGTCATTGGCGTGAAAGCGGTGGCCGGCGCTCATCAACCGCTCACGAATCCGGACAGAAAGCGGCACGCTGCCAGCCGCCCCGGCAAACCCGGGCGGATCCAAAGTCAGTTTCATTGAAGTTGCTCCGAAAATTCGGCGGTGCTGTCGCTGCCCACGCCGCCTCAGGCAAGCTCCCGAGCGAGGCGGATGGGACGCATACGCTATATACGTAGCTAACCTGCTGGTGGATGCAGCGATTCCGCCCGGATTGCGAATTCCATGGCGTCTTCGAGCATCAACCGGGCGCGATTGGCGACATCCCCGAGATAGCGGTGCAGTTGTTCATCAAGCGAAGACCGCACCGCACAGCCATCGCTGAAACGCTCGAATGCATCGAGCTGGCGAATCAGCCCGACAAGGTGCCGCGGGCATTCGCAGGCAATCGTCTGCGAGGCGTTGGCAAAGATCTCCAGCTGCCGGTCTGTGAACCGGCGCGCATTGCGTCGCAACGGTTCGAGCTTTCCGTAGACCGCGTCCACGCGCACGAGCTGCGCCAGTTCTTGCAGAACCTGGTCAAGCTCACCCTGTGCATTGGGCTCCCGATACAGCCGCACGCCGGCCGCGCGCAGCATGTCGGTGGCGCGAACCGTACCGAAGCTGTAGATCACACCGACGGCACTGGCACCGCACCGCCGTGCCATCGCCAACAAGGCTTCTGCCGTTTCCGGATGCAGGGACGCGGCTTCCGCGATCAGCGCATCTGTGCTCGGCGGCGACTCAAGCTGAGCCTCGGCGTCCAGCGCGGGCAATTCGATGACGGGCTCGATCCCAAGCGACACCAGCGTGCTTTTTCTGCGCCGGACGCGCTCAGCCAGCAACGTGCCACAGACGGAAAGCGAAATTGCGGCAGTGGGCGGCGCCAGCGCCGGTGCTTCAGCAGCGAGCGAGGCGTCCAGCAACTGCTGGAGCTCGGTGCTGTCTGCATGCGCAATGGCGCCGATCGCGTGCCCCTGATTGACGAGCGAGCGCAGCAGCGCAAGGCGCTTGACGTCCTCGCCCGAGTACAACCGCTGGCCGGACTCTGATTTGGTGGGCGAAATCACACCATAGCGCTGCTCCCACACACGGAGCGTGGATACAGGCATCTTGGCCATGCGGGCGGCCGTTCCGCTTCGGTACATCGGGGCCGCGTTGTCTTCGTGTGGCACGTGCGTCTCCATGCAAGACCTGCTTTGCTGACATGAAACGCTGTGCCATCGACATCGTCAATGAAATGAAGCGCAAACCGCGCTTCTTGTGCACCTATGAGTCGGAATTGAATCGCTATTCCGGAGTAAAGGAACAGGATCGCGGGGCCGCCATATCGGCAGGCTCCAGCCGCGCTCCCGCCAAACCGCTTCAGCGGGAGCCGTCTTCACGTTACGAAGCGCGTGCCGTCAGCCACTGGTTTGGTTGCAGCGGGGCGCCGACAATCCGCATCTCCCCAAGGCTGCCGAAGAACCCATTGCCCATGCTGCCGCCATACTGCGCACAGCCGATCGCCATCTGCTGCGTGCTCGCCACGTAGCGGATGCCGTCCATCCCGCTGTTGTTGCGCAGAATGGGCGCGCCTTCCACGTACATCGTTGTGCTGCCCTTTCCATCGTTGACGATGGCAACGTGCAGCCACTGCCCCGCCGAGACACCGCCAGACCAGCACGCCAGGTTTTCGGTGCTGTCGGTCGGGATGACCTCCCACTGGAACTCCATCAGGTTGGAAAACGCGAACATCGCCATCGTGTCGCCCTGGTCGACATCGCCCGGCCATGAAACGCCAGTGGCTGCGCTGCGTGCGCCAAGCCGATAAAGAATGCCCATCCACGCGTTGCTCTGTGCAGTCCAGGCCGAGTCGATCTTCAGGAACGCCTCGATCGTGTAGCCGCCGGCAAACGTTTGCACATTCAAGGGCGAAGTGGAGTCTGTCGTGAAATACGAAGCCCTCGTCTGGTTGGCGTTCTTGAACTGCAGGCTGCCCGGCGCAGAAGACAGCGGGTGATGGTCTTTCGACCAGACCAGGTCGCCGGGTTGTCCGCCCATCCACGTGTTGAGCGAGATGGGGTTCGCGCCCACCGTGGTATCGCCCGGCACGGACACGTCCTTGATCTGGAAGCCCGGCTGATACGGAGACAGCGCCTCGCCTTCGGCAGCGGCTGCGTTGTAGAAGCGCCAGTGCGCCAGCGTGTTGGGCACCACCGGGTAGTCGTTCGGGCCGGACGCCGGCTTGCCCGCATCTTGCGGCGGGTTGTGATAGTTCGCGAGGATCAGCCCCTTGGCGACATCCGTCAGGCTGCCCGACACGGAGCCCGCCGCCGCCTTGAAGGTGGGATTGAAACCGGCAAAGCGCTTGGCAAAATCGATGTCGATCGAGAATTGCTGGTTATCTGCCGTCAGCCATGCCGAATCGAACTGATTCAGGCTCGCTTCCGGCTTGACCGGCACCCACGGCGAGAACGAACTGGCGATGATCTTGTTGTTCGTCAGATCGAATTCGTACAAGCGCATCAGGCCATTGCCGCCCATATACGCCATCTGATAATCGACGACCATGAAGATGACGTCGTTGCCGGCCGCGTTCTTCTTCGTCATCTTGCACGACCCATGGTAGTGACCAGAAACGGCCATGAAAATCTGGTCGTTATTCTTGATCAGCTTGTCCCACAGGTAATTCGAATACGCCGTATCGGCTGCCGTAACAGCGTCCGGGCCAATGCCCGCAAGCTGGTGGCAAATCAGGATGACCGGAATGCCGGGGTTCTTTGCGATGACCCAGTTGGCCCATGCAATCGCATCGTCCGAAGCGCGCCACGACATCGACAGCACCAGGAACTGATTCCCTTCCGCCTGGAAGACGTGGTACTCGTGAAAGCCCGACCCATGGCGGCCGCCGAAGGTTGGCTGCCGTTGTGCCCGCGCGGTTGGGAACACCTTCAGATACGGCTCCACCAGCCCTTGCCGATGGCTGCCGCCGTCCTGGTATCCGTCGGTGTTGTCAAATCCCGAGACGCCGACGCCCCAGTCCGGCCCCCATTGCATCGACGAGCCGATGGCGCCAACGTCGTGGTTGCCGGCGCAAATCGAATAGCTGCAGTTGGCCTTTTCCAGCACCTGCATTGCTTGGCTGGCCAGTTCCCACTCTTTGGTTACCGTGCCGTTGCTGAGTTGGCTGTTGCTGAGCAGATCGGTACTCGTGCTCCACGGCGCCGAACCTTCAGAGGTGTAATACCAAGACTGGTCGACAATATCGCCAAGGTGCGTAGTAAATGCCAGTTTCAGCGCCTTTGCATTTTGGGCAATCCATTGCGTCTGCGCCTTGAATGGATTGTCGAATTGCGGATTGATGGTCGGATAATTCTTTTGATACAACCCGCCCATTTTTGCAGAGGCATAGCGCGGATAAAATTGCGTATCCGGCAAGGCCGCCAGCGTAAATGACGACACCAGCTTTGGTGTCGTCGTTCCGGTGCCCGGATCGCCCGCCCCTGGCGAGATTCCCGTTGAACCCGTTGAGGCGTCCGGCGAATCCCCGCCACCGCACCCGCTCAGCACGCCCGACAGGCCGACCGCCGTCGAAGCCAGCATCATCCGCAGCAATTGCCGGCGCTTCAGCTCAGGAACAGCGGCCAGATCATCCAGCGTCAGCTGCTGTTGATCGGCCCCACTTTTCATTGACATGGTTCTCTCCGTTACGTTTTAGGCTACCCAGAAGACAAAGCGATTGCCGTCGCAATTCGCAGGGTTGGTCCAACGTTCGAAGGGAAATGAAAGTGATGCCTGAAAAACCGCAATTCTCATCGACACAGATCAACCGCACTGAGCCTGCGAGACAAAACATTCTCAAAAAGGCTCAAATAGCGAATGCGTTCGATGCTCTTTTTATTGCCTGCGATTCATGAAATGAATCGGTCACATCGATTGGCACTCGCATGGTAGGAATGATGTGTGACAGGGGCATTTCTTTAAGTCGCGCTCATTCAATTGCGGTTGGATCGAATCGCAATTCGATACCCAGAAACAGAGCCCCTGTTTGATACTGTGCAGGAAGGCCCAATACCGCGCTGCCATGCGCTGCGCCGGCTCACAGCAGCACTCGCAGCGGGCGAGAAATGGACGCTCCGTTGTCGCCCCAGGCATGTCTGCAGGGGGCCATCGAGCCCAATGCGGCGCCGTGCCGAGCGGGGTACATAGCTGCCGCCGCCCTGCGTACCCCGCCGGTGGGGATCGGGAAAACCCGCCCTTGACCACTAATATATCAATCAATAAATTCTGATATATCAAAAGACGTGCCCGGATTCAGCAGCCTCCTGCCGGGTCGACACGTCAGACAAAAACCAGACGAGGAGACCCAATGGCAGCGCCCTTCCGTAACCGGCGGCGGCAGGCATCTGATGCCCGCGCCCCGCACAGTCCGTCGCGACGTGCCTTTCTTAGTTACGGCGGTGCCGTGGTCGGGGGCGCGCTGGTGAGCGCCTGTGGCGGCAGCTCCGACGACACCGCAGCACCGGTTGCCACCACGCCCACGGCGCCCGTTCAGGCAGACCCGATCTGGGGCACGAACGGCTTGGCCACCACCATCATTTCGTCGCTGAAGGGCGTGGCGCAGAGTGCATTCCCGGCAGTTGATTTCCAGGTCGAGGCGTATGGCGCGCAGCCGTGCAGCGTTGTCGCACAAACGAGCCCCTACACCGATCCGACCAAATCGCCGGTCAGCTCAGGCGCTGGCGCAACGCAGGCGCCTGGCGCATTCGATTCGCGCCCGGCGTTCCTGGCAGCCATTGCGGCATGCAACGCAGCAGGTGGCGGGCGCGTGGTGGTGCCGTCAGGCACGTGGTATTGCGCCGGGCCGATCGTGCTCCAGAGCAACGTCAACTTTCACCTCAGCGCCAACTGCACGATCTACTTCAGCGCCAATCCGGCGGACTACGCCAAGGACGGCCCCATCGATTGCGGCACCAACGGCAAGCTCTACTACAGCCGTTGGCAGGCCGACGATTGCCTGAATTACGGCTCGCCCATCTACGCACGCAACGCCAGCAACATCGCGCTGACGGGCGAAGGAGCGACTTCGGTGCTCAACGGCCAGGCCATGACACCGTTTGCCGGCACGGGCAACACCAGCACGTGCTGGTGGACCTTCAAGGGCACCAACGGCGCCTATGGCTGCGCTAGCTCGAGCACGCCGTCGCAGGCTTACAGCAACCCGAACAACGTCGACTTGCAGACCGCAGTGCCGGGCATCCCGAGCGCGCTTTACACGCTGCTCACCAATCCGGCGACGCCCTGGCAGCAAGACCAGAACTATCTGCCCGCGCTGTCAGAAGCCGGCGTGCCGGTGGAGAAGCGCATCTTCGGGCTCGGCCATTACCTGCGTCCATGCATGGTGGAGTTCATCGGCTGCACCAACGTGCTGATGGAGAACTACCGTACGGTCAACACGCCGTTCTGGCAGCACCATCCGGTGCACTGCACGAACGTGGTCATCCGTGGCGTAACGGTCGATAGCATCGGCCCCAACAACGACGGCTTCGACCCCGACGCCTGCAGCAACGTGCTGTGCGAAAACGTCACGTTCAACACGGGTGACGACTGCATCGCCATCAAGTCGGGCAAGAACCTCGACACCGGCTACGGCCCTGCGCAAGACCACGTCATCCAGAACTGCACGATGAACAGCGGCCACGGCGGCATCACGCTGGGCAGCGAAATGGGCGGCGGCGTACAGAACATCTATGCGCGCAACCTGGCGATGCTCAATCAGTTCTGGGCAACGAACTCTCTGAACATCGCCATCCGCATCAAGACGAACATGAACCGTGGCGGGTTCGTGAAGAATTTCTATGTCACCAACGTCAGCCTGCCCAACGGCGTGAACCTCACCGGTGCCGGCTACGGCAGCAAGATGCTGGCAGGCAGCCCGATCAACAGCACGGTGCCACTGGGCGTGGTGACGGCGGCCGCAGCAAACCCGTCCGCTTCGCAAGGCGGCCTGATCACGTTCGACTGCGACTACCAGCCTGCAGCCGATGCCATTCGTACGCGGCCGGCCCTCGTGCAGAACGTGAACATCTCCAACGTCACCGCCGGCAACGTCACCACTGGCGGCCTGACGGGCTCGTGCTTCCAGGCCATCGTTGCCCAGGGCCCCGTGGCTTTCGACTACAACGGCGCGCTGCCTGTGCCCACCGTTCCGCCCATCACGGGCGTGACGATCTCGAACTGCAACTTCGGCACGCCCACGGCGGCAGGCCCCGCAAGCGCCACCACGCCGGGGCCGATCTACGCCTACAACGTGCACGACATCACGCTGCAGAACGTCGTGATCGGTGGACAGACTTTCAACACCACCGTAACCGACGCCCGCTGAGCAACCCGCCTCCTTCGCGCTTGGCTGGTTCTGCTGGCCAGCGCCTTTTTATTCCGACCCTGCTGCCCATACATCCATCATGAAACGCCCTACCGCAATCGCTCGTACCTCCCTGCTGTTCGCCGCACTGCTGGCCGCCTTCGCAAGCGGCGCTGCGCAAGCGCGCACCTTCCGTGTAGCCGACGTGCACGGCGACACTTACCCGACCAACATGGCCGTCAAGTTCATGGGCGAGGAGATCAAAAAGGCCACCGACGGCAAAGACTCCGTCAAGGTGTTCGGCAACAGCGCGCTGGGCTCGGAGAAGGACACCATCGACCAGGTGCGTATCGGCGCGATCGACATGGTGCGTGCCAATGGCGCGGCCTTCAACGAGATCGTTCCCGAATCGGTCATTCCCTCCCTGCCTTTCCTGTTCCGCGACATCGACCATTTCCGCAAGGTGATGTACGGCCCGGTCGGCCAGAAGATTCTGGATTCGTTTGCCGCCAAGGGCTTCGTCGCCCTGACGTTCTATGAGAGCGGCGCGCGGTCGATCTACGCCAAGAAGGCCATCCACACGCCGGCCGACATGAAGGGCGTGAAGATCCGCGTGCAGCCGTCGGACCTGATGGTCGACGAGATCAAGGCCATGGGCGGCACGCCCACGCCGATGCCTTTCAGCGAGGTCTACACCGGCCTGAAGACGGGCCTGGTGGACGCGGCGGAAAACAACATCCCGTCGTATGAAGAAACCAAGCACTTTGAAGTCGCGCAGATCTACTCCGAAACGCAGCATGCGATGACGCCGGAAGTGCTCGTCTTCTCCAAGAAGATCTGGGACACGCTCACGCCGCAGGAGCAAGCCGCAATCCGCAAGGCTGCTGCCGACTCCGTGCCGTACTACGTCAAGCTCTGGACCGCGCGCGAGCAGGCCGCCACGGCAACCGTGACCAAGGGCAACGCCACCATCGTGCCGGCTTCGCAGGTTGACCGTGCCGCCTTCGTCAAGGCCATGCAGCCAATCTGGACGAAGTACGAAACCACGCCGCAGATGAAGGACATCGTCAACGCAATCGTGGCCACCAAGTAAGCCTGCATCACCGCTCAAGCGCGTGGCCTGCGACTTTCCCGCAGGCCACGCGCCGGGCAGGCCCCCGATGTACGCCGTTGGTACACCGGCCCCGCCTGCCCACCTCCGATACCGCGCTCCCCTCCAGGTTCAGCATGCAATCGATGTCTTTACTCAAACGCATCAACGATGCGTTTGCGCTCGTGCTCACGCTTGTGGCGGCGTCATGCCTGGCCACGCTGACCGTGCTTGTCTTCTACGGCGTGATCATGCGCTACGTCTTCAACAACGCGCCGGATTTTGTTGAACCCATCGCCCTGCTCATGGTGGTGGCCATTGCCATGTTCGGGGCCGCGCTCAAGGTACGCGAGGGCGGCCATATCGGCCTCGATTCCTTTGTTGAACGCCTGCCCGCAGGGGGCAAGCGCGCCGCGCACGTGCTGCAGAAGCTGTGCCTGATCGCCTTTGCCGTGGTGATCTTCATCGGCTGCCTGGAGATGGCCGAAACCACGTTCGGTGACCGCATTCCCATCCTCGGACTGCCTGAAGCCGTTCGCTATTGGATTCCTATCGTGGCGAGTGTCGCCATCGCCCTGTTCGCTCTCGAACGCCTGGTCGGGCTGTTCGCGCAAGACGCAAGTTAAGTCACCATGGATCTCGCCATTCTCTCCGTCAGTTTTCTGGCGTTTCTTTTGCTGGGCGTACCGGTTTCGTTCGCGCTCGGCCTGTCATGCGTGCTGACGTATCTGCACGAAGGCCTGCCGGCGGCCACCGCCATGCAGTCGATGATCTCGGGCATGAACGCGTTCTCGTTCCTGGCCGTACCGTTCTTCATCCTGTCGGGCGAGCTGATGCTGCACGGCGGCATTGCAGACCGCATCCTGCGCTTCGCGCAAACACTGGTGGGGCACTTCCGCGGTGGCCTGGGCATGGCCAACGTGGTGGCCTGCACGCTGTTCGGCGGCGTCTCGGGCTCGCCCACCGCCGACACGTCGGCCATGGGTGGCGTGGTAATTCCGCTGATGAAGCGCGAGGGCTACAGCGCCGCCTACGCCGTCAACGTGACCACGCATGCCTCGCTGGCCGGCGCGCTCATGCCGACCTCCACCAACATGATCATCTACGCCTTTGCAGCGCAGGGCATCGTGGGCTCGCTCAACGGCCAGCAGGTGAGCGGCGTGTCGATTGGCGACCTGCTGTTCTCGGGGCTGCTGCCGGTGCTTTGGGTCATGGGCTTCGTGCTGGTCGCCGCCTACTGGCAAGCCAAGCGCTACGGTTTCCCGCGCCGCGCCGACGGATCGACCGAGCTGCCGCCCTTCCCCGGCTGGTTTGCCGTGGCACGTGCCTTTGTGGGCGCAGTTCCGGGCCTGATGGTGATCGCGCTGATCCTGGTGTGCGTTGCCATGGGCATTGCCACCGCCACCGAAGCCGCCGCCATCGCAGTCGCCTATTCGCTGTGCCTGACGGTGCTCGTCTATCGCTCCATGACGTGGACCAAGTTCAGCCGTGCGCTGGCCCACGCCGCCAAGACCACGGGCGTGGTGCTACTGCTGATTGCCGTGTCGAACATGCTGCGTTTCCAGATGGCCTACCTGGAGATTCCGGACGCCATCGAGCAGATGCTCACGCAAACCAGCGCCGCACCGTGGCTGATGCTGCTCTACATCAACATCCTGCAGGTGTTCCTGGGCACGTTCGTCGACATGGCGGCGCACATCCTGATCACCACGCCGTTGTTCCTGCCCATGGCCATGCATTGCGGCGTCGGCCCCGTGCAGTTCGGGATCATGCTGCTGCTCAACTGCTCGCTGGGTCTGGTGCATCCGCCCATCGGCTCGGTGCAGTTTGTCGGCTGCGCCATCGGCGAAGTCTCCATTGGCGAGACCACCAAGATCGCCTGGCCCTACTACCTCGCCATCTTCACCGCCATCAACGTGGTGACGTACATGCCGTTCTTCTCGACCTGGCTGCCGAGCGTAATCAACGGGCACCCGGTGTACTGAGGCAACCCAACGAATAACCAACATGCAGCCACGGCTGCGAACATCAAGGAAGGAGTCATCATGAAGAGCCAAGTAGCAATCGCGGCAGCGATCGCACTCACGGGAGGCATCGCCGGATCAGCGTACGCGCAAAGCAGCGTCACGCTGTACGGCAACATCGACGTGTCGGTCGGGTATCAGAGCAACCAGACCTCGGTCGGCTCCACGTCGAACGGCCATTCGGTCGTCAAGCAGAACAGCGGCATCTGGTCGGGCAGCCGCTTCGGCTTCAAGGGCAACGAAGACCTGGGCGGCGGCAACAGCGCGCAGTTCGTGCTCGAAGAAGGCTTTAACGGCGACACGGGCTCGCAATCGGTCTCGGGGCTGATGTTCAACCGTCAGGCCTTCGTGGGTCTGGCCAACCGCGAGCTGGGCACCGTCACGCTGGGCCGCCAGTACACGGCGTACTTTTCGATCCTGGCCCCGTACAGCCCGATCAACTGGCTGACTGGCTTCTACGGTGCGCACCCGGGCGATATCGACTCGCTCGACACCAACTACCGCGTCAACAACTCCGTGGTCTATACCTCGCCCACACTGGGCGGCGTGACCTTCAGCGGCTCCTACGGCATGGGCGAGACGCCGGGCAGCGTGGGTAACGGTTCCACCTGGAGCTTTGCCGCGCGCTATGCCAATGGCCCGATCGGCGTGGGCGCCGGCTTCATGCGCGTGAACAACTCGACGGTGGGCGGCGGCGCCTGGGGCGCGAACTCAGCGCTGTCCAACAACGGCAGCCAGCCGGCCGTGTCGGCCATCAACGCCGGCTACCAACTGGCGGCGGCGCAACAGCGCTTTGCCGTGCTCGGTTCGTACACCTTCTCACCGGCATGGGACGTGTCGGTGTCGTACTCCAACGTGCAGTACGTCCCGGGCGTGAACTCCAAGTTCGCCAGCGAGGCGATCTTCAATACCGGCGGCGCCGTCCTGCACTACAAGGCCACCCCGACGCTGGACCTGGCCGCCGGCTATTCGTACACGCGCGCCACCAAGGCCAACGGCATTGCCGACGCGGCGACGTATCACCAGTTCAACCTGTCGCAGTACTACAGCTTCTCCAAGCGCACGGGCGTGTACCTGCTGGAGGCGTATCAGAAAGCAAAGGGTAAGACGATCTCGCCCACGGGCGGCATCATCGATGCCACGGCGTCCATCGGCGATGGCCAGAACGGCGCGCCTTCGGCAACCGGGTCGCAACTTACCGTGGCTGTCGGCATGATTCACCGGTTCTGACCGGTTTAAACGCCGGTCACGGCGTCCGCCCGGACGCTGTGACCGGGTTCACCTCAGTTCAAGTGCGCGGAGTTTGCCGCTATCATGGTGCCCGCGCTGCCCTTGGTCTCTGACCGCATCGACACCTCAGGCCGCGCCGTTGCGATCCCTTCCACTTCCCCCCGAACTCGTTGCGAGCTGTATGACTTCGCGCCCTTTCCCCTCGCCCCCTGAGGACGAGGCCACCATGACCGCCGCCCGACGCGTGTATCTGAAGCTGCGCGAGCGGATTGTCGAGATGGAACTGCTACCCGGAACGCGCATCGTCGAGAAGGATCTCGCAGAAGAATTTGGTACCAGCCGTACCCCCGTTCACGAGGCCGTCCAGCGGTTGGCCGAGGAAGGGCTGATCGACGTCCAGGCGCGCGTCGGGACGTTCGTGTCGCGCATTCCGCTCAATACGCTGGAAGAAGCCATGCTCGTGCGCGGCGCGCTGGAAGTCGCCATCATCGAGAAGGCTGCCGAGCGCATGACGCCCGAAGGCATCCACAAGCTGAACGTCGTGCTCGAACGGCAGGCGCAATGCGTGCGCGAGAGCAACCGGCGCGGCTTCTTCCGCACCGACGAAGCCTTTCACGCCACGCTGGCCGAGCTGTCCGGCTACCCCGGCGTCTGGCAGATCATCCTGGAAGTCAAAACACAGATCGACCGCTACCGGCTGCTGACGCTCCCGCTGGAGGGCCGCATGACCGAGGTCCTGGCCGAGCACCGCGCGGTGATCGACGCCCTCGCTTCCAACAATCCGAAACGCGCCGTGCGCGCCATGCGTGAGCACCTGGATCATGTGCTGCCGGTGTTGGAAATTACCCGCCGGCTGCGCCCGGAGTATTTCACCATCTAGGCAGGTTCGGGCAAGTGGCCGCTTCAGGCTGGCGCGGCCGCTTGATCAACCGCGTCGAAGCACGGCCCTCGCCATTCCGCACCGCCGCGATCGGCTCCAACGCAGACGCGTGAGACGCCGGGAATCTACATTCCCGAATTATTCTGCTGGATTCACCTTTCGTTCGACCTTGGCTCGCTGTTAATCCTCGATTCACATGCGCAGTGGATCATGTCGGACCGACTTGCTCTCTCCCATGCAACGCCACTCCATGCCGAATTCCACTTCCGTGAATCCTTTGCCGAGCACCTTGCGTAGTGCCGTGTTGGCACTCAGCCTGGCACTCTCGTTGCCAGTGTTGGCGCAAACGAACGACCTGCGTGTGGCCTCCGATGTAAAGGACATCCGCATCAAGACGCTGAACGTGCTGCCCAAGGCTACTGGCAGCCAGAGCGACCGCGCTGACTGCCCACAGGCCGTCATGAAGCCGGCGTCGGCCGCCGCCAAGCAGGTGGCGGCACAAGGCTGGGCGGTCATGGCCGATGTGCCGCTTGGCTCGGCATCTTCGGGCACGTATCGCGCCATCAGTTTTGCGGGCCGTCTGGAGGCCGGTACCAGCGCGACCTGCAGCATCACGCAAGGCAACGTGGCTGTGTTCGACAACGACAAGCTCGTCGCGCTGGCCTACGGAAAATCCGCCGAAGACACCGCCATCGGCACCCTTACCGCGCTCGAAGGCGGCGCCGTGCGCGTGTGGGACGGCGACATGGTTACTTCTCCGGTCGGTGACTTGCGTGTCGACGCTGATGGCACGGTCCGCCTGAGCAAAGTTGCCGACGAAGATGCCGTCTGCCACGGCCGCGCCAAGGTACCGACCATCTACGGCATGCCGATCGACAAGGCCCGCAAGGCACTCGCCGCCAAGGGCTGGAAGCCTGTACGAGGCGGCCCCAACGGCGAGCCCCGCCAGAGCGCCCTCGTCAAGCAGGGTCTGGTAGAAACCGAGAACTGTGCGGGTACGGGCCTCGCCTACTGCGACTTCAGCTACACCGGCCCCGCTGGCAAGCTGACCGTCACCACCGCGGGTGAGGACGACCTGCCGCACGTTGTCGACTACGAGGTCAAATGCCGTTGATTGGCTGAGGGGCGCCTTCAGGCGTCACTTCGTTACATGTTGTTACACTTTTGGTTGCCGGGTCTGTCGATTGCGCCCACGCTTCATTCGACGTGCAAGTAGAGGCGCGAACATCATGCGTCGCCTCCAACCCAACGCACCTAAGGAGAAACACCATGCGATTCATGATTCTGCGACTGGCCGACAAAGACACCGAAGCCTCCGTCATGCCGAGCGAAGAACTGCTCACTGCCATGGGCAAGTACATGGAAGACTTGGCCAAGGCAGGCGTGCTGCTCGGCGGCGAAGGGCTACACCCCAGCTCGCGCGGCGCACGCGTGGAATTCAAGAATGGCAAGCCAACCGTGATCGATGGCCCGTTTGCCGAGGCGAAGGAGCTGATCGCCGGCTACACCATGTTGCAGGTCAAGTCGGAAGAAGAAGCACTGGAGTGGGTCAAGCGCTGGCCGGCACTCGATGCCGGCGGCAACGTGCGCCTGGAAATCCGCCGCGTGTTTGAAGCGGAAGATTTTGGTGCGGAGTTCACACCCGAGGCCCGCGAGCGCGAAGAACGCCTGCGCGCAGAACTGGCAGCCAAGCAGCAATAAACGGCGCCGTCATGGCCGATTCGTCGCCGGATACGCTCGCCATCCATCGCACGATCGACGCGGTGTGGCGCATCGAATCGGCCAGGATCATTGCCGGGCTTGCCCGCCTGCTGCGCGACGTGGGGCTGGCCGAAGAGCTGGCGCAGGATGCGCTGGTCGCGGCGCTGGAACAATGGCCCGCATCGGGTATCCCCGACAACCCGGCCGCGTGGCTTACGGCCACCGCCAAACACCGGGCCATTGACCGGCTGCGCCATCACACGCTGGCGGAGCAAAAACATGCGCTGCTGGCCATCGAGCTGGAGATCGAACAGGAGCTTGCCCAGGCCGATGCCGAAACAGCGCGCGACGAGCCCATCGGCGACGATCTGCTGCGGCTAGTCTTCATTTCTTGCCATCCGGTACTGCCGCACGAAGGCCGCGTGGCCCTGACGCTGCGATTGCTTGGCGGACTGACCACACACGAGATCGCCCGCGCCTTTCTGGTGCCGGAGCCCACGGTGGCGCAGCGCATTGTGCGCGCCAAGAAGACGCTCTCTGCAGCACACGTGCCGTTCGAGTTGCCCGAGCCGGATGCGTTGCCCGAGCGGCTTTCAGCCGTGCTACAGGTGATCTATCTCGTCTTCAACGAAGGCTACGCCGCCACCGCGGGTGACGACTGGACGCGCCCCACACTATGTGAAGAAGCGCAGCGCCTGGGCCGCATCCTGGCGGGGCTCATGCCGGGCGAGCCGGAAGTGCTTGGCCTGCTCGCGCTGATGGAGCTTCAGGCCTCGCGCCTGCATGCACGCGTAGGCCCCGGCGGCCGGCCCATCCTGCTCATGGAGCAGGACCGCAGCCGTTGGGACTACCTGCTTATCCAGCGTGGCTTTGCGGCGCTGGCACAAGCAGAAGCCTGCGGGCGCGGGCTCGGCCCGTATGGGCTCCAGGCGGCCATTGCGGCATGTCATGCAAGCGCACGCACCGCCGAACAAACCGACTGGACGCGCATTGCCGCGCTGTACGACGCACTGGCGCAACTCACGCCCTCGCCCATCGTCGAACTGAACCGCGCCGTGGCGGTGGCCATGGCTTACGGCCCGCAAGCGGGGCTTGAGATTGTCGATTCGCTGCTGGCCGAACCCGCGCTGCGCGGCTATCACCTGTTGCCCAGCGTGCGCGCCGATTTTCTTGCGCGCCTCAACCGCCCGGAGGAGGCACGCGTGGAGTACGAACGCGCAGCGGCGCTTGCACACAATCGGCAAGAACGCGCGCTTTTGCTGGAGCGCGCAGCCAAGTGCACCGCCCCGTAGTAACGCTGTGGCACGCCGCTTGCTACGGAGATTTGCTTATCGATAACGCGACGGCGGCGGAACCTTGATTGCGCCGTGGTCGTCCATCCTGCGTGAACCGTTCTTCGTCTTCCCTTCTCAGCATTCAGGCACTGCGGGGCTTTGCCGCGCTGTATGTGGTGGTGTACCACTCCGGGCTCGCCCTGGCCCATGCCGACATCCCTGCCCTTGCGTGGCTAACCACGCATGTGATCAAGCGCGGGCATGTGGGTGTGGATGTGTTCTTCGTCATCAGCGGTTTCATCATTGCGTGGGTCGCCATTCTTGGCCCGAAGGGGCCTGAACCGGCCGGCGAATTTCTCGTCAAGCGTGCGTTCCGGCTTGCGCCACCTTACTGGTTGATGTCGGTGCTGCATTCCACGTGGCTCAACCCTGTGTCTGCCGGCGTGCTGCTCACCTCGCTCGCGTTTGCGCCGCAGGCGAACGTGGATGCGCCGTACTTCGGGTATCCGGCGCTGTATGTGGGCTGGTCGCTCAACTACGAGGTGTTCTTCTATGGGCTGTGCGCGGTCGGGCTGGCGCTATTCGGCCGGCGTGCGCTTGGGCTGGTGGCACTGGCGCTGTTCACGAGCACGATCATCGTGCCGTTCTGGCACAGCGGCGTCGTGCAGCGCAACCCGGAAGCGCTGTATGACTGGGCCACACCGCTTCAGGCCATGGCAGCCAATCCGCTTGTGCTGGAGTTTCTCCTAGGCGCGGGGCTGGCGTGGCTGTATGCAGCGCATCGGCATCGTCTCACCCCGGCCTTCGCGCGGGTGCTGCTGGCGGTGGGCGTGGCGACGTTCGTGATATCAGTCGTTGGCCCTGTTCCCAAGTTCGATCTGCTCGCCCGCGGGCTGCCCGCAGGCGCGTTGCTGATCGGCATGGTGGCCATGGAACACTGCGGCGAGCTTCGCGTGCCGCGCGTTGCTGTCTGGCTGGGTGAGCTGTCGTATGCGCTCTACCTCGTGCACCCCAGCGTGATCGAAGCCACGCACCGCCTGGTGGGCAGGCTGGCGCCAGAGTGGATCGGCACGCAACTGATGCTGTTTGCCGTCAACCTTGCGTTGACGCTAGTGTTGGCCATGTTGCTGCATCGCTATGTCGAGCGACCGTCCATCGCCCTGGGCCGCCGCGCCGTCGACTGGACGCGCAACCGTCGACACGGCTCGCGTACGCACCTGGGTCAACAAGAATCTTGAGCAGCGACGCCTCTCCACCGCCTGCGCCGCGTAACGCGATACCGATGCCGCTACCTGCTCTCCTCAAACTGTCACGCTGAACATCAACGCCTGGATCTTGCCGTCGACCGGGCCGGCGCCAAACTGCGCCGTCAATGCATCGGTACATACGTCGGTGGCGTCGGCCAGTGCCTCGGGGCCGAATGCCTCCAGCTCGCCGCGCACCGGCGTGCCCTGGCAGTACGCAATAGCGACCGCGCGCGCCGAGTCTGCCCGGCTGCGCGCTGGGACAACGTCGTATATGACCTCTGCGGTAAAGCCGCCCGCGCGCGCATCGGCTTGAATCGGCGTCGGGTCGTAATGGCCATGCGGCGTACGCGCCAGAAACATCGGCGGATTCTCGGGAAAGCGTTTCGCCAGCGCCTTCGTCACCACATTTGCAAAGTCGTTGTCTTCAATCCGGCCCCACACGCTCAAGAGCAGCTTGCCGCCCGGTGTCAGCACACGACGCGCCTCCGCAAAGGCCCTGGGCCGGTCGGGGAAGAACATCGCGCCAAACTGGCAGATCACCACATCGAAAGAGCCATCGGCAAACGGCAGTTGCTGGGCGTCGGCCTGCTGCCATGTCACGGGCCGGTCTGTGCCCACGGCGGCCGCGCGATCGAGCATCGGCGGGTTCAGGTCGGTCGCGACAATCTCGGTGGTTGCAGGCAGCGCACGCGCCAGCGCGCGCGTCACGGCTCCGGTCCCCGCCGCAACTTCCAGTACGCGCTGCGGCTCACATGCCGCCGCCCGTGCAGCCATGTCCACCGCATAAGGCTCGAAGATCAACGGAACCAGCAGCGTGTCGTACAACTCGGGAATGGAGCCGGAGAAGACCTGATCGGTGCCATGCGCAGCCATCGTTCACCACCTTTGCCCGAGGGAGGGTCGAGCATGAATCGTTATAGCCCGGAACTGCGCGGCGGGCACTCCGCCAAGTCGACTAGATGACATGCCTGCCAAGGCATGAAGGATCGGCAAGGCGCGGGACTATCCACGTTTTCTGGCGGCCGCCCCCGCCTGACGCGGCATGCGGCCCAACGCCGGCTTGAGCACCGGTGCGTGGTCGCCGAGGAAGTCCCACAGCCGATTGGCGACCGGCCCGTGCGGCTGATCCCGCCGCCGCGCAACCGCCAGCTCCTGCACCATGCCAGGAAAATGCCGCCCTGCAATCGACAGCAACGTCCCCTCGCGCAATTCCGCATCGATCAGGAAACGCGGCAAATGCCCCCACGCCATGCCGTGGAGGATCAGCTCTTTCTTCATCAATTGATCTGGCACGGCACACTGCGGCGCCCCTTCGATGACGTAGTAGGATTGCTCCGGCGGGTTCCGTGCCGAGTCGTTGATGACGCACTGCATGAAGCGCTGCATCTGCTGCGGCGTAATGGATGACGTGATCGGGAACGGCAGAAAACCCGGCGCCACCACCGGCACCATGGCGATCTTGCCCAGGTCGATCCATTCCATGCGCACGTCGCCCTTTGGCACGCGGTGGACGATCAGGTCGGTGTCGTCTTCCAGTAAGCGCTCCCACGGTCCGGTGACGGCTTCAAACTGCAATTGCAGGCGCGTCTGCGGGCACTGGCCGAAGAACTGGCTGAGCAATGCCAGCACGGGCTGCAGCGGGCACAGGTCACCCAGCACCACGCGCAATTCGGCTTCTTCGCCCATCGCTAGCTGCTTTGCGTGGGTTCGCAGTTCATCACTCTCGCGCAGCACGGACTGCACCTTGCGATGAAACGACCGCCCCGCTTCCGTCAAGCGCACGCGATAGCCGCTGCGGTCCAGCAGGCTCAAACCCACCTGCCCCTCCAGCTTGGCGACAGCCGCAAACACCGAGGGGTGCGAGCGATGCAGCCGGTCAGCGGCCGCCTGAAAACTACCGCCGGTCACCACCGCATCGAAGCACTGCAGCTCGTGGAGCGTGAAGTTCTGCATTGTCGGCAAAACCTACAAAGTTCGTCATAACTTCATAGTATCCACGAATCTCATCGGCTCCTAGGATGACGGCATCCCAACCGTTTCAACTGTCTTTCTCAGGAGCCCATCATGACCACCCGCAACGACCTTTCCTTCATCACCACCGGTGACGGCACGCGCATCGCCTATCGCTTTGACGGCGCGGCGGACAAGCCCGTCCTGCTGCTGTCCAACTCCATCGGCACCGACCTGCACATGTGGGACGTGAGCGTGCCGCGCCTGGCCGAGCACTTTCACGTGCTGCGCTACGACGCGCGCGGCCATGGCGCCTCGGATGCCCCCGCTGGGGCTTACTCGATGGATCGGCTTGGGCGTGACGTTGTGGAGCTGCTTGATGCGCTGGGCATCCAGCGCGTGCATATGCTGGGGCTGTCGCTGGGCGGCATCGTGGCGCAATGGCTGGCGATTCATGTGCCGGAGCGCATCGACCGGCTGATCCTTTCCAACACCGCTGCGCACATCGGCCCGACGCAGTATTTCGACCAGGCCATTGCAGAGCTTCAGCAGGCGCCCGACATGCAGACAACGACCGAAACATTCCTGCGCAACTGGTTTCCAGCACCCATGCTGGAGGCACGCGACCCAGCCGTTGAGCCCTTCCGCCGCACGCTGCTGACGACACCGCGCGAGGGCATCATCGGCGGGTGGACGGCCGTGCGCGATGCCGACCTGCGCCGCACGATCACGCTGATCACGCCTCCGACGCTCGTCATTGCCGGCCAGCACGACACCGTGACGTCTGCCCGCCACGGCGAGGACATTGCCGCCGCCATTCCGGGCGCCCAACTGCGCTTGCTCGACACCGTGCACCTCGCCAACGTGGAGCTGCCGGACGCGTTCCTTGAAGTCGTGCTGGATTTCCTGGGCGTGCACGAGACCGTCTGACGCGTCAATGCAGCATCGACACGCGGCAACCCAGCCGGTTAACATGGCGGCCATCCAACCGATGTGCCGCCAGCCATGTCCCGCGTCAAGAACGAAGACGAATTCGAGCTACGCCGCGAAAGCGTGCTCGACACCGCCGCCGAAGCCTTTGCGGCCGACAGCTACCCGAGCGTGTCGATGAACCAGCTTGCCGCTGCGTGCGGCGGCTCCAAATCGCGCCTGTATCACTACTACGAAGGCAAGGAAGCCATCCTGTTCGACCTGCTCGACCGCTACACGCGCCGGCTGGCCGATCTGGTTGAACGCGCCGAGAGCGACGCGCGGCATGCCAAGCTTTCGGCGCGCGCCACGCTGCATCTGCTGGTCCGTACGTTCCTGGCCGAATACGCCACTTCGCGCACCCGGCATGTAGCTTTGCTCAATGACGTGAAATACCTGGCGCCGGAGCAGCGCGACATCGTGCTCGCACGCGAGCGGAACGTGGTGGCGGCCGTGGGCCGGCAACTTGGCGCGGCCTACCCGGACAAGGTGGATGAAGCCAACCGCACGCCCATCACGATGATGCTGTTCGGCATGATGAACTGGACGTTCACTTGGCTCAAACCTGACGGGCCGCTCTCGTACGAAGGCTATGCGGAAATGGTGATCGACATGCTGGAGAACGGGCTGAGCGGCTCAGGCGCCAGAAAAGGTTGACGTTTACCGCTCGTCATAGCTGACCACCACGCGCTGCGAGAGCGGCCGCGCCTGGCAGGTCAGCACAAACCCCTGCTGGATTTCCCAGTCTTCCAGGGTGAAGTTCTTGTCCATCTCCACACGGCCTTCCAGCACCTTGGCACGGCACGTACAGCACACACCGCCCTTGCACGCATAGGGTAGATCGAGCCCCGCGTTCAACGCACTGTCGAGCACCTTGGCGTCCCCCGCCATGGGCACTTCGTGCGATTTGCCGTCGAGCACCACCGTGAGCGCCACGTCGCCGGCCACTGCGGCATGCCTGCGCGGCTTGGCCGCTGCCGTCGCATCGCCCACCGGCACGCCAAAGCGCTCTGCGTGCACGCGATCGCGCGGCACACCGCGCTCGAGCAGCGCCGCCTCCACCGCGTCGATCATCGTCGACGGGCCACAGATGAAGGCTGCATCAATATCGTCAGGCGGGATCAGCGTGTCTAGAAAATCCCGCACCTTCGCACCGTCCAGCCGCCCGTTGAACAGCGCAATCTCCTGCGCCTGGCGCGACAACACGTGATACAGCGCGAAGCGATCGAGGTAGCGGTCCTTCAGGTCTTCGAGCGCTTCGCCAAAGATGATGCTGTCGACGCTGCGGTTGCCGTAGACCAGCGTGAAGCGGCTCTGCGGCTCGGCCGCCAGCGTCGTCTTGATGAGCGAAAGGATGGGCGTGATGCCGCTGCCGGCTGCAAAGGCCACATAGTGGCGTGCGCTTTCCGCGGCCAGCGGCACGTAAAACCGGCCGTCTGGCGGCAGCACATCGAGCGTCTGGCCTACGCGGATGCGGTCGTGCAGGTGATTGGAGAAGACCCCGGCATCGACACGCTTGACCGCCACACGCAGTTCGCCGTGCGCGTCGTAGTCCTGTACGGCGCAGCAGATGGAATACGAGCGCCGCAGTTCTTCCTGTCCGGGCAGTTGACCAGACGGCACGCGCAACGTCAGAAACTGGCCTTGCGTAAAGCGGTATGCGTCACGCAGGTCGTTCGGCACGTCAAAGCGCACGGAAATCGTATCGGCCGTTTCGCCGCGCACTTCGGCAACGCGCAAGGGATGGAATTGCGGAGTCATGGCGGTTGCGCTCAGGGGGCTTAGTAGGGCTTGAAATAGTCGAACGGCTCGCGACAGGCGCGGCAGCGATACAGCGCCTTGCAAGCTGTCGAACCGAAGGCGGAAATGAGTACCGTATCGTGCGATCCGCATTGCGGGCAGGCGATGTGCTCGGCCTGCGTTGGGCGCGTGAGACGAATCGGGCGTGCACCATCCGCTTCGGCCACATGTGCCGGCGGCGCAATACCAAAGTCGCGCAGCTTGCGGCGCCCTTCGGCAGTGATCCAATCCGTCGTCCATGCCGGCGACAGCACCGAACGCACGCGATACGCACCCACGTCTGCCGCCTGCAACGCACGGCTCACATCATCGGCGATTTGCTCCATGGCCGGGCAGCCGGAATACGTGGGCGTGATCGTTGCCACCAGTGTGCCGGCCTCGTCGAGCTGCACATCGCGCAGGATGCCAAGCTCGGCGAGCGTGACCACGGGAATCTCCGGATCGGTCACGGCCTCCAGCGCGATACGCGCGCGGTCCACCCGCTCGCTTACCACGATGCCCCCGGGAACTGGCGCGCCAGCCCCTGCATCTCGGCCAGCAGATAGCCCATATGCTCAGAATGCACGCCGTGCTTGCCGGTGCAGACGTACGGGCCAGGCTCCGGCCAATGCAGCGTCGCCTCTTCCAGTGCGTCACGCACGGTGGCTTCCCACGCGTCGCGCAGGTCTGCCGGACGCACGCCAATGCCGGCCTCAGCCACGGCAGTTTCAACGTCGTCCGCGGCGAAGTATTCGTTGGTGTACGGCATCAGCCAATCGAGCGCGGCCTGGGCACGCGCATGCGATTCCTCAGTGCCGTCACCGAAGCGCACAAGCCAGTCGCGCGTATGGGCGAGGTGGTAACGCATCTCCTTCACCGATTTGGCGGCAATGGCGGCCAGTTCGGTATCGGTCGAACGCGCTAGCGCCTCCCACAGCGGCACCATCAATGCGGCGTAGAGGAAGTGGCGGACGATGGTGACGGCGTAGTCGCGCGCGGCTGCGGAAGTCGCCACCATTGGTCCCGCATGCGGCAGCTCAAGCAGCGTGTAATTACGGAAAGCAGCCTCCGCACGCCAGTAGGCGTAATCATCTTCCTTGCGCGGCGTACCGGTGAGCGTGCCTTCAATCTGCCCCGCGTGCGTGTAGAGCAACCGCGCCTGGCCGATCAGGTCAAGACTCAGGTTGGACAGCGCGATGTCTTCTTCCAGCACCGGGCCATGGCCAGTCCATTCCGCGTTGCGCTGGCCGAGGATGAGCGCGTTGTCGGCCAGACGAAGGATGTATTGCAGATGCACGTCAGAAGTCATGACCGCGGCTCACATGTGGTTGACTTCATCGGGCAGCCGATAGAACGTCGGGTGCCGATAGATCTTGTCGGCCATCGGGTCGAAGAGCATCGGCTTGTCGTCGGGTTCGCTGGCGGTGATGGCGACCGATGGCACAACCCAGATAGAGACGCCTTCCTGCCGGCGCGTGTAAACATCACGCGCCATCTGCAGCGCCTGCTTGGCGTCCACCGCGTGCAGGCTGCCGCAGTGCTTGTGCTCCAGACCCTGCTTGCTGCGGATGAACACTTCCCACAGCGGCCATTCGTGTTGATGCATGGTGGGCTCCTTCCGGTTCAGGCAGCTTGTTGGTTGGCGGCGGCGCGTTCGGCCTGCTTGCGCGCGTAGGCGAGCGCGGCCTCGCGCACCCATTCGCCTTCTTCGTGTGCACGCTTGCGGGTGGCAAGGCGCTCGCGGTTGCACGGGCCGTGGCCGTCGAGCACGCGCTTGAACTCAGACCAATCGAGCGGTGAGAAATCGTAATGGCCGCGTGCTTCGTTCCATGTGAGGCCGGGGTCGGGCAGCGTCACGCCCAGCACGCGCGCCTGCTCAACGGTGGCATCGACAAAGCGTTGCCGCAGATCGTCGTTCGAGATGCGCTTGATGCCCCAGGCCATGGTCTGCGCGCTGTTGGGCGATGCAGTATCGGGCGGTCCAAACATCATCAGCACCGGAAACCACCAGCGGTTGACGGATTCCTGCACCATGTCGCGCTGCGCCTGCGTGCCGCCCATCATCGTCAGCAACGATTCATAGCCCTGACGCTGGTGAAACGACTCTTCCTTGCAGATGCGGATCATGGCGCGCGCATATGGGCCATACGAACAGCGGCACAGCGGCACCTGATTCATGATCGCAGCGCCATCGACCAGCCAGCCGATCACGCCCACGTCTGCCCAGGAGAGCGTCGGGTAATTGAAGATCGATGAATACTTGGCGCGACCTTCGTGCAGCGCGTCGATCATCTCGTCGCGCGAGCTGCCGAGCGTCTCTGCGGCGGAATAGAGATAGAGGCCGTGGCCCGCTTCATCCTGCACCTTGGCCAGGAGAATGGCCTTGCGCTTGAGCGACGGCGCACGGCTGATCCAATTGCCCTCGGGCAGCATGCCCACCACCTCGGAATGCGCGTGCTGCGAAATCTGTCGCAGCAGCGTCTTACGGTACGGCGCCGGCATCCAATCTTGCGGCTCGACCTTGTGGTCGGCGCCAATGCGGGCGTCAAAGCGCGCCTGCAAATCGGCTTCGCCTTGGGAGGCGGCGGCCAGTTCCTGCTCTGTGGGCAGACCGCCGGGCTGGTCGAGGCTTTGGGTGTACATGCGATCCTCCGGCCGCTTTTTGGGCATGTGCACGGCACGTCATGCGCGCCGTGTTTTGGGTGGATCGATTATAAACCGTCCGACCGGTCGGTCAATAACGGATTTTACCGCATGCCTCGTTTGAGACATGCGGTGAAACCGGTGTCCTCTTTGCCCTTCTCGGACCTAGATTGGCGCCGCAGACGACGCTTCCCCCTGCGAAGCCCCATGCGTGCGGGTGCGCACAAACACCCCGGCCAACACAGAACCAAGCAGGGCTGCAACCGCGCCTAACAGGAACGCGAGGTGGTAGCCGCCATTAAGCGCGGTCGTGGCATCGGCGCCTGCCGCGGTCAAACCTTCGGTGCGTGCAGCGGCCAAGCTTGCCAGGATGGCCAGGCCCAACGCACCGCCCATCATGAACGACGTGTTGACCACGCCAGACGCCAGGCCCGACTCATCCGGCGCCACATCACTCATGGCCGCCAGAAGCACCGGGTTGAATGCCACACCGGCGCCCAGACCCAGCAACAACATGCCGGGCAGCACGTCCATCACAAAGCTGCCGCCGGCAGGCGCCCGCGCAAACAACGCCAGCCCCACAGCGGCCACCAGCAAACCCAACGACAGCGGCGCACGAATGCCAAAGCGCATCACCAGCTTGGCCGACAAGCCCAGCGAGAAAACCGCCATGATGATGTTGGCCGGCAGGAAGGCCAGCCCCACCTGCATGGCGCTGTAGCCGAGCACGCGCTGCATGTACAGCGCCGAGATGAAGAACCACGCGAACATCGCCGCCGCCCACAACACGCCCACCACGTTGGCCGTGGCGACGTTGCGCAGCGCGAACATGTGCAGCGGCATCAACGGATGCGACACGCGCGATTCAATGATCAGGAACGCGATCATCAGCGCAATGGCAATGCCCAGTTGCGTCAGCGTTTGCGTGGATGCCCAACCGGCTTCGTTGCCATGCACGACGGCGTACACCGCCAGCATCAATGATGCGGTCACGGCAATCGCGCCCGCCACATCCAGCTTCGTGCGATCGGCCAACGGCTTGCCCGCAGGCAACAACGCCACGCACGCGGCATACACCGCCACGCCAATCGGTAGATTGACCAGAAAGATCCAGTGCCAGCTCAGCGTGCTCGTCAGCAAACCACCTAGCAACACGCCGATGCTGCCGCCGCCCGCACACACAAAGCCGTAGATGCCCATCGCCTTGGCGCGATCCGCCGGCGAGGTGAACAGGTTCATGATGAGCGACAGCGACACCGCCGACACCACCGCACCGCCCAACCCCTGCACGGCGCGCGCCGTGATCAGCAGCCCTTGCGAGTTCGCCAGTCCGCACGCAGCCGAAGCCAGCGTGAACAACGTCAGCCCCAGCAAGAACAGCTTGCGATGTCCAAACAGGTCTCCCAGCCTGCCACCCAGCAACAGGCAGCCGCCAAAGGTCAGCATGTAGGCGTTGACGACCCACACGAGCGAGGTTTCGGTAAAGCCCAGGTCTGCCTGGATGGACGGCAGCGCAACGTTCACGATGGTCGTATCCAGCACGATCATCAGCACGCCCAGACAGAGCACGATGAGGGCAAGCCAGCGCTTGCGTTCGTCGATGCCATGCGTCATGGAGTCACTCCTATGATTGGCCGCTGCGCCCGAATGTCGCTCAGGATTGCGCAGCCGATTTAAGGTTGGCGAGACCGGCTTCAAAGTCCTTGCCAATCATCGCGTCCATACTGAAGAACAGGCCCATCACCTTGGAGATGAATGGGCTCGGGCCATACATGGCCCAGGTGACGTGCGTCACATCGCCGGCAGGCTTGAGCGTGAACTCCGCCGTGTTGTGCGCTTCGAACGGTTTCAGAAAATCAAGCTGAATCCGGATGCGGCTGGGCGACGTTGAATCGACAATCTCCATGCGCCCTGCCCCAACTTCCCGCGAGCCATCCCACGCATAGTTCGCGCCTTTGCCACTGGCGGGGCTGCCATAGGTGCGCTTCATCGCGGGATCGCGCTTTTCCCACGGAGACCAAGCAGTCCAGCGGTGGAAATCGTTGATCAGGGCGAACACCTTTTCAGGCGACGCCTTGATGTCGATCTCGCGCTGCACGTGGAAGGTATCGGGGCGCGTGGTGGCAAAACCGAGCACAGCAGCAATCGCGACGACGATGACGATCGCAATGATCTTCAGCATGAAGAGCGCTCCAACAGATGGGGACAGCAGGTGAAGGGACGCCTTTGCGCAAGCCGTGCAAAAGGTCGCGGCCAGAACAGCCGGACGTCACCAAGGGGGTGGTTTCGTTGATATTGGTAAGGCCCCGATGATCGCGCAGTCTAGCACCGGACCATTGCCTTGCGCCAACGCAGGCTTCCTACGATTTTGCGTAGAACGGCCACCGCTCGGCGGCCGTTTGCACGCGCATTGCGGTTACATCGGCTTGGGCGCGATCACCATCCACGTGATGCCAAAGCGGTCGGTCACCATGCCAAACGCGTTGGCAAAAAACGTTTCGGACATCGGCATCGTGACTTGCCCGGCCTCGCCAAGTGCCTTGAATGTCCGTTCGGCAGTGGCGTTGTCGGGTACGCTCACGGACAACCCAAAACCCTTGAAATCCGTCTTGCCGCCGGCCATGCCGTCGGACGCCAGAATTTGGGTTTCGCCCACGCGGAAGGCGGCGTGCATCACCTTGTCGAGCGGGGGCGCCATGCCGCCGCATTGCTCGCTAGTGGGCTGAGCATCCTTGGGCGCATCCTTGTAGTGCATCACCACATCGACCTTGGCGCCAAGCGTCTTCTTGTAGAACTCCAGCGCTTCTTCACAACGACCTTCGAAGAACAGATACGGTTGAACTTGCATCACAACTCCTTGGGGTGGACTTGGGGGACTGCAAAGCCGCGCATTGCGCCACGCGGTCGGGAGGAAACCTCGCTCAGCCGCACGCCGGTTCAGGCACCGGCAGCGGCACCGATGCATGCTCGTGTACGACTTGCCAACGGCCATCGCGCTTGCGAAAACACACGGTGGCGCGCGTCTGCGCATCGTGCTTCGCACCGTCGCGATAGCGCGCACGCAGGCGATTCACGCTGAAGCAATAGGCCAGATCGCCACTCACCTCAAGGTGCAACTCGGTGAATTGGAAATCGGCCTGCCCCTCAAGCGCATCGAACCAGCCTTGCCAGTTGCGACGGTACGCATCGACGCCCTTTACAAACAGCGGCGGCATCACATCGAAGACCACCACATCGTGTGCGTAATGACGCATGACGGCGTCGACATCCTTGGCGCGGACGGCGGCAGCCCACTCGCTAATCAACGTACGTAGTTGGGCCTCGTCGTCCGCTGCGGTGGTGGCAATCGTCATGCTGGTCTCCGAAGAAGCTGTTGCACTAAAGGCTTGGAAATTTGCGTCACAGCGCCTAGGGTTGAATTGTGAACACTGTCCACAAACAGTAGCAGACATAATGGACGGTGTCCACATAGAACTTGCGGAGTTGCATTGCATGACCCAGGAACCGCCTCGACCACCCGTGCGCACCACGTATCGCCATGGCGACTTGCGACGTGCGCTGCTCGACGCCGGGATTGAACTGGCGCGCGCCGGCGGGCCCGACGCCATCGTGCTGCGCGAAGCCACGCGCCGCGCGGGCGTGGTGCCGAATGCCGCCTACCGGCATTTCGCAGGGCGACAGGACTTGCTGCAGGCCGTCCGGGCAGAGGCTTTGGCCGCATTGGCGCGCGCAATGGAAGCCGAGCTGGATGCCATCGACCCAGCGTGGCCCGAGGATGCGCGCGCACGCGCGTCGCTACGCGCCATCGGTGTGGGCTATCTGCGGTTTGCGCAGACGGAAACCGGTCTCTTCCGCACAGCCTTTGCAGTGCCCGATGAAGTGGAAAACGACGCGGACCCCGCCAAGGCTGGCAATAGCGGCCTGAACCCGTTCCAGTTACTGAGCCTGGCGCTGGACCGGATGACAACTGCCGGCGTACTGCCGCCCGAACGCCGTCCGGGCGCCGAATACCTCGCCTGGTCGGCGGTGCATGGGCTGGCCCTGCTTATCATTGATGGGCCGTTGCGCGGGCGCCCGCCCGAGCAGACCGGCGCCATTGCATTGCGTGTGGTGGAAATGGTGGAAAACGGCCTGTAGAGACTGCCGGACCAGCTGGCCGATGGAATATTGCTTGCACCCAAAGTGTTTACCATCAGCACAAGCCACACACCGGAGAACCACCATGCAGATGCGACCAGGCAGATGGATCAGCGCCGTCGCGCTCGTGCTGAGCGCATGCGCGGCGCTTTCGCCAATCCAGACGGCGCAAAAGATGATCGGCCAGCCCGAAAGTACCGTACGCGAGACGTTTGGCGCGCCCACCGAGACGTACCAGCTGGCAAACGGCACGCACCGCTGGATCTATTCCAAGCAGCCGATGGGACATGAAGTCTATGCCGCGGACTTTGACGCGAGCGGCAAGCTCACCAACTTCCGGCAGATGCTGACTGAAAAGGAAATCTACGAAGCCCGGCCCGGCGTCTGGACCAAGCATGATGTGGCGGAGCGCTTTGGCATGCCGCGCGAGCCAACGCAGTACTACCCGCTGATGAAGCGGGAGGCGTGGTCATACCGGATGTACGTCACCGGGTATCAGCAGGCGCACTTCAACGCCCTCTTCGACGACAACGGCGTGCTCGATCGCACCATGATTGTCGTCGACCCGCTTGGCGGTGATCACCACAGCCGCAAGTGACAAAAAGCCCGGGCGGCGCATTGCACGCCGCCCGGGCCTCAGTGCTTAGCTCAGCGATTAACCCAGCGCAGAAGCAATGGCCTGCGCGAGTTCGTTCGCTTCAAACTTCGCAACGTAGCCGTTGGCGCCAACGCGGCGCACGTGGTCTTCGTTGGCCGAACCCGACAGCGACGAGTGAATCACCACCGGAATCGACTGGAACGCCGGCTCGGTTTTGATCTTGCGCGTGAGCGTAAAGCCATCCATCTCTGGCATTTCCAGATCGGTCAGCACCAGGGCGATCTTGTCGCGCACAGTTTTGCCTTCGCGTGCGGCATCGCGTGCGATGTTCTGCAGCGTATCCCACGCTTCCTGGCCGCTCTTGGTCATCACATACGGTGTGCCCATCGCTTCCAGACCATTGGCGATGAGCGAGCGTGCGAGGCCCGAATCGTCCGCCACCAGCAGCTTGGCACCCGGCGGCAGCTTGATCGGACGCTCGCCATTGTCGGGCGCCAGATCGGTACGGCGGGTCGGGAACACATCCACCAGAATCTGTTCGACGTCGATCACCTGCGCCAGACGGGAGTTGTCGGCGTTGCCATCCAGGCGCGCCAGGCTGGTGATGTTGCTGCTGCCAACGCTCGCCTCGGCCGGGAAGATCTGGCTCCATTCCAGGCGCACGATCTCGTCCACTTCTTCCACCGCAAAGCCTTGGGTGGAGCGCGCATATTCGGTAATCAGCAGGATGTTGGCGTTGCCGTTCTTGGTGCCGATCACGCTGGCGAGGTCAATTACGGGAATGATCTGGCCGCGCACATTGACTGCGCCCAGGATATGGGCGCCGGCATCGGCCACATGCGTCACGGGCGGCATGACCATGATCTCGCGCACCTTGAACACGTTAATGCCGAACATCTCGCGCTGATTGGAGCGCGCAGATTCGCCCAGGCGGAACAGCAACAGTTCAAAACGGTTGTTGTTTGTCAGATTGGTCCGTTCATCAACTTCGTGCTGCGACATTGTCTTCCCCCGTTCAAGCACACGTTATGTGGCGGTAAACGGCACGGCGTTTGGCAACTTGAAGGGGTTTTGCGAATGTGAAGGCCGAGCCCTTCCAGCGTGGGGAAACACAAGCCTAGGCAACCTTCACGTGCGCGACCAGAAAATCGAGAAATGCCCGCACGCGCGCCGGCAGATGCGCTCCCTGACCGACATAGACGGCGTGGATGTCTTCGGTCTCGCCCGGGTTGTAATCCTCCAGGACGGGGACGAGACGGCCCGCATCCAGATCGGCGCGCACCTGAAACTCGGCCAAGCGCGCCAGCCCCAGACCGGCGACCGCCACGGCGCGCAGCGCCTCGCCATCGCTGATCTGCGTATTGCCGTGCGGAGTGAATTCGGTGCGGCGCCCGCGCTTGATAAAAGGCCAAGCGTTCATGGCGCGCACGTAGCTGAACGCCAGGCAGTTGTGGTTTGCCAAATCAGCCGGCGTGCGCGGCGTGCCCGCGCGCGCCAGATAAGCCGGCGACGCCACCACCATCAAGCGCGTCTGCCCCAACTTGCGCGCCACCAGCCGCGAACTCTTTAGCGGACCACTGCGCAGTGCAACATCGGTGCGGTCTTCCATCAGATCGACCACGCGATCCGTGAGCGCAATGTCGAGCGACACCTCCGGATGGCACGCCAGAAACGCCGGCACAATCGGCAGCAGCAAATGCGTGCCGACCGGCACATTGGAATTGATGCGCAATCGCCCTGAAGGCTGCGCCCCGGCGGACGCCTCGCGCTCGGCCTCTTCCAGATCGGCCAGCACCGTCACGCTGCGTTCATAGAACGCCATACCCTCGGGCGTGAGCTGAAAGCGCCGCGTGGAACGGTTCACCAGCCTCGCGCCCAGTCGGGCTTCCAGCCGTGCCACCAGTTTGCTCACCGCCGACGGCGTCATCCGGCAGGCGCGCGCCGCGGCAGAGAAGCCGCTCTCTTCCACGACCCGCACGAAAACTTCCATCTCGCCAAAGCGATTGACATCAAGCCGCGACATTGTGATTTCAATTCATAAATGTTGTGCTTGTTGGCAGTCTATCGCACAGATTCGATCGTTCTCATACTGGCTGCCATTGCCATTGCTGCGTTGGGCTCAACCCAACATCAACATGACTGCACAGAACAAAGTCGCGCTCGTCGTGGGCGCTCAGGGCGTGATCGGCCGCAACTTGATCGAGCACCTCGCAACATTGGACGACTGGCGCATCGTGGGCCTGTCGCGCCGCGGCGGAGAATCGACCGAGCGCATCCAGCATGTGGCCGTCGACCTGCTCGACGCGGCCGACACGCGCGCCAAGCTCCGCGCGCTTGGCGACGTCACCCACATCTTCTACGCCGCCTATCAGGACCGCCCGACCTGGGCCGAACTGGTGCCGCCCAACCTCGCCATGCTGACCAACGTGGTGGAAGCCATGGAAGCCGCGTCGCCACACCTCATGCATATCAGCCTGATGCAGGGCTACAAGGTCTACGGCGGCCACCTCGGGCCGTTCAAAACCCCGGCGCGCGAAACGGATACGCATTTCATGCCGCCCGAATTCATGTTCGACCAGCAGACCTTTCTGGAAGCACGCCAGGTGGGCAAGGCGTGGACATGGTCAGCAATACGCCCGTCGGTTGTCGGCGGCTTTGCGCTAGGTAATCCGATGAACCTGGCCGTGGCCATCGCCATGTACGCGTCGATATCGAAAGAACTGGGCCTGCCGCTGCGCTTTCCCGGCAAACCCGGCGCATATGACCGCCTGCTGGAAATGACCGATGCCGGCCTGCTCGCCCGCGCCACCGTGTGGGCCGCCACCGAGCCGCGCTGCGCCAACCAGGCCTTCAACATCAACAACGGAGACCTCTTCCGCTGGAGCGAAATGTGGCCCAAGATCGCCAGTTACTTTGCGTTGGAAGTCGCCCCGCCTCTGCCCTTGTCGCTCGACACCGTCATGGCCGACAAGGTGCCGCTCTGGCAAAGCATGATCGCCAAGCATGGTTTGGCGAACACGCCTTACCGCGATGTGTCTTCGTGGCGCTTTGCCGACTTCGTCTTCTCATGGGACTACGACATGTTCGGTGACGGCTCCAAGGCACGTCGCTTTGGCTTTCACGAATATGTGGAGACGGAAGCGATGTTCATGCGCATCTTCGACGACTTGCGCCAGCGCAGAATCATTCCGGGGTAGAGCATCCGGATGCCTCCACCGAAGCGCCGCACTGGCCGATCCGGCTAGGGGGATGTCCCGACTCGGGTTTCCGCAGGAAGGGTCGATATAGTGAAGGCGGGACGGTAGCTCATGGGTCGAGCGGCGACGGTTTACCGACGCAGGCAGGCAGGTTCAAATCCTGTACGTCCCACCATCTGATGATTTATTGAGAAACGACAAAACTGTGCCGTTAAGCATAAAGTGGCCATTTGGACAGGTTATGGTTGTTTACCCGTTGGGCCACATTATGTTTTATCGAAAAACGGTGCTAGCCTGAACGGTTTTCCCCTCACGTAGCGGGAACGATAGACGCAAAAAAGCCGGCCACTTGGCCGGCTTCTTCTTTAGCTCGCTAGCGTCAACCTGTTGTGATGCGTCCTTTGGCGTCCTGGAGCAGGCTGATGACACCTCTGACGCTACCGAGAACTTCTTGAGGAACTCGCTCCCTCACCTCTCGGAGGTTAATTGCTTTGTCCTGACTCGCGATGTCCTGGCAGGCAACATCGATAGCCTCCCGGGCATTCGCAATACTCTGCTCGCCGCGGCGCCGCATATGTTGGCGCCAACGCTCGGCCAGGATACAGGCCTCCTTGTTGGCATTCTGATAGAGCTGGCGCACATCGATTTCAAGACGTCGCGCTGCCTCGGCGACGCTCACCGGAGACAACGACCTCTCCATCGCCGTCAACTCCGCGCGTATCTGGTACCAATCCAATGTCCGTCGGACAACCCGTCGGCTCTGACGCGGAAAAAGGAAAGCCAACTGGTGAATTTCAGCGGTCGCAGGTGACCAGCCGGCCAAGTCACCCGCCAGTAGCTTGGCAAGCGACAGTCCGGTTTGCGAAGCAATGCGCAAATGAGCGGGCAAGGCGGGGATGCCGCCATCCCTCAACCAATGGTGCACTGTGCCCTTGCTCAGGCCGATTCGCCGCGCAAACGCTGCGCTCTTACCGTGGCCCCCGGGTGTCGCTATGGCAAGCGCATGTTGGCACTCTCCTGCACTGTCGCGCTTGCTGGCATTGTCGCGCTCATGCGATGGGCACCGTGGTGGCAAGACAATTTTTCCGCCGCGCTGGGCATCGCCTTTGGGGTTACCGCAACCTCGATCTACTTGTCAGTGCTGGTCAACAGGCTCGAGAAGCGAGCCGCTACCGACCCTTTGACGGGCCTGAGCAATCGCAAGAGCCTTGAGAAGGCCGTCGCACGCGTCCTTTCTGCTCAAGACGGGGAAGCACAACGAACGGCTCTGTTACTCATTGATTTGGACGGGTTCAAACAAGTCAACGACGCATATGGGCACGGAGTAGGAGACTTGCTGCTGCAACGCTTTGCCCAAGCCTTGCAAGCTCGCATGCGCCGGGGCGATACGCTCTCCCGCCTGGGAGGCGACGAGTTTGTTATTTTGGCGCGCGAACTTTGTAGCAAGACAGACGCGCAAGCCATTGCAGATGATGTCCAATCGGTACTGAATGCGATTCAAACCGTTGATGGTCATCCTGTTTCTGTGTCGGCCAGCATCGGCATCTATCTGTTTTCAACCGACACGCGAAGCGAACCACTCGACATCCCCGCCATCCTGCGCCGCGCAGATAGTGCGATGTATCGCGCGAAGACCTCCGGCAAGAACCGGACCGTGTTCATCGACTAGCGTTTCCTCTGTGATTGCGGGTGACCCAGATCGTCGGGGCGATCTCGTCGGCATCCGCTGAACAGAGCACCGGCATCGAGCAGGTCAACATAGCCGTTGGCCAAATTGAAGAAGTCACACAGGAGAACGCTGCGCTGGTGGAAGAAGCCTCCGCAGCAGCGCATGCAATGGCCGACCAGGCTGATGCGCTGCGCCGTGCAGTGGCGGTCTTCAAGGTGGGCGGCCACACAGTTGCTGCCTGAATACGAGGACGCATCCCACGCTAGCTCTCCTGAATGTCCCTGAGTAGTGCCGCCAAGAATCGGAACGCAACAAACAAGCCGCTGTTAGTCTCCTCACTCACACCAAGGCCAACCGGATTGCCGTCAAGTTAAGGGAACAAAAAAAAGCCGTTCCGATTTGCCGGAACGGCCTCTCTGCTTGTTTCTGATCCTGCGCTTTGCGGAACCGCATTCGGCCCGAGAGCCGGTTTTATGCGGCCTGTGGCAGCGTACAACGATCAGCCTGCAGCCAGGCTGCCGTTTTCCACGTGCACGCGGTCACCCACTTGGAAGCCCGGTGCGGCCTTATACGTGAAGGTCCGGGTCGCGCCGTTGTCCATGCGTACGCTGACGTTGTAGGACGTGTCGCGGTGGTAGTAGTTTTCAGCTTCATGGCCTGCGTAGCCGCCACCCACCGCGCCGGCGACGGTCGCCAGCGTGCGGCCATTGCCCTTGCCGACTTGATTGCCCAGAAGGCCACCCACCACAGCACCACCGATCATGCCCAGACCGGTTTCGTTGCCTTGCTGCGTAGCGATCGGTGTGACGGCGGTCACCTGACCGGCATATGGACTCGCGGCCGGGCGCGGCTGCGCATAGTCGGCGTTAGACGACGGGTTATGTTCCGCATACGACGGGGCGGGACGATGCACCGCATGGTGTACCGCGCTCGGCTGTGCCGGATAGGCCGGGACCGCTTGGTTCGGCATTGCCGTCTGGCCGGGAGCCGCAAGTGGCAGCGGTGTGGAGGTCGATTGTTCTGCGACGTTCGGGTTGGTACTGCCTTGCATAGCCTTCGAGGTGGGCAGCACGCCAGTCATGGCAGCCACGCCCGTCACGCTCGCGATGATCACCGCGACGGCAGCGCCGGCCATAAGCGGATGCATGCGGCGCGACTGTGGCATCTGGTCCATCGACGTGCCGGCGTAGTGTTGACCTTGGACGTTCGGTTGCTCGTTGTTCATCTCTTTCTCCCGTGACCAGTGCATGTGGTCTGTTGATGGAGAAAGTTTGGTCGATCGACCGATTGGATACCGTTTTAATTTGTAAGGATCTGTAGGGCTCTATTCCATTTACAAATCAATGGGTTGAGCGCCTTCGGTGCAAGGCGTGGAAACCTGCCGATGTTACAAATGGTGGGGGAGGTTCGCGGTGCGCGTCCGCGCTGCCCACAAAAGACGGTTCGTCGCTGGTTTCCAGGGAAGCCCCCAAGGCCTGAGAGACGAGCCGAATTTGGCCGAAAGATGTCCCGACTAATAATTAGAGCACTGGCGCCGGGCGCCAACCGACGTAGCTCGGAAATGGTGCGTTGGCACAGAACGTAAGAAAAATCTCGACAACCTCATTCGCCATGAACCACTCGTCGGACCGCATCGGAAGGTTGTCGGCTCCGAATACCAGAATGGTTCCATCTGGGCCGGCGGCGCTAGACTTGGGTCGCATCTCCGGGCCCGCCTGACAGCCGCCATCACCATCGTCCGTTCCTGGCCGAACACAGCCGTTGGAACATGTCGCATATCCTGCTGCCTTTCTGCGATATCTGCCCTGCCTGAACATACGAAATGCTCGCGCGACACAAAGCAATTCTGGGCCTGTCCCTGCTGTTCCTTTTGTTGTTGTCTATCTACCCGGCGTTCTTGTTTGCGCGCGATTGCTACGCTCCATCCCTGTTTCCAAGGTTCTATATCGCCTTGGCCGGAGGGGTGATTGTCGCAACGCTGTTCGCCGTACTCGATTTCCCAAAGTCGGACACCTCGTCAAAACGCAGGATCGACCCAGTGGGGCAATTTATTTGCTTTGCGCTGTTCGGCGCCTTCACGACGTGGACCTGGGCGACCGCAATGCCGCGCTTCACGGCAGATCACGTGGTCACCGCCCAAGCCGCATTTGAGAAAGTCCGAGGCGCAAAAAGCTGCCATACCGCCGTCCAGTTTGTCGACCCAGGCGGCGCCGGCACGATCAAGACGTGCGCTTCCCTGTGGAACCTACCTTCTCTGCCGGAGCACGGCACGATCAGCGTTACCGAAAAGGTGAGCACGCTCGGGGTCTACCTGGTCAAAATCGACCTCGTCACTCCGCAAGTTCCAACAGAACGCCAATAAGCATGCCTCTGGAAACCGTCCGCTTCGATCGCGTCTTCGGCATTACCAAGACCTCGCAGAACCGCATGCCAGTGACGCCGTTCGGCTTCCAAAGCGGCGGCCACATTGAGTATTCCGCCGCCGCGCCCGGCGAGCCTCGCATCGAGGCGGGCATGACAGTGACCGCCTATTTGAGGGAGCCTGGAAACTGGCAGACGCTGGTAGCGTGGCGCGACCACGGCAGCGGCGACATCATCTGCGAGTCAGAAGTGGGATGGCTGCTGTGCCTGATCGGCCTTGCCGCGCTCTGCTTTTTCGTGCCGCGATTGTGGCACCAGCCAGTCACGCTGATGCTCACCGCATCGGTGCCCATTGCCCTATTCGGATCGGGCGTCCATAACATCCGATTCCTACGATCTGTGCGGCGCCATTTGGTGGCCAATGCCGACACTAGGCCGCTTCGCTAAAACGTCGACTACTTCAAGGCCCAATACCAGTTGCCCCCATAGCCTCGCTCCACGGTCTCAAGTGACTGGAAAGTGAACATGAGACGTCGGACGATGTCATCGGGACACCCGCGTGCCTGAAACACTGCCTGGAACTCGCTTAAGAGTGTTTCGGTCATTCTCAGCAGGTCACGCTCCGCGTCTGTCTTTGTTTTTACCAAGAACCATGGCGCGCTCGGCTCAAGGCGAAGCGCCTCCACAACGCAGGCAGGAACGTAACGCCGAGCGACGGATTGCATTTCGGCCTCGGCATACATTGCTGTTAGACGAAAACTGGCGGATGGCATAGATGAGTGTCACCTCATGGCCGGTACAGAATGGCTGCTCTTTGCCGGAAGCTGACATCGGGGGCATATGATTTACTTCTGTCGGCACAAGTCCCAAGCGAACCGCACTTGCCTGCAGTGCCTACACACGAATTTGTACAGAGCGGAGTCACCACCTGGTCGGTAACCCTCCGTAACCCGTCCCCACGCCGCCTCGTCCTGTTTGTACTCAAGCAGCCAAGCTTGTTTGGTGCTCTCGGATGCTGACTCGACGTCCTGAATACTGGCATCGCCATGGAACTCACAAGCGTCGCCGCAGTGAGAAAGCCACCACTCCTGTTGCTAAGAGATATAGCCCGGGGTCCGAAGATTCACCCCTTCCATAGCTTCGACTGGCACCCCTGCACGCGCCAGTGGGTACGAGTCAGCGAAAGATGCATCCAGCTTGCTGGCTGCAGAACCATCGGCGATGCACCACGGGCACAGCGCGTCGTGCAAATCGTTGACTGAATAGACCGGTCCTACATAGATGTAGCCTCGCGCTTGCTTGCAGCACGCGCATATCGTTTCGCTGGCAGCGACGGCGCCGGTTACAAGGGGCGCCGGATGGTAGCGAAAATATGGGAGCGGTTCTGTTACGGTCATGGCCCTGTACTTTAATGTTCGGTAACGGCCAACACGCCTGCAAGGACGATCAGTCGGCCTCGCTAGCCTTGCTCTATGGTACGCCGAGCCGCTCTTCAAGCAGATTGTGTACCTCGGTCATAAATCGAGCATAGTCGACCGGACTGGCGATCCGCGCTCACCTAGGTAGCGCGTGACGACCTCGCGGGTGGACAAGCGCTCTGCGGTGTGCGGAGTAAAGCGGGGACGAATCGGTGAGGTTGTAAGGTCGAAATAAATGATGTATTGTTAATGCATGTTATATCACTGCGGGCAAAGTTGAGAACCGCGCACCCGCAGACCGACAGCAAGACAGGCTGAACAGAAAGATGAGAGATACGAAGTGAAGCTAGATGGCCTACTAACCAAACCGGCACCCTCTTTCGACGAGCCGCTCGAAATACTCAAGGCCTGTCACGAGCGTATTGCCGCGCAATGCGCCACGCTCGCGAAGCTGTCGGCACATCTGCCATCGCACGGTGCGGACGAACAGGCGCAGCAGGCGGCCCGAAACATCATGCGTTACTTCGACGTCGCCGGGCCTCATCATCATGCCGACGAAGAAGAAGACCTCTTTCCGTTGCTGATCGCAGAGGGCCAGCGTCGGGGTTCGCCGGTGGTCGAGGTGATCGCGTCGCTGCTCACTGAGCATCGATCTCTGGAAGCGAACTGGGCGCAGTTGCGAGCAGTCCTTGCCGATATCGCCCAGGGCCAGGTCAGGCCGATCGAGCGTGCCTGGGCAGAGAGCTTCGCTGACGCATACCGTCGTCACATCGCCGTCGAAGAAGGTCAGGTTCTGGTGTTCGCCCAAGCGTGCCTAGATCGACAGCAGCTCGCCAGGCTGAGCACAACGATGGTTGCCCGACGCGCCGTGGCATCGCACTGAAACCCAATGAAGCCCATCACGAGGGCACCCTTTCCAGGAGAGATTTCCATGTCAACTTTGAATGCCATCGGCACCATCTTCGCCCAGCATCATGTCTTCGATGCGCGGGGCATTGCCAAGCGTTTCCGGCACGCGGCCATCTTCGGCGCACTCGACGCCCTAGAGCCAGGCGAAGTGATGCGCTTTGTCAACGATCATGATCCGCTCCCGCTCCTTGCGCAGATTGAGCGGCACTACGGGCCACGCGTGGATGCCGGATATGTCGCCCGCGATCCGGGCAACATCGTGATCGACTTTACGGTGAGAGCGGCCGGCTGAATGTCTGCCGCACCCGCAATCAATGCCGGCGAACGTGTCTTGTGGCAGGCCGCGATCATCGATCTGGCCGGCACAACGGATGCCTGATGCGCAGATGATTCGGTCATTTGCGAACGATGCGGACACGTGCCGGTGACCTTAGTACTGGTGGACAGAGGACAACATGCTGACCACAATCGAACCCGACGGCGTCCACGCGCCTGACGCCTGTTGCGAGACGCTTCTGCCGCAGGCGCGCCAAGAGATTGAGGCGACGAACGTCACCTGCAACAGTTGTGCATTGGCGCGCCTGTGCACCGCTGAGCCGGTCGACACATCGGCCGCAGAGCGGCTCAACGAGTCTATGCGCTGCATCCGTATGATCAAGCGCGGACAAGCGCTGTACCGCAGAGGCGGAAGCCTCCAAAGCATCTATGCCATCCGTGCCGGCTCCTTCAAAACGGTAATCCATCGGACGGGAGGCGCACAGGTCGTCGGCATCGCTTTGTCGGGTGATCCACTTGGCATTGACGGTATCGCCAGCGGCAAGCATGCCTACGATGCAATCGCACTGGAAGACAGCTCGGTATGCGTGATGCCGTTTGAGCGACTCGAACGCCTGTGCCATGACCTGAAGATCGTTCAGCGGCACGTATTGAGCATGCTCAGCGCCGAGATCGTGCGCGGGTCCAAATGGATGGGGCTGCTCGGCACGATGGGAGCGGAGGATCGCGTCGCTACCTTTCTGTTCGATTTATCGGAACGCTGGAGCGCGCGCGGCTTTTCGTCGACACAGTTCACGCTGAAAATGACGCGCGCGGAAATTGGCAGCTACCTTGGGTTGAAACTCGAAACTGTTAGTAGAATGCTGACGAAACTGCAGCAACGTCGGCTGCTTGAAGTGCGCGGCAAAGACATCCGGATTCTCGATATGGACCGATTCCAGGCCGTGGCGATGGATGGCTGCACGCCATTTTCAGGCTCCTGTTCAGTCTCGATATACGACTAGGCTGAGCGCTAGCGTGACGCCTACCTCGCATGCCCACGTGTCCAATCACACCTGCTCGTCGCTGATATAGAGATAGAACTAGCGCGGCGATGGCCCATCAAATCGAAGGCTCATTTCACCTGAGTGCCTAACCGCCATCGCACCCGCTACGAGACCGCGGTGCCTCACAGTGGAAAACAAGCGCCGAAGGAGAGACGTCATGAGCGACACACGCGTTTTCGAGGTCTACCGCTACGATCCCGATTCAGATGTCCAGCCCTACATGCAGGCCTTTGACGTCGAGTTGAAGCCAGACGAACGGATGCTGCTGGATGTTCTGATTCGCCTCAAGGCGCAGGATCAGACACTGAGCTTCCGAAGATCATGCCGGGAGGGTGTGTGCGGTTCAGACGCGATGAACATCAACGGCAAGAACGGTCTTGCCTGTACGACCAACCTCAACGAGCTGCCGCGCCATATCGTTCTACGCCCGCTTCCGGGCCTGCCCGTCGTACGCGACCTGATCGTGGATATGACGGATTTCTTCAAGCAATACCACTCGATCAAGCCGTACCTGATCAACGACACCGCACCGCCGGAGCGTGAGCGCCTTCAATCACCTCAGGAACGCGACCAATTGGACGGCCTCTATGAGTGCATCCTGTGCGCATGCTGCTCAAGCGCATGTCCGTCGTACTGGTGGAATCCCGACAAGTATGTCGGCCCGGCTGGCCTGCTGCAGGCGTATCGCTTTCTCGTGGATTCGCGCGACGAGGGTACTGCCGCGCGCCTGGACAACCTCGACGATCCCTACCGCTTGTTCCGCTGCCGAACGATCATGAACTGTACGAACGTGTGCCCCAAGGGCCTGAACCCAGCCAAGGCGATCAGCGAGATCCGAAACATGCTCGCCCGCAGGGCAATTTGACCGACGCAGCTTTAACGACCAGGAGAGAACATGGCAACACCACACGCCGCGCCCGGAGAGCTGATCGACGTCCGCCCACTGGGCGCTGCACTCCAGCAAGCAAAATCCGTCGCCTTGATCCGCTCGACGCACCTTGAAGTCATGCGACTCGTGCTGCCTACAGGCGGCCGTATTCCTGTCCATCAGGCGCCGGGAGACATTACGGTGCAGTGCCTCGAGGGCGTGCTGAAGCTCGGCATGAACTCGGGCACACACACCATGCGCGCAGGAGATCTTCTGCTGCTTCCACCGGAAGAACCGCATTGGCTAGAGGCAATAGAAAGTGCGTCTGTGCTTGTTACCCTCTATCTTCCGCAGCGTCCATAGGCAAGTTGGGGAAGCGGAAGACGGCTTTCGCTGCCCTCAACGCCGCACCTTATTGGACAGCCCCCCCCGCTCAACGTGCCCGGTCAACGGAGCCTGTCGCACTTCCAATAGGTAGAGAAGGGGCGGCAGAGACTGCGTTGCTCAATCATCTCGCTCATATGCGCCTCTCCGACATAGCCGAGTGCGTGCGGGTACAAGATGTTTGAGACTCCCCCGCCCATCATCGAGCAGGCACCCACGCCGCATAAACGGCTACTTTTCTTTTCAGCCCGCTTCACGTCGGCTTTGGAAGAGCGAACCGCTCAACCAGGAAGTCGATGAATACACGCACCCTGTGCGATAAATGGCGCCCAGGCGGATAAATCGCATACAGGCTGCCTGCCGCCAGGCGGTAATCGGAAAGAACCGGTATCAGCGCGCCCTGCGCTACCAACTCGGTTGAAATGAATGCTGGTACGGCGGCAATCCCTAACCCCGCCACTGCGGCCGTAATGACGGCTTCTCCGTTGTTCGCCTTCAATGGAGTAAAAGCGCACTATCAGGACACGCGCGCCGGCGTGCGTGGCGAGGTGGTCATCGACGCTTCCAACGCCGTGGCGACGAAAGAGAAGCGTGCTCCCAAGGGGAAAAGAAGAAGCAGGAGACCGTCCAGGCCAACCGAACCCGGACAACGTGAAGGTGCTACGGCACACATACGTCTCACGGTCCAACGCCGAGCGCGCGGCGCGGGCGGAGTGGCAGAAGATTCAGCGCGGCGTGGCCACGTTCAACATAACGCTGGCGCGTGGGCGGGCCGAGCTGTTTCCCTCGCTGCATGCGAAGGTGAGCGGGTGGAAGCCGCAGATTGACGGGACGGGCTGGTCGGTCGGCCGTGTCGTTCACAGTCTGAATGACAGTGGCTCTACCACCGCGCTGGAACTGGAGATTGCGCCAGCGCGGCTGAAAGAAGTTGGTACGGCGGGCACTACGCCATGAGAGCCTTAAACCCGGCAGCAATCGCTTCCTGCGCAGTTGTGCGCAAAACCTGCGTGGCCCCGGCCTTCACGGCGCCGACCATACGCTCGCCAATGGAAGCCTTGCCGGTCAGACTATCCGGCACGGCGTTGAGCGCCTCCAGGGCCTTCGGTGTGAGGGTGGCATTGCCTATATAGCTAAAGGCTGCGTCGTTGGTCAGGATATAGCCGGCGTCAACCAGCCACCGGGCAGTCGCCATGAAGAACTCCGCCTCGTCGGAGGGCCGTTCTCCAAGGAAGTCGTCAGAAACCATCGCAGCGTCAGCGCCACCCTCAATGAAGTCTTGGGCCACAAGCGCTTTACGCATGGGGAAATTCTCGTACAGCGACGCCAAGATGGCGCCGGTGTACTCGTTGAATCGTTGAATATTTGGGAGTGCCATATGAAAGAAAATCCACAGGTAGCGCGCAAAGACGTAGAGCGCACGGTACGACGCGCGTGTCGATCGGCGTCTACTCAGACGTCGGCCTGCGTGATACGCGCGAGAAGAGCTAGGCCGCCCCGCCTCCAACAATCACCGGCTTGGCAGGCAATTCGCGTGAAGCCTGCTGCTGTGTGGGGAAATGCTGGCTGAGTAATCCGCCAATGGCCTCAATGCCCGCAAGCGCGCCGTGCTTGAAATCGCCGGCACGGAACGCGGCTTCCATATTGTGGCAAACAGCCTCCCACTCGATTGCGGGTACATGTGAAGCGATGCCCCTGTCGGCAACTATCTCGACGCATCTATCGGCCAGCAGGACATATATCAGGACACCGTTGTTGTGTTCCGTGTCCCAAATACGCAAATGGGAAAAGACCTCCAGCGCGCGGGCGCGAGGCATCTTTCCTTCAAGCAGCGCAGCCCAGCTCAACGAGCCTTCAATGGCAAAGCACAGTTGCCCGGCGTGCGTTGCCTCACACTGCGTAATAGTTTCTTCGATGGCATGCAGTGTCTTGCTGGAAAAAGGCCGCCTGACGTGCCGACCTGGCATGACAAGATGTTTGAGGTGCTTGAAGATGCGAGCGGCCTTGTTCATCACCATTTGCCGGAAGCGCCTCCACCACCGAAGCCCCCGCCTCCTCCGCTAAAGCCGCCACGCCCAGCGCCTCCCCCGAGGCCTCCCCACCCGCTGCCGCTGCGCCAGCCCATCGGTGTGCCGCCCACCAGCGTGAAGAAGAGCGCGACGGCACCAGCCATCAGGCCGACAAAGATGGCGCCAGACAAAAGCCAGCCAATGACACCCACAACTCCCCCGGTGACGACGGCGCCAGCCCCTCGCCCGAGAAATGCTCGCAGCGCTCCGCCCAAGACCACAGTGAGCACAAGAATCGCCGGCAATAGCTGACGAATCGCTTCTGTGCCTTCATTGCGTGCATGTTTTGGTGGCGGCAACGCCTCGCCCCGAATGACGCTCATGATGCGGTCTATGCCCGCATCCACACCTTCGAAGAAGTTGCCTTCCTTGAACCGGGGAATGATGTCCTCTCTGATGATGCGGCTGCTGATAGCGTCGGTCAGCACACCTTCGATTCCGTAACCGACTTCAATGCGGACTGTGTGGTCGTCCTTCGCAATGATGAGCAACGCTCCATCATCCGTGCCTTTGCGCCCGAGTTTCCATTGCTCCACCACACGTATCGAATACTGCTCAATAGTCTCCGGCTCGCTTGTGGGAACCATTAGCACTGCGACCTGACTTCCCTTTTCCGCTTCGAACTGTTGGAGCTTTTGCTCAAGCGAAGCCAGTTGCGCGCGGGTCAGCGTGCCGGTGAGATCGGTCACGCGTGCTGTTAAGGATGGAACCGGAACGTCGGCAAACGCACCGAGTGCGAGCAACGCGGTCGTCAACATCAAGAGCCCGCGCAAGAATCTGAGACAGGTCATTATTTGCTGCCGCTGGGGCTACTCGCGGCTGTCCCGAAATCGACTTGCGGTGGCGTTGCGATGGTTGTTTCGTTCGCCACTGAGAAATTTGGTTTCTCTCGGTAGCCGAACGCCATGGCGGTGAGATTCGACGGAAATACCCGAATCGTGATGTTGTACGCCTGGACTGCCTGGATATAACGGTTTCGGGCAACGGCTATCCGGTTCTCGGTACCTTCCAACTGAGACTGCAATTCCCTGAACCCTGCATCTGCCTTCAACTGCGGATAGTTCTCCGAGACAGCCAGCAGCCGCGCGAGTGTTCCTGACAACTGCTGCTGGGCCGCTTGATATTGCGCGAAAGCCTGCGGGCTACTGAGCGTCGCCGGGGTGACTTGAATTGCACCGACCCGGGCACGCGCCTCCGTCACCTGCGTGAGCACCTCTCGCTCGTGGCTGGCATAGCCTTTCACGGTGTTAACGAGGTTCGGCACCAAGTCTGCGCGGCGTTGGTACTGGTTCACAACTTCTGACCAACTCGCTTTGACTTGCTCATCCTGGAGCTGAATCGTGTTGTATCCGCAACCAGACAAACCGAGCGTAATCAGGGCGACCAGGAACACCCAGAGACGAGTCATGCGCACCTCCTTGGACTCTGCCCAGACAACGGAAACGGACTGTTCAGCAATCGCAACGGTCTATGCGTCATCGTAGGCGCGTGGCTCTCGCCCAGGTTGACACTCATCAAGGCTTGATGAGAGTTCGTCGCCCCAAGGCGGTCTGGGTTGGTTGACGAGGGTCAACCTGCGGAATTTCCCAAAGCCAATACTGAGAATTCGAGGTTGTTGCAATGGGCTGGCGGAATGCCAGCCGATCCGACTGACGACAAGCGCGTTGCTCGGCTGACAGTTATCAAGGATATGCTGCACCGCCTCCACTATGCCGGCAAGGACGACAGCTTGGTTCAGCCCCAGGCCGACGTTGTGTTTCCATATGACAAAAGCATCTGCACAGCGGTGCCATCGCCAAATAGCTCGAATCAGATTTCTGTACGCCTCAAGCGCAGGGCGTTGGAGACGACGGATACTGAACTCAGGCTCATAGCAAGGGCGGCAATCATCGGGGACAGAAGCAGGCCTGTCGCACTGTAGAGCACGCCTGCCGCCAGGGGCACGCCCAACGCGTTGTAGACGAAGGCGAAACCGAGGTTCTGCTTCATGTTTGCGATAGTGGCTTCGGACAACTGACGCGCTCTTGAAATGCCTCGCAGGTCGCCTTTGACCAAGGTGACCTGTGCACTGTTCATGGCCACATCTGTGCCGGTCCCCATGGCGATGCCAACATCGGCTTTGGCCAGCGCGGGAGCATCGTTGATACCGTCGCCGGCCATGGCAACCACGCGGCCCTCGCTTTGGAACTTGCTCACCAGCGCCAGTTTGTCCGCAGGCTTGACCTCGCCATGGAACTCGGAGATGCCGAGTTTTTCGGCGACGGCCTTGGCGGTTACCACACCGTCTCCGGTCGCCATCACGACACGGATGCCTTTCTCCTTGAGGTGCTTGAGCGCTTCTTCAGTGGTCGCCTTGACCGGGTCAGATACCGCCAGCAGCCCCGCCAGCGTCCCGTCAACGGCCAGATACATGACGCTAGCCCCGTGCGACCGTAATTCGTCGGCAGGTTGGGTCAACATGGCAGCCGAAACTCTCTCGGCTTCCATCAGTGCGGTATTGCCCAGGGCTAGCTTCTTCCCCGCGACGGTGCCACGCACGCCGATACCAGTGCTCGATTCGAAGTTCTCGGCCTTGTCGAGCGCCAGGTTCTGCTGGCGTGCCGCTTCTACAATCGTGGCGGCCAATGGGTGTTCGCTTCCCTGGTCCAGGCTGGCGGCGAGCCGCAGAACCTCAAGGTCAGAAAACCCATTGGCACCAATACTGCGCTCGAAGGCTGGCTTGCCTTCAGTAAGCGTTCCTGTTTTGTCGACGATGAGCGTGTCGACCTTGCGCAAGTTCTCAATGGCTGCGGCGTCGCGGAACAAGACGCCGTTGGTCGCGCCTTTGCCACTGGCAACCATGATGGACATGGGTGTTGCAAGACCTAGGGCGCAAGGGCAGGCAATGATGAGCACCGCAACGGCGTTGATGAGGCCATATACCCAACTCGGCTGAGGCCCAAAAATGCCCCAGGCGAAGAACGTGAGTACGGCAATGGAAACCACCGCAATCACGAACACACCGGCTACCTTGTCGGCCATCCGTTGCATGGGTGCCTTCGACCGCTGTGCCTGGGCCACCATCTGCACAATCTGGGACAGGACAGTTTGAGAACCGACTTTCTCGGATTCGATCACCAGACTGCCAGAGGCATTCATCGTGGCGCCAATCACATGGTCGCCTACCCGTTTGGTGATAGGGATGGGCTCGCCTGTAATCATGGACTCGTCAAGCGAGCTGGTGCCTTCAATGACGACACCATCGACGGGGACTTTTTCGCCTGGCCGCACGCGCAGTCGGTCGCCAACATGCACGTGGCTCAGGGGAACGTCTTCCTCGCTACCGTCCGGCTTGATGCGGCGTGCTGTTTTCGGTGCCAAACCAAGAAGAGACTTGATGGCGGCGGAGGTTTGGGAGCGCGCCCGCAGCTCGAGTACCTGTCCGACCAAGGTCAGCGAGATGATGACTGCGGCGGCTTCGAAATACACGCCGATACGCCCGTGAGCTGCAAAGGTTTCTGGGAATACGCCCGGAGCGACCGTCGCAACCACGCTGTATACATATGCAGCGCCGGTACCAAGCCCGATGAGCGTCCACATATTCGGACTGCGCTGGATAAATGACTGCACACATCGCTGAAAGAACGGATACCCGGCCCAGAGCACGACGGGCGTTGCCAGTACCAGTTCCACCCAGCTCTGAACAGACGCTTCCATCCAGCCATATCGATGTCCGAACATGGCCAGAATGAAAACGACAGCGGTCAGCGGCAGGGTCCACCAGAAGCGTCGCTGGAAATCCGCGAGCTCTGGGTTCTCTTCCTCATTCAGCTCCGGGATAACCGGCTCAAGTGTCATCCCGCAGATGGGGCAATTGCCAGGGTGGTTCTGCCGGATTTCCGGGTGCATCGGGCAGGTGTAGATGGTCCCGTCTTGGTCTTGCGCTGGTATCGCTGCTCCAGCCGGCGGCGACACATACTTCTGTGGCTCAGCAACAAACTTACCTTCGCATTTTTCGCTGCAAAAGCGATAGGTTTTGCCTTGGTGCTCGACACTGAACTGCGAATTGGCGCTGACCGTCATGCCACACACGGGGTCTTTCTCGGCCTGTTCAGTCGGCTTGGCTTCGTGCTCGTGATATTCGTGCCCGGCGTGCGAATGGCCGCCATGATGCATGTGGCTGTGTCCCTCACCTTGAAGGTGACGATGCTCTTCCATTGCGCGCAACTCCTCTTGGTTTGAAACGCCATCGCATGTGAATCAGCGCCGCATAACGATTATAGAAACGGTATCGTCCGTGCCTTGCTGCCGATTGGGAGGCGGCTTCGTTCTTTGACCCAAAACAGATGATTGACCTTCCTACGCAGGGAAGGTCAAGCCCGGCTGCTGCGCCGCGTCGCACGTACCCTGACAAGTCGCGCCCTCGTGATGAGCGTTACTCGGTTCCCGGCAAAGGGCTCGCGACCAGGACAGCGGCGACGAGAATGGCCGCTGTCAGTACGACCGCTTCAATGCGCAGTACGCCAACAAACCGCTGGTTGGTTCGCGCGGTATCGACGGCGCTTGATTGCTTGAGCGCTGCAAGGAGGTCGGGCATCTCGAAAAAGCGGTTGTGCGCACCGAGCGCCGCCGCGCTGAAAACAAACGCAAGCTTCAACAGCAGCAGTCTTCCGTAGGTTGTGCCTAGCAAGTTGGCGGGTTGGTCAACACTTCTCCACCCGTTATATGTTCCTGTGACAACGAGCACGGCGAGCGCATAAGTGGCCGCATTCGACAGTGCCTGGACATACTTTGCGCCGTTGGTCCGGTCAGCTGCTGACTGGCCAATGAGACGAGGCATCACAATGAACGCCGCAGCATAAACGAGGCCTACCCATGCGCTGATTGCCAGCAGGTGTGCCCAATCTATCCAGACGGGCAGGCTGAATGCGCCAGCATCAACTGGATGGCCGCCGTGGCTGCGCGCTAGCGCTGCACCCAAAAGTGCCATCCACAGTGCACCACGAAGGCTTGGCGATTGGCTCTCCCATGGGAGAAAGGCCAACGCCACCACGGTGAGCAGGAGAAGTGCTGAGGCTACCCACGCGTACCCAAACTCGGTTGCACGCAGCATAGAGACGACGGCCGGCCACGCTTGCCAAAGCGGTGCATCTGCCATCTGGGCGCAGTGAATCCAAAAATAGAGAACGCTGGCTGTGAGCGCCGCAATGGCGGCGACCCGGAACGTCATCGCAAGCGTCAGGGTGACACCCGCTTGCCAGGCGGACGGACTACGCTTAAGCCAGCTATCGCTGAACAGAGTGCCGACAAGCACTGCAAAACCGAGGTTCTGCAGTGCCGTCAACCCAAAGCGCGCTGCGTTCAAGGCGCCTTCATCCATCACTTCACCGTGAAGTTGTACTTGCCCTTCGTTTTGTGGCCGTCGTGCGTCATGACGGCCCAGTCGACTGAATACGTGCCGACTGCGAGCTTCGGTACGCCCAGAGTTAGGGACCGGGGATTGGCGCTATCGACCTTTGCTTTTTCCGTACTGACAGCACTTCCTTTTGCGTCCGTCACACGTGCTGTACTGAAAGCTGGTTCCAACTCCTCGTTAAAGGTCATGCGCAACGGGCTGGTGACCGATGACACCGTGCTGCCGGGGGCGGGCTCGGCGCTTTCAAGTTTCCCGTGTGCGAAAGCGATAGCGGGGGCGATAGCGATGGCAGCGGTCAAGCTGACCAGTGATTTCTTGAAATGGGCGTTCATATTTGTCCTTTAGTTGGTGGCCTTTGGAAGACAGGTCGGCTCGAGCCGGCCTGCCGATTACTTGCTCTTTTGCATCTTGACCACAGTTAGCGCACCGTTGACCTGTTCGGCAACGAAATCAATCTTGTCGCCGACCGAGACCTGCTCAAGCATGGCTGGGTCTTTGACGCGGAAGACCATCGTCATGCCGTCCATGCCCAGGTTCTCCAGAGCGCCGTGCTTAATGGTCAGCTTGCCCGCCGAAGTGTCGATTTTCTTGATTTCTCCGTGTGACATCTTTTCGCTCGCTGGTGCTGCTGCGGTGACGGTTGCGGAGCCGGCTTCAGCAGCGAATACGGGCGTCGCGGCCAAGAGCGCGAGTGAGCCAAGAATCGGGGTGCATTTCTTCGTGATGAGATAACTCCTAATTAGCGAGAGTGCGGTGGACGGAATGGCAGCAATTCGTAGAAAGAACTGGCCCAACCAAACATGAGTTGTTCCCTGGCGTCGGTGACGCCCGCCGCTCTGCCATACCTGCGTTCTGTGCGTTGACGGCACGACTGGGGCCGTTAAGCATAAAGTGACCATCTGGACAGGTTATGGTCGTTTACCTGATCGGCCACGTTATGCTTTATCGGCACGGCGCAACTTGACGGGCAAGTCCTCAAACGGTCACAAAATCGACGGGCAAAAAAGCCGGCCAATTGCCGGCTTTTGTCTTGAACTCTTACTCTCCGGTGACCTTCAGTCCGCCTCCATACGACCCCGCGCTTCCTGCAACAAAGTGATAACGCCTTTAACGCTGCCAAGCACCTCTTGCGGAACACGCTTTCTTATCTCGCGACGATTGATCGCCTTCCTTTCACTGAGGATGTCCTGACATGCAGCATCAATCGCGTCTCGGGCCCTTTCCACGCTCTGCTCGCCCCGGCCTCGCCTATGCTGCCGCCAGCGCTCCGCCAGCACGCGAGCTTCCTTGTTTGCGTTCTGGTAAATCTGACGTACATCGACATTGAGACGCCGCGCCGCCTCAACCACGCTCACGGGTACCAGGTCCCCTGCATCGCAACAAGTCGACTACGAATATCGCCCCAGCCCAACGTTCGACGCGGGGCGCGCTGCGTTGTGCGATGAGACAGCATGGCCACTTGTTTGCAGGTGTCGGCCGGCGGGAATCCGTCGCACAAAACCACTACAATAGCGCCCCTTCACCGGTGGCGCCCGCTCCTGTTATCCCGTGCAGGCGCATGCCTCCGGCTGCACTCGAAAAGCCACAATCCTATGATGTCAAACGCTTGCGGCGTTGATTTCGGCACGTCCAACTCCACCGTCGGCTGGCTGAGATCGGACGCACCCACCCTGCTGCCGCTCGAAGACGGCAAGGTCACCCTGCCTTCCGTCATCTTCTTTCACGCCGAAGACCCGCTGGTCAGCTACGGCCGTGCCGCGCTGACCGACTATCTTGCCGGCTACGAGGGCCGCCTGATGCGCTCGCTCAAGAGCCTGCTCGGCACGTCGATGATGGACGACAGCACCGAGGTCATGGGCCAGGCCATGCCCTTCCGCAAGCTGCTGGCGCATTTCATCGGCGAACTCAAGAGGCGCGCCGAGCGCGCCGCCGGCCATGAATTCCGCCGCGCCGTGCTGGGCCGCCCAGTGTTCTTCATCGACGAAGATCCCAAGGCCGACCAGCTCGCCGAAGACACGTTGTCGGAAATCGCGCGCGACGCCGGCTTCGACGAGATCGCCTTCCAGTACGAGCCCATCGCCGCCGCGTTCGACTACGAGGCCGGCATCAGCGGTGAAGAACTTGTGCTGGTGGCGGACATTGGCGGCGGTACGTCGGACTTCTCGCTGGTGCGCCTGTCGCCCGACCGCGCGAAACGCCTTGACCGCCGCGACGACATCCTCGCCAACGGCGGCGTTCACATTGGTGGCACCGACTTCGACCGCGCCTTGAGCCTAGCCAGCGTGATGCCGCTACTGGGCCTGAACAGCACGCTGCGCAACGGCAAGGCGATGCCGTCCGGCCAGTATTTCGACCTGGCAAGCTGGCACACCATCAACCACGTGTACACGCGCAAGGCGTGGACGGTGGTGATGGACAATTACCGAGATGCTGCCGACACCGAAAAACTCGACCGCCTCATCCGCCTGATTCGCGAGCGCGCCGGCCACTGGCTGGCCATCCAGGTGGAAGCCGCGAAGATCGCGCTGTCGGACGCCCCGGTGGCGGAGATCGACCTGCACCGCATCGCGCCCGAGCTGAAGCAGCCCGTCACGCGTGAGGACTTCGACCAGTCGATTGGGAAGCTGGTCGGCAAGACGGTTTCGACGGTGCAGGCGATGCTGAAGACGGCGGGCGTCGCAGCGGAAACGGTCGATACCATTCTCTTCGCCGGCGGCTCCAGCGGGGTGCCGTTGCTGCGCGAGCAACTGGCGCAAGTGCTGCCGTCGGCGCGGCGCGTCGAAGGCGACCTGTTCGGCGGGATCGGTTCTGGCCTGGCGCGCGATGCGGCGCGCAAGTTTGGCTGACGGGCTGAAAGGCTGAGGGGCGGCGGGACGTTTCGAGCGTAGTCGACATGCTGACTTTGGAACCCCGCAGATGTAGCTCACCTTGAGACTGGGGTGGTCACCGGCGCGGCGAACATCCGCAGCCGGTAGGAGTCATTGATCGGTGGTACGCGGGCATAGCAGACATTGCCTAAACAGTCTGCAAACCGCTTCCGTCACTCGACGGTGTTAGCTGGTGGCTGTAACCCGCATCTAATTGTTCAGCCAATCGGGCAACACGTGTAAGGGCTGGCCACTGGTGCACCTGCTGTCTAATAGACAACGTCACTGTCTATTAGCGAACGCCAAAGTAGACCATTCGGCACCTTCCTACGACCCGAAACTCAATTCATTGGAAGGGTCGGACGCAGCTCGATTAGGGCCAAAAATTTCAGCCCCGCGCGTGGCTCTATGCCCTACCGCCTGATCCGAGCAGCAGCATGCGTCGTCATGATCCGTAGGTAGACGGTCCAATGACGAACTCGCGACTCGGGGAGCTCTGCTACGACCTCCCAAGACCCGCATTGCGCGCGCCTCAACGGGAAGAAATCCGTTTGGACAGGTTATGCCTTATTCCGTCCCGATCGGCCAAGTTATGCTTTATTGGCACGACGGCCCTTAACGTGGCGGGTCCTCAAACGGTCGTAAAACCGACGGAAAAAAAAGCTGGCCGATGGCAGCCTTTTGTCTTGCGCGCTTACTCTTCGGCAACCTTCAGTCCGCCGCGATACGTTCTCCTTCGAAGCCGCGTGCGTGACTGCGCGAACGGCTCGAAAATCATTTCTAGGAGAACTGCGGAATACTGTTCCCCCTGTGGCCGCAGACCGTTTCGAGACAAATGACGGCGCGCCCGATAGCAGAACTTGCCGCTTCGAATTGAACGGCATTTGAATTGTCAGCAGGCACTTCGAGCACGTAGTCCGCGCTTTCTCGCATCTCCTTGCCGCGCTCCCGATCAGACGAAATCGCTGACGAACTCGCACTTCAGAGGAGTCGTACGTACGACTGGACCCGGATAAACAGCGCGCGTCTGCACGCGTGCGCAACCCCACCAATTAACTACGTCGGCAGATGAACTTCAGCGCCCACGCATCAACTACACTCGACTAAAACGAGAAAGGTTGTGGCTTGCGAGTTGATATGAGATGGGCAGACTTACTTGGCGTTAGCGGAGGCCGGCACTTGAGCACCGTTGAAAGGCTGCCGGAATATGAGCAAGCGATGTTGCGGATCTACCTGGGCCCGCTACCCTTCCTGGCCTATGGAGTCGTTGCGCTCATCCAACCAACGCCTGAGGCCTACCGAACGCTATTGGCATGTCTTTTTTATGTCGCATTCAGCGTCGGTACATATTTGGCTGTCAATGCACTGTCTGGCCCATCGCGCACACGGTTAGTCACGACCACCGTCATGGATCAGGCTTCGGTGGTGATGATTCTTGCCGCAGGAGGCCGGATAGCATTGCCCATGCTCTGGGCTTTCTTCTGGTTTTTGGTAGGCGCAGGGTGCCGCCATGGCAAACGCATGTTGGCACTCTCCTGCACTGTCGCGCTTGCTGGCATTGCGGCGCTCATGCAATGGGCACCGTGGTGGGAGGAGAATTTTTCCGCCGCGCTGGGCATCGCCTTTGGCGTTACCGCCACCTCCATATATTTGTCAGTGTTGGTCAACAGGCTTGAGAAGCGAGCCGCTACTGACCCTTTGACTGGTCTGAACAATCGCAAGAGCCTTGAGAAGGCCATCGCGCGCGTCCTTCTTGGTCAAGATGGCGAAGCGGAACGAACGGCTCTGTTACTCATTGATTTGGACGGGTTCAAACAAGTCAACGATGCATATGGGCACGGAGTAGGAGACTTGCTGCTGCAACGTTTTGCCCAAGCCTTGCAAGCTCGCATGCGCCGGGGCAATACGCTCTCCCGCCTGGGAGGCGACGAGTTTGTGATTTTGGCGCGCGACCTTTGTAGCAAGACAGACGCGCAAGCCATTGCAGATGATGTCCAATCGGTACTGAATGCGATTCAAACCGTTGATGGGCATCCTGTTTCTGTGTCGGCCAGCATCGGCATCTATCTGTTCTCAACCGACATGCAGGGCGAGCCGCTCGACATTCCTGCCATCTTGCGTCGCGCAGATAGTGCGATGTATCGCGCGAAGACCTCCGGCAAGAACCAAACCGTGTTCACCGACGAGCGGCTCCTGTGAGATGGTGGGTGAGCGGAAAACGCGCTCGCTTCCAAATGCGATCCGCTGCCGTTGCCTGATCTCTATGGGCCCGAACAGGCGAAGACATCCACCGTCGTAGATTTCAAGTAATCCCATGAGGGAAAGTCTACTGCCCTAAGAGAGGGTGCACTTTTGCACCTGCTGTCAAATAGACAACGTCACTGTCTATTTGACAACGCCGAAGTGGACCATTTGCCGCCTATCTACGGCCCGAAGGTTAATTCACCAGAAGGGTCGCGCGTAGCTCGGACCGTCTACGTACGGATCATGACGACGCACGCTGCTTGTTCCGCTCAGGCACATGAAGCCACGTGCGCAGGAGTGAAATCTTTGGCCCGAATCGTAAGCAAGGCCGGTTCTACTGCAAGGTGTTGGAGCAACCGGACTCGTCGACGAAGAACGCTGAAGGCGCAACGGCGTCAATATCAAAGCCTTTGTCCCAAAGCATGTCCGCAGCCTGCAATTCCAGCCGAATACTCAACCAGTCGGCAACTCGACGACACGCCTCTTCGCGTTTGCGCTCACTGAAATGTGTGTAGGTCGATATCTCTGCGCCCGTGAAATGAAGCGCAAGCGTGCAATTGGCTGTGAGCCCATAAGGACCGCTGGTTTGCCATTCCGCTTCGACGTCGTAGCCGCCGGATTTTGTGCGAAATGTCCTGACAAATGCACTTCGCGGCAACGTTGCTGCGACCACGGCGCCCAACTCCCGTTCGGCGGCGCCTCCAGTCTCTTCCAGTTGTGCATTCAGCATTGCGTTCCCCGCGTTCCGAAGCAGGCAGGTATCGAGCTGTCCGAGCGTACCTGCCACATCTGCTTAGACACTGACGCGGATCAACGCCCCCGATATCTCGACACACCTGCGCAACGAATTTGGGTGCTGCGCCTGATCGATCACACCGAAAGCGCAAATGACCACACGTTTGAGGGCTTTATCCGATATCTGACGTGGCAACATGAAGTTCTGTGAGCGGCGGCCGATAACACTATTCTCATCCCCCAAATGCCCCCCATGTCCGAGAACGCCCCCAATCAAGGCTGTACCACGTGTCGGAACGGTCACCTTTGCCTTTCGCGCGGTTTGAACGCCCGTGAAGCCGCACTGGTAGAAGACATCGCACAGCGAAAAATCCGGGTAAAGAGAGGCGAGTCAATCTTCCGCTCTGGCGATCCCCTGGATGAAATCTACGCGGTGAAATACGGCACGTTCAAGCTGACGCTTGGCACAGCCGAAGGCCGCGAGATGATTGCCGCGTTCTACCTGAGCGGCGACATATTCGGCGCGGACGGTTTCGAATCGGATACCCGAACCTCAACCGCGATTGCATTGGAGGACTCGGAGGTGTGCGCCGTATCGTGGAAGCACCTTGCCGAGTTAGCACAGCAAGAAGGTGCGATTCAAAAACTGGTTACGCAGATCTTCAGCGCGCGCATCGGCCGCAAACAACGGCTGATGCTCTGTCTCGGATCCATGCGCTCGGAGGAACGCGTCGCCAGTTTCTTGCTCGATCTTTCGGAGCGTCTGAAAGAGCGGGGCTTTTCCGATCGGCACATTATTCTGCGCATGAGTCGGGAAGAGATTGCCGAGCACCTAGCCATGCAGCTCGAGACCGTGAGTCGAATTTTCAGTTCGCTCGCGCGCGAGGGCATTTTGCGAGTCAATCATCGCGAAATTCAGATATTGGACATCCAGGCACTGGCGACGGTTTCACAGGCGGGTGTTCAGAAAAATCGTGCTTTCTAAGATCGTTTGCTGGCGGGTTATGCCCCCGGCGCTACCTTCGCCAGCCACTTGGGGGCTGCCCACAGCCTCAATGGTCACGAATCCCTTCCCTTGACTGCCGCCGTTCCAGCGCAGCCCGCGTAGTCAAAACTTCATCAAAGAACGCATCGCTGTATGCGGGCAATGATCCGAACTCAGCAGCCAGCGGGATCGCCTCTTCGAGGCTTTCGTTGAACGCTTCGAGCGCGGCATCCGCGGCTGCAGGAGACAGACAAGGCAATACCGCGTCGCGAAACTTCATCAGCACCACCATGCGCGCCGCAATTGCGCCCGTGGAAGCCAAGTTCCGCCGGAGAACTGCTTTGACTTGAATGAGCTCGTCCGGATTTTCTGGTTCGTTTGTCATAGGTCTCCCCTCCCGCACCACAAAGCTGTACGCCATCAGAGCGCTCGCCAAACGACCGCCTTCAGTCAAGTTAAGTACGACTCGCTCTTTTGGACAGCGGACGGTCGTGCGCGAAGTTGATCCCGCTCAACTGCCGAAGAGGCAATGTCTGCACAGTTCGCTTTGCAGATCGATTGATCGTTGCTGCGTGCTTTAACCAATACATTTGCCGGCATCTTCCAAGGCGATGCACCAGAATTTGTTGCCGCTCAACACCTTGGCGCGTTGGTCGCTCCATGCTTATTTCACTGACGTGTGCCAGTGCCCCAAGACGGCTTCTTGAGATGAGGACATCATGATGAAACTGGAAATTTTTGATCCGGCGATGTGTTGCTCGACCGGCGTCTGCGGCGTCGACGTCGACCCGGTGCTGGCGCAATTCGCCGCCGACCTGAAATGGGTTGAAGGACACGGCGTGACGGTGGCCCGCTACAACTTGGGCCAGGAACCGCAAGCGTTTGCGGCAAACCCCGCCGTCGTCAAGGAGATGGAAGGTGGCATGGACCGCCTTCCGATCGTTGTCATCGATGGCCGCATTGTCTCCTCCGGCATGTACCCCTCACGTCAACAACTGGCGCAGAAGCTCAACATTGCGCTATCGACGCAAGAGAAGCCGCGCGTCAAAGCCGGAGGTTGCGGCTGCGCGCCAGGCTCTTGCGGCTAAAGCGGTGGCGTCATGACATTGCCCTCGATCCGTACCCGTTATCTGTTCTTCACCGGCAAAGGCGGTGTCGGCAAAACCTCGCTGTCCTGTGCCACCGGCCTGGCACTGGCAGAGTCCGGACGGTCGGTGCTCATCGTCAGCACCGACCCTGCGTCCAACCTCGACGAAGTGCTGGGTGTCAGCCTTGGCCAGGTACCGACGGCCGTACCAGGCGCAAGCGGTTTGTTCGCGCTGAACGTTGATCCAGAGGCGGCTGCGCACGCTTATCGTGAGCGCATGGTGGCGCCTTACCGCAGCATCCTGCCGGCGGCAGCGATTCAGAGCATGGAAGAGCAATTCTCCGGTGCGTGCACTGTCGAGATTGCGGCGTTTGACGAGTTCTCGAAGCTCCTGGGTGACCCGGCTTCTACCGCTGAGTTCGACCATGTCATTTTCGACACGGCGCCAACCGGCCACACGCTGCGGCTGCTGACCTTGCCTTCTGCATGGGATCAGTTCATTTCCTCATCGACAGGCGGTGCCTCTTGCCTTGGCCCGCTGGCTGGTCTTGAAAAACAGAAGGCGCTGTATGCCGCAACCGTCCAGCGGCTCTCCAGTTCGGACCAGACCACCGTTGTTCTGGTCGCTCGCGCCGACGCCGCGTCGTTGCGCGAAGCGAATCGAACACGCGGCGAACTCGCCGACCTCGGGATACAGAACCAGACTCTGGCGATCAACGGATTGTTCACGGATACCACCTCCGATGACCCGATCGCGAATGCGATGGCGCAGCGCTCGGCCGAAGCATTGGCGAACATGCCTGCCGAGCTGGCTGTGCTACCGCAGACACGCATTCCCTTCCTGCCGCGCGGCACCGTTGGACTGGACGCGCTGCGGGAGATGGCGCACCCCGAGACTGTCGCGTTGCCGACCCGCCGCGACATGCCCAAAACCCGCTTGCCGCCCGGTTTGAGCAGATTGGTCGAAGACATGGCAGCCGCCGACCACGGCGTCATCATGACAATGGGCAAAGGCGGTGTCGGCAAGACCACCGTTGCTGCGGCCATTGCCGTGGCGTTGGCCCAGAAGGGGCATCGAGTCGTCTTATCAACCACCGACCCGGCCGCGCATATCGCCGCCACCATTGACGGCGTCGTACCAGGCCTGACCGTGACCCGCATCGACCCATCCCAGGAAGTGCGGCAATACACCGAAGACGTTCTCGCCAAGGCTGGCCAGCAGCTCGACGCCGGCGGGCGCGCAATGTTGGAAGAAGACCTGCGCTCGCCGTGCACCGAGGAGATCGCCGTCTTCCGAGCGTTTGCCCGCACCGTGGACGAGGGCAAGAGCGGTTTCGTGGTGCTGGACACCGCCCCCACGGGCCACACCATCCTGCTGCTTGATGCTGCCGAGGCTTATCACCGGGAAGTCATGCGTACGCAAGGAGACATGCCCGAGGCGGTGCGGCAGTTGTTGCCCCGGCTGCGCGCCGCCAGTTTCACGCGGGTGCTCATCGTCACCCTGCCGGAGGCCACTCCCGTTCACGAGGCGGAGCGCCTTGCCAAAGACCTGGTCCGCGCGGGCATCAAGCCCTATGCGTGGGTCATCAACCAGTCGCTTCTGGCGAGCGGGACAACCCATCCCGTGTTGAGCGAGCGCGGGGCCTACGAGGTGCCCTTTATTCGCCACGTCGCCGACGACCTTGCACATGACTGCGCACTGATCCCGTGGCTCGCAGAGCCCCCCGTCGGCGTCGCGGGTCTCACGCATCTGATCGCCCAGAACCCTCCTGTCGAAACGGATTCATCCGCTGACGATTAACACAAGGACGACACGTCCCGTCGCTTGGCTGCGGCGCGTTTCAACAGGGCAAGCCTGCCCAGAGCGCCGCCCCAATGCTGTAGGCCCGTTCAAACTGCATGATCAGTGAGACGGTCTTGGGTTGTCATGATGCATCGTGCTGGGGAAGTTGGAACAGCATTGCTGGATACATACGCTGATCGACTTCCTGGTTGACCGGTTCGCAGTACGGCCGCTCAGAAGTGAAAGTGCACAGGCTGGCAAAAGCCAGTGAGTGGCTGCTTACCGCCAGCGAACACGCTCGCGCGACTTGACGCAGATCAAACAATTCGCTCGCCCTGCTAAGGTTTTCGTTGCTTGCGTCGATTGAAGCAGGGGCACACCACAAGCACGAGTTGTGGTGCCCGCCACCATGTCGAGGTGCAGGCAGATCTGGCGAAGAATCCATCGAGGGCCCATTCCTCTCCGCAACGGAAGAACCGCTGGCGCAGTAAATCTAGGCGCCAATCTGCACATCTGACGCAACGCGCGACCCGCGCGTATGAGTGGTGCCAGACCGAAGTCCATCGGGTCCGCAGTCGGACAGAGCCCTTGAGCAAGAAGCACTACGCATGATCCGGCCCACTCTCAAATTTCAAGCCGCGTTCTTGGCCACCATCCTCGTGGCGGCCCTGCTCTGCATCGCTTTCCTGGCCGAACGGACGAAGTTCCGCTCAGACATTCAGGTACTCATCCAGAAGCATCAACAGGCGCTGGTAAAGGATGCCGCGACTGACCTCAGGCAGCGCATGGACGATTACCTCGACATCGTTCAACGCACTGCAGCTCAGACCCGCACGGTCCACTTCGGATCTCTGCAAGACGCTCGCCGATACTTTGCGTCCATAGCGCCGACTGCCGGAATGTTTGACAGCGTGTTCCTTGTTGGCATGGACGGCAAAGTCACGGCCGTCTCCCCATACGTAGAACAGGTGGTCGGCGTCGACGTTCATGACCGCGACTACTTCAAGCAAGTCGTTGTGGTAGGACAGGCCGCCGTCTCGGCGCCGTTGCGTAACCGTATCGGCGGCGCGCCAAACATCGTGTTTGCGGCACCGGTCTCTGACGACGCAGGCCACATGGTCGGCGTGCTCTGCGCATCGTTGGGCCTGCTTCGCCCGAACTTCCTTGGCGACATGCGGACCACCCGTATCGGTGAGCACGGTTATCTATTCGTCGTTCAGCGCGGCAATGCCCCGGTATTCGTCATTCACCCGGATGACGCAAAACTCTTGGCCAATACCAGTGCGGAGCCGGACATCGAAAAGGCGCTTGCCGGACAGCCACTGGACGAGACAGCCCCGATGATCACGCTGGAGAACGTCATTGCCACGGGGTGGACGCTGGGTTCGGTCATCCCGAGAAGCGAAGTCGATGCCCCCTTCGCCGTGATGCGGCATCGACTGGGATGGGCCTCGCTGTTCCTGATTGCCCTGGTCGCATGTTCCGTCTGGGGTGGCATGCAGTTGCTGCTGCGTCCATTGCATCGGCTGCACGTGGCTTTGCGTCGGGCCGATCACTGCGAATGGGATGGGCTCACCACGCTCGACGTCGGACATGCATCCCCTGAAATCGACTCTATCGTGCGCGGCCTGCGCGCCCTCATGAGACAGGTCGTACAGCAGCGGGCGGAACTCGAAGCAGTCAACGACGCGTCACCGCTTGGATTTTTCCGAACACGCAACGATGGCCGCACGACATACGTCAACAATGCTTACTGCCGCATCCTGGGCCTGTCCAAGGAAGACGCGCTTGCAGACTCATGGCGTGACAGGCTCGCTCCAGAAGACAAAGAGCGGGCAGAGCGCGCATGGGATGCTTCCAGGGAAGCCGGCCTCGTCTTTCGCGACCTGCAGCGCTTCTCCATACCGGGCGAGCCAGAGCGCCAGATATCGGTGACGGCTGCACCTGTTGTGGTTGACGGGGCAGCCCAAGGATATGTCGGGGTCATCGAAGACATCACACAACGTGTCCGTGCCGAACAAGCAATCGGCGCACTGATGTCGATTCTGGAAGCCACGCCGGACTTCATCGCCCAAACAGACCGTTACGGGCAGCTGACCTACATCAACCCCGCTGGGCGGGCCTTCGCAGGCATACCGGCCGACAAGGCCATCAGCGAAACAACCATTACCGACTACCACCCGCCAGAAACAGTACAGTTCCTGAAGGACGTCGTGGTTCCCACCGCCCTGAGATCCGGCATGTGGATGGGGGAAACGCTTGCATACAACGCCAAGCGTGAATTGGTTCCCGTGGCCCACACCGTCATCGTTCATCGAGACTCCGCCGGCAAGCTAGACCACTACTCCGCCCTCATGCGGGACATTCGTGCCGAAAAAGCGGCGAAAGAAGCCGTCCAACGCAACGCGGAGACTTTGCAGACCGTCACAGACGCAATGCCGGGGCAAGTGCTGTTCGTGGGCGCTGACGGTCAATACGAGTTTGTGAACGCCGCCTATGCGAGCGAGATGGGCATGTCACGTTCGAGTCTTGTAGGTAAGACCGTTGCCGAGGTCGTGGGCCTGGCCGCGTACGAGCGCCTGCGCGAGCCATTGGAAAAGGCGCTGGCGGGTAACCCTCAAAGATTCGAGCGCGAGGAGCGCATCGGTTCCTCGCTCACGTACCAGGAGGTTCAGTATGTTCCACAGTTCCGGGCCGACGGCACTGTCATCGGCGTGCACATCCTTGTCACGGACATCACCGCCCGCAAAGAGAAAGAGGTCCGCCTGAAAGCCCTGTCGATGACGGACCACCTCACGGGTCTGCTGAACCGGGCCGGTTTTGACAACCAGATGGAGAAAGCACTTTCTTCCGACAACCGCCGCGAACTGGGCGCCCTGCTCCTCATCGACCTCGACGGGTTCAAGCGCGTCAACGACACTTACGGGCACGCAACAGGCGATGAGGTGCTGCGTGCATTTGCCGATCGCCTGCGCACCGTCACACGTCCATCCGATTTTGTTGCGCGCTTCGGCGGCGACGAATTTGCCGTCATCGTCGGGCCGGTGAACGACGACGCGTTACATAAGCTCGCCGGCCGAATCGTTTCAATTGGCGCACGGCCCTACAAGTTTGGCGAGGTCGTCATTGAACTCGGCTGCAGCGTTGGCGTGGCACGGCTGAGCCACAACGTCGATGGGGCCGTGGTGTTTTCGGCCGCAGATGACGCGCTCTATCGCGCGAAGGGCCACGGCAAGGGTCGTTACGAATTCTCCGACGACGTTGCTGTCACGGAAACCGCATCAGAGAGCAGCGAGGCTCCATAGCAACGGCGAATCTGGGTTTTTACCGCAGTCACGTGCTTCCGCTGGTGGGAAAAAATTGCCCTGCCAACGCCTGGAAAAAGCGATTCAACCTGCACGGTGGACACGGCTGCAATGACAAAGCCGGTATCGCCCTCCAATCGCGCCATCAGGACCGCTGTAGATCAACGCTCGGACGAAAGATGCCTCCCGGTACAAGCGCGCAGATATCGAAGCCCATATCGTTGTCGCCAGTCTCTTCTGCGCCCTCGAGCGCCCAGTTCGCCCAATCCTTCAATCGCCCGCAGGTACTTGCTCGAGCGTCGCTGGACTGGTGAAAGTAGACCTGCAACATCAACTCCGTCAGGTGAAATGAAAATGAATTGACCTGCTTGTCGCCTCGCGGGCCTTCTACTATCCACCACGCGTGTACATCTATTCCGCCCAGTTCGTCGCCTTCAAGCCGCAAGACGGCCCGACGAGGCAGCGTTTCTGTTAGCGCATCTTGGAGTTCACGTAGACAAGTCCTTTCGGCTTCGTTGATCCGCTCGCGCATAAGGCCTCCGCATTTCCGCGCGCCCACACTCACGGGCCGCTATTCGAAGGTAGCCGCTGCGCGCTCCTATGCCTTGACGGCGCACAATCAACCGGCGTTTAGAAAGCCGATCGGTGGACAGACACACCTCAAAAACCTGTCGATAGAACTGCCGCTCAAGTCAACGGCGGCAGGGATGCGCCCCGATGGAGGGAAAAATCGTGTTCTCGGTCCTGCCGCCCCACACGAATGGCGTCTCTCTCATCAAGAAAGAAGGCATTTGGCACGGTGAGCACCAGGTCGTAGCCCGTGTCTGCGCACTGTTCTCCGCCCTGGAATTCCAACTGGACGGACAGCCATTCGCTGACCCGCCGACAGATCTCTTCCCGTCTGGGATGATTCAGTCGGCAGTACGCCTTGGCCTCAGCCACACCGAAATGCACCGCTAACGTGCATTCCTGCCGATTGCCACGGACTGTCGACATCGTCCACTTCGCTGCCACATCGTAGCCACCGCAATTGGCACGAGCCGAATTGACGAGCGCCCCTCTGGGTAATGCACGGGACACTGAGGACTCCAGTTCCCAAAGCGTGGCGGCGACCACTTCGTCTGGTTGTTGTTCAAGCATGACGTTTCCCCGTTTTCAGCCTATTGGATGGCTTTTTCTAATAGCCCTCCACGGTAAGCCGATGCTGCCCTTCGCTGGCTGATACAGATCAACCTCTAAATCTGTCGCGCAGCACGTGAGAGATGACGCTCACGGGTTTTCCAGCGCTCCAAGGCCGCCGATCGTCCTTTTTTCCCCCTCCATTGAAGAAATGGCCAACCGCCGCCGCTGCCTGGCAGCCAACCGCTCCGCGCCACCGGCGAGGAACCCTGGCATGCCGGCTGCTTCCGCCCACGGAGCGCAACGGAGGCCACGCATGCATCACGCATTACGAGTGACAAAGCGAACTGCAGCAGGTTGGCTGTTCTTCCTGGCATCGACGGGCGGCAGCGGACTTTCGCTTGCGCAGCCTACTGAGCCGCGCCCGGCATCGCCAGACGTCGCTCCAGCGGCCCTAGCGAAGACCGCAAAACGCTCCTTGTCGCGATATCCGGACACCATGCCGGCCTCAGCGCCTGATCTGTCTACGCCGCAGGCCGCGTCTCCTTCCCCAGGATCGGGCGGGGCTGCGGACATCACTGGGCCTTCGGGCAACAGTGCCGCCGCAGGCCCCGGCGGCCCGGCCGACATGCGTGGCGAGCCTGCGCATAAGCAGCCATTGCGTTAATGTTGTCGCCAAAACCTGATAGGGGTCTCAAATGAGAGCGAGTGATGACCAGCGCAGCAGAACTGATCGTGACAACGCCCAAAGGCCTGTACTGCCCAGTAGGCGACTTCTACATTGACCCTTGGCGGCCGGTTGACCGAGCCGTCATCACGCACGCCCACAGTGACCACGCCCGCATCGGGCACCAGCATTACCTCGCTGCCGCCCCTGGTGCGGGTGTGCTGCGTGCGCGCCTGGGTGACGACATCCCCCTGCAGACGCTGCCGTACGGGGAATCCATCGTCCATCACGGCGTCCGGTTGAGCTTTCATCCGGCGGGGCATGTACTCGGGTCCGCGCAGGTGCGGCTGGAATACGGCGGCGACGTGTGGGTCGTGTCCGGCGACTACAAGGTCGAGGCGGATCGCACCTGCACGCCGTTCGAGCCGGTGCGCTGCAACACATTCATCACCGAATCCACATTCGGACTGCCGATCTACCACTGGCGGCCACAGACCGAGATCTTCGCGCAGCTCAACGCATGGTGGCGCGGCAATGCCGAAGCTGGCCGCGCGAGCGTCGTGTTCTGCTATGCGTTCGGCAAGGCCCAGCGCATTCTGTCGGGGCTCGATACCGGCATCGGGCCGATTGTTTCGCACGGCGCCATGCTGCAGTTAGACACCGCCTATCGGCACGCGGGCGTGGCGCTCCCACCCACGCAACTGGCGACCGACGTGCCCCGCACTGAATTGCGACGCGCGCTCGTGCTGGCGCCACCCTCCGCCCAACGCACGCCGTGGATGCGCCGTTTTGGCGACTATGCCGATGCCTTTGCCAGCGGCTGGATGCAGCTTCGCGGGGCACGCCGGCGGCGCGGCGTCGACCGCGGCATCGTGCTGTCCGATCACGCAGACTGGCCTGGCTTGCAGCAAGCCATTGATGCCACGGGCGCCACGCGGGTCTATGTCACGCACGGGCAGGTGGCGCCGATGGTGCGCTGGCTGTGCGAGCGCGGCCTGGATGCGCGCGCCTTCGCCACCGAGTATGGCCACGAAGGCGAAGAAGCCGATGCAGCCGAAGCAGTCGAACCAGCGGACCCGCCCGCGCCATGAAAGCCTTTGCCGATCTATACGCGCAGCTCGACGCCACCACATCGAGCAACGGCAAGTTGGCCGCACTGGTGGCCTACCTGCGCACCGCGCCCGATGCCGATGCCGCCTGGGCGGTCTACTTCCTGGCCGGCGGCAAGCCCCGCCAGTTGGTGCCCGTGCGTGTGCTCGCCAGCTTTGCCCAGACCACATCCGGCCTGCCCGAATGGCTGTTTGACGAGTGCTACCAAGCCGTAGGCGACCTGGCGGAGACGATCGCCCTGGTCCTGCCCGATGCGGATCATGCAGACGACACCAGCCTGGCCGAGTGGATGGAAGCGCGCCTGCTGTCATTGCGTGGTCAGCCGCCCGAGCAGGTACTGCCTCGCCTTGCCGAACTGTGCCGGGGCCTTCCGCTGCAAGCGCGGCTGGTGTTGATGAAGCTGATCACGGGGGCGTTTCGTGTAGGGGTGTCAAAACTGCTCGTCACGCGCGCGCTGGCCGAAGTGGGTGGCACCGATCCCAAGCACGTGGCGCAACGGCTGATGGGCTATACCGACATCGGCCAGGCACCCACCCCCGAGCGCTATCGCGCACTGCTGGCCGATGCCAGTGCCGATGGCCATGTGCTCGATACCGGGCACCCGTATCCGTTCTTTCTTGCGCATCCGCTGCAGGCCGACGCGCAAGCCTTCGACACACTGCTCGGCCCTCCCACTGAATGGCAAATCGAATGGAAGTGGGATGGCATCCGCGCGCAACTCGTTCGCCGCGCCGACAGCGCATGGCTGTGGTCGCGTGGCGAGGAACTCATCACCGACCGATTTCCCGAACTGTCCACCATGGCGGGGGTATTGCCCTCCGGAACCGTCCTCGATGGCGAGATCGTGGTGTGGCAAGAGGGCCGCGTGCAGCCCTTTGCTCTGCTTCAGCAACGCATCGGCCGCAAGACGCTGAACGCGCGCGTGCTGCGAGAAGCGCCGGCAGTGCTGCTGGCGTATGACCTCCTCGAATGGCAGGGGCAGGACCTGCGCGAGCGCACGCAAAGCGAGCGGCGCGTGCAACTTGAACGCGTGATTGCCGAATACATTCATCCGGCGCTGGAGCTGTCTCCGCTGCTTCACGGCGAAGATTGGCACCACCTTGCACGCCAGCGCGAAGCCTCGCGCGAGCTGGGCGTCGAAGGGCTGATGCTCAAGCGGCGCGACGCGCGCTACGGCGTGGGCCGCACCAAAGACGTGGGCGTGTGGTGGAAATGGAAGATCGATCCGTTCTCGGTCGATGCCGTCCTCATCTATGCGCAGCGCGGCCACGGCCGGCGCGCGAGCCTGTATACCGACTACACCTTTGCCGTATGGGACGCGCCGCCCGAGGTGCCCGAGCGCAAGCTGGTGCCCTTTGCGAAGGCGTACTCCGGCCTGAGCGACGCAGAGATCCGACAGGTCGACGCGCTCATCCGCAAGACCACGGTTGAAAGTTTTGGCCCCGTGCGCAGCGTGACCCCGACGCTGGTGTTCGAACTCGGCTTTGAAGGCATAGCGCGCAGCACGCGCCACAAGAGCGGCATCGCGGTGCGGTTTCCACGCATGCTGCGCTGGCGCCATGACAAGCCGGTCGCAGAAGCCGATACCTTGCAGACACTGGAAAGCCTGCTGCCGCCGTCATGAACGAACCCGCAATGCCCGATCTTGATGCATGGTTTGCCGCGCGCGGCTGGGCGCCAATGCCGTTCCAGCGCGCCGTGTGGTCGGCCATGGCACGCGGTGAATCGGGCCTGCTGCACGCCACCACGGGGGCGGGGAAAACCTATGCCGTCTGGCTCGGTGCGCTGCAACGGTTGGCGCAAGTGCGCGGGCGCAGCGGCGCGCCGCCTTTGTCCGTGCTGTGGCTCACGCCCATGCGTGCGCTGGCGGCCGACACCACGCGCGCATTGACCGACGCCGCACAGGCATTGGCGCCGCACTGGACCCTCGGGCAGCGCACCGGCGACACCGGCAGTGCCGAGCGCGCCGCGCAATCGCGCCGTTTGCCCACCGCCCTGGTGACAACGCCCGAAAGCCTGTCGTTGCTGCTCGCGCGCGCCGATGCGCGTGAAGCCCTGGGCTCTGTGCGGGTGGTCGTCGTCGATGAATGGCACGAACTGGTGGGCAACAAACGCGGCGTGCAGGTGCAGTTGGCGCTGGCGCGGCTGCGCACGTGGTCACCGGGGCTAGTCGTGTGGGGCCTCTCAGCCACGCTGGGCAACCTGGCGGAAGCCATGGACGCGCTGGGCGATGCGACGACGCCCGCCGCCGGCACGCTGGTGCAAGGCCATCTGCCCAAGCGCATGGAGATCGATACGCTGCTGCCCGACGGTGTAGGGCGGTTTCCATGGGCCGGGCACCTGGGTATGGCGATGCTGCCCCACGTGCTGGAAGAGCTGGAAAGTGCCACCACCGCGCTGGTGTTTCTCAACACGCGTTCGCAAGCGGAGCTGTGGTACCAGGCCGTCATCAATGCGCGGCCGGAATGGGCGGGGCTGATTGCGTTGCATCACGGCTCACTGGACCGCTCAACGCGCGACTGGGTCGAGACCGGGCTCAAGCAAGGCATGCTCAAGGCGGTGTTCTGCACGTCAAGCCTGGATTTGGGCGTCGACTTTCTGCCGGTGGAACGCGTCCTGCAGATCGGCTCACCCAAGGGCGTGGCGCGGCTGTTGCAGCGTGCAGGGCGATCAGGCCACGCGCCGGGCCGGCCCTCTCGCGTGACGGTGGTGCCCACGCACAGCCTTGAACTCGTGGAAGGCGCGGCCGCGCGCGCGGCCGCCATGTCGGGCCACGTGGAAGCCCGCACCTCGCCGCATAAACCGCTTGATGTGCTGGTTCAGCATCTGGTGACGGTGGCACTCGGGGGCGGCTTTGTGCCCGAGGCGCTGTTGCAGGAAGTGCGCCGCGCATGGGCCTACCGAGATTTGCGCGACGACGAGTGGCAATGGGCGCTCGACTTCGTGCGACAAGGCGGCCACTCGCTCACCGCATATCCCGACTACCACCGCGTCACACCAGACGAGCACGGGGTCTGGCGCGTGCCCGATGCTCGGCTCGCGCGGCGGCACCGCATGAGCATCGGCACCATCGTCAGCGATGCAACGATGACCGTGCGCTGGTGGCGTGCTTCCGGCGGCGGTGCCCTGGGGTCGATCGAGGAAGGTTTCATTGCCCGGCTGCGCCCTGGCGACAACTTCCTGTTTGCGGGCCGCTTGCTGGAGCTGGTGCGCGTGCAGGACATGACAGCCTATGTGCGGCGTGCCACCGGCAAACGTGCTGCCGTGCCCCGCTGGAACGGTGGTCGCATGCCGCTTTCCACCGAGCTGGCGCACGCGGTGGTGGCGCAGCTTGATGCGGCGGCACATGCGCGTTTCGACAGCCCCGAAATGGAAGCCGCGCGCCCGCTGCTGGAGCTGCAGGCGCGCTGGTCTGCGCTGCCCACCACCGCAACGCTGGTGGCCGAAACCCTGCACTCCCGCGAGGGCTGGCATCTCTTTCTCTACCCGTTTGCGGGGCGGCATGCCCACCTGGGGCTGGCAAGCTTGCTGGGCTGGCGCGCCGCCAATCGCACGCCGGCCACGTTTTCCCTGGCGTTCAACGACTACGGCCTCGAACTCCTGTCGGCCACGCCCATCGACTGGCCCGCGTTGCTGGCCAGCGGCGAACTCTTTTCCACCCACACGCTCCTGCAGGATGTGCTGGCCAGCCTCAACGCCGGAGAACTCGCGCAGCGTCGCTTTCGTGAGATCGCACGCGTAGCGGGGCTCGTCTTCCAGGGCTACCCCGGCGCGCATAAAAGCACCCGCCAGTTGCAGGCTTCATCCGGCCTGTTCTATGAAGTCTTCCGGCGCCATGACCCGGGCAACCTGCTGCTGTCGCAAGCGGAAACCGAAGTCTTGCGCCAGGAGCTGGACCTCGACCGCATTGAATCCGCCCTCATCCGCATGCGCGGTTTGCGGCTTGAACTGCGCGCGCTGACCCGGCCTTCGCCGTTCGGCTTTCCGTTGATGGTGGAGCGTTTTCGCGAACAGCTCTCGACCGAGAAACTGGCGGATCGGATCGCACGCATGCTGGCCGAAGCCGAGCGCGCCGCAGGCCCCGAGCCGACCGATCCGGATGCCGCAACACGGCCAGAAATCGAGACAGACGTACAGGCCGCGTTGCGCTTGACTGAATCGTCCGACACAGCGGGCAAATCCAGCCGCCGCACGCGCCGGCCACGCAAGACATCGAAGCCACTCCCACTGCTATGAGCGCTCCCCAAAACCTCGTCATCCAGTGCGCGGGCGAGACCGTATGGCTTCTGCCCGAACGCGCGCTCTGGTGGCCCGCGCGACGCATGCTGATGGTGGCCGATGCGCACTTCGGCAAGGCGGCGACGTTCCGCGCGCGCGGCGTTCCGGTGCCTGCCGGAAGCACAGTCCAGGCTATCGCCCGCCTGGATGCCATGCTGGCGCGACTGCCCGTCGGACATATAGCGTGGCTGGGCGACCTTCTCCACGCGCGCGAGGCACAGGGTGCAATCGACGCGCTCGTCGCCTGGCGCATACGGCACGCCGACATAGCCTGCACGCTGGTCCGCGGCAACCACGACCGCCACGCGGGCGACCCGCCTGCTGGCCTGCACTTCAACGTGGTGGAAGAGCCTTGGGCGATTGGCCCATTCGCGCTATGCCATGAGCCGCAAGTGGTGCCCGAACGCTACGTCATTGCCGGCCACGTGCACCCGGGCGTTTTCATCAGCGGACGCGGAAAAGATCGGCTCCGGCTACCGTGCTTCCGCTTTGGGCAAAGCGGCGCGCTGCTACCCGCATTCGGCGAGTTCACAGGGTTGTGGACCGCACCTGTTGCGCCGGGCGAAGCGCTCTATGGGGTGGCTGACGACCGGGTCTGGCCACTGCTCAGCTAGACGACGCAATTTGGCTGTAGGCCCAGCGCCCAGACTCAAAACTCAAGGCCGCTCATGCGTGAGCAGCAGGCGGGCCTGTTCCATGCCGTCGCGAATGGCTTCGCCTTCGGTATGCCAGCCGCGCCACGTCTGGGATATTTCCCGGATTTGGAACTGCCGCTCGCCGTTTGCGACAGCAATGCGCGGCACCCACACGCCTTGTGCGTCCTGCTCCGCGCTGACTGTGACGGTATGGCCGGCACACTCGAACCGCTCCTCGCCTTCGTGCGCTGTATTGCTCGTCATCATCGCCTTCCGTTCAAGAAAGGATGCGGCGGATTGACGCCCGAATACATCAGCGCGAGTGGTTGCGCGCCTGTCCCGAACACGCCGGCGGGCAAGCCACGGGCGAGGGAATACATTGCAATCACGGCAAGAGTGAGCGCCGCGATCGCAAGCAGTTCTTGCATATGCATGAGCGTCTCCATGTTTGTTCAAGCCTTGAAACGGCCAGTGACTGACGCAGACGCAATGCCCAGGCCCGAGTGACGAAGCACCCGAGCCCGGGCGCGGCTGTCACGCCTTCTTTTCGCCAAGCTCCGCACCGGTGGTGGGATCGACAGCCGGGTCCGAAGCCAGACGCGTCTTCATGGCTTCGAGCGCTTCCAACTCGGCATCGGTCAAATTGACCGATGCATTGCCGTCGCCACCGTCAACGGGCACCGGCGGGTCCGCGATCAGCTCAAGCCCCGTGCCGCTATTCCACGGTGCCTGCACGATGGGGCCGCCGCGCGACATTTTGAAATACGCATCACTGAACTCCGGTACCGGCGGCAGCTTGCCCGGAGGGAAGTTGCCGTTGATGGCGTAGAGCGCCTTCTCGAACGACTTCTGGTGCGACACTTCGCGCGTCATGAGAAAGCCGAGCGCATCGCGCACACCGGGGTCATCGCTCACGTTGATCAACCGTTCGTAGATGATCTTGGCGCGTGCTTCGGCGGCAATGTTCGAGCGCAGATCGGCCGTGGGCTCGCCTAGCGAATCGATGTAGGCCGCCGTCCACGGCACGCCCGCCGAGTTCGTCAACGACGGGCCGCCGCCATAGAGCACCTGCGTCACATGGCTGTCATTACCGGCGCCATTGAGCTTTCGATACAACTCCGCCTGCTCGTCCACCGCTTCCGCCAATTCTCCTTTCGCACCGCGATTGAGCATGGCGACGATGGTGCCGATGATCTCAAGGTGGCTCAGTTCCTCCGTCGCGATGTCGTAGAGCATGTCCTTGCGGCCTGCATCTTCTTCTGCCACGGCTTGCGTGAAGTAGCGCATGGCGGCAGCAAGCTCGCCTTGCGGGCCACCGAACTGTTCCAGCAACAGGTTGGCCAAGCCTGGATCGGTTTCGCTAACCCGAACGGTGTACTGCAATCGCTTGTTGTGCATGAACATGGGTGTTCTCCGGGAATGGGTGGGTGCCTTCATGGCGCGTCCCTTCTCCGCAACACCCGTTCCATCGCACGCCGCACGCTTGCCCTGCGCGATCAGGTACGCGCGTTGCGAAGGGCCCTGCGCCACCTATCCCGGAGATTCCATGGACGACACTCTCGCGCTGGAACGCGACACCTCTTCTGCATCGCGATGCGTCGTCGCCCACGCGCGCGAAGCGCTGGAAGGCCGGCGACGTGGCTGGCGCACGTTCATCCCGTTTGTCGGGCCGGCTGTGGTGGTTTCAGTGGCGTATACCGACCCGGGCAACATCGCCACGGGCATTGAAGCTGGTGCGCGATACGGGTATCAGTTGCTCTGGGTTGTGCTCGCATCCAGCCTGGTGGCGATGCTGTTCCAGATGCTCTCTGCACGGGTGGGCATTGTGACGGGCCAGAATCTGGCGCAGCTCTGTCGCACGCATTTGCCGGCTCCTGCCGGCCTCGGCATGTGGCTGATCAGCGAGCTTGCGGCCATGGCGACCGACCTTGCGGAGTTCGTCGGTGCCGCGGTCGGCATCGCGCTCCTGACAGGAATGCCGTTGCCGCACGCCATGGTTATCGCCGGAGTGCTGACCTATCGGCTGCTGACGTTACAGGCGCGCGGGTTCCGCCATGTCGAGCTGATGATCGGCGCGCTGGTGGCCGTGATCGGTATCTCTTACATCATCCAAGTGTGGATCTTGCCTGTTTCGTGGGCGGCCGCGCTCCGGCAAACCCTGGTGCCTACAGCGCTGCCGCCCGATGCGTGCATGTTGGCGGCGGGCATTGTCGGGGCCACGGCGATGCCGCACGCGCTCTTTCTGCACTCGGGGCTGGTCAATGCGCGTGTGCGCCCGCGCTGTGCGTCGGAGACGTCGCAACTGCTTCGGTATTCCAACCGCGAGGTGGTGGCCACGCTAGCCGCTGCCGGCTGCATCAACCTGGCCATGGTGGTGGTATCAGCAGGCGCGTTTCACGGCGCACATGCGGAGGTGGCGGGCATTGAGGATGCCTATGTCACGTTGGCGCCGCTGTTCTGGGCATCGGCCGGGCTGGTGTTTCTGGTTGGGCTGATCGCGTCGGGGTTGTCCAGCTCAGTGGTCGGCACACTGGCGGGGCAGATGGTGCTGCAGGGTTTCCTGCGTGTGCGCTTGCCGGTGTGGATGCGCCGGCTGATCACCATGGTGCCTGCGTTCATCGTTATCGGGGCGGGTATGGATGTCACGCGCGCCCTTGTGCTCAGCCAAGTCATTCTGAGCATGGTGGTGCCGTTTCCCATGGCTGCCCTGATCTGGTTAGCGCGCCAGCCCGACTTGATGGGACAACATGCAGCCGGTCACGGTCTGGTTGTGCTGGCTACGGTAGGCGCCGTGCTGGTGGCGGGGTTGAACCTTGCGCTTCTCGCCCATCTCGTCGCATAGCAATGTGCGACGGTGCTCATTTCGGCGGTCTGATCACGCGTGCGCCGCCTGCACTGCCGCCGCTGCAATGAAATCTGCCAACGAGACATGGCCGCGCACAACGTCGCCCGACATGTCGAAACCCTCGTCCAGAGTCACGGCGGTCATCCGTACGTAGGCGCGGGCAGCTTCATCGGAGAAGCCGAGCCCTTTGTAGATCGCGTCCCAACGGTCGCGCGGTGCAACCTCCACCGCCACGCCACGGCCAAGTGTGCGCGCCATGGCCTGTGCGACATCCCGCGGTGTGTAGCGCTGCGGGCCCTCCACATAGCGCACACCTGCGTCGTCAACTGGTGTCAGGAGCCGCGCCGCCGCTACTTCGCCCAGGTCGCTCGGGGCCACCATCGGCATCGGCATGTCTGCGGGGAACATGCTCGGCAGCTTGCCCGTCTGCGCAACTGTCTGAAGCAGGCCGGCCCAGTTGGTCATGTAATAGGCGCCGCGATTGATTGCGGCCGGAATTGACTGGCGACGCAAGCCCTCCTCCAACTCCCACAGCGTCGTCAGATCGCCGATGCCCTGCCCGGGGCGCGCGCCATAGGTTGACGCGGCCACCACCTTCTCCAGCCCTGAATCCTCCAGCGCGGCGAGGATGTTGGCGATCGTCCGGCGCTCCGTCGCGTCGGTGTCGCCGGCAACATCCGCAGGGGGGTTGAGCAGAAATGCGCGCTGCCCGCGCCGGAATGCCGCCCTTAACGAATCGACGTCATCCACGTCGGCCATCGCGACCGCCGCGCCTTTTTCCCGCCAGTGATCTGCGCGCTCCGGCCGCCGGGTCAGGATCGTCACCTGCTCCCCCCTCGCCAGCAGCGTTTGCGCAACGGCGGCCCCCACGTGTCCGGTTGCACCCATTACCACGTACATCGCGCGTCTCCTTGAAGTCTTGGCTGCGTACCGGAGCAGCCCATTGCCGTCGATAACTTGCGATGGTCCGAATGCGTCGCCAGCAGCGTTTGTGCCCGCCAATGGATGCGTGGCAGCAAATCAGATCAATTAGCCCAGGCGCGACAGTGCTCAAGATACTGGCGCTCGTGCAGCCCAAGCAGGTCGACAATCGAAGACCACAGCCAGAACGGCGCATTGATGGACCGTCCGTGACGCGCCTTCAACTCACGGTGCCAGGCCATGGCGATATCCCTCGGCATCTGGCTGCCGTGTGCGAGGCCCACGATGTTGCCCAGATAAGCAGCCAATACCGTGGCGTCCTTGTGCTCCAGCTTGTCGACAGACAACTTCATATCTTGCGGTTGAAGCTCGCGCATGAAAAAGCTGCTGCCGAGCATGCGTCCCCATGCCATGCGATCGCCCAGGTCGGGAGAGAGACGCCGCGCGCCCGTGACCACGCGCTCGCCGTTGATCCGGGGCATATCGCCTGCGGAGGCACTGGGCGCTGCGGCTTTTCCCGCCTCCTTGATATCAATCAGCCGATACCGCGGCCCGCGATCCTGGTCGACCGCAAGCAAGACGGCATAACGCCGCTGCCCGAGCGAGCTGCAACCTTTAACCCAGTAGGCCGCATCCACGATGCTGACCGAGGCTTCCCCAGGCATCTCGTAAAGGCGCGCCACCAGGGCAAGCACTTCGTGCTGGCCCACGAGTTGTTTCAGTTCGCGCCGTTCCTCGCGAGAGAGCGGCCAGAAATGGCGCCCGAGAGGAATGGTGGGGGACGTGCCGTCGAGCCGGTCCTTGGCCAGTTCTTTCCACGTGCGCGCTGTCGCTGCCTTCATGGCGGTGCGCACGGATGCGGGGCGCGGCGGCAGGTGCAGCGCCGCATCCGGATCGATGCCGTGCAGGTAGCCCGCCATCAGCGCTTCCACCATTCGAGCGGTCACGATGCCCGGGAGGTCGGATCCGCGAGCGGCCGTCGCCAGTGACACGCCAAGCCGGATCAGATCGTGTGCGGGATTGCCCAGTACCGTCTGGTCTAGATCCCGGATTTGTATGCGCGTGGCGCCAGAGGCATCGCCAATAGGGCCGAGATTACCCACATGGCAATCGCCGCAAATCCAGATGACGGGCCCCTCCGGGAACGTGTGCGGCTGCACCTCGCTCAGCCACTCGTAAAACTTCACGGTGCTGCCGCGAACGTACGCATGAGTCGAACGCGTCATCTTGGATTGACGCAGCCGGGCGAGCACGGGCGCGCGGTTTTTGGGGCTCACCACGCTCCGCGATGATTTTCGTTGGGCCATGCTTGTGCCGCCTTGGAGTGTCTCAACTGGTTGATGAACGACCAAACCGCATGCAATAAGCGTTCCCTGGCCCCCGAACAGGCTAGATAACGCCTCCACGACGCCGAACCTTTGCTATGCTTGCTCGAAGCGCGCTGCACAGCGTTGCTTCCATTGAATGGTCAACTTTACTCAACCATCTATTCTCACTATGGCCACCAAAACCAAGACCGCTGCCAAGACCGCTGCAAAGAAGGCCTCGCCGGCTAAGAAGGCCGCTCCGGCTAAGAAGCCTGCCGCAACGACGCCGACACTCAAGCCTTTGAAGGACACGTTCACCAAGGCGAGCCTGGTGAGCCATCTGGCTGAACAAGCTGCCGTCGACGCCAAGGCGGTGAAGGCGGTGCTGCTCCATCTGGAGAACACCATCGTGGCTTCGCTGCACAAGAAGGGCGCTGGTGAATTCACGCTGCCGGGCCTGTTCAAGGTGACGTCGGTCAAGGTGCCGGCAACCAAGCGCCGCTTCGGCAAGAACCCCTTTACCGGCGTCGACCAGTGGTTCGAAGCCAAACCGGCAACCGTGCGCGTGAAGGTCCGCGCGCTGAAAAAGGTCAAGGACGCAGCGGTCAACAGCTAATAATCGCAGCGAGAAACCGCCGCAAAGAAAAAGGGAGCCTCGGCTCCCTTTTTTGCGTGCCTGCTGGTCAAAAGAACCAGCAGTGATATCGATGTCACATCTCCGACTGATTGACCGCTGGAATTCCTAGCGCGCCTTGCCCCGTGCCTTTCCGCCACTGCGAGCAGCCTCGTGGCCACCGGCAGCCCCGTCCCCGCTCATGCGCTCCAGCCAGGAAAGCGCGTCGACATACGACAAAAACTGCCGCAGATAATCGGGTGACACCTCGCGCATCAATAGCAGTGACCGCCGCACCAGACTGCTCGAATTCAGCGGACCGGCATTCACCGGTACCTTATCCAAGGCGTCGCGCAGCTGTTTCTCGGCGCTCACGCGGGACCAGGTGTCCCGCACGTCTTCAAGAATCTTCAGCTCCGGCAATGCTTGCAGATGACGTGCAGAACGGCCTTCTGCAACGCTGCCGACATTCGTGCGTTCACGGCTGGCAATGTCACGCAGCAGTTCGGCCAACGCGCTGCCGGCAGGCGCATCTGAGTCGGTCGCATCGGCCGTCGCCGCCGCCCGATCGACGTCTTCTGCATAGGCAGCGACCAGCTTGACCAACCGCGCTTCGAGCATGCGCCGCGCCTCGCCGGTTTGACCGGACGTGCGCCGATGAAGCGCCTCGATGAAGCAAAAGCGCACGCGGTTCAGCCGATCCGCGCCGCTTGCGCGCCAACTGTCGAGCGTGGCTTGCGTAGACAAATCAGTGCGGTTCACGGCGTCCACCGTTGGAAGCGGCCTGCCTTGGGACAGGCGCGATCTCCACACGCCGGTTCTTCGCGCGGCCGACGTCGTCCGCGTTGGAACTCACAGGCTGCTGCGAGCCAAACGCTGCTGCAAACACGCTGGACGCGGGAATGCCTTCGTCAATCAGCGCGCGTGTCACGGTCAAGGCGCGCTTGGCGGACAGCTCCCAGTTATCTGCAAACAGGCGGTTGCCGGCACGCACCTGCTGATCGTCGGAGAACCCGCTCACCATCAGGATCTCTTCACGCGATGTGAGATACGCGGCCAGCGGCCCCGCCAGGCTCTTCATCAGCGCACGGCCCTCGGGTTGCAACTGGTCGGAATTGATCGCGAACAGCACATTGCCATTGATGCCGATGCGCCCGTTGACAAGCGTCACGCGCCCGGCCGCCAGCGGGCCAGCAAGCGCCTGCTCCAGCGTCTTGCGGCGCTGCGCCTCGGCCTCGCGCTGCTTGACCTCGCTCTCCAGCTTGGACGACAGCTCCAGCTGCACGCCGATCACGCCCACCAGGATCAGCACGAACGCGCCCAGCAACACCGACATCAGGTCACCAAACGCGGCCCAAACCGGTGCGGCGGCCTCAATGCCGCCTGCGCCATCTACGCCGCCGTCAATCTCGTCGCTCATGCCGCGTCGGCCCCGGCCAGTGCGCGCTGGTCACCCAGCCGTTGCAGGTCTTCCAGGATCTGCTTCTGAGACAGCATGCTCAGGTCGATCACCTCGCGCGCCTGCGCCACGTAGTAGGCAAGCTGTTCGTCGCTGCGCGTGAGCGACTTGTCCAGCGCGGCTTCAATGCGCTGCAACTGGGCAGCAAGCTTGTCGTTCGATTCGCCAAACAGCTGCACAGCCGCACCAAAGGCCTCGCCCAGGCTCGCCACCTCGACCGCGCTGCCGGTCACCTGCGCGGCCACCGCGCCGAGCTTGCCGGTCTCGGCCTCCACCCGATCGGTAAATCGCACGCCCACGCGCTCCAGCAGATCCGCCGACGTTGCCACCAGCGCATCCACCGCCGTACGCTGCTCGGTCGACGCATGGTTGACGGCGTCGAGCAGCGTTTCGAGCGTGCCCAGCAGGCGCGCACGCTCGTCCAGCATGGCGGTATCGCGCACCATGCTGTCGGACAGCTTCTGACGAAGCTCGGCCACCACTTCCGCTGCCGCTTTGGGCGCTTCCGATGCGGCCTGCACCAGGCGAGAAATCTCGCTGATCGTGTTGTTGGCGTGCGCCTGCGTTTGCGCGGAGATGTCGCGCGCGGTTTGCGCCAGCGCATCGCAAATCTGTTGCTGACGGCTCGCGGTATCGGTGCCTGTTTTCTCCCACGCCTCGCTCAGCTTGGCGGCCATCGTGCCGAGCGCATCGGTCCAGGCCGCCAGACGCTGCGTGTCGCGCGCTTCCAGCGCAGCTTGCAGCGTGGCATGCGATTGGCGCGACGCCTCCTGCTGCGAAGCGATATCGCGCGCGGTCTGCGCCAGCGCATTGCAGATGTCTTGCTGGCGATTTGCCGTATCGGCGCCCGCTTTCTCCCAGGCTTGGCTCAGCTTCTCACCCGTGGCGCCGAGCGCCTCGGTCCAGGCAGCGAGACGTTGCGCGTCTCGTGCTTCCAGCGCAGCTTGCAGCGCGGTATGCGACTGGCGCGCCGCGTCTTGCAACGACACGGCGTGTTGCTCGAACGTGGCGGCAGCGGCCTCCAGCGCGCGCTGGTTCTGGGCGGCCAGTTCGGTGTGTGCCTGTTCTTGGCGGGCAAGCGCATCGCGCCAGGCAGCGGCCAAGCCGCCTGCCGTGGCGTCCAGTCGGTCGGTAACGCCATCGAGCAACCGCACCGAGCGTTGCTCGAATGTTTCGGCAAACCGGTCGAGCGAGGTGCCGACCTGGCCAACCAGGGCTTCGCTGGAACGTTGATGCGCCGACAGGGCGTTGTTCCAGATGCCGGAAACCGTCTCGGCCGTGGTTTCAAAGCGGGTCGACAGGCCGTCGAGCTGACGCTGCACCGCGTGGGTGACCGTTTCCTGCAGCGCAGCCGATTCACGCGCGAGCCCAGCCATCGTCGTTTCCACCACAGGCTGCAGCGCGGCGCTGGCAACGCGTGCGCTCTCCGCTGCGCTGTCCTTCAACGACTGGCCCACGGAAGACGCAAGCTGGCTGTATGTGGCTTCCGTCTTGTCGAGAAATGCCTGCTGGGCGGCGATCTGTCGCTCGCTGCTGGCCGCGCCCTGCTGCTCCAGCGACGCCATCATCGCCTGCAACCGGTCAACCAGCGCGGGCATCACATCGGATTGCCGCTGCAGAAGCTTGAACGTCTCTTCACGCTGATGCGCGTGCGAATAGATGCGCAGCGTGGTCGCGATCTTTGCGTCGAGCGCCTGCACGGCCTGCAGCCGCTCGCGCCGGCACAGCGCCGAGAGCAACCCCAGCATGGCGGACGTCGCCACGCCGGCAATCGACGTCCCGAACGAGAACCCCAACCCCTTGATCGGGGCAGCAAGCGATGCGCGGATCGCCTGCAAATCCGTCGCGCTCTCCAGCGCCGCGCCCGTGCCCTTGAGCGTCACGACCATACCGAGCAGCGTGCCCAGCATGCCGAGCAGCACCAGCAGGCCCACCAGATACGGCGTCAATGCGGGCGCAGGCAGCGCAACGCGTTCGCCTTCCACGCGCAGGCGCACGGCATTGCGCAGGCTCGGGTGCAGTTGTTCGAGCCAGGTGGCCAGATTGGTGGGTGCCTCGGACAGCCCTGCCACGGCCTGCATGACCGTGCCCGTGGCGTGGCGATAGCGGCGCAGCTCCAGGGCGCCGGCCACATAGGCGGCACCAATCACGAGCGTGACAGCCAGCGCCAGCAAGTTGCCACCAACGAGGTAACCGCCGGCGATCCACCCCAAGGCCGCCAGCCCGACAAAGAAAACGATGAGATTCAGGTGAAGTCTGGACATGAATGGTGTCTGTCCCGCTTAGCGGGGGCGAAGGGCTGCAAGCAACCCGTCGACCGGTTGAAAACGAACATCGAGCTCGGCCAGGAGCACGCTCTGCATATCTTTGCGGAACGCATCCAGCCAGGCGCGGGATGTGGATTGGGTGGCCTGGCCCTCTGCAGGGAACTCGGCCTGTCGCTGCTGTTCGGCCGCGCGCAAGCGCTCGAAGTACGGCCCCAGCATCGACGGAATGGTCCCCAGCAACGAACGTTCGCGGCCCGCGAGCGCTTGTTCCATGCTGGCGTCCAATATCGCGAGGCGCGCGAGGTCGGGCGTCCTGGCTGCCAGCAGGCGTCGCAGGCGGCCACGCAGGTCGCCAATTTCCAGTTCCATCGTCTGCTGCATCAGCACGTAGCGCTGCCGGAAATCGGCATAGTCGACCACCAGCGGCGCCGAGGGGCTCTGGATCGGCGCGCGCGGGCCCGTCCTGGCATCAGGCGCACAGCTGGACGCGATGGATTTCGCCAGCGCTGCACGGACACGGCTACCGATCGTCTCGGCGTCCGGGCCGACGGGCCGCGTGCTGGAGGCAATGGCGGGCGGCGCTGCGCTCAGTGCCGACGAAAGCGTGATGGCATCCGTCCAACTGAGCCATTGGCTCAACCGGTCGGAAAGTGGCTGCGCGGATGCGGAAACGTCGACGTCCGTCAGGCGAGCAAGAATGCGGATCAGCGCAGGGCCGCTGAGCGCCCTGCGTTGCTGGACGTGCGCCATGCTACGAGTGCCGAAAAAAGGCTGGAGTTTACACTGCTCGCCCCGTCGGACAGCCGTCTTCGGGTGGCAAAAGCATCACTTCTCAAGAAGAATCGCAGCGATCAGTCGGCTCGCCGGCGATATAGGGCCGCATCCTCCAGCGCATAGCGCGGCATTGGGCCTTTCCTGACATGGGTCTCCGCCGAAACCGCGTCAGTCCAGCGCTGCTCCGGTCACCGGTCCGCATTTGTGCGATCACGCCGACAGCGGTATCGTGTCGCCCACTACCGCACCCTCCCCCGCATTCCTCCCATATCCCCGTGACCGATCACCCTACCCTCACCTGGACCGACGACCGCCCTGACGCCACCAGCGACGCCGTCCATACCGCCGTCTGGCACTCCGAGGCCGGCAATCCGCCGCCCAAGCGCGTGGTCATTGCGGACGATCGCACCACCGCCGATGCCGCCTACCGCCTCGCCTGCGAGGGCACGGCACTGCTCTGGCAGGGCGATTTCCAGAACGCGCGCCAACTGCTGCAGGCCATGTCCCGCCGCACAGACCGCAAACCACGCAAGGAAGCCACCTCGCCCATCGATGCGTTCAACCTGCACCGGCAGGCGCAATCGCAGCGCGCACGCACGCTCGGCATGCTGCTGATTCCGCTGGATGCGGACTACGCCATCCCACTGCGCCGCGCGCCCGACATGCGCGAAGCCTGCACGGAGGCCTACGGCACGGGTAGCGCCGCTTCCGTCGTCTCGCTGCGTGAGCTGCTCGGCCTGATCGGCGCACATGAGTGGCGCAAGAAAGGTGTCGAGATTCCCGCGCTCGGCGGTGAGCGCATTCACCCGCACTACGGCGTGTTCTCGCCGGTGCGTGGCGAATACGTCGATCTGGTGGCGAAGGCGCCGTTGCCTTCAAAAGCGCTGGCATTCGACATTGGCACGGGCACGGGCGTGCTCGCGGCGGTGCTGGCCAAACGCGGCGTGAAGCGCGTCATCGGCACGGATCAGGACCCGCGTGCCCTGGCCTGCGCCCGTGAGAACGTGGCGCGCCTTGGGCTGCAAACCCAGGTCGACATTGTTGAGGCCGATCTGTTTCCCGAAGGGCGTGCGCCGCTGATCGTGTGCAACCCGCCGTGGCTGCCGGCACGGCCAAGTTCGCCCATCGAGCGCGCTGTTTTCGACCCAGACAGCCGCATGCTGCGCGGCTTTCTGGATGGGCTGGCCGCGCACCTGGAGCCCAACGGCGAAGGCTGGTTGATCCTCTCGGACTTTGCGGAGCACCTGGGCCTGCGCACGCGCGATGCGCTACTGGCGATGATCGACTCCGCCGGCCTGCAGGTCGTGGGCCGTGAAGACATCAAGCCGAAGCACCCGAAGGCGAGCGATGAAAACGACCCACTCTATCAGGCCCGCGTTGCCGAAGTGACGTCGTTGTGGCGCCTGAAGGCGCGCCAATAGGCCAGCAATTCAGCGCGCCATCGTCGCCAGGTAGTCGAGCGCGCCCTGCCCCGCAGCGGCGCCGCTCGCAAAGCACGCCGTCAGCAGATAGCCGCCCGTCGGCGCTTCCCAATCGAGCATCTCGCCCGCGCAGAACACGCCGGGCAGACGCTCGATCATCAGCTTCGCATCCAACGCTTCAAACGCGACGCCGCCTGCGGTGCTGATCGCCTCGTCGATCGGCCGGGTGCGTGTGAGCCGCAACGGCAGCGCCTTGATGGCTTTGGCCAACTGGGCAAGATCGGCAAATGCTTCCTTGCTCAGGCACTCGCGCAGCAACCCGAGTTTCACGCCCGTGATGTTCAGCTTGCTTTGCAGATGGCTCGACATCGAGCGCGCGCCGCGCGGGCGCATCAGTTCATCGCTCACGCGTTGCGCGCTCCAGCCTGGCGCAAGGTCAAGCCAGATCGTCGCGCCGCCATCCGCAGCCACAGCATCACGGATGGGCGCTGACAACGCATAGACGAGACTGCCTTCAATGCCCGTCTGCGTGACCACAAACTCACCCTGGCGGAATTGCAGCGCGCCGCCATCGCCCGACGGCAAGCCGATGGCGACCGACTTGACCGGCTGCCCCGCAAAGCGCTCCTGGAAATGCGCGCTCCAATCAGCATCGAACCCGCAGTTGGCGGGCTGCAATGGCTGTACCTGCACGCCGCGCGCCTGCAACAGCGGCACCCAGGCGCCGTCGGAGCCCAGGCGCGGCCAACTGCGGCCGCCCATGGCCAGCACCACGGCATCGGCTTGCACGAGGCGTTCAACATCGGTGGTTGCAAAACGCAGCACCTGCGCGTGGTCCGACGGCTCCGCCCACCCCACCCAGCGATGCCGCATGTGTAACTGCACGCCTGCGTCGCGCAGCCGGTGCAGCCATGCGCGCAGCAAGGGCGCGGCCTTCATCTCGGTCGGAAACACACGGCCCGAGCTGCCAACAAACGTGTCGATGCCAAGCCCATGAATCCATGCGCGCAGCGCATCCGGGCTGAAGCGGTCAATAAGCGGCGCCAGCGCATCGCGCCGCGTGCGATAGCGGCCGAGAAACGCGTCGATCGGCTCGGAATGCGTGATGTTCATCCCGCCGATGCCCGCCAGCAGAAACTTGCGCCCGGCCGAAGGCATGGCATCGAACACCTCCACACGCACACCGTTGCGCGACAGGACTTCAGCGGCCATCAGCCCGGCAGGGCCGGCGCCGATGACGGCAACGAGAGGGGCGTTAGGTGTTTCAGACATGCGGGGTGGATGGGTTCATGCGGGGCAGACAAGCGGGGCGCTATTGTCACATCCTGACTGGGCGCGGGCAAACGAGGTCATGCATGACGCCCCTTTAGGGTGCGCTTGCCGTCGCCCGCCCCGCTTTTCGGTAAACTGACGCCCTCTTTCCGCTTTTTCTCCGCGCCGCCGCACCGAATCCCCTTCCGTGCGACATGTCGCCCAGGCTGTCCTGACGATGTCCAACAAGACCCACGAAATCCGCCCCAACCAGTCGATCGAACTGCTCAAGGAACTGCACATCCTGACGCGCGACGGCAAGATGAACCAGGACAGCCGGCGCAAGCTCAAGCAGGTCTATCACCTGTTCCAATTCATCGAGCCGCTGATGGCCGACGTGCAGCAAGCCAAGGGGCATGTCACGCTGGTCGACCACGGCGCGGGCAAGTCTTACCTCGGCTTCATCCTGTACGACCTGTTCTGCAAAGAGCAACCCGGCGATGGCACCTCGCACATCTATGGCATTGAAACGCGTGAAGAGCTGGTCGCCAAGTCGACCGAGCTTGCCACGCGCCTGGGCTTCGAGGGGATGTCGTTCCTGAACCTGTCGGTAGCGGAGTCGATCACGTCTGACCGGCTGCCGGCGACCATCGACATCGTGACCGCACTGCATGCGTGCAATACCGCCACGGACGATGCAATCCGCTTTGCGCTCGAAAAGCATGCGCAGTACATCGTGCTTGTGCCGTGTTGCCAGGCGGAGGTGGCCGGCGTGCTGCGCAAGAACAAGGGCAAGTCGCTCGGCAATGCGCTCACGGAAATCTGGCGCCACCCGCTGCACACGCGCGAATTCGGCAGCCAGGTCACCAACGTGCTGCGCTGCCTGCAGCTTGAGGCGCACGGCTATCAGGTGAGCGTGACGGAACTCGTCGGGTGGGAACACTCGATGAAGAACGAGCTGATCATCGCGCAGTACAAAGACCTGCCGCGCCGCCGCCCGACCGAGCGGCTGAACGAGGTGATCAGCACGCTGGGGCTGGGGGAACTGCACGAACGGTTTTTTGCGCCGGCTGGCGCCTGAAGAGAGGCGCGGCGGCAGCGCAATCTGTCAGTACATCGGCGCCGGGGCCAGATCCCGTGGCGGTTATGCCGGGCGTCTGCCTTCGTGCTGGATCCGCTTGTCTTCGTACATCGCGACATCGGCTTCGCGCAGCGTTTCTTCCAGACGCCCGCCTTCGTGGCAGGTGGCGCAGCCCATGGAAAAGCCGAGCACCGCGCCCGGATAGAACTGGTTGTTGAGTTCGACCAGCTTACGCAGGCTTTCCACCAGCGCCGCACCAGCCTGTGCGTCGGCGCCGGGCAGCAGCACGGCAAACTCATCGCCGCCAATGCGCGCGGCGTGTGCGGGCTTGTCGATGGCCTTGCTGAGCACTTCGCCGGCGCGGCGCAGTAGCGCGTCGCCGGCGGCGTGGCCGAGCTGGTCGTTCACGCGCTTCAAGTCGTTCAGGTCGATCATGATGACCGTGACCGGGAAAGGGCCCTTGCGCTCCAGCCGGTTGATCTCGTCTACGTAGAACGAGCGGTTCTTCAGCTTGGTCAGCACGTCGTGCTTGCCGAGATATTCGAGGTACGACTCAGCCTTCTTGCGCGCGGTGATGTCGGTGAGCGCCAGCAGCACCATGTCCCAATCCTTCTCGCGCCCGGGGAAGACGGAGAACTGCAGGTGGATGTTCAGCGTGTTGCCATCGAGCCCATAGTTGATGACCTCGCGCTGCTGGAAGAGCCTGCCGTCCCACAGGTCAATCAATTGCTCGCGAAAGTGCGAGCGCATGTCGTCGCGAAAGATTTCCGGCAAACGGGCAAGCAAGTCGTTGCGGTTGCGTGCCTTGAACATCTCCAGCGTGAAGCCGTTGACGTCGAGCACCTGGATCTCCTGCATACAGCGCTCGACAAACTCGGGATGCACGTCGGTAAAGGTCCGGAAATCGGTGATGCCCTGCATGCGCACTTCGTCCAGCAACATCTTGATGGTGCTGAAGTTCTCCACCCACAGCGACACCGGCGCGTGCTCGAACACGCCGCGCGCATAGAGCTGGCTGGCCGCGGCACGGCGGCGGGCATCTTCGAGTTCGGTGATGTCGTCCACGGCCACAAGCACGCGGTCCCATGGCTGATCGTGATCGGGCAGGACGACGCCCTTGAGCAGGATGTCGAGGCGGCGGCCGTCGAGCGTGTAGTTGACGCTGCGGCTCTCGAACGACGGCTCGCCAGACCAGAGCTGAACGAGTTCGCCCACGTGGGCTTCGAGCATGTCGTCGCGCAGCACGTCGGCCAGGCGCGCGGTCAGGGTTTCGGCATCCGGGGCGGCGTACATGGACAACGTGCGCCGGTTCACGCGCAGCACCTTGATGCAGGCGGAACACGCCGCCACGCGTGATGCGTCCTCTTCCAGAAAGCGCTGCAGATCGGTCACGCCGGCGGCGCGCCATTGGGCAAAGAGGCGGTGCAGGTCGCTGTAATCCTCCAGCCACAATGACGTGGGGGTGACATCGAAGAAATCGATCAGGTTGACACCCACAGCCGCCGGGCTGCTGACGCTATCGGACGCGGATTGCATGAATCGCTCTACGGAAAACAGAAAACACTTTGCAAACCTTGCAAGCGTAACGGCTTTGTGTAACACCGCGCACAGCACCGGCCTCATCCGGAAGGATTACCCCCAGGCAGGCGATCCTCATTCAACTGCTGCAGCGCAATACCTTGCCGAATACCGAGAAAGTTCCCGTGCGGGATTTTCCAATCCCGCCCCGTATTTAGTTTTGCTTTATCTGACGTTGTAAAAATAGCCGCTTCAATTTTTAAGAAATTTTCACGAAGAGAGAAACGCATTTCATTTTTTCAACGCGCTTTGCAGAAGTCACCCAGCGCCCCGGGAAGTAGCCGCAGCTTTGCGCATGCGCATGCCAAAAACTGCAAATTCTCCGGCATCTTCCCTTGCACGTGATTTAAAAAACTTCGTCTCGATTCGCAGGCCGTTTCCTCCAGAATCCGTGCATCCCGTGCGCGGGTTGTGATTTGCACCGCGCAAGAAACGGGTAATTCCTTGTCCCGATTCTGCGGCCTGCCCCCACATTTTCTTTTGAGCCCTGGGCCGCCGATTCGTTTCCACCTCAGGAGAAATGCAATGCGGGATTCGACAACCCACCGTCGTACGGCCACGACACACGCCGGAAGCGCCCACGGCGCCCGGACACGTCGCTCGTTCAAGCTGGCACTTGTGGCCCAGGCTGCGGCCGCGCTGATTCTGGCCGCGTGCGGCGGCGGCGGAGATGACGCGCTCACCCCGTCCGGCGGCAAGCTGGACGCAAACGGCTCGCAGCAGCAGGGCAATACCAATACGGGCAACACCAACGCGCCGGCGCCCGCCGTGGATGCAACGGTGCCGCCGGTGGAACTGCCGGACTACATCAGGCCCGTCAACTACAAGCTGTGGTTCCGCCCGAGCGCAGACCTGAACAGCTTCTCGGGCCGGGCCGACGTGGAGATCAAGGTCACCAAGCAGACCGGCGCCGTGACGCTGGCCGTGCGCGACCTGAAGCTCGACGCCTCGCGCCTGACGCTCACGCCCACCTCGGGTAACGGGGCATCGCGCGTGCTGGTGCCGATTCCGCAATCGCAAGGCGCGTTCTACGATCTGCGCGACCCGACCGGCGACATCAAGCCCGGCAACTACGTGCTCCACATGGAATGGACGGGCACGATCAACTTCACCAAGGCTGAAGGCATCTTCAAGCTGGGCCTGCAGGCCGCAACGGGCGAGAGCTCTGACGCCATCGTCACGCAGGGCGAATCGAACTTCGCGCGCGAATGGTTCCCGAGCTGGGATGAGCCGGCCTTCCGCAACACGTTCGAGGTGACGGCGGAAATTCCGGGCGACTGGAAGGCCGTGGCCAACGGCAGGCAGACCGGCGCGACCAAACTTCCGGATGGCTATCAGCAGGTGTCGTTTGCCAAGACGCCGTCGATGCCGGCATACCTGCTGTTCTTCGGCGGCGGCAAGTTCGACATCCTGGAAGACCAGTTCACCAACCCGCTCGATGGCAGCAGCATGCGCCTGCGCTGGTGGGTACCGCCTGGCGAGGCGCACTCGGCGGTGGCCGGCATGCAGTTTACGAAGGAAGCGCTGAACCACTATTACAACTACTTCCAGATCCCGCTGCCGTTCGACAAGATGGACACCATCGTCGCCAACGACAGCTACGACAACAAGAATGCCGGCTTTGGCGGCATGGAGAACTGGGGCGCCATCTTCGAGTTTGCCGACCAGGTGCTGGTGCCGCCCGATGGCGCGCCGACGACCGTCCACTCGATGGGCAAGGCGCGCTCGTTCGTTGTCGTGTCACATGAACTGGCGCACCAATGGTTTGGCGACCTCGTCACGCTGGACTGGTGGGACGACATCTGGCTGAACGAATCCTTCGCCAACTGGTTCGAGAACGTCACCAAGATCACGCTGCATCCTGAGTTCCAGGGCAACACGTGGGCCAACTACGCGGCGGTCAAGCAACGCGTGATGACGCTGGACCTGCAGCCGACGGCCGTGCCCGTTCAGCACAACCTGAGTGACAACGGGTCGATGGACTTCCTCGACAGCTTTGCCTACAACAAGGGCGGCCATGTCTTGCAGATGATCGAGAACTACGTCGGCAAGGACGCCATGCGCAAGGGCCTGCAGAGCTACCTGAACAAGTACAAGTTCGGTAACGGCACGCCGCCGCGCCTGTGGGCAGAGCTGGAAGCGGCCAGCGGCAAACCGGTGGGCAAGGTTGGCGACAGCTTCGTGCGCCAGACCGGCATGCCACTCGTGACCATCGATGCACAGTGCAATCCGGCCACAAACCAGAACGTGCTGACGATCACGCAGAAGGCCTTCCCGAACAAGAACGTCTATTCGGGCTACCAGTGGAACGTGCCGCTCACGCTGGCCTATGGCGACAACTTCGGGCAGACGCAGACCATCGTGCTCGACCAGCAGACCGCGCAGGTCACTCTGCCGACGTGCTCGGCCGTGCTGGCCAACCCGTCGGGCCTGGACTACTACGTGACCAACTACAGCCCGACGCTGTGGAGCACGCTGCTGGCGCAGGCCGGTGCCATCAACAACGACGCCGCCAAGACCAACATCGCGGGCGATGCCACGCAACTGTATAACGCGCAGCTCATCACCAAGGCGCAGTACGACCAGATCGTCGGCATCAAGAACTTCCAGCCTGCGGTGGCAACACTGGCCGCCCAGTCTGTGAAGCCGACCGGCTCGCTGCGTCCGCAAGCGGTGCAGTTGCAGGAAATGCAGTCGATGGATCGCCCAATCCACAAGTTCCGCTACGAAGGTCTCATGAAGCATCTGACCGACATCAAGCGGTAAGCGCCAAAGCAAACGGGCCGCTTCCCGTGTCTGTTGGGAAGCAGCCCGTTGCATCGTTGGCTCCTGATTTCCGGCGGACAGAGTCCGCCGTTTTTCATGCGCGCGTTACACGATTCTCAACCGGTGCGATGCAGGAAAGTGGCCTGAATCACGTCGGTCATCCAGATCGCGCTGTCGCCGGTTTGGCCGTGCTCCAGCACCTTGACGGCGCTCTCGAACAGCACGCTGGCGAGCGCGTCCGACGCAACGATATCGATGCGCACGCGCGGCACGAACTCCGTCAGGTCTTCCTTGATGGAATGCGCGCCCGCCTGGGAAGCCGCCGGTGGATAGGCGTTCACCTCGCCCACCGTCATGCCCGGAAAGCCCGGGCAACTGCGCAGCGCTTCATGCATGCGTTCCAGCAGTTGCGGGCGCACTACGATGCGAATTTCCTTCATGCCTTCGACTCCTCATCAAACCATTTGTACAGCGTGGGCAGCATCACCAGCGTGAGCAGCGTGCAGGTCAGCAGACCGCCGATCACGACGATGGCCAGCGGCCGTTGCACTTCAGAGCCAGGCCCCGTGGCGAACAGGAACGGGATCAAACCCAGCATGGCCACAGTGGCCGTCATCATCACGGGGCGGAAGCGCATGCGAGAGCCCAGCCGCACGGATTCCTCCACCGACATGCCCTGCTCGCGCAAGCTGCGGATCGTGCTGACCAGCACCACGCCGTTGAGCACCGCGATGCCCCATAGCGCCACAAAGCCGACCGATGCCGGCACGGACAGGTATTCACCCGTGACAAACAGGCCGATGATCCCGCCCACCGAGGCGAAAGGCAGCACCAGGATGATCAGCGTGGCGTAGCGCACTGAGTTGAACAACAGGAAGAGCAGGAAGAAGATGGCGGCCACCGTAATCGGCACGATCACCTTCAGGTGGCCCATGGCGCGTTCCATGTTCTGGAACTGGCCGCCCCACTCCAGGTAATAACCCTCGGGCAGCTTGACCTTCTGCGCCACCGCAGACTGCAGCTCGGCCACGAAGCCACCCAGATCGCGGTCACGCACGTTCACGCCCACCACCACGCGGCGCTTGCCCAGTTCGCGGCTGATCTGCGCGGGGCCGTCGGTCACATCAATGCGGGCGATGCTTTCCAACGGCACCTGCGCCCCGTTGGGTGCAGCCACGATCAGGTTGCGGATGGCCTCCACGCTGCCGCGATATGTCTCCGGCAGGCGCACCACCGCGCTGAAGCGGCGCTCGCCTTCAAAGATTTCCGTGGCTTCCTTGCCGCCGATGGCGGTCTCGATCACGTTGTGCACGTCGGCCGCGTTCAGGCCGTGACGCGCAATCGCCTGGCGGTCGATTGCGATCTGCAGATACTGCTGGCCGGTAATGCGCTCGACACGCATGTCCTGCGCGCCCTGGATGCCCTGCGCCACCTTGGCAATCGCCTCGGCCTTTTCGCGCAGCATGTTCAGATCGTCGCCAAACACCTTGATGGCCACATCCGAACGCACGCCGGTCACCATCTCATCCACGCGGTCGGAGATCGGCTGCGCCATGACGATCTGCACGCCGGGCAGCACCTGCAGCGCCTTGCGCATCGCTTCGGCAATGTCGTCCTGGTTCCAACCCTTGGGCCACTCGTCGCGCGGTTTCAATGACACGATCGGCGTCGATTCGTTCTGGCCCTGTGGATCGGCGGGCGATTCGCCACGGCCCACGCCCGAGACCGCCGACTTCACGCCCGGCACCTGCATCACCAGGCGCATGGCTTCCATCTCCATGCGAATCGACTCTTCCAGCGAGATATTCGGCGCGCGGTTGATGCCAGGCACCACCGAGCCTTCCTTCATCTCCGGAATGAACGCCGTGCCCAGGAATGGCATCAGCGCGCCGGTAGCGAGAAACACCGCCACAGCCACGATGACAGTCTTGCGGCCGTTATTCAGGCTCAGTTCCAGCAACCGCAGATACGGCTTTTTCATCTTCCGAATCAGCCACGTATCGTGTGCATCGTGCTCGGCGTGCGGGTCATCGCTGTGTTCGCCCTCTACGTGTTTGTGCGCCTTGGGCTTGAGCAGATACGACGACAGCACCGGCGTCAGCGTCAGCGACAGCACCAGCGAGAAGAACAGCGCAATCGCAATCGTGAAGGCCAGGGGCGCAAACATCTTGCCCTCCATGCCCTCCAGCGTCATCAACGGCAGGAACACCAGGATGATGATGCCCACGCCAAAGATCACGGGCGTCGCCACTTCCGTCACAGCATGCAGGATGATGCGCGCGCGGCTCTCGTTCGGATCACGCGGCTTGGCGAGGTGGGCGAACGCGTTTTCCACCACCACCACGGAGCCGTCCACCATCAAGCCAATCGCGATGGCCAGCCCGCCCAATGACATCAAATTGGCCGAGATGCCGAGCTTGTTCATTGCTATGAACGTCAGCAGCGGCGTGAGGATCAGCGTGCCGACCACGATGAGCGACGAACGGATATCGCCCAGAAACAGCAGCAGCACGATCACCACCAGCACCACGCCTTCGGCCAGCACCTTGATGACGGTCTGCAATGCCGAATCCACCAGGTCCGAGCGCTCGTAGTACGGTACGATCTTCAGCCCATCGGGCAACATGCCGTCGTTGTTGATCGCCTTGACGCGATCCTGGATGCGAGCGACAACTTCCTTGGCGTTGCCGCCGCGCATCATCATCACGACGCCGCCAACAGATTCCGTCACGCCGTTCTTGACCACTGCCCCTGCGCGCACCGCCGTGCCGATCTTCACCTCAGCCACATCGCGGATCGTCAGCGGCGTGCCGTTGACCTCCTTGAGCACAATGGCTCCGATGTCGTTGGTGTCACGCACCAGGCCCACGCCGCGGATCAGGTATTGCTCGGCAAAATGCGGCAACACACCGCCGCCCGAGTTGGCGTTGTTGGCGGCAAGCGCCTCGAACACCTGCTTGACCGTCACGTTGTGGTGGCGCAGGCGTTCCGGGTTGACGAGCACCTGGTATTGCTTCTCGTAACCACCCTGCGAGTTGATCTCGGCCACGCCCGAAATCGAGCGCAGCAGCGGACGCACCACCCAGTCCTGTGCGATGCGGCGCTGGGTGAGTTCTTCGACCGAGAGTTCCTTGTCGCCGTCATCCGGTTTGTCGAGCGTGTATTGGTACACCTCGCCCAGGCCCGTAGACACGGGGCCGAGCACCGGCGTCACGCCTGCGGGCATGCGGGATTGCACCTCGATCAACCGCTCCATCACAAGCTGGCGCGCGAAGTACACGTCGGTCTCATCGGTAAAGACGAGCGTGATGAGCGACAGGCCCGGCTTGTTGAGCGAGCGCATCTCAGTAAGCGCCGGCAAGCCGGTCATGGCCATTTCCACCGGCACGGTCACAAAGCGTTCAACCTCTTCCGGCGAGCGCCCCGGCGCCTCCGTGGCGATCTGCACCTGCACGTTGGTCACGTCCGGAAACGCGTCAAGCGAGAGCTTGCGTGCGGCGTCAAACCCGAAGAACAGCAGCACGGCAGCGATCACGGCCACCACGAGCCGCTGCTTGAGCGCGCCGCGAATCAATGCGTCGATCATGCGCCCTCCATCTCGGCGCGCTTGCGCTCGTTGTTCAGATGGAAGCCGCCTTCAACGACGATGGGCTGACCGGCCTGCACGCCGGAAACGACCGGACGCACGCCGTTCGATTCATCGCCCAACTTGACCGGCGTGAGTTGGTAGTTCGTATCGCTGGTGCGCACGAACACGTAGTCGCGGTTGTCTTCGCGCACCACGGCGGAGGTCGGCACCACCACGCGTTCTTCCGGGCGCGACTGGATGATCAGCGTGGCGAGCATCGACGGCTTGAGCGCGCGCTCTGCGTTGTCGACTTCGGTACGCACCGTGACCGTACGCGTTTGCGGGTCAACTATGTCCGACACCCAGATCAGCTTGCCGACAATGCGGTCACCCGCGCCGGTGTCGATCTCCACGGCCTGGCCCGCACGCACGCCGGCGGCAGCGTTCTCAGGCACTTCACCCACCACCCACACGCGCGACAAGTCGGCCACGGTAAATAGCTCGTCGGCCGGCTGCACCACCTGGCCGCGCGTCACCTTGCGCTCCACCACCGTGCCGCTGATGCTCGCCACCACGGGCGAGATCGACGACATGCCGCCCGTGCGCATCTTCGCCAGCGTCCCAGGCGACACACCCATCACGCGCAGTTGGTCGACGGCCGCGCGCACTTCGGCATCGGCCATCGCCAGTTCGCTCTGACGCTTCTGCAGCTCGGCCGAGCCGATCACGTCGGCGGCCAGCAGCAGCTTGGCGCGTTCCAGCGCACGTGCCTGCAAATCGCGCTGCGCAGCGGCCTTCTGATAGGCGAGCTGCGCGGCGCCCAGCTCGGTGCTGTGCAGTTGCGCGAGGATGTCGCCCGCCTTGACGCTCTGGCCCGGCGTGGCAACCAGCTCGGTCACGCGACCCGTGACGGTGGCACCGATGCGCGCCACCCGTTGTTCGTCAAATGCGATCTGCCCCGGCACCCGCAGGCGCTCAGCAATCGGCTGTTTGCCCACCGGCGCGACTTTCAGGCGCTGCACCAGCGTGGGTTGTGCAACCACGAGATTCGGATCGACGGCCTGTTGCGCGGCCTTGGCATCGTTGCCGGCGTCTTTACCGCAGGCGCCCAGCAACAGCATCGCCGCCAGGGCAACGCCGGCCAGCCGGATCGAAGAAGAGAAGGAAGAAGGTGCGTTCATGGTGAGGCTGGATTCGTGGGTTCGGGAGGCAACGCGGCAGATCGGGCGTGTCATTGGGCCTCCGGGCGCAGGCGGTCAAGTTCGACAGCGGCGGTGCGCAGGTCTGCGCGTGCGGCAATCAGGTCGTTACGTGCCTGGCGAAAAACGCGCTGGGCATCGAGGTAATCGAGAATCCCGCGCTCGCCGTGGCGGTATGCGGCTTCGGCCACGCGCAGCGCCGATTCAGCCTGCTTGATGACGCCGGATTCGAGGGCGCTGACTTGCGACTCCGCGATCTCGTATTGGCGATAAGCGGACTCCACCGCCTGGCGCACACGCAACTCGCGGTCGCGCAACATGGCGCGAGCGCGTTCACGGGCAGCCACGGCTTCGCCCACTGGGCCTTCACGTCGGTCGAAGAGCGGAATCGACATCACCAGGCCCACGCGGCTGTCCTGCAGATCGGGCTGCCGATCGACCGACCCGCGCAATGCGAGTGATGGCCAACGCTGGCTGCGCTCGTGCGCCAGCCGGGCTTCGGCCTCGCGCACGGCGGCGCGGTCGGCTTCCAGCTCCGGATGCGTGGAGAGGACCGTACTGACCAGATCTGCAAGAGGCGGCAGATGCGCCACGGAGGGCGTCTCCGCTCCGGCATCGACATCGAACGTCAACGGCAGATCGGCACCCACGGCGCGGCGCAGTTCCGCCAGCGCCTGTTGCACGCGCAGCGCAGCGGCCTGTTCGTTGCGCTGCGCGTTGAGCAGCTCCGCGTCGCCACGGATGAGTTCGTAGCGCGGGGCCTCGCCGGTTTCCACACGCACGGCCACGCCACGGCGGATCTGCTCGACCAGCGTCACGTCTTCGCGCGCGTTGCGTTGCTCGGCCTCGCGGCGCACCACGTCGTAGAAACGCAGCTTGAGATCGGCTTCCACGTCGCGTGCCTGCGATTGAGCCGTGGCCTGCGATGCCTCGTACGCAGCATCGGCGGCTTGCGTGCGAGCGGCGCGCTGCCACGGCAAATCGAGCTTTTGCGTGATCGACACGCTATTGGTGCGGCCTTCCGCCGCACCCGGCATGCGGGCACGCTGGCGGCCGGCCATCGCTTCCACCTCGGGGTTGGGCCAGGCGCGCGCGGTGGCAATGCCCGCCTGCGCCGCCTGCACCTGGGCCTGCGAAGCGGCGAGCGCCGGGTGGTTGGCGCGGGCCAGCTCCAGCAACTGCGGCAAGGTGTAGCGCGGCTGCGGGAGCGCCTCGTCAGCCCGTGCGGTGCCGGTCTGGGCACCGCGTGGCGAAGGTGCCGGGGGCGCGGCGTTGGCGTGAACTGCAATTGCAGCCAGCACAGCGGAAAGAACAGCACGTCGCGACACGCGCGCACCCGCTGCGGGGCGCGGGGTGGCCGCATCCTGATTGGACAACATCCGAAATCATCCTGAAAAAGAAGAACAGGCAAGCGCGAACGTCCAGCCGGTCAACAGACCGGTTGGCGCAGCACTAGCAACTCAAGGGGATGGTTTCCGGCGAATGCCGGAGATCAGGCGCGTGCGGGAGGACGCAGCATGGGAGCCGGCGTGGGGCCAGCCTGGAACGGGGGAAGAGAGACACGGACGCGCGCGACACGCAGGCCGGGCGTCAGCGCCATGGGCGGCGGCGGCAGCCAGAGTTCTGGTGCGTCGCTGGGGTGGTCAGGGGCGGCGGCGCTGGTCGAGGGCACATCGGGCGCATCGGATGCGTGCGCAACCCAGTGCTCAGCGCTGAAGCACTGGCTGGGCTGCTTGACCGCCTTGCCGAGCGCAACCTTGATGGCACGCTCGAAACCCTTGCTGTGCTTTGCAACAGACAGCGCATCACCCGGCACGTCGTCGACCACGGCTTCGATGGCTTCCAGCGCGTCGTCCGCAGCCTGGCCATCGGGGAAATGCGTGGCCGAGAACACCGAAACCGTAAACAACAGGCACCAGATCGTGACGAGCCAGCGTACGCCGCGCACGCGCGACAGCACGCCCCGCGCGGTGGCGCGAGACAACGTCGGCAAGGCGGTGGAAAGATTCGTCACAAACATGGGCCCCGAATACTATCGGAAAAATGCTGCATCCGCACACAACGTCCGGCAGATCGCGCAGATGTCAATCGGAATCGACCTGACTTTTTCGAATCCGTTCCATTTCGGGCCAATGCGCGCGCACCCAGTCGTCCAGGCCGACCAGCGTGCGGTTGAGCGACTCGCCTAGCGGGCTGAGCCGGTATTCCACGTGCGGCGGAACGCTGTCGTAGATGGTGCGCAGGATGAGGCCGTTGGCTTCCAGCTCGCGCAGCGTTTGTGTGAGCATTTTCTGCGAGATGCCCTCGCCCACGCGGCGCAGGAGTTCGTTGTTGCGCACGGGGCCGTTTTCCAGCGCGGGGAAAATGCGCAGCGCCCATTTGCCGGCCACCAGTTCCAGCGCGCGCGTGGACGGGCAAGCGCCAGCGGTGCCTTCAGGGCGGCCTTCCGGCGATGGAGATGAGGACGGGGCCATGTTGTCGTCCATGGGGCCTCCGGGGCACGATTGGGATACGCGTGACCGTACCGCCAATCGTGGTGGCCTGCAACGCGCCCCGGTCAGCTCAGTCGAGCTGCCCCTGGCAGACGTACTTGGTGTGGAGGTAGTCGTCCAGCCCGTGAACGGAACCTTCCCGGCCGTAGCCAGATTCCTTCACGCCCCCAAACGGTGCGGCCTCGGCGGCCAGCGCGCCTTCGTTGATGCCGACGATGCCGGTCTCCAGCGCTTCAGCCACGCGCCAGATGCGACGCACGTCTTGGCTATAGAAGTAAGCGGCCAGCCCAAACGGCGTGTCGTTGGCGGCGGCAATCACCTCATCTTCGGTGGTGAAACGCGTGAGCGGCGCTACGGGGCCGAAGGTTTCTTCGCACGCGCAGGCCATGGTGGCGTCCGCGTTGACCAGCACCGTCGGTGCGTAATAGTTGGCACCAAGCGCGGTCAGGCGTGCGCCGCCGGTCAGGACCTTGCCCCCCCTGGCGACGGCATCCTGCACGTGCCGGTCGATCTTGTCGACCGCGCGCGCGTTGATCATCGGGCCAATCTGCGAAGTCGGGTCTGTGGCCGGCCCGACGTTGAGCGCCGCAACGCGTGCGGCCAACTTGGCGGCAAACACATCGTGCACGGCGTCGTGCACGAACACGCGGTTCGGAGACACGCAGGTCTGCCCGCCGTTGCGGAACTTGGCTGCCATGAAGCCTTCGACAGCCGCATCGATATCAGCATCTTCGAACACGATAAAGGGCGCATTGCCGCCAAGTTCGAGCGAGAGCTTCTTGAGCGTATCGGCACTGCGGCGCGCCAGATGCTTGCCGACCGGCGTGGAACCCGTGAAGGTGATCTTGCGCACGCGGGCATCGTCCAGCCAAACGTCCACCACTTCAGGCGTTCGCTCGCGCGAGGCGGTCACGATATTGAGCACGCCCGGCGGAACGCCGGCTTCCTGTGCCAGCTGCACCAGGGCGAGTGAAGTCAGCGGCGTATCTTCCGCGGGCTTGCAGACAACGGTGCACCCCACAGCCAACGCAGGCGCGATCTTGCGCGCGATCATCGCCGCCGGAAAGTTCCACGGTGTGATGGCCGCCACCACGCCCACCGGTTGCTTGAGCGCAAACATGCGCCTGCCCGGCACGGGTGCGGGAATGACTTCGCCGTTCATGCGCGTGGCCTCTTCGCCAAACCATTCGATGTAGCTCGCGGCGTAGGCCACTTCGCCCTTGCCCTCGGCAAGCGGCTTGCCCTGCTCCAGCGAGATCAGCTTGCCGAGATCATCCTGATGCACGAGCACCAGATCGTTCCATCGCTTGATGATCTGCGCACGCTGTTTGGCGGGGACCTTCCGCCACGCCGGGAACGCGGCATGCGCAGCATCCAATGCAGCACGCGCCTCGGTTGCGCCCGAATCAGGCACGCGGGCGATAACGTTGCAGGTGGCGGGATCGGTTACATCCAGCAGCGGGCCGGCGGCAGCGGTCCATTCGCCGGCGATGTAGTTGGCGTTGCGGATCAGGTCGGTGCGGGTCAGCGTGAGAGACATGGTTCAGATAGAGGGAATGTCGGCGATCAGGCAGCAGCAACCAAAGAGGCAATTGCCTCGCCCACTTGCGTGGTGTTGGCCGTACCACCCAGATCTGGTGTGCGAGGGCCTTCCTTCAACACGGTTTCGATGGCCGTGACGATAGCGTCGTGCGCGGCGCGTCCGGCACCTTGCCCTTGCGTCAGAAAATCGAGCATCAGCGCACCCGACCAGATCATCGCGATCGGGTTGGCGATGTTCTTGCCGTAGATGTCCGGTGCCGAGCCATGCACCGGCTCGAACAGCGACGGGAACGTGCGATCGGGGTTCAGGTTGGCCGACGGCGCTAGGCCAATCGTGCCGGTGGTGGCGGGGCCAAGATCGGACAGAATGTCGCCGAACAGGTTGGTGGCGGCCACCACATCAAAGCGACCCGGCTGCAGCACGAAGCGCGCGGTCAGGATGTCGATGTGCTGCTTGTCGAGCGTGACATCGGGATAGCTTTGCGCGACTTCATCCGCGCGCTTGTCCCACCACGGCATGCTGATGGCGATGCCGTTGCTCTTGGTGGCGAGCGTCACATGCTTGCGCTCGCGGCTCTGTGCGAGGTCAAAGGCAAACTTCAGCAGCCGCTCTGCGCCCTTGCGCGAATAGACCGATTCCTGGATGACGATCTCGCGGTCGGTGCCTTCGTACATGATGCCGCCGAGCGACGTGTATTCACCTTCGGTGTTCTCACGCACGACGTAGTAATCGATGTCGCCCGGCTTGCGATTGGCCAGCGGGCACGGCACGCCTTCAAACAAACGCACGGGGCGCAGGTTGATGTATTGATCGAACTCGCGGCGGAACTTGAGCAGCGAACCCCATAGCGAGACGTGATCGGGCACCGTGGCCGGCCAGCCGACCGCACCGAAGAAAATCGCATCCATGCCCTTGAGCTGCGCCTTCCAGTCGTCAGGCATCATCTGGCCGTGCTGCTGGTAGTAATCACAGCTGGCCCATTCGATGGTGTGGCACTCCAGCTCGAAGCCAAAGCGCTCTGCCGCGGCCTGGATGACGCGCAGGCCTTCGGGCATGACCTCCTTGCCAATGCCGTCTCCGGGGATGATCGCGATGCGGAATGCGGGAATCATGTCGTTCCTTTCTTTTGTTAGACGGAGACCGCCACGGACTGAGCCGTCGTACGGTCTCGCTCATCAAGCCAGCCTTGGCGCAATTCGGGCACCGAGTTAGCAAGTTGTTCGTAGTACGGATGGTGCGGGCCACGATCGAAATCGGCACGCGCCACCTGCGTGAGCTTGCGGCCGTTCTGCATGACGACGATCTCGTCGCACACCGCGCGCACCGTGTGCAGATCGTGGCTGATGAAGAGGTACGACACGCCCAGGTCGCGCCGCAGGTCGGCCATGAGGTTGAGCACGGCTGCACCCACTACGGTGTCGAGCGCGGATGTCACCTCGTCGCAGAGGATCAGATCCGGCTCAGCCGCGAGGGCACGCGCAAGGTTCACGCGCTGCTTCTGCCCGCCCGAGAGCCCACCCGGCAGCCGTTGGGCCACGCTGTGCGGCAAGCGGACGAGATCGAGCAGCTCGCGAATCCGCCGCTGCAACGCCTCGCCCTTCAACCCCTTATAGAACTGCAGCGGCCGCGCCAGAATGCGCTCGATGGTGTGTGACGGGTTGAGCGCCGTGTCGGCCATCTGAAAGACGATCTGGATGCGGCGTAACGCGTCGGGCGAACGTTTTGCCAGCAATGGTTCAAGCGCCTTCCCGCGAAACGTCATGCTGCCCTCGCACGGCGCAATCAACCCAGCAATGGCACGCGCCAGCGTGGTCTTGCCCGAGCCCGATTCACCGATCACGCCGATGGCCTGCCCGCGATAGAGCTTGAAACTGATGTCGTCGAGGATCCGCGTGGCGGGTTGGCCCTTCGCATCAAGCGGGCCATAGCCGGCGCTGAGGCCATCCACGTCGAGCAGCAATTCGCCTTCGCCCATGCAGTGCTCCGCCGGGCGCGCCTTCGGACGCGCCGCCGCCAGCAAGCTCTTGGTGTAGTCGTGATCGGGCGTGGAGAGGATGCGCGCGGTCGGGTTGATCTCCTGCATCTGGCCGTCACGCAGCACCAGGATGTGGTCGGCCATCTGTGCCACCACGGCCAGGTCATGGCTTACGTAGACGGCCGTGGCGCGGCGCTCGCGCACGACACGACGAAACGCGCGCAGCACTTCGATCTGCGTGGTCACGTCCAGCGCGGTGGTCGGCTCATCCAGAATTACCAGATCCGGATCGATGATGAGCGCCATGGCGGCCATGAGCCGCTGCAACTGCCCGCCCGACACCTGATGCGGATAGCGCTCGCCAATGCTCTCGGGGTCGGGCAACGCCAACTCACGGAACAACTCCACGGCCTTGGCCTCGGCTTGCGCGCGAGACATCGTGCCGTGAATGCGCGCGGGCTCCACCACCTGATCCAGGATCGTGCGCGATGGGTTGAACGACGCCGCTGCACTCTGCGCGATATAGGCGACGGTGCGCCCGCGCAACGCACGTTGTTCAGCGGCTGACAGGTGCAGCACGTCAATGTCTCCAATGCGCACGCTGCCCGATGCAATCTCACAACCCCGGCGCGCATAGCCCATCAGCGCCAGCGCGGTGGTGGTCTTGCCGGAGCCCGACTCGCCGATCAAGGCGAGCACTTCGCCAGGCTGAATGGCAAAGCTGAGATTGTCTACGAGGGTCTGATCACCTGCGGTGATGCGCAGGCCTTCCACGACGACGGACGCGCCCATGTTCAACGCCCTCCGCGTTGGCGGGCCCAGGAACGATCCCGGCCCGGCAGGTTGTCGATGACGATGTTGACGGCGATGGTCAGGCTTGCAATGGCCAGCGCTGGCACGATGACGGAAGCGCCCGCATCAGGGAGCGCGCCGATGTTCTCGCGCACGAGTGAGCCCCAGTCGGCCGACGGTGGCTGAATGCCGAGGCCGAGGAAGCTCAGGCTGGCCAACAGCAGTACGACGTACACAAAGCGCAGGCCCAGATCGGCCAGCATGGGCCCGAGGATGTTCGGAAGAATCTCGCGCAGCATGATGTAGAGCGTGCCCTCGCCGCGCGTGCGCGCCACGGTCACGTAGTCCAGCGCGTTGATGTTGACCGCCAGCGAGCGCGCAATGCGATACGCACCCGGCACGTAAATGATCGCAGCTGTCATCACCAGCATCGTCACCGAAGAACCGAAACCAGCCACCATGAGCAGCGCAAACATCTTGCTGGGGATGGCGGTCAGCGTATCGAGCACGCGGCTCAGCGTGGCATCGACTAGTCCACCCATGGCCGCGGCAAACAGCGCGAGCACCGTGCCCGTTCCGCTGGCCAGCACGGTCGCCACGAGCGCGACGCCCACCGTGTAGCGAGCGCCTTCCACCACGCGGACGAACATGTCGCGGCCGAGGTAGTCGGTGCCGAACCAGTGGGCCGCGCTCATGGGCCCGAACACGTCGCCGTTGCCGTCACCGCTGGTGATCAGATGCGCGGGCAGCAGTGTCGGGCCGACCGCGGCCGCGAGCAGCCAGAACACCAGCACCGCCAGGCCGATAAGGCCCGCGACACCGAAGCCGCCCAGCAGGCGCCGTATGGAGTGGCGCGGCGCAGGAGGCGTGCCGGCGGGCAACGTTGGGGAAGTTGGCGTGGGTTCCATCGTCAGGCTCTTGTTCATGGGATCAGCATTAGCGATGGCGCAGGCGCGGGTTGGCGACAATGCCCAACACATCGGCAGTGGTCACGAGCAGCAGATAGCCCGCGCAGAAGATCATGGCGCATGCCTGCACCAGGGGCATGTCACGCTGCGATACGCCGTCGACCATCAGCTTGGCAATGCCGGGGTAGTTGAAGATCGTCTCGATGATGATCACGCCGCCCAGCAGGTACGACAGGGATAGCGCTACCGCATTGGCGATCGGCCCCACCGCGTTGGGCAACGCATGCGCAAGCACCACGCGCATCGGCGAAGCGCCTTTCAGGCGGACCATCTCGATGTACGGCGCTTCGAGCTGGTCGATGACCGCAGCGCGGCTCATCCGCATCATCTGCGCGACGATTACGCAGCACAGGCTGAGCACCGGCATGGCGAAGGCCTGCAGCATCTGGCCAAGCGACTCGATGTCGTTGACATACGACAGCGCGGGCAGCCAGCGCAGCTTGACGGCGAACACCAGCACCGCGAGCGTCGCCACCAAAAACTCCGGCACCGACACCACGGCCACAGAGGCAGTGGAGGCCAGCCTGTCGAACCACGAGCCGCGCCACACCGCCGAGGCAATGCCAAGGCTGAGCGCGATCGGCACCGAGAACAGCGCCGTCACCGCCGCCAGCAGCAGCGAGTTTGGCAAGCGACTTGCCACGAGTTCGGCCACCGGCATCTGCGTGGTGGTCGATTGCCCGAGGTCGCCGCGCGCAATGCCGGCCAGCCAGTGCACATAGCGCTGCGGTGCCGGCACGTTCAGGCCCATCTGTGTGCGCAGTGCAGCCAAGGCTTCAGGCGTGGCGTCCTGCCCCAGCTGCTCTTGCGCAGCGTCGCCCGGCAGCACAGCAGTGATCGAGAAGACGATGACCGACACCGCCAGCAACGACAGCAGCGCCAGCAGGACACGCCGCATCAGCAGCTTGAGGATGACTCGATTCATGGCAGCACCTTCATCACCTTGTGCAAGAACGCCGGCACCACGTCAGGCTTCAAGCCAGACGTTTTCCGCAAACGAGTAACCCATCAGGCCACCCAGCGGGATCGGCGCCAGGCCCTTGAGCTTGGTCGTATGCCCGTCGATGCTGGCCAGGAACAGCGGAATGCCGATGCCGGCCTCATCGTGGATCATCGTCTGCATGTCTGCATACATCTGCTTGCGCTTGGCGACGTCCGTCTCGGCACGGGAAGCCGTGAGCAACTGATCGAACTTTGGGCTCTTCCAGCGTGATTCGTTCCAGGCAGCGTCGGATTTAAAGAACTGCGTGAGGATGGTATCGGCGCTCGGGCGCGGGTTGACGTTGCCGAAGCCCACCGGGCTGCTGAGCCAATGGTTGGACCAGTAACCATCGGCCGGCATGCGCTTGACGTCGAGATCCAGACCGATGCGCTGCCCGGTCTGCTGCAGCACCAGGGCAATCTCCACGGAATACATGGCCGCCGGCGATGCCACAACAGGAATCCTGCCGGTCACGCCCGACTTTTGCAGGTGGAACTTCGCCTTCTCGATGTCGAACGCCCGCTGCGGCAGCTCCTTGAAATAGAAGCGGTTGGTCGGGTCGATCGGCTGGTCGTTGCCAAGCACCGCGTAGTCCAGCGCGATGGTCTTCTTCATCTGTTCGCGGTCGAACAGGTACTTCATCGCCATCACGAAATCGGGGTTCGCACCCGGGCCCGTATCCTTGCGCATGATCAGGTCAGAGTATTGGCCCGATTGCGTCGCGAAGATCGCGTAACCCGGCGTGCTCTTGACGCGCGCCACGGCACGCGGGTTGACGGAGGCCACCAGGTCCATCCCGCCCGATAGCAGCGCGTTGACCCGCGCGCTTTCGTCTCCGATGCCGACGAACTCGATTTCATCGAGATACGGTTTGCCCGGTTTCCAGTACCCCTCGTTGCGTACGACGACCGTACGGACGCCGGGCTTGAACTCCTTGAGCTTGTAAGGCCCGGTGCCGATGCCGGCGTTGAAATCGGTCGTGCCGTCCTTGACGATATGGAAGTGGAAGGTGCCCAGGATCACCGGCAAATCGGCGTTCGGGGCGGTCAACACCACCGTGACTTCGTTCGGGCCGGTTGCCTTGACGCTCTCGATCTGGTCGGCCAGCACCTTGGCCTTCGAGGCGGTGGCCGGATCTTTGTGGCGCATGACGGAATACACCACGTCCGCCGGGGCCAGCGCCTTGCCATCATGGAAGGTCACGCCCTTGCGCAGCGTCAGCACCCAGGTCTTGGCATCCGCCGTGTGGTACGACTCGGCCAGCGCAGGGCGCGGCGTCAGGCTGCCGTCGAGCACGAACAGGCTGTTGTAGACCATGTTGCAGCGCACGTAGTCGTTCTGGTTCGACTGCTTGGCCGGGTCAAGCGTGTCGCTAGCTGCAGCCGTGGCCGCCGCCACGCGGATGCGCCCACCACGGCGCGGCGTCTGTGCATACGCGCTCACAGCTGTGCCCGCCAAACTGCCGGCCAGCGTGGCCTGCATGCCGCCTGCCATCAGCATCTTCAACACGTCGCGTCGCGAGGCACCGCGCTTGAGCGACTCCATCACGCGCAGGCTTTCGGCGGGACCGACAAGGTTCTCGAACTCGTTACGGCTGTCGCTCATGGTGGGGCTCCTGATGAATCTGAAGGGATGGCGTTGCGATCGTTGGAAACAGCGGAAGACTGCGTTTGCTGCGTAGCTCAGGCAAATCGGTCCTTGAGCTGGTAATACATGCCCACCGCCGGCAAAAACCACGGCGGGCCAAAGTGACCAGGAATGGCGCTCCACGTGCGATCTCGCCATGGGTTGGCGGCAGCGTCGCCGGCCATGACCGCAGCCATGCGCTCGCCCATGTGTACGGACATCTGCGTGCCGTGGCCGCTATAGCCCATCGAGTAGAACAGGCCTTCGTGCTCACCGGCGTGCGGAAGGCGGTCTTGTGTCATGTCGACGAGGCCCCCCCAGCAGTAATCCAGGCGCACATCGCGCAACTGCGGGAAGGTTTCCGTCAGGCCGGCGCGCAGGATCTCCCCGCTCACCGCATCCTGCTGCGGGCTCGACACTGCAAAGCGCGCGCGACCGCCGAAGACCAGCCGGTGATCTGGCGTGAGCCGGAAGTAGTGGTGGATATTGGCCACCGTCACGTAGGTGCGGCGCGCGGCCAGCAACGCATGCGCACGCTCCGCGCCCAGCGGCTCGGTGGTGACGATAAAGCTGCCGATCGGGACGATGCGCCGGCGCAACCAGCCGAACGTGCCGTAACCGCCATGACGCGACGCGCCGGTCGCGAGCAACACTTGCTTGGCCTCGATCGTGCCACGCGTGGTGTGGAGGCGATGCATCTGCCCCTGCACGCGCTCGATGCGCTGCACACAGGTGCGCGTATGGACTTGCGCGCCCTGGCGTTGTGCCGCAATGGCCAAGCCCTGCGCAAAGCGGCCCATGTGCATCTGGCCACTGCGCTTGTAGAGCAGGCCACCATGAAAGCGATCGCTCTGCACTTCAGCACGCACGCGGGCGGCATCGAGAATCTCCACGTCCGCATCCACACGATCTGCGATCAAGCGATCGGCACTACGCTGCAGTGCATCCATCTGATGCAGCCTGGTGGCGAGTTTCAGTTTGCCGTTACGTTGAAAATCGCAGGCAATGCCCTCGTCACGCACAATGCGTTCGACCGTATCCACGGCTGCATCGTAGGCGTGATACCAGGCGCGGGCGCGGTCTACGCCCACCTTGGCAGCCAGGTCCGCGTAATCCACCGCCAGGCCGTTGTTCACGTGGCCGCCGTTGCGGCCCGACGCCTCGGGTGCGACCCTCTCGCCCGCTTCCAGCACGACCACACTGGCGCCGCGCCGCGCCAGCGCCAGCGCTGCAGACAACCCCGTGAAACCACCGCCGACAATCACCACGTCTGCCTGCGCGGGCAGATCGCGCACGTCCAGAGCCAGCGCGGGCACCGAGTCGTTCCAGTAGGAGTCGAGTTTCATGGAGGTCATGTGGGGGGGCGATGGAGACTCTGCTTAGAGGCCGACAACACCGGGTAGACCGCCGATATCCTGAATTTCGGTGTAACGGTACGCCGGGTTGCCCGGGCCGTGGCCGCGGTTGACGAACACCTTGTTGACAATGCCAAGATCGTCGGCCGACATCAGGTCGTAGCGCAGGCTGGACGACACGTGCAGCACGTCTTCCGGGTTGCAGCCCAGTGAATCGAACATGTATTCGAAGGCCTTGAGGCGCGGCTTGTAGGCCTGGGCCTGCTGCGCGGTGTACACGCGGTGGAACGGCGCACCGAGCATCGCCACGTTCTTCTGGATCTGCGCGTCGTCTGCGTTGGACAGGATCACCAGCGGGATTTCCTTGGCGACCTTGGCAAGACCTGCCGGCACGTCAGCATGCGGGTCCCAAGTCGGCACGGCGTCGTAATAGGCCTGGCCGTCGGTGTCGAAGTACTGGATCTTCCATTTCTTGCACAGGCGGCGCACGGCGTTCTTCAGCACCACCTCGTACGGTTGCCAGTCGCCCAGCACCTCGTCGAACCGGTAAGCCGTGAAGTCGGCAATGAACTGCTCCATCTGCTCGGCCGGAATGCGATCGGCAAACAGCTCGCGCGTCATCTCGCTCATGCGAAACCGCGTGAGCGTGCCATAGCAGTCAAAGGTGATGTACTTGGGGCGGAAAGTCATGGTCTGAAGTCCTAAGGTCCTGAAGGTCGCTGCTTTTATGCAGTCTTTGCAGCACGGTTATGACGAAATCATTGAAGCACGCAGACTCGCAACGGTTGTAGGGAAATGCGCCGTCTCACGTGAGAAAGCTGCTGTTTCCGATGGCACTCGCGGCATGCCATGCGGTCTGCACCGCCGGCGTGCCGCACGCACCGCCAAGGCACGCTAGTGCGTCGCAGCAAAATCGATCAGCACACTTTTGAAGCGCAGGTTGGCCTCCACGGCTTGCCGGCCCAGATCCTTGCCGATACCGGATTGGTGATAGCCGCCCGTGGGGATCACGAAATCTGCGCTGCGCCCATAGCGGTTGATCCAGACCGTGCCCGCCGCGATGCCACGCATGGCTCGCAGCGCGCGTCCGATGTCTGCGGTGTGTACCCCGGCGGCCAGGCCGTAGTGTTCGTGCGCCGCGAGTGCCAGGCCTTCCTCTTCATCGTCGAAGGTCTGCACCGTCAGCACCGGGCCGAAGATTTCTTCCTGCACGGCCGGGCTGTCGGCGCGCACGCCTTCGAGCAGCGTGGGCTGGAAATATGCCCCGCCAGGCCCGTCGCCAAACAGGCCGCCGCCGCAGCGCACTTGCGCGCCAGCATCGCGCGCACGTTCCACGATGTCGAGAATGCGCGCCGCCTGGGCTTGCGAGATGATCGGCGGCAGCGTGGCCGTGTCATCCCAGGTGGCGCCAGGCCGCAGCGCGGCAAAGCGTGCGGTAATGCGCTCGATCAATGCCTGGGCAATGTGCCGTTGCACGATCAGGCGCGAGCCAGCCACGCACACTTGCCCAGCGTTGCCGGTGATGGCACCCGCGACAATGCCTGCCAGCCGGTCGATATCGGGCGCGTCGTCAAACACGAGTTGAGGGCTCTTGCCGCCCAGCTCCAGCGTGACGGGCTTCGGACCATGCGACGCACAGGTCGCCATGATGGCGGCGCCCGTGCGTGTTGAGCCGGTAAAGGTCATCTTGGAGATCAGCGGATGGCGCGTGAGCGCGTCGCCGGTAGTGCGGCCATCGCCCTGCACCACGTTGAACAGCCCCGGCGGCACGCCGGCTTCGATGGCCAGTTCTGCAAGTCGGATGGCGGAATACGGCGTCAGCTCGGATGGTTTGAGCACGACAGCGTTGCCGGCTGCCAGCGCCGCACCGACCTTCCACGAGACCATCACCAGCGGGAAATTCCACGGTGTGATCGCGCCGACCACGCCGTAGGGCTCGGCCACCACCATCCCCAGGTTGTCGTGCCGCGTGGCCGCCACGTCGCCGCCGAGCTTGTCGGCGTATTCGGCAAAGAAACGCAGGCCTTCGGCGGTGAATGGCACATCCCAAGCTGCGGCATCGCGTAGCGGCCGGGTCGAGCACACCGCTTCAAGCGGCGCCATGTGCGCCACGTCGGCGTCGATCAGATCGGCCCAGCGGCGCAGCACACGCGCCCGGTCACGCGGGGCGCGGCGTGCCCAGTCAGTCGTACGCCAGGCATGCCAGGCGTCTTGCACGGCAGCATCCACTGTGGAGGCGTCAGCCAGTGGCAATTCTGCATGCACTGCGTTGTCGGACGGGCGACGCACGGTAATGCGGTCCGCATCGGGCACAAGCCTGCCGCCGATGAAATGGCCCGAGGGCACGCGGATGGTATGGGGATCAAATTTGGCCACGAAATTGGGGGGCGCCGAAAGTCCTGCACCCGTATCGAAATGAGGTCATTGATGCTAGGCAGGAAGGCTCGGCATTTGGTTTCGTAACGGGGTGCGCTACCGCATCGAATTGCGAAACCGACACCCCCGACAGACGATGCTTGCAAATTGCGGGCAAACCCCAATTCGATCTGGCTCCGCGCCGCGATGTCGTCCAAGATAAGTGCCGGTGCCACCTTCATCCTTCGCCGGAAGGAACCTCCATGTCTTCCTCGTCCGTACCTGCCCAGAACCTTCCCGCCGACGACGGCGTGGTGCTGCGCCCCATGACTGCCGACGATCTGCCCCAGGCGCATGCCCTGTCGGAAGAGCAGCGCTGGCCACACCGCCCGGCCGACTGGGCGCAGAGTTTTGCGCATGCCGAGGGCATCGTCGCCGAGCGCGACGGCGAGATCATCGCCACTGCGCAACGTTGGCGCTGGGGGCCGCGCCACGCCAGCATCGGGCTGGTCATCGTGACGCCGGCATGCCAGGGCAGGCGCATCGGCCATCGCTTGATGAGTGCGCTGCTCGATGGCCTGGACAACCACACCGTGCTGTTGCACGCCACCGCCGAAGGACGCGGCTTATACGAACGACTGGGCTTCGTGCGCACCGGCGAGATCCGCCAGCACCAGGGCATTGCGCAACCCACGCCGCTGATCGCCCTGCCCGCCGGCTGGCGCCTGCGCCCCGCCGGGCTCAATGAATCTGAGGATTTGCGCCGGCTCGACGCCCAGGCGCGGGGCATGCCGCGCGATGCATTGATCGACGATCTGCTCGCCAGCGCAGATGCCTGCGTCGTGCTGGACGACGACGGCGAGGCGCGCGGCTTCGCAATGCTGCGCCGATTCGGTCGCGGCCATGTCATCGGCCCGGTGATCGCCCCGGATGCCGAAAGCGCCAAAGCGCTGATCGCGCATCTGGCGGGTGTCAATGCCGGCCATTTCACACGCATCGACATCGATTTCGACAGCGGCTTGGCCGAATGGCTGGAAAGCATCGGCCTGCTGCGCGTGGATGCGCCCACTACCATGGTGCGCGGCGAGCCGCTGACCACACCGCCCGGTGCGCCCGCGCTGTTTGCCATCGTGACCCAGGCAATGGGTTAACCCCCGAACACTGCGCCGACCGCTCATCTTGAAGACCACGTTCCTCTACAAGTCCGACCCTGTTCGCGGCCGGCAATGGGCGGAGGTGTTCCGCCAGCACGCGCCGGACATCGACTTTCGCATCTGGCCCGACATTGGTGACCCGCTTCGGGTGCGCTTTCTTGCGGCTTGGGAGCCGCCCGCCGATATCACTTCGCACTTCCCGCATCTGGAGGTGCTGTTCTCCTCAGGCGCGGGGGTCGACCAATTCAACTTTGCAGCGCTGCCGCCCTCGCTGCCCGTGGTGCGCATGGTGGAGCCCGGCATCGTGCGCGGCATGGTCGAGTACGTCATACATGCCGTGCTGAGCCTGCATCGCGACATTCCCGCGTACCGGCGCCAGCAGCAGGCGGAGCAGTGGCATCCGCTGCCGGTGCGGCCAGCCAATGAACGCCGCATTGGTGTGCTGGGGCTCGGTTCGCTGGGGCAGGCCGTGCTCACCCAGTTGCAAGGGTTCGGCTTTGATTGCGCGGGCTGGAGCCGGTCGCGCCATGCAATTGACGGCGTGCACTGCTTTGCCGGGCATGAGGAACTGACGGCGTTCCTGGCGCGCACCGATATCCTCATATGCCTGATGCCGTTGACCGATGCCACGCGCGGCGTTCTCAACGCAGCGCTGTTCGCACAGCTCCCGCAAGGGGCCGCGCTGGTGCATGTCGGCCGTGGACCGCAGCTTGTGAATGACGACCTGATTGCGGCGCTTGATAGCGGGCAGCTCAGCGAAGCCATGCTTGACGTAACCGACCCCGAGCCGTTGCCCGCCGGCCATGCGTTGTGGCACCACCCACGCATCCACATCACGCCGCACATTGCCAGCATGACGCAACCGCTTTCCGCGGCAGCGGTTGTGATCGACAACCTGCGCCGCTTCGCTGCGGGCGAACCCATGGTCGGGCTGGTGGACCGTTCGCGCGGCTACTGAAACCGCAGGTAAAACGTCGCGCCGCACGATCTGCTGCTGCGCGCCGAACAACAGCAGCCCGCTGCGTTCTGCCCACGCAAAGCAGCACCAAGGCAGGGTTCGCTCGGCCTACTCTTGAGTCCATTGATTGCCTTCACTGCCCGTACGGACTCTGCCATGACCCAGCTCACCGATCTGCCGCAGCTTGCCTCGCTTGACGCCATCGACCGCGCACACCTGATCCACCCGGTCGCATCGTGGCGCACCCACGAGCAACGCGGGCCGACCGTGCTGACATCCGGGCGCGGTTCATGGCTGACCGACGCGCATGGCAACGAATTGCTCGATGCCTTTGCGGGCCTCTGGTGCGTCAACGTCGGCTATGGCCAGGAGAGCGTGGTGCAGGCTGCCGCCGAACAGATGCGCCGCCTGCCCTACGCCACGGGCTATTTTCATTTCAGCAGCGAGCCCGCCATCCGCCTAGCCGACAAGCTCGTGCAGATCACGCCGCGCTCGCTCAATCACGTCTATCTCACGCTCGGTGGCTCGGAGGCGGTGGACGCGGCGGTGCGTTTCATCGTCCAGTACTTCAACTCTGTCGGCAAGCCGACGAAGAAGCATTTCATTTCGCTGGAGCGCGGGTACCACGGCTCGTCGTCCACGGGCGCGGGGCTGACGGCACTGCCGGCGTTCCATCGCGATTTCGACTTGCCGCTGCCGACGCAGCACTACATCCCGTCGCCCAACCCATACCGTGCGGCCAACCCGGCGGATGCGCAGGGCATCATCGCCGCGTCGGTGGCGGCGTTGCGTGCCAAGGTGGCAGACCTGGGCGCGGACAACGTCGCAGCGTTCTTCTGCGAGCCGATCCAGGGCTCGGGTGGCGTGATCGTGCCACCCAAGGGCTGGCTCAAAGCCATGCGCGACGCCGCCCGCGAGCTGGACATTCTGTTCGTGGTGGATGAGGTCATTACCGGTTTTGGCCGCACCGGCCCGATGTTTGCCTGCGATGCCGAAGGCGTCGACCCCGACATCATGACGATGGCAAAGGGGCTCACGGCGGGCTATGTGCCGATGGGTGCGACGCTGATTTCCGACCAGATTTACGCGGGCATTGCCGACGGCGCACCCGCCGGCGTGCCTATCGGCCACGGCGCCACATACTCGGCCCACCCGGTCAGCGCGGCGGTGGCGCTGGAAGTGCTGCGCCTGTACGAAGAAGGCGGCATCCTCGCCAATGGCCAGCGCGGCGCGGCCACTTTTGCGGCCGGGCTGGACGGTCTGCTTGCGCACCCGCTGGTAGGCGACTCACGCCATCGTGGCCTGTTGGGGGCGCTGGAACTCGTGAGCGACAAGGCCTCCAAGCGAGGCTTTGACGCTGCGCTTGGCCTGCCCAATCTGATTGCCTCGGCTGCCTATGGCAACGGCCTCGTGTTCCGGGCGTTTGGCGACAACATCCTGGGCTTTGCGCCCGCGCTGACCTACACCGAAGACGAGTTCGCGCAGCTCTTCACGCGCCTGAAAAAGACGCTCGACGATGTGTTGGCCATTCCGGCCGTGCGCGCCACGCTCGCCTGATGCAACCGGTGGCAACCCGCCGCAACAAGCTGACACAAGACACGCTGGCTGCCGCAGAATCGGATCTATCTTCCACGCCTTCGCCCCTGCCATGACCGAAGCCCTCAAGATCGATCGTCTAGACCTGCGCATCCTCGCCCAACTGCAGAAGAACGGACGCATGACCAACGTGGACCTGGCCGATGCCGTGGGCCTGTCGCCCAGCCCGTGCCTGATCCGTGTCAAGCGCCTGGAGCAGGCGGGTTACATCTCTGGCTATGGCGCGCACATCCGCCTCGAAAAGCTGGGCGATACGCTGACTGTGTTCACCGAGGTCACGCTGTCCGACCACCACCGCGAAACCTTCGTGCGTTTCGAAGCGGCCATCCGTGAGGTGGACGAGGTGCTGGAATGCCACCTGCTCTCGGGCGGCTACGACTATCTGCTGCGCTTCATCACCCGGGGCGTCAATCACTACCAGGAAGTGATTGAAGACCTGCTGGAGCGCAACATCGGCATTGCCAAGTACTTCAGCTACATCGTTATCAAATCGCCATTCATCAAAACGCACTGCCCGATCGAACGGCTCTTTCCCAACCAACGCTGACGCTACCCCGTACCTGAGGCTGCCGCCGCTCGAAACCACGGCCGCTTCGATACGGTAAGAAGCCACCCGCATGACGACTGCTCTGATGCTGCACCGCGCCGATGGCGCTCCTCTCTCGACCACGTTCCGGCCAGCCGTCCTGAGCCCCGACGATCCCTTCGCGCAAGAACGGGAAATCGCCTGGGAAGGGCCAAACGCCATGAGCGCCGGCCGAGCGAGCTTTGTTGGCGAACGGGATGTCGCACGCTTTCCGCATACCGAGACGCTGGCCGTCGTCGATGGCGAGCTGACACTCACGGCACCGGGCTCGGCACCGCAGGTGATCGGCCCGGGCTCCGGCGCGGTCATCACATCCGGCACGGCCGTGCGCATCGAGGCCGCCGCTGGCGTTCGATTCGTGTTCTGCGCCGCGGCCTGCAATACGTCTACAACGCCCACAACGCCGGCACTCATCCCGCTGCACGCGGATGCGGACTTCAAGCCGTCGGGCAGTCCGGCCCCCGAGGTTCTGGTTGGGCCTGCCCCGCAGTGCCGTAGCGACAACGTCTTCACCGACGAGCAAACGCAGTACCGCGCAGGCACCTGGGATTCGACGCCCTACCACCGCATCGTTCGCGCACATCCAGTGAACGAGTTCATGTACGTGCTGGATGGCGGCGTGCAGTTCGCTGGCCCGGATGGCAGCGTGCTATCCGTGAGCACCGGCGATGCCATCTTCGTGCCGCAGGGCGCCTCCATCGGATGGCAGAGTACCGAGCGCGTCGCCAAGTTCTACGTGGTGCAGAACGCGCAGGCCTGAACGAACGAGGAAAACGATCCATGTCCCAGCCGTTGCGCCTCATCGAGAGCGCCTCCTCCCTTCCAGCGCAAGCCGACGTCGTCGTGATTGGCGGCGGCATCATCGGCGTCTTTGCTGCCTACTACCTGGCCAGACGCGGCGTTTCGGTGGCCGTGGTCGAAAAGGGCCGCATCGGGGCCGAACAGTCGAGCCGAAATTGGGGCTGGTGCCGACAGCAAAACCGCGATGCGCGTGAACTGCCGATGGCCACCCGAAGCCTCGAGCTATGGGAGCGGTTTGCCGCAGACACGGGGGAAGACACAGGTTTCCGCCGGTGCGGCTTGCTCTACCTCAGCAACGACGAAGACGAACTTGCTCGCTGGACGAAGTGGCGCGATTTCGCGAGAACGGCCGGCGTGACCACACACATGCTGAGCAGCCGTGATGCCTCCGAGCGTGGCCGCCTCACCGGTCGCACGTGGAAGGGCGGCGTGTTCTCACCGAGCGACGGCACGGCGGACCCCGCCAAGGCGGCGCCGTCCGTGGCGGCTGCGCTCATGAAGCTCGGCGGCACCGTGCACCAGAACTGCGCCGCACGGGGCATTGAAGTCGAGGGCGGTCGCGTGAGCGGCGTCGTCACCGAAGCCGGAACCATCAAGACCCGCACCGTGGTATTTGCAGGCGGTGCCTGGGCCTCGTCGTTCTGTCGCCAATTGGGCGTTCGTTTTCCGCAGGCGACCGTTCGCCAATCCATCGTGCGTGTCACGGGGGTGACCGAGCCAGTGCCTGACGCCTTGCACACCGCACGTGTGTCCATCACGCGCCGCAGCGATGGCAGCTACAACCTTGCCATCAGCGGGCGCGGACGCGTGGACCCGACCGCACAGCTGCTGCGCTTCGCGCCGCAGTTTCTGCCGATGTTCGCGAAGCGCTGGCGCAACGTGTTCCCCGGCGGGTTGGAAGGCATTCGCGCGGGCCACGAAACACTTGCTCGGTGGCGGCTCGATGCACCCACGCCCATGGAGCGCATGCGCATACTCGATCCACGGCCGGATGCAGCCGCTGTCAGGCAGACCTATGACCGCGCCGTCGAACTGTTGCCGGTGCTCGGCCAGGCGGGCATCGCCAATGCCTGGGCCGGTTTCGTAGACAACACGCCGGACGGCGTGCCCGGCATCGGAGAAGTGCCGGAGATTCCCGGATTCATCCTGGCCGCGGGCTTCTCAGGCCACGGGTTCGGCATCGGCCCCGGCGCCGGCCATCTGATCGCCGATCTGGTGACGGGTGAAAAACCGATCTTCGACCCTGCTCCCTACAACCCGGCGCGCTTCAAGCACTCGGCCTGGGGCAAGGTGGCGGATTTCTAAGGCTGCAATACCGGGAGCGTGACACGCATGGCCGCAGTTCAAGAAGCAGATGGAACCGCAGCCAACGCGCGGCGGGCAACTTCGCAGAACCAGCGCACACCCAGTGGCAGCGCGTCGTCGTTGAAGTCGTAGCACGGGTGGTGCAGCGGGTATTCGCCATCGGGGCCGGCGTCGGCACGGCCTTGGCCGAGCCAGAGATAGGCGCCGAGCTTGCGCTGCAGCATGAACGCGAAGTCTTCGGAAGTGAATGCAGCGCGTGGCGCCTCTGCAGCCTGCAGGCCGATCGCTTGCGCTGCGTCCAATGCGAGCATCGCTTCGGCCGGCGTGTTGATGGTGGCCGGGTAATAGCGGCGGTAATCCACCGCCACCTGCGTGCCGCTGCCCAGCGCGATGCCATTGGCCGTGTCCCGCAGCGCCGCCTCGATGCGATCCTGCGATACAGCATCAAAGCTGCGCACGGTGCCGGTGATGCGTACTTCGGGCGGCAACACGTTATGGCTGTGACCGCCTTCGATGCGCGTGACGGACAACACCGCCGATTCACTCGGATCAATGCGGCGCGACACGATGGTGTGCAGTTGCGCCACAAGCTGGCTGGCGGCGAGGATGGCGTCCGGCGTGTGGTGCGGTTGGGCCGCATGCCCGCCACGCCCGCGCACGGTGATATCGAACCGATCTGCCGCCGCCATGATCGGGCCCGGCCGCGTCTGCGCATGTCCGAGCGGCAGATCCGGCCAGTTGTGCAGCGCATAGATGGCATCGCATGGAAATCGCTCGAACAGGCCGTCTTCAATCATCCGGCGCGCACCGGCCTGGCCCTCTTCGGCAGGCTGGAAGATGAAGTGGACGGTGCCGTCAATGCCCGTGCGCGCAAGCTGGCGCGCAGCGCCAATCAGCATGCTGGTGTGCCCATCATGCCCGCAGCCGTGATGCTTGCCCTGTGAGCGGCTCGCGTGCGGTGATCGGCCCAGTTCCACCATCGGCAGCGCATCCATGTCGGCGCGCAGCGCGACACTGCGGGTGCCGCGCCCGCCGCGCAGCGTGCCGACCACGCCGGTACCGCCAATGCCCTCTTCCACCGCCAGACCCAACACCCGCAGCGACTGCGCGACGATGCCGGCCGTCCGGTGTTCTTCGTAGGCGAGTTCCGGATTCGCATGCAAGTTGCGGCGCAGTGCCACGAGGTCTGGCAGCAGATCGGCGACCGGCTCCGCAATGGCGTCGGGCTTCACTCGCCGGCCTCGACCGCGTCGGCCAGCTGGGCCAGCGTATGGAAGTGGTAGTCGGGCACGGTGTGCTCCGACTCGATGGTTCCGCCCGAGTCTTTCATGCCATGCCGGCGCTCGATCCAGCAGGTGGTGATGCCCAGTCGTTTGGAGACGCCGATGTCGTGGTACTGGCTCTGCGCCACGTGCAGGTTGTCGGCTTGCTTGAAGCCCCAGGCGCCTTCATAGCGGCCGCGTGCATAGGCAAAATACTGCGCATCGGGCTTCTCGCAGAGGGCATCGTCGCAGCTGAGCAGCAGGTCGAACGGTGCGCCCAGCGTCCGCTGGAAATGTTCGAGCGCCCACGACTGCGCGTTGGTCATGGTGACGAGCTTGAAGCGCTTGCTCAATCGCTGCAGCGCCTCCACCGAGTCGGGAAACGCCGGCCATTCGGCCACCGAATCTCGAAAACCATGCGCCAGCGCGTCGCTATCGGGCAGGCCAAGCTGTTGCGCCACGATGTGCCAGCACGGCACGAGATCGTCGGGATACCACTCGGTCTGGCCGCGTTTGCGTGCTGCCCGATACGCGCCCAGAAAATCCTCGTCGGTGACCCTGCTGTCGGGCACCGCACGGCGCAGGTAGGCAAGCATGCCCCCCTCGAAGTCGATCAACGTTCCGACGACATCGAAAGTGAGCACTTTGAAATCCCGAAGGGCCATGACAACGCTCCTGAATGGTTGGACGCCAGAATGAATCCAAGGGTGGCGACAAGCCACCTTGCATGGCGTCTAGCTTAGGAGCAGCGGCGCCAACGATGATGCCGATCGCGCGCCGCGGCACGGCAGCGAATTGCGTATTTGCCAACTTGGCGCGCAGATCGTTTGGTGGGCTGGCCTGGGGCGCTGATACCCGCATCGTGCCTGGTGGTTACCTCTAGGTGCGTACTTGTTGCCACGTCGTCCCATCCCTACTCTGGCCGCATCGCAACGCATCTGCTTGCCAACCGGACAACGAACATTCCTGGAGGCTTCATGCTTCAAACCGCTTGGCTCTGGCTGCTGGCAGCCGGCGCTGTGGAGATCGCCATGGCGATCTCGCTCAAGTTTGCGCAGGGGTGGACGCGCCCCATCCCCAGCGCGCTTGGCATCGTGACGGCGCTCGCCAGCGTCTTCCTACTCACGCATGCCATGCGCGGCCTGCCCGCCGGCACGGCCTACGCCATCTGGACGGGCATCGGCTCCGTGGGGGTAACCGTGCTCGGCATCGTGCTGTTTGGCGAGAGCATGCAGCCCGCGCGCCTGGCCTGCATCGGGCTGGTGATTGCCGGCACCGTCGGCCTCAATTTCTTCAACGCAGCCTAAGACCGCATCAGGAGCCCGTCATGACCCGTCTGTTCTATATCGAAGCCTCTCCCATGAAAACGCTGTCCCACTCCATCGACGTGGCAAAGCAGTTTCTCGACGCCTACCGCACCGCGCACCCAGGCCATGAGATGGACACGATCGACTTGTGGAGTAAGGACGTCGACCTGCCTGAATTCGACGCCGACATGATCGGCGCCAAGTTTGCGGTTCTGCGCACCCAGAACGCCACGCCGGAACAGCGTGCGCAATGGCAGCGCGCGGTGGCGCTGTCGCAACGCTTCAATGCGGCAGACCACTATCTCTTCTCTGTGCCGATGTGGAATTTTGGGGTGCCCTATCGGCTCAAGCACTTCATTGATGTGGTGACCCTGCCGGGGCAGAACTGGAACTGGTCGCCGGCCACCGGCTATCAGGCGCTGCTCTCGGGCAAGAAGGCGGCCCTCATCTACGCCAGCGCCGGTGCGTACGCTGCGCACACTGAAGGCGCAAGCGAATCGCCGGACGATTTCCAGAAACCTTATCTGCGCCGCTGGCTGCGCTTCCTGGGCATTGAAGACGTGACCGAGATCAGCGCAGCACCCACGCTCACCACGCCCGACGTGCTGGCGACCGCCAAGGCAGATGCCAAAGCACGCGCCGCCGCACTGGCATCCGTCTTCTGAAGTGCTCACCTGCCAACGGGGTTGACCGCGCCTCAAAGTGTATCTACCATGGTTACACTTTTGCGTTCACCACCATGTCTACCAGCAGCCGCTTCGCCGTCGCCGTGCATATCCTCACCCTGCTTGCCAGCGCAGAGGGGCCGGTGCCGTCGTCGCTGATCGCGGGCAGCGTGGGAACCAACCCAGCGCTCATTCGGCGTCTGGTGGCGCAACTGGCCGACGCCGGTTTCGTGACCTCGCAGATGGGCGCGACGGGCGGCGCCACGCTGGCACGGCCGGCAGACCGCATCACGCTGCTGGACGTCTTTCGTGTGGTGGAATCGCCGGTGCTGATTGCACTGCCGCCCAATGCACCCAACCCAGCGTGCGAGGTCGGCCGCGAGATCACCGGCGTGCTGGAGCGTGTGACGGAGCGGGCGCAATCCGCGCTGGAAGCGGAGCTTGCTTCGCAAACCATCGCCAGCATCCTCAACGAGGTGGGACACGCACAACGCCGCCGCCGTCGAGCCTAGCTAGGCCGCCACGTCGGCCTATTTTTTTACCCCTATATGTAACTGCATTAATTACATATAACGTTTCAACCGCTCAAACCATTCCATAAGGAGTTGACTATGAAGATCGCAATCATTGGCGCCACGGGGCGCGTGGGCACCCGCCTGATCGACGAAGCACTGCGCCGCGGTCACGAGGTGACCGCCATTGCGCGCACGGCATCCAAGCTGCCCGCACGTGCCGGCCTGACCACCAAGGATGTGGATGTGGCCGATCACGCCGCGCTTACGGCCGCACTCGCGGGCAACGATGTGGCCTTCAGTACGGTGCGCTTTCTGCAGGCAAGCGCCGACCAGATCGTTGGTGCGGTGAAGAAGGCGGCCGTGCCGCGCCTGCTGGTGGTGGGTGGTGCCGGCAGCCTGGAAGTGGCCCCGGGCGTGGCGCTGATCGACACGCCGCAGTTCCCCAAGGAGTACTTTGACGAAGCCTCGGCCGGCCGCGATTTCCTTAATGCGCTGCGCAAGGAAACCGAGTTGAACTGGACGTTCGTGTCGCCGTCGGCCATCTTCGAACCGGGCGAGCGCACTGGGCACTTCCGCGTCGGCAAAGACTCGCTGCTCGTGGATGCCAACGGCAAGCCATGGATTTCGATGGAAGACTACGCGATCGCCTTCCTCGATGAAACGGAAAAGCCGGCACACCCGCGCCAGCGCTTCACGGTCGGTTACTGATCAGCGGCAGGTGGACGGCAGTGCCGGCGCGCGCCAATCAATGGCTGGGCGTGTCGGCCATGCCCGGAGGCGCATCATCGGGCTCGATCGGCTCGGGCGCGGAATCCAGCGCCGGCAGGCGGATCACAATCGCGCAGCCTCTGCCGTCCGCATGTGCGAGGCCGTCTTCGATGGCCACCGAGCCATTCCCCAATTCCACGATACGGCGCACGATCGCCAGGCCCAGGCCACTGCCCTGCGACTGGCTGGTGCGCGGGCGGTAGAAACGCTCGAATACGCGATCGCGCTCGTCAGGTGGGATACCGGGGCCGGAGTCTTCAATGCGCAGCTCGACCATCGGCACGCCCGCCTGCTCGATGCGCTTGACGGCCAAGCGCACCTCGCCGCCGTTGGGCGTTTCGCGCACGGCGTTGTCGAGCACGTTTTCCACCAGCGTCGCAGCGTCTTCATGCGAAACCGACACCCACGCCTGGTTGGCGCCGTCGTACGACAGCGTGATGTTGCGACGCTCTGCGCGCGAGGCCTGCTGGATCACGCCGCTGCGTGCACAGCCCGCCAAGTCGGACAACGCGCCCTGCGCAAGCTGCGCCTCCACGCGACGCGCATCCAGCCGCGCAATGGCGAGCAGCTTTGCAAGCGACTGCGTCGCGCGTGAAATGCCGCGGTCGAACTCGCGCAGCGCGGTAGAACGGTCGTCTTCGCTATCGGAGTGCGACACGACATACGCCTGCGCCTGAATGGCCGCCAACGGCGTACGCAGTTCGTGCGCGGCATCGGCAAAGAAACGGCGGTCCGCCTCGATGCCGCGACGCACACGCGCGAACAGCCCGTTCAAGGCATCGACCAGCGGTTTCAGCTCGGCGTGTTCGACGCTCTGCACGGGGTCGAGGTCGGCAGAGTCACGCGCCTCAACCTGGCGCGTGAGCGTGCGCAGCGGCTTGAGGCCCTGGTGCGCGGCCCAACCGACCATCACCATCAGCGCGCTCGCCAGAATGGCCAGCGCCACCGCGACCTCTTCGAACAGGTCGCGAATGGCGCGCTCGTACGCGGTCAGGGGCTGCGCCACAGTGGCCGAGATCTTGCCGTCGACGCTGTCGACCGTATAACTGCGCCACGGCTTGCCCTCCAGCATGACCTCGACAACGGTGTCGTGCGTCTTGCCGCACGGCATGGTGGGTGCACCCGGGAAGGCGGTGATGACGTGGCCCGCGCGATCGCACAGCACGTAGCGGAATTCGCCCGGCAGGATGTTGGGCAGCGACAGGCCCAGCTTGATGTCGGTGAGGCGGCGCAGGAATTCTTCGCGGCGCGGCACATCATCCATGTTGAGCGTGGTGAGGTCCGCATAGGCCTGCGCCGACATGCGCAGGTCGCTCACCACCTGGCGGCTGTTGGTGCGCGAGATTTCCAGATGCGCGATGACGAGCTGCACCAGCAGCATCAGCACCAGCGCGAGCAGGATCAGCACATACAGGCGGAACGACAGCGAGCGAACCCGCAGGATGGCTGGAACCGCCAGCTTCATTGGGCGGCCCCGCGGTTGCCACCGATCATGTAGCCGACACCGCGAATGGTCTGGATGGTTTCGTTGCCGAGCTTGCGGCGCAGGTGGTGGATGACGACTTCCAGCGCGTTGGCGCTCACGCTGTCGCCCTCACGGTAGAGCGCGTCCATGAGCGTTTCGCGCGGCACCCAGCGGTGGGCGCGGCGCACAAGTTCAAGCAGCAGTTGGTATTCGCGTGGCGTCAGCTCGATGACTTGGCCCTCTTGCGTCACACGCTTCTGCGAGGGCTCCACCACCAGGTTGCCGACGTTCCACTGGTTGGTGCTCTGCCCCGCATGCCGGCGCAGCACGGCGCGCAGGCGGGCGATGAGTTCATCCACGGGAAACGGCTTGACGAGAAAGTCGTCCGCGCCGGAATCCAGCCCCTTGAGGCGCTCAGACAGCGCATCGCGCGCGCTGGCAATGATGACGGGGACGTCGCTGTGCGCGGCACGCAGTTCCTCCAGGAAGGTATGGCCCTCACCATCGGGCAGCCCAAGATCGAGCACGATGGCTTCGAAGGTGTTGGTGGTGATCCATTTCTGCGCGTCGACCAGGCGGCGCACCCAGGTCGCGTTGTAGCCGGCCTGACGCAGCGCGCGGGCCAGCGCCGTGCCCAACGGCAAATCGTCTTCGATAAGGAGGATGGCGTTCATGCGCGGGAATCTCGGCGGCGGTAATGACGGTAAACGGACAACCGGCGCGTGGAAAACAGGCGCCGGCGAAGCTCGAAATCTACCGCAACGGACTGAGCTTTGCCTTAAATGTGTGGAGACACGTGACGAGAAAGTCGCCCCACCAACACATATCGGGCGCGGTTTCAGACGTGCGGCGTGGCGTTTAGCTATCATTTCGAAATTCCGATTGCATTTTCCTTAGCAACACGCGCATGTTCCGCCTCCCCACGACCGCCACCGCCCCGTTCTGCCCATCCGAGGTGCGCGGCACCGTTGCCGTGCCGCCAGGCTTGCCGCTGTGGAAGAAGCTGCTGCGTTTTGCGGGACCGGGGCTGCTGGTATCGGTCGGCTATATGGACCCGGGCAACTGGGCGACTGACATCGAAGCCGGTTCGCGTTACGGCTATGCGTTGCTGTTCGTGGTGGTGCTCTCCAGCTTGGCGGCCATGGTGCTGCAATGTCTGTCGGCGCGGCTGGGCATCGTCACCGGCATGGATCTGGCGCGCGCCTCCCGCAACCGCTATCAGCCCGGCGCATTGCGGGTGCAATGGCTGCTGGCAGAGCTGTCCATCATTGCGTGCGACCTGGCTGAGGTGCTGGGCTGCGCGCTGGCCTTCCACCTGCTGCTGGGCGTGCCGATCCTTTGGGGCGTGGCGCTCACCGCGCTGGACACGCTGATCGTGCTGGGCCTGAAGGGCAAGAACTTCCGCCAACTGGAAGCCATCGTGCTGGGGCTCATTCTCACGATTGGGCTGTGCTACTTCGTTGAACTCGTGCTCATCAAGCCGCACTGGCCTTCAGTGGCGGCCGGGCTGATGCCCTCGTGGCAGGCCGTGAGCCAGCGCGAGCCGCTGTATCTGGCCATCGGCATCCTCGGCGCCACGGTGATGCCGCACAACCTGTACCTGCACTCGTCCATCGTGCAGACGCGCATGACGGCCAACACCGAAGATGCCAAGCGCGAGGCCATCGGCCTGTCGCGGCTGGACACGATCGCGTCGCTGGGCTTGGCACTGCTGGTGAACGGCGCAATCCTGATCCTGGCGGCAGCGGCATTCAATGCGCACGGCCATCAGAACGTGGCCGACATCGAGGACGCCTACCATCTGCTGGAGCCCATCGTCGGAACGGCGTTGGCCGGGCTGCTGTTTGGCATCGCGTTACTGGCGGCGGGGCAAAGCTCAACCTTTACCGGCACCATCGCGGGGCAGGTCCTGATGGAGGGCTTCCTCGACTTGCGCATCCCCTGCTGGCAGCGGCGTTTGATCACGCGGGCACTGGCGCTGGTCCCCGCGTTCATCGGCGTGGCGCTGCTGGGTGACCACGCCATCGGCAAACTGCTTGTCATCAGCCAGGTGGTGCTCGGCTTGCAACTGCCGTTTGCGATGCTTCCGCTGATCCGCATGACGGGCGATCGCACGCTGATGGGGGTGTTTGTTAACAGCCGGTTAACGTCTTGGCTGGCGTGGGGGCTGTTCATCGTCATCAGCGTTGCCAATGTGTGGCTGGTGTGGCAAGTGCTGGCAGGCTGAGACACACATTGCGGGATTCCCCCCACTAAAAATCCGCGCACGGGGTTGCCTGCCGCCATTAGAATGCGCGCTTTGTTGCGCAATTCGGCCCCGCCCGCGCCCGCATCATCCCGTCGCGCCAGAGGGTCTCTCTTGCCCTGCCTTGAGCGCGAACCTGCCTACCGCCTCCGACCTGCCCGACGCACGCACACCCTCGCGTGACTATCAGGCGCGCCATTTTGTGCCGATGATCATCGCGCTGAGCAAATGCGGCGTGCTCGGTTACGCCTTCGCGATCGTGCTGGGCTGGTCGGTCGGGCTACTGCATCGGCCGGAGCCGCTGCTTGCGCTGCTCCTGCTGCTGATGGCGATCGTGGTGGTGGCACAGCGGTATCGGCACACCGGCATGTGGGGGCTGCTGGCGCTCACGCACCTGCTGGCAGAGGAAGTGGCCATCATCGCGTTCGGTCATCAGGCGGGGCTCCAATGGGTACTGCCGGCGTTCTATCTGATGCCGCTTGCCACCAGCCCCGCGTGGCTCAACCGGCGCGACTTCTGCATCGCCATGGCGCTGTGCGCGGCCGGGCCCATCGTCGCGCTGCTGATCGCGCCAGACCCCCCCACGGCAATCCACCACGGCTGGCTGGGATTGGTGCTCTATCTGCCAATCTGCATGGCTGCGGCCGCCGTCATTCACCACTACCTGCTGCGCGCCATGGCGCGGCACTTTGCGGCCGAACGCAGTCTGGCCGATCGGGCCAACACCGACCACCTGACCGGCATGCTCGCACGGCAACGCTTCTTCGAGCTGGGGACCTTTGCGGTAGAGCGCGCGCAACATCATGTCGAGCCGCTGTGCGCGCTCTACCTCGACGTCGATCACTTCAAATCCATCAACGATACGTGGGGACATGCCGCCGGTGACGAGGCACTCGTCGCGCTGTCTGATGCGCTGGCTGGCGTGCTGCGCCCGGCTGACCTGTTCGGCCGGCTGGGCGGCGACGAGTTTGCCGTGCTGCTGCCGGGTTGCGGCCTGACCGGCGCGCTTGCCGTGGTGGAGCGGCTCAAGACTGCGGTGGCCGGCACGCAAACGCCCGCGGGGCCGCTGACAGTGAGCGTGGGCGCCGCTCCGCTACGCCCCGGGCAGGACCTGGCACACCTGTTGGCCGATGCCGATCTCGGCCTGATGGAAGCCAAGCGTCAGGGCCGCAACCGCGTGTGCGTACCGACCGACGCCGAGCCGAAGGCAGCGCTGCGGCAGTAAGGGCAGGCACGCTATGTGCGGCGCAGCATCCGTGTTTTCTGCACGGAGATGCCCATGGAGTGGCTCAACGCCCACACCTTCCTGCGCGTGCCGGCCCGCGATTGGGCCGCCGCCGCATTGACTGTGATCGCTGCATATGTGGTGCTGTCCAGTGTCTTGCACCTGATCTGCAACCGGTTTGACGCGCGCGCGCGCCGTACCGGCTACCGCTTCGACATTCTCGTCACAGCGGTGCTGCGCGATACGCATCCGCTGTTCATTGCGCTGGCCGCATTGCTCGCAGGTTCGTACTTCATCGATCTGCCAACGCGCATTGCCAACAAGCTCGACCACATCTGGTTCGTCATCATCGGTTTCCAGATTGCCCTGTGGCTCAATCGCGGCGTGAAGCTGTGGGCGCGTGACCGGCTGTCGACGCAGACCCACGCCACGCGCAATCCCGTGATCACGTCCATGACGGCGTGGGTGCTGCGCTTTGCGCTGTGGTCAATGCTGCTGCTGGCCATTCTGGCCAACGTGGGCATCAACATCACGGCCTTCGTTGCCAGCCTGGGTGTGGGCGGCGTGGCGGTGGCGCTGGCGGTGCAAAACATCCTGAGTGACCTGTTTGCCTCGCTCGCCATCGGCCTGGATAAGCCGTTCGAGATCGGAGACTTCATCGTCTTCGAATCGATTGCCGGCACGGTGCAGCACGTTGGCCTCAAGACCACGCGCATCCGCAGCCTGTCGGGCGAAGAGATCGTCGCTTCCAACACGGCGCTGCTCAAGAGCACGATTCACAATTACAAACGAATGTCGGAACGACGCATCGTCTTCACCTTTGGGGTGACCTACGATGCGCGCGCTGCGCAGTTGCAGAAGATTCCGGACATCGTGCGCCGTGCGGTGGAAGCCGCGGGCAACACGCGGTTTGATCGCGCGCACTTCAAGGAGTTTGGCGAGAACGCGCTGAACTTCGAGGTCGTGTACTTCGTGACCGATCCGGACTTCAACCTCTATATGGATATTCAGCAGCGCATCAACCTGACGATCCTGGAAGGGCTGGAAAATCTCGGCACCTCGTTCGCACTGCCCACACGCACCATCCAACTCGTGCGTCGTGACGGCGAGCCGGTTGAACCCGAAGACCTGGCAGACCGAAAATCAACGGCAAACACCCAACGCGTCAGCGCGCGAGCTAGCGGCTGACCGCCACGGGCATGCTAAGGAACGCCGCATCGAGGCTGCGCCACAGCGGCCTTGAGCGCGGCACCATGTCCTGGCGGAAGTACCACCAGAAGTAGCCGCCGACAAAGCGAGGATGCGTGACCGCGAGCCCGTAGTAATGCGCGACGAGCGCCGGCTTGCGTGCGGCATGTCGCGTCCCGACTTCTCCAAAACCCAGCGCGGCATGCGAAAACAGTCCGCCTAGCCTAGTGAATACCGCGTTCCAATCGGGCGGAGGGATCTTGCAGTCGTCTTCATAGAAGCTGATGAAGACGTAATCGAGCCCATCGCGCAGGCGCAGCGGCACATTACGTTGCACCCACTCGAACATCGCGCGTGACGGCTGCTCGGCGCAGCCCTCGTTGTAGTACAGCGTGAGCGCCGTGCGGCCGCCGCCGGCTCTGATGACTTCATAGGCCGCCATGGTCTTGTCGATCACATCGCGTGTGGGCCCGGTCCATTCGCCGTTGATCTCGTTACCGATTTCCCAGACGTCGACGTTGCTGCCGAGCGTGTGCAGGTAAGCGGCGGCACGCTCGCGCAGTTGCGGTGCGGTGTATTGCTTGAGCGTGGAGGAATCCACCAGTTCGCCCATCACGTACGCGACGTCCCGGATGGCGGCCACCGCCCCAACGTAATGCGGCGCGTCCATGCCTTCGTCAAAGACGACGCGCACAGTAGGCGTGCGCGAGAGATGCGACAACGCGTCCACCACGGCAGGCACGTTGTCCACGGCGTCAACCGTCACGCCATACAACGGCACAGCGCCGGCAGGCATTTCGCCCACCGGCCCTGCGGCCTCAGAGGATGCGCTCAATGCCAGCATGACAGTCGCCAGTAACAAGCGCATCCGCCTCACCGTCACTTCACCGTGCTCGCGTCCGCCCAGGTGTACCCCATGCCGGTGATCCCGGTGATGATGGTCTGGAAGTCGGTATAGCCCGGCGTGCCAAGATCCGGCTCCAGCCAGAACGGATGGAAGAAGAACGAGGCAAAGCCGTCTCGTACCACCTGTGCATACGTCGCATTGGTCAGGATGTCCTGTGCGGTGTACGTCAGGCATGACGACGGATCGATATTGCAGATGTTGTATTCCACGTTGCCCAAGTTTTCCGGAATGATGCGCTGGCTGTAGTAGTCCTTCTGAATGATGTAGGGGAAGAACTGGCCGACCGAAAAATCATGTCCAGCGGTGGTCGAGTTCAAGGTCTGCGGGTTATCCGATGTGTAATACACCACGCGCTGATACGTGTTTTTGAAGTACTGCGGCACCGCCTTGATGGACAACGGAGACGATTGATAGTGCGGCGCCTCCCAGGCAAACGGCGCATAGCCATTGAGCTGGAACTCCAGCAACCCCGATGACAACCGCCCGGCTGCCCATTGCGTCGAGTCCTCGTTCACAGGCCGGTTCTGCGTGGCGAGCCAGAACTCGAAGTCGTTCGCGCTGACGGCGTTGATGAGGTTCGGGATGTTGCTGTACTGGTGCGTGTAGCCGTGCATCAGGATCTTCCCCCCACGTGGCAACGCATGGTTCAGCGCCGACTTGAGCCCCGTCGCGTTGACCAGGTGGATCGTCTGCGACACGCCGCCGTTGTAGACACCGTTCGGGTCCTTGTACAGCGGGATGGTAGCGATCGAGAACGGAATCTTCTTGCTGTAGAGGTAATCCGTCAGCGTGTTGATGGACGTCACGGTATTGGTGGCGTTGACGTCTTCCAGGCGCACCAGCGCGCGGTGCAGCGTAGGCGCGTTGGTACCCAGGATGTCATGCAGCATGTCGCACATCGCCAGGTAGCGGTCGCGTGGGCCGATATACGAGAACGGCATGTCGGCCACATACCAGAAATTGCCCGACCGCATGATGTATGGCGCCGTTTCCTGCGTCACCGAATTCGTGATCGTCACCACGCTGCTCGCCTTGGTGGGGTCAGCCACGGAAGTCACGCCAATGTCAGGATCAGCGCTGATGGCGCCGGTCGTGGCATTGAAGGCGTAGTACTTGGTCATGGTCTGGTTCTTGTATGACACCGTATCGAAAAAGCCGGGGTTCGGCGCGCTCGTCGACGGTGCCGCGTTCATGCCGCGCAGACCGACAAAATTGATGCCGTAACGCGACGTGAACGGATACGCCGTGTTCCAGGCAAGTTCCCACAGGTTGTATTTGAACCAAACCACGGTCTTCTGCGTGGTGGTCACATCTGAAAGGAACGCCGCCGGTATGGGGTTGTTGTAGTAACTCCCCATGTAGAAGATGGCGGTGTACTGCTCTGTCATGCCAGCCGTGTAGTTCTGCACGGGCAGCATGGTGATGGTGGTGTTGAAGTGCGCGAGCAGGTTGTACAGCATGATCGCGTACGCCTTGCCCAGATTGGTGTACTGGTCGTTGGGCGGCGCGTCGTACAGCACCAGCATCGGGGCCGGCGTGCTGGTTGTCGTTCCACCCACCGTCACGCAGATGGGCCCAAGGCCGATCGTGCAGGTTGCGGCCTGTGCTGGCGCTGTCAGCGATATGCCAAGCAGGCCGCCCGCAAAGACGAGCGCACACAGGAACTTACGTAGCAATGTCTTCATGATGACTCTCCGACTCATGGCAATCATGGGCGATAGAACGAGCCGTCCGCTTGGCGGTAGAGCCCGAGGTTGAAGTTGGGGCCACGATCGTGGCCACGGTCTGTACCTGCCGTCTCGTTTTCCGGCGTGCCGGGGCGGACTTCGGTCATGACCGCCGGGCGTGGCGGTGGGATGACCTGTCCGTTCTCGTCCATGACGCCATAACCGTAGGCGCGGCCGCCTCCAGTCACGGGCCTGGTTGTGATTGCTGCCACAACCGTGGGTTGCATGGGTTGCGCAGCCGTGGCCGTCGCCCTGGAAGACGCGGGCGCTGGGGCCTTCTTGTCTGGGTCAGTACCGGGACTGCCCTCGCCCGTCGCGCCGATCACGATGGCGGGCACGCCTCCATCACCAGCCCACGGCGGCGCGACAATCAGCCACCCGGCAACAAGTGCGGAGGCAACCAACACACCGCCCCCGATTTGCTTCGCTTTCATCAAAGCCTCCTAACCGTTCAGGCGGTGCTGGGTTGACGACCCTTGCGCGGTGGCACGCGCCGCTTCCAGATCGAAGATTTCGGCCTCGGTGGCCGGTTTGCGAATGAGTTGCGGGCCGCGCGCCACCATTTGTGGCTGTGTGGTGAAGGCTTTCTTCAGCGCATCGACAATGCGCCGACAGGCGTGGCCGTCGCCGTAGGGGTTGTGAGCCTGCGCCATGCGCGCGTATTCGGTGGTGTTGTTGAGCAGCGTTTCTGCTTCATCGACGATACGTTGCGTATCGGTGCCCACCAGCCGCGCGGTGCCCGATGCCACGGCCTCCGGCCGCTCGGTGGTGTCGCGCGTCACGAGCACCGGCTTGCCCAGCGCGGGGGCCTCTTCCTGGATGCCGCCGGAATCGGTGACGATCAGGTAGGCGCGGTCCATCAGATAGACGAACGGCAGGTAGTCCTGCGGCGCAATCAGGTGAACGTTGTCATGGCCGGAGAGGATGGCGTTGACGGGCTGCTGCACGTTCGGGTTCAGGTGCACCGGATACACAATCTGCACATCCGGATGACGCGCCGCCAGCACGCGCAGCGCCACGCAGAAGTTCTCGAACGGCTCGCCAAAGTTCTCGCGGCGATGGCCTGTCACCAGGATCATCCGACGCCCGGCCTCCAGGAACGGATAGCGCGCCGCCATCTGGGCGGACAGCGCGGCGTCGTCGTCCAGCCGTTGCTTTACGGCCAGCAGCGCATCGATGACAGTGTTGCCGGTGAGCGTGACCTGTTCGGGGTCGATGCCCTCATCCAGGAGGTTCTGACGAGATTCGGCCGTGGGCGCGAAGTGCCATGTGGTCACGGAATCGGTGACGCGCCGGTTCAGCTCTTCCGGCCATGGCGACCAGATGTTGCCGGTACGCAAGCCCGCTTCCACGTGCCCGACCGGAATGCGCCGGTAGAACGCCGCAAGGCTTGCAGCCAGCGTGGTCGTCGTGTCGCCGTGGACGAGCACGGCATCGGGCTTGTAGGCATCGAGCACGCCGTCGATGCCACCCAACACGTTGGACGTGATGTCGGACAGCGTCTGCCCCGGCCGCATCAGATTGAGGTCAAACTCCGGCACGATGCCGAAGAGTTCCAGCACTTGATCCAGCATCTGCCGGTGCTGCGCGCTTACGCACACCGCCGAAGCAAAGCCTGCCTCGGCCTGCAATGCCTGCACCAACGGCGCCATCTTGATGGCCTCCGGGCGCGTGCCGAACACGGTCAAAATTTTTCCTGTCATGATTCCCCCCAGTCATCTGCATCGGCGCACGCAAAGCGCGACGACGAACGTGTCGCTTCTGACGTCGGCGCAGACTTCGCCATTGAGCGAAGGCCGTGCCAACCGTCCCGCTTTGAGCCGCCATGGCGCTGCGACGCCATCCTTCGGATGCCGCTGCCGCTCCTCTTTGTTACCCGTTTCCCTCGGCGGTCAAAAACGTTTCATTTGCGACACCTCTGACTGGGGTCTGCTTGAATCCGGTGTTGCCTTAGAACCAAAGAATGGCTCGCGCGACCACCCCCTTTGCTCGATCCGCGTGCGTCAATGGCAAGCGGTATTGCACGGTCAAATCCAGCCAACTGGCCGGCGCTGCGTAGTGCGACTCGCGAAACCAGTAGCGAAAGTTGATGCCTGGGCCAACACCAAGAGCGAGCTGCTGCCCGATCGCCTTGTTGTCGTGATCGCCCGCCAGCACGATATGCGGATAGACCGTCAGGCGATCACTGATCGAGTTGAGTAACCACGTGTGTCCGTAGCGCATTTCCGTGCTGACGATCATGCGGCCCTGGTTGAGGAAGTACGCGCCCTCGCCATACACCTGCCACGTCTGCCAGCGTGGTTTGGTGACCTGCAGGTCGAGCCCCTGGTCGGTCGAGAAGCCGATGCGCAGCAATGTATCGTTGGTGGTCAGTTGCCCGATGCGGAAGAGACGCTCGGCGGTGAACACCAGGTTGATGTCCTTGATTGGCTTGTAGCGTGCGCCCACCGAGCCCTGCGCGGTCGGCAGACCCGTGTTGCCGTTGCGGTCGTACACGCTGTCGTAGCCGCGTGCGAAGAGCTGGAAGATGCTGCCGTCGCGGTAACCGATGCCGGGCGGTTGCCAGTACACCTCTGCGCCAGCCTGCCCCGCGCTCACCGTGTTGGGCAAACCGAATGCAGACGTTTGATACGCGCCAGAGAGAACCATGCCGAACGTGCGCTGCATCTGCTCGACTTCACGCCGGTAGCCGAAGCGGCGATCCGGTTGAAGACGGTCGTCTCCATTGCCACCGCTTTCGCTCTTGGCATCGGCGTCGGCATGGTCGAGGCTTTCCCGGAAGAGCTTGATGGCGGTCGGGTTGTCGCCCAGGCGCTTTGCTGCATAGGCCGCATCGGCGTAGTGGGTCCAGCTGCCCTCGCCCGTGGCGAAGCCGCGCTGGAACGCTGCCAACGCAGCGCGGTCGTCACGCGCACGCAAGTGACTGTAGGCCTCGTTCAACTCGCGCTGGCCGATCACGCGCGGATCATTGGCGGACGTGGCTTCGCCCTGCGCTTCCGGCGCCATCGCCTGCGCGAGCAGCGCCTTGGCGTAGCGCTGGCGCGCCGGGTCCGTAGCGTGTTCGGCGGCCAGCGTGGCCGCCTGGGTTGCGCCATCCCGATCGCCCAATTGCAGGCGTGACTGCGCGATGCGCACTTGCACGTCGGCATCGGGGTCGTCCTTCATGCCGCTGAGCGCATCGAGCGCGGCCTGCGGATGCTTGGCGGAAAACGCGCTGTCCGACCAGGCCAGATGCAGGTTGCGCTGCTCCTGCGCGGTCCAGTCGGTGCCTTGCACGGCGCGCGCAAAGTCCCGTTCAGCGACAGCGGGGTCGTTGGCTTTCTGCGCGAGAGACCCGTGCTGCGCGTATACGCGCGGCTCGTCTGGATACTTCTGCAGCAGCGCGTCGGCCTGCGCGCGTGCCGCACCGAGCTGGCCCTTCCGCGTGAGCACATCCAGCAGCAGCAGGTTCAGTTGCAGGCTGTCAGGCTGCACGGCCAATGCCGCACGCGTGGCGGCTTCGGCATCGTCGAGCTTGTTGGCGTCGATGGCGTGATAGGCCCGGTCGGCGCGAAAGTAGGCGTCGGGCTGCAACGGCGCAGGCTGCTCTGCCAGCGATACGCCGTGACACAGCGCCCACACTGCCGCGGCAATCGGCCAGCGCAGATGGCGCACGGTTAAACGGTTGGCTCTCTCTTGTGTCATGCCACACCTCCCGCAACAGATGGGTTCGGCCGCGGGTCTGGCCCAGGGGGCAGGTCCGGCGGCACAGGAATCGGGGGGATGGTGGAAGCCTCGGGTGCGGGTGCCGTGCCGGCTGCAACACCTGGGCCGGCGCCCGTCATGGATTCAACGGCCAGCATGGCCGAATGCGCCGCCGGGCCGAACACGACCGTGGTACGGCGGTTGGGATCGGCCATCTGCGCCAGCTCTGCCGACATTTCGTGATCGCACGCCATGAAGCACGCAACCTTGCGGCCGGCCGCACGGGCCAACTCTTCCAGCACTTCGCCGTCGGGTAACTCGGACACGGCGATGTTGAGCGAACCGTCTTCGCCAATCGAGAATGGCACCACGTGATGCCGCACAGCCAGGTCACGGGGCAGGCAATCGGCCAGCGCACCGAGCACCACGTTGGTCAGGCTTACGCGCGGCAGGTCAACCTGCTCGGCCAGCGCATCGGCCAACGTATCGGGCGTCACCAGGCCCTGCTCGATCAGCACTTGCCCAAGCCGCCGCCCGGTCTGGTGCTGAATGGCGAGCGCGGCATCCAACTGCTCCTGCGTGAGCACTTCCCATTTGACGAGCGTCTCGCCCAGCTTGCAACGGGTACGGCCCAGCGCGTCGTTCGACAGATAGGTGTGCTGCGTCTTGTCCCAGGCGATGGGCTTACCGGTCAGGCAGTAGATCAGGAAGATCTTCCACGCGCGACATACCGAGAAAAAGTTGATGAAGTTGTTCACCACCAGCCGGGGCAAACACAGCACGCCTTGCAGCGGGCCATTGAGCCGACCGACAAAGTACACGCGCTGCGCCAGCCGGTTGAACAGCAGCGCGGCATTGACAGCCAGCAGGTCCTGCATCCAGAAGCTGCCGACCACGAACGTGCCATCCGGAATCGTGACCACGCCTTTTGCCATCAGTGCGCCAAGCGCCAGATAGTTGAGCGAGAGGACATACGCGAGGATCGAGAACAGCGCCGTCAGCACGCCCTTGCGGTCCCGGAAGAACATGTAGCGTGTGATGAGGTTGCCGTTCCAGCCCATCTGCAACCAGCCCTGGAACGCAATGCCGAGCACCCAGCGTGCGCGCTGGCGGTACGCCGTGCGGAACGTGCTCGGAAAATACTCGCGCGTGGCCAGCAGTTGCGGGCGGGCGCCCTTGCGCCGCCCAAAACGCCAGCGTGTTCTTGTCTTGCCCTGAGCGTCTTCAGTCGGCTCTGCGTTCTCGCAGATCGGGAAATGCACGAATGCTTCACGCATGCCCAGTTCGCGCAGCCGGAAGCTGAAGTCGTAGTCTTCGGTGAGCGTGCTGGTGTTGAACGGAGAATCACCGCGCACCTTCATCACCGCCTCGATCGCACGGCGGCTGTAGCACAGCGCCACGCCCGCCCCGGGCACCGTGCCGGTCAGCGCCTGGCGCGCCACCAGGTCTTTCTGGTGTGTCTCGGAAAAATCATCCATGTACGTACCGGCCACCCACTCGTACCACTTGCGCTCAAGCGATAGCACCGGCAACTGCACGAGATCCTGATCGCGGATGAAGTAGTTGAAGTACTTCAGCTCCAGCGGGTGGATCACGTCTTCACAGTCGTGCATGATCACGCCCGCAAAGCGGATGCCGTGGCCTGCCTCGTGCCGGATGATGGTCTGGATGATGGTGTTCAGGCAGTCAGCCTTGCACGTCGGGCCATCGTGCGTGACGGCTGCGCGCACCACACGGCCCGGATAGCGCCGCACCATGCGCTCGACTTCGGTGGTGGTTTCCGCATCGTTGCGGTACGCACCGGCAAAGATGATGAAGCGCGTGTACTCCATCGTCGCCAGGGTGTTCTCGACCATCTTGGCGATGACGTCGTACTCCTTCCACGCCGGCACCATGATCGCGAGCCATTGCTCTTCGCGCTCGCGCAACGATTGCGCCGAGATCGTGACCGGCGTGCGCCCACGCTGCGGCCACAGCCACAGTTCCCGCACCCAGTAAAAGGCGTCCAGGAAAAAATCGTCGGCGGTGCTGATGAAGATGACGAGTGTGGTCGCCACCGTCAAGGTGTTGAGCAACGCCAGGTAAAGCTCCCATGGCAGATCGCTCATGGTTGCTCCCCTGCTCCCACCCGACGGGCGCGTTGCCAGTGTCCGGCGTACCTTCCGCCTTGCGCTGCGGCGCTCATACTTCCCCCAAGGTCTTTTCGACGTGCGGCGCAACCGCTTTGCGCCGTGGCATCCGACCCAATCACCTGCTGTCGATCGGGTTGATGCGTCGCCCTCTAGCCTGCTTCCGGCGGGGGAGAACGCGAGGACCATACCAACGCCCGCCAAAGCGCACGGCTATGCGGTGCAGCGCACCACAGACGTCTTCCAACACGCGCTGGATACGTCGGGTTGTTGCATGGGTGAACGCAAGATGCGGGCGGCGAGGGTGGCAAGATCAACGCCACGGCATGCAACGCCATCTAATGGGCTGGGACATTCGTCCGGGCAGCGGACAAGGCCTCCCTACGAATGACGGAGGCGCAGAGCGGTCAGGTGCAGGGTGTTTGGGTTAAGCGAGCGTGGAGCGCACCAGAGCGGCACGGTGCGCATGTTGCCGCATGCACTTCGGTGCGCAACGGGACGCGGCTCGCAAAGCCTTGTGCATAAAGGATCCGCCAGAGGGATCTCACACCGCTGGCATGCCGACCACGCAGGCTGCCTAGGCGAGCGCTACGTTGTCGCGCGAATCGCAATGCAGGCCGACAACATCGGCCCAAGCAATTCCGCAAATCGGTTACAGCGCTGAAACACGAAGCCGCGCTCGGGGCGCGGCTTGTTGAGATGAACGCTTCGACTTCTGCGTCAGAACTGTTCCCAGTCGTCGGCATCGTTGGAGACCGCAGCCAAGGCAAGCTTGCCAGGCTTGGGTTCGGCTGCCATGGCAGGCGCGCCCTTCGCGTTCTGAACCGGCGCAGCGGCCGGCCTGACCGGCGCAGCCGGGCGCTTGTGTGTCGCACGCACCGTCGCCACGGCAGGTTTGCGTGCCGCCGGTTTAGCAACCGGGCTGGGCACGGCAGATGTGGCCGACGCGGCAGGCGCCGCCTTTGCAACCACGGGCGCCAGCATAGGTTCAGTGTGCACACCCGCTGTAGGTAAGCGGAACGACGCCACCGCCTCGCGCAGCACGCCGGCCTGCTCTTCCAGCGATTGAGCAGCAGCAGCAGCCTCTTCCACCAGCGCAGCGTTCTGCTGGGTCACCTCGTCCATCTGCGTGACGGCCTGGTTGACTTGCTCGATACCGGCGCTTTGTTCGTCCGATGCAGAGCTGATTTCGCCCATGATGTCGGTCACGCGCTTGACTGCCACAACCACTTCGTCAATCACCGCGCCGGCTTCTGTCACCAGCGTCGAGCCGTTCTCAACGCGGCCAACCGAATCGCTGATCAACTCCTTGATCTCCTTGGCTGCCGTGGCCGAGCGCTGTGCCAGGCTGCGCACCTCACCCGCCACCACCGCAAAGCCGCGGCCCTGCTCGCCCGCGCGCGCGGCCTCCACGGCCGCGTTCAGCGCCAGAATGTTCGTCTGGAAGGCGATGCCTTCGATCACGCCGATGATGTCTGCGATCTTCTTGCTGCTGTCATTGATGCCCGACATCGTCTCGATCACGCGGCCTACCACCTCACCGCCCTTGACGGCGATGTCCGATGCGTTGCCCGCAAGCTGGCTGGCCTGACGCGCGTTGTCGGCGTTCTGGCGCACGATGCTCGTCAGCTCTTCCATGCTCGACGCCGTTTCTTCCAGCGACGAAGCCTGTTCTTCCGTGCGTTGAGACAGGTCCATGTTGCCGGCCGCAATCTGCTTGGTGGCGCTGGCGATGGATTCGCTGCCGCCGCGCATCGTCACGATGGTACGGATCAGGCCATGCTGCATGTCGACGAGACCTTGCGTGAGCGCGCCCATTTCGTCCTTGCTGCTGACGGTGATGCGCTCGGTCAGGTTGCCCTGCGAGATCGCGCTGAAGTGGCCCAGCATCTTTGACAGCGGCACCGAAATCGCGCGATGCAGGCCGAATGCGCAGCCCAGCGCTGCAGCAATGCCCACCACGATGGCGCCGACGATCAGCATCAGAAATGCGTGCGAGCGAGCGACCGCGCCTTCGTAGGCCGTCTTGGCCTGCTCCGCCTGGCTGCGATCCAGCACGTCGACGGCCGCAGACAGCGCCACAAACTGCGGCGGGATGACCGTCATGACCACCTTGTCTGCGGCAGCGGCATCGTGCGCGCGCAGGGCGTTCATCAACGGCTCGATACCGTCGCGGAACAACGCGGCGCGTTTGGCTTCGACCTCGGCGGCCAGGCGCGCTTCCTCCGTCGTCATGGGCAGCGCCTTGTATTGCTTCCACGCGCCCTCCGACTTGGCGCGGTAAGCGTTGGCCTTCTCGATGATGGCCGGCACGTCGGCCGCATCCGGATGGAAGACCGCCCGATCGAGCGTCGTACGCACGATCGCGGCATTCAGCTGCGCCTTGCCCATCAGCGATGCCGAAGCGAGCTGATTGGAGTAGATCTCGTTGATATTTGCGTCGGAGGCGCGCATCCCGATCACGCCAATGGTGCCGGTAATCGCCAGCAGCAAGGCGAGCAGCGTCAGCGCTGCGTTGAGACGGAAACGGATGGAAAGTCGATTGAGCATGGGAATCACCGCGGGGTTATCGCCTCCGCTATATCGGTCGGCCCGCGCTGTTTCTGAAGCCAGCGCGGGCACCTCCCATGCAGGATGTGGCTAGTAAGGCACTGCCATGTTGTTTTCGATACGGGCGCGATCACCCACGCGCAGTCCGTTCGGGTTGTTTTGCGTGAGCGTCACGCGCGAGTTGTCGTTCAGCCGCATGGTCACGCGGTAGGTCTGGCCGACCACCGTGTTGCCTTCCACGGCGTTGCCCGCCATGGCGCCCGCCACCGCGCCGCCGATGGTGGCCACGGTGTTGCCGCGGCCGCCGCCAACCTGGTGGCCAAGCAAGCCGCCCACCACGCCGCCGAGCACGGCACCGACGCCGCTCGACTGGCCGCGCACGGGCACGGCTTCGACGTATTCAACAACACCGTAACGGTTATCCGCGGGCGCTTGATAAGACTGATCGCCGTTGTTCGGATACGGCGAATAGTTCGGTTGCGAGTAAGTCGGCTGGGGCTGCGAATAGGTCGGCGCCGGCTGCTGCGGATAGGGCTGCGGAGCGTTCGGGTCATAGCTGCCGTAACCGCTGCTGTAGGTGGTCGAGCCGATGCTGTTGCCGTAGGTATTGCTGCCCGCGGCATAACCCGCGCCATAGCCCGCGCCGTAACCGGGGTATGCCGGCGCAGTCACGCAGCCTGTCAGCCCCGCTGCCACGGCAGCCAATGTGGCCACTGTCACCCAACGCGCTACGCGCCCTGCACGGTCCGACTTGTTCGTTGCTTGCATGATCAATCCCGTCTAGTGAACAAGGCGTCTGGGCCGGACCAGCAGTCTGCTCTGCGGCCTGCGGCCATGCGCCTCTTGCCGCAAAGTCTATGCCGCAGCCCTGCAAACCCGTGCAACCAAACCCGCTCATCGGTAACGGGGTGTAACCGCATGGCGGCCGTGGCTTTCAGCAAGGCGGCTGGGCGCGCGTTATCATCGCCAAGCGCCGTGCGGCGCACCTCCTTGCCGACCGGGCCTTGCCCCATTCATGCGGCTCGCCTCCTCTCCTGACCATGCAACCGACCCTGCTGCTCCTCATTGCGATGACGCCCGAGAACGTGGCGCAGATTGCTGAACATTTTCACGTCATCCATGCACCGACCCGCGCCGAACGCGATGCCGTCATCGCGCGCGAGGGCCAAAACGTCCGCATCGTGCTGACCAATGGCTCGACGGGTCTGACCGGCGCAGAGATCGCCGCGATGCCCAAGCTGGAGCTCGCCTGCGCGCTGGGCGCTGGCTACGAGAACATCGATGTGGAGGCCGCCCGCGCACGTGGCGTAGCGGTGGCCAACGGCGCCGGCACCAACGACGCCTGCGTGGCCGACCATGCCTTTGGCTTGCTGCTGGCCACCGTGCGTGGCATTCCCAAGCTGGATCGATCCACACGCCACGGCGTCTGGCGCGACGACATTCCGCTGCAACCGGGTGTTTGCGGCAAGCGCCTGGGCATCGTCGGCCTGGGCACCATCGGGCTGCAGATCGCGCGCCGCGCTGCCGGTTTCGACATGCAGATCGGTTATCACAACCGCAAGCCGCGCGACGGCGTGTCGTATCGCTACTTCGATGCGCTCAAGGACATGGCGGAGTGGGCGGACTTCCTGATCGTTGCCACGCCGGGCGGTGCGCAGACCAAGCACCTCGTCAACCAGACGATCCTGGAAGCGCTGGGCCCGAACGGCTACGTGGTCAACATTGCGCGCGGCAGCGTGGTCGATACGGCCGCGCTGGAAGCGGCCATCCGCTCGGGCAAGCTGGGTGGCGCAGGGCTGGATGTGTATGAGAGCGAGCCCAAGCCGCCGGCCGGGCTACTGGACCTGGAGCAGGTCGTGCTGACGCCGCACATTGCCGGCTGGTCGCCGGAATCGGTGCAGGCTACGGTGGATCGCTTTCTGGAGAACGCCCGCGGGCACCTGGCGGGCACAGGGGTGGTGTCCCCGGTGTAAGCCAGGAACACCACCATCACGCGATTACGACGCCGGACGCTTCATCTGGCACGACGTCGGCTGGGCCGCAAGGTGCGGTTCCAGCGTGACGTCGGTACGCCAGCCGTAGCCGGTGTTTTCCTGGTCGTACTTGATCTTCTTGCCGTCGGCCTTCACCCAGGTGGTCACGTACAGCGTCTGCTGCGCCTGGTGGTCGGTCTTGCGCATCTCGATCGGGCCGTTGAGGCCGTCGACCGTCATGCCTTCCATCACCTTGGCCACCTTGGCAGGCTCGGCTGAACCGCTGGTCTTGATGGCCTTGGCCAGGAAGGCGATGCCCGTGTAGACATCGGCGTTGAAGAAGTCGTCGTTGTACTTTTTCTTGAAGCCGTCGAGCACGGCGCTCGTCTTCGGGTTGCCGTCGTTCGGCGCGAAGTAGCTGATGACCTTCACGCGGTCTGCGCCGGAGGCGCCCATCGCCGTTGGCACACCGGTCGTACCTGCGTAGTACGTATAGAAATTGGTGGTGAGCCCCGCGTCCTTCGATGCGCGGATCAGCAGTGCCAGATCGCTCCCCCAGTTGCCCGTGATGACCGTATCGGCGCCGGACGCACGAATCTTCGCAACATATGGCGAGAAGTCCTTCACCTGCGCGAGCGGGTGCAGATCTTCACCCACCACCTGGATGTCCGGACGCTTGCGCTTGAGGTACTCCTTGGCCGCGCGCGCCACCTGGTGGCCGAACGAGTAGTTCTGGTTCAGCAGATAGACCTTCTTGATGTTCTGGTCCTTGGCGAGATAGCTCGTCAGGGCCTCCATCTTCATGTCGGAGTTGGCATCCAGACGGAAGTGCCAGTAGTTGCACTTGTTGTTCGTCATGTCCGGATCGACCGCCGCGTAGTTCAGATAAATGATCTCCTTGCCCGGGTTGCGGTCGTTGTACTTGGCGATGGCGTCCTGCAGCGCCATGCCAACGCTGGAGCCGTCGCCCTGCGCGACGTAGCGGATGCCCTGATCGGTGATCTGCTTGAGGATCGTCAGGCTTTCTTGCGGCGAAACCTTGTTGTCAAAGCCGACGACTTCAAACTTGGTGCCATTACCGCTCCAGTTCTGCTGGTTGGCCAGATCGGCCGCGTATTGCCAGCTGCGCAGCTGGTTCTGGCCCAGCGCGCCCATCAGCCCGGACAGCGGATCGATCCACGCGATCTTGACGGTCTCGGCGTGGACGGTGCTCGGGCAAAATGCGCCCGCGAATGTGCCAACTGCTGCCGCCGCGCACAGCGCGAGTCGGAATGCCTTCATGCAAATGTCTCCTGATGTCTTATCGTTTGACGCCGTGCAGAAGGCATCGTCGAGCATGGTTCTTGCACTGAACCGCAAACCAAGGCTTACGGTAGCTCGATCCTTCCATACACAAACGTATGTGCATGGTAGGAGTGCGTTTGTTGCCGTGTCAACCCGCGCAAACCTGGGGGCTCAGCACGATTTAAGCGCTGGACAGCCCCGCCAGCGGGGCTAGAATCCGCCTTCATGCCCAAGCCATCCCCGCAGATCGACGAACGCGACGAAGCCGTCGAAATCGATGCCGATTCCGCCTCCCCAGCCGCGCCGCGTGCGCAGCTCACGCCTGACGACTGGGTTCGCGCCGCCACCGACCTGCTTGTGACAAAGAGCATCGATGCCGTGCGCGTGGATGTGCTCGCCAAGCAGCTGGACGTGACGCGCGGCAGCTTCTACTGGCACTTCAAGAACCGCGACGATCTGCTGCACCAGGTATTGCAGGACTGGAGCGAGCGCACACGCGTGGGCCCCAAGCTGGAGCGGCAGAACCCGTCAGTGCAGGGGCTCGTGCGCGATCTGCTCGCGCTACCGTTTCGCGGACGCAGCGCCCGCCGCACAGCCATGATCGAATTTGCCATCCGTGCCTGGGCGCGGCGCGACCCGATGGCGCAAGAAGCCGTTGAAGCCGTCGACGAACATCGTATGGATTACTACGTCCAGCATTTCCAGGCGATCGGCTTTGCGCGCAAGGACGCCAAGACGCGCGCCTTCATGCTGTACGCCTACCAACTTTCCGAAGCCTCGCTCTGGCACCAGGGCAGCAAACCCGACAAGGACGCGCGCCGCCGCTTCTTTGAAGACACGCTGCTCGCGGGCGCACCCTCTGACGGTTCGGCCGCGCCGTCGCGGGAATAAATCGTGCTGCATGGGGCGCATTCCACTTTGAGTGCGCCGCGATGCCCGAATCGCCAGCCTTTCACACCTCCGACCTGCCCAGCCGGCTCGATCGCCTGCCGTGGAGCCGCTTTCACACGCGCGTGGTCATTGCGCTGGGCATTACGTGGCTGCTAGACGGCCTGGAGGTGACGCTGGCCGGCGCTGTGGCGGGCGCCCTCAAGCAAAGCCCCTCGCTGCATCTCACCAACGCGCAGGTCGGCATCGCCAGCAGCGCATACCTGGTCGGTGCGGTGTTCGGCGCACTGCTGTTCGGCTGGATGACGGATCGACTGGGCCGCCGCAAGCTGTTCTTCATCACCCTGGGCGTCTACATCCTGGCCACGCTGGCGACAGCGTTTTCGTGGAGCTTTGCCAGCCTCGTCGTGTTTCGCGTGCTCACAGGCGCAGGCATCGGCGGTGAATACGCGGCCATCAACTCGACCATCCAGGAGCTGACGCCGGCACGCGTGCGCGGCTGGACGGATCTCGCCATCAACGGCACGTTCTGGATCGGCGCCGCGTTGGGCGCAGGCGCGTCATTGTGGCTGCTGGACCCGGCGCACATGAGCCTCGACACCGGCTGGCGGCTGTGCTTCTTCATCGGCGCCCTGCTGGGGCTCATCATTCTGGTGATGCGTTTCTGGATTCCGGAAAGCCCGCGCTGGCTCATCACGCGCGGACGGCACGAAGAAGCGCAAACCATCGTGCAGGACATCGAAAGCGAAATCGCCGCGCGCGGCCATCGCTTCGATACCGCGCCGCTGCCAGCATTGCGCATGCGCAGCCGCAGCCATCCACGCTTGATGGAAGTCGCGCGCGTCCTGTTCGTGCAGCACCGGCAACGCGCGCTGGTGGGCCTCGCGCTGATGGCGGCACAGGCGTTTTTCTACAACGCGATTTTCTTCACCTACGCGCTGGTGCTGACCGATTTCTATGACGTGCCCGCAACGAAGGTCGGCACATATCTGCTGCCGTTCGCACTGGGCAATTTTCTCGGGCCGCTGCTGTTGGGGCGATTGTTTGACGTGGTTGGCCGGCGCACGATGATTGCCGCGACCTACGCCATCAGCGGTGTGCTGTTGCTGGTGAGTGGCGCACTGTTCAAGGCAGGCGTGCTAGATGGCACCACGCAGACCATCGCGTGGACCGTGGTGTTCTTCTTTGCGTCGGCCGCCGCCAGCTCGGCGTACCTGACGGTGAGCGAAACCTTTCCGCTGGAGGTGCGCGCGCTGGCCATCGCGCTGTTCTATGCCGTGGGCACGGGGCTTGGCGGCGTGGCCGGGCCGGCGCTGTTCGGCTGGCTGATCGATACGCACTCGCGCGGTGCCGTGTTCGGCGGCTATGCGTTTGGCGCGGTGCTGATGTTGCTGGCCGCCGCTGTGCAGGCTTGCTGGGGGACAGCGGCCGAACGCAAACCGCTAGAACACGTGGCTGCGCCGCTGTCGGTTGACGACAGCCCGGCTTGATCTGCGCCAAACCTACCCCATGCGCGCCGTCGCCGGTCGCCTATATACTTTCGCGCAGCGCTTTCCCGTGCATTTCCCGCTTATTGGAGACACCCATGCCTGACGCGACTTACGACAACCAGAATATCTTCGCCAAGATCCTGCGCGGCGAGCTGCCCTGCATCAAGGTGTACGAAGACGACCACACGCTTGCCTTCATGGACATCATGCCGCAGGCCGACGGCCACGTGCTCGTGCTGCCCAAGGAAGGCGCGGCAGAGCTGTTCGACCTGTCCGATGACGCTGCATCGGCCGCCATCCGCACCACGCGCAAGCTGGCGCGCGCCGTGCGTGCTGCGTTCACGCCGCCGGGCATCGCAGTCTTCCAGCTCAATGGCAGCGCTGCGGGGCAGACGGTGCCGCACGTGCACTTTCACGTGCTGCCGCGCTACAGCGATACCCCGCTGCAACCGCACGCCCGCGTGCAGGCCGACAGCGACAAGCTCAAGGCCCACGCCGAGAAAATCATCGCCGCACTGCAAGCGGAGTAAGCGCCACCGTCACGGCGCAGCGGACGGCACTGCCGAATCTGCCTGCGCCGTGGCGCCTTCTCGCCCATCCTCCCGTCGATAGGCCAGCCGGTACAGCACCGGCAGCACCAGTAGCGTCAGCGCCGTCGACGACAGAATCCCGCCGATCACCACCGTTGCCAGCGGACGCTGCACCTCCGCGCCCGTGCCGGTTGCCAGCGCCATCGGAACGAAGCCGAGCGATGCCACCAGCGCGGTCATCAGCACCGGGCGCAAGCGTGTGAGCGCACCCTCACGCACGGCCTCGTCGACCGACTGCCCGCTTTCGCGCAGGCTGCGGATAAAGCTCAACATCACCAGCCCGTTGAGCACTGCCACGCCCGACAACGCGATGAAACCCACCGCCGCTGAGATCGACAGCGGAATACCGCGCAGCGCCAGCGCCAGAATGCCGCCCGACAGCGCAAACGGAATGCCCGAGAACACGAGCAAACCATCCTTCAGATTGCCGAACATCATGAACAGCAGCGTGAGCACCATGGCCAGCGCCAGCGGCACCACGATCTGCAGGCGCTCAGTGGCTGACTGCAGCTGTTCGAACTGCCCGCCCCACGCCATCCAGTAACCGGCCGGCAGACGCACCTGCGCATCGAGCACCGCCTGCGACTCTTCCACAAACGAGGCAATGTCGCGCCCGCGCACATTGGCGCTGACGACGATGCGGCGCTTGCCATCTTCGCGGCTGACCTGGTTGGGACCCGTGGCCTCGTTGAGAGTGGCGACATCCGAGAGCGGCACGTAACCCTGCCCGTTGGGCAACGCCAGCGGCAAGCGGCCCAGTGCAGCCGGGTCGCTGCGTGAGGTTTCCGGCAGGCGCACGACAATGCCGAAACGACGGTCGCCCTGGAACACCGTGCCCGCATCCTTACCGCCAATGGCTGCGGACACCGTGTCCTGAATCGCCCCGATGGAGAGGCCGTAGCGCGCAGCCTTGTCACGATCGATGTCGACGTTCAAGAAAGGCAGTCCGCCGGTCTGTTCGATCTTCACCTCCGTTGCGCCTGTCAGTTTGCCGAGCTGCGCGGCAATGATCCTGGCCTGCGCTTCCAGCACGCCCATGTCGTCGCCGAAGAGCTTGACGGCCACATCGCTGCGTACGCCGGAGATCAATTCATTGAAGCGCAACTGAATCGGCTGTGAGAACTCGTATGCATTGCCGGGCAGTGCTTCCACCGTGGTACGAATGTCGGTGAGCAATTGGTCACGGTTGCGACGCTTGCCGTCGGGGCCGGCAGGCCAGTCGCGCTCGGGCTTGAGCATGATGTAGCCGTCGGAGATGCTGGGCGGCATCACGTCGGTCGCGACTTCCGCCGTGCCGGTGCGCGCGAAGACACGCTCGATCTCGGGAAACTTCGCCTTGAGCGCGCGCTCGATCTGCATCTGCATGTCCAGCGATTGCGCGAGGCCCGTGCCCGGCACGCGCATCGCCTGGATGGAAAAATCGCCCTCGTTCAGGTTGGGGACGAACTCCGCGCCCAGGCGGGTGGCAGCCACCAGCGAGACCGATACGGCCACCGCTGCAAACGTCAGCACCACGGCGGGCGCGGCCAAGACGCGCTCAAGCAGCGGCACATACATGCGGCGCGCCCAGCCCATCAGGCGGTTCTCTTTCTCAGCCACGCGTTCGCCAATGAACAACGCCACGGCAGCCGGCACAAACGTGATGGAGAGAATCATGGCCGCAGCCAGTGCCAGCACGACCGTGATCGCCATCGGGTGGAACATCTTGCCCTCCACACCCGAGAGCGCAAAGATCGGCAGGTACACCACCATGATGATGAGCTGCCCATACAGCAGCGGGCGGCGCGCCTCGCGGGCGGCTTCGAACACCTCTTCAAAGCGCTCGGCGCGCGTGAGCGGTCGACCGCGCAATTCCTGCGCATGCGCAAGGCGCCGCACGCAGTTCTCGACGATCACCACGGCGCCGTCAACGATGATGCCGAAATCCAGCGCACCCAAACTCATCAGGTTGGCGCTCACCTTGGCCGACACCATGCCGCTGAACGTCATCAGCATCGACAACGGAATCACCAGCGCGGTCAGCAAGGCTGCACGCAGGTTGCCCAGGAAGAGAAACAACACCGCCATCACCAGAATCGCCCCTTCCAGCAGGTTTTTCTTAACCGTGGCGATGGCCTTGTCGACGAGCACCGTACGGTCATACACAGACTCCACACGAATGCCCGCCGGCAGCGTCTTGCGAATCTCCTGCATGCGCTTGTCCACGGCCTGCGAAACGGTGCGGCTGTTCTCACCCATCAACAGAAACGCCGTGCCCAGCACCACCTCGCGCCCGTTGCTGGTAGCCGCACCCGTGCGCAGCTCGCTGCCGCTTTCGATGGTCGCAACGTCACGCAAGCGCACCGGCGTGCCGTTGGGGCTGGCGAGCACCACGTTGCCGATGTCGGCCGCATCACGCAACTGTCCGGGCGCGCGCACAAGGTATTGCTCGCCCTTGCGTTCGATGTAACCAGCGCCGATGTTGGCGTTGTTGCGCTCAAGCGCGGCCACCACATCGGCCAAGGTGAGCTTGTACGAAGCCAGGCGTTCCGGGCTTGTTGCCACCAGGAATTCCTTTGCGAAGCCGCCGATGGTGTTGACTTCCGTCACGCCCGGCACGTTGCGGATCTGCGGACGGATCACCCAGTCCTGCAACTCGCGCAAGTCTGCGGGGGTGTAGGCAGTGCCGTCGGGCTTGCGTGCGTTGGCATCGGCCTCCACGGTCCACAAGTAGATTTCGCCCAGGCCGGTGGAAACGGGCCCCATGCTTGGCGAAATGCCATCGGGCAATTGCTCCTTCGCAGCCTGCAGGCGCTCGCTCACCAATTGGCGCGCGAAGTAGATGTCGGTGCCTTCCTTGAAGATCACCGTCACCTGCGACAGGCCGTAGCGCGAGAGCGAGCGCGTCTGCTCCAGCTTCGGCAAGCCGGCCATGGCAGTTTCCAGCGCATAGGTGATGCGCTGTTCAGTCTCCAACGGCGAGTAACCCGGTGCTGGGGTGTTGATCTGCACCTGCACGTTCGTGATGTCAGGCACCGCATCGATGGACAGGCGCGTATAGCTGTACGCGCCAAACGCGGCGGCCGCCAGCACGGCCAGTAGCACCAGCCAGCGCTGCGCGATGACGGTCCGCAAGAGGCGTTCAAACATGGCGCCTCCCTTTAGTGGCCGTGGTCGGCGGACTTGCCGGCTTCGGCCTTCAGCACGTAGCTGTTGGCTGCGGCGTAGTGCGTGCCAGCGGGAAGACCCTCCAGGATTTCCGTCCACCTGCCGTCAGTGCGGCCTGTCTTGACGGGACGCACTTCAAAACCGGTCGGCACGGGCACGAACACCGACGGCTTGTCATCCACGGTCTGCACGGCATCGGCGCGCACCGCCACGGGCACCTGCACACGCCCCGATTCAACCGACACGTTGACGAACATGCCCGGGCGCCATGCCAGCTTGGGATTGTCAAGCGTCACGCGGGCGGGCGCGGTGCGGGTCTGCTCGCCCAGCAATGCGCCAACGTACGAAACTTTGCCTTGCACGGCGGTGCCGGTGGCCGTGGCGCGCACGGTGGCCAAGGCGTTGGCCGTGACCGCCTCCAGATCCTTTGCAGTAACGGAGAAATCCGCCCACACGGTGCGCAGATCAGCCACGGTAAACACGGCCGTTTCCGCCTGCACCGCTTCGCCCTGCGACAGGTGCTTGGCCACCACCACGCCATCAAACGGTGCACGCAGCTCGAAACGATTCAACGCCGAACCGGCTGGCGCGGCACCAATGGCCGTCAGCTTTTGGCGAGCGTTGTCTGCCGCAATGCGGGCTTCCTGCAGCGATGTACGCGCCTGCTGGTAATCCTGTTCGGCGGCGATGCCCTGCTCCCACAAGCGCTTTTCGCGCGTGTGCGTTTCCTGCGCGAGCGCAAGGCGTTGCTGGGCCGCCTGCAGTTCGCTGCGTTGATCCGACAGTGCGGGGCTGGACAGCACGGCCAGCAGTTGGCCGCGCGCCACCGGTTGGCCAAGCTCCACCGTTACCTTCTCGGCCACGCCCGCCACACGGGGGACCACGTGGGCGGTGCGGTCTTCGTTCAGGCGAATTTCACCGGGTAGAACGACCTCCGTTCGCAGTTCGGCTGCGCCTGCGGTTTCCACGCCGATCTTTGCATTGGCGATGGCGTCTGCCGTCATGGCAAGCGTTTCGGCGTGGGGTGCCTCGGCCCGCTCGGCAGCGGCGGGTGCAGGTGCCGCCTCGGCCTCGGACGTCGCAGCCTGGCGCGCACCCATGCCGAACCACAGCCCGGCAGCGGCCAGCGCACCCAGCACGACGATGAGCGCGATGGCGCGCCGTTGTTTCGGTGGAAGTGTCATGTCAGCGGAAAGAAAGAGGTCGCACTACCGGCCGAGGATGCGATCGATACCGGCGGCCGCCTGATGCGCGCGGGACAGCGCAGCCAGGTATTGCGCGCGCGCCTGGAACAGCGTGCGCTGGGCGTCCAGCACATCGAGAAAATTGAATTTGCCGGCATCAAAGCCAATGCGTGCGGCGTCATACGCGCGCTGCGCACCGGGCAACACGTCTTGCCGCAGCGACTGCACGGCGGCGCGCGCCGCGTCGAGCCGCGCTACGTCCTGCGCGAGCGTGGCGTTCTGCTCAAGCTGCAGCGCGCGATAGTCTTCAAACGCCTTGTCGGCCAACCACTGTGCTTCGAGCTGGCTGCCCTGGTTGCGATCAAACAGCGGCAAAGGCACGGCAATGCCGAGCACCGCCATGTTGTTGTTCGCGGCGCTGTCGCGCTTGGCGCCCACCGTGAGCGTCACATCGGGCACGCGCTTGCTGCGCTCCACCTTGGCGAGCGCCTGGCGCCGGTCGATCTCCAGACGGGCGCGGATGGCGCGGGGCGAGTTTTCCAGCGTGCCAGTCGCTTGGCGTGCCTCTGGCGGCACGACGGGCAACGTCTCTGCGCTGCCATCGGCTTGGGGCACCGCAGAAGGCGAGCCCCAGAAGGCCGCCAATGCGCGCTGGGCGACCAGCAGCTCGGCATTAGCGTCACGCAGTTCGATGGCGGCACTTGCGCGGGCCACGCCAGCCTTGGTTTGCTCCACCGGCGACACTTTTCCCGCCTGCACACGCCGCGCGGCCGCGGATTCGGCCTGGGCCGCCAACGCATCCGACGCCTGCGCGAGCACCAGGCGCTCCTGCGCAATCACGAGGTCGAAGAAGGCCCGCGTGACATCCGCACGCAACTCGGCCTGCAGCACGGCGGCATCTTGCGCCGTCGCGTCTCGGGCGATTTCTGCGGCGCGCGTACGGGCACCGCGCTTGCCGCCCAGTTCCAATGGGATATTCAGTTGCGCCGTCATCGTGGCGCGGTCGCGACGAACGTCTTCTGTCGTGAAGGCGGCTTCGGGATTGCGCAGTCGGCGGGCTTGGTCGAGCGCGCCTTCACTGGCGGCCACTTCATAGCCGGCTGCGGCCAGCGCCGGATGCGACTGCACCGCGCGTTCAACGGCTTGCTGCAGCGTCACGCGTTCGGATGACGCAGCCGCAGGCCCACCGGGCATAGAAAGCGCCACCGGTGCGACGGGGTCAGTCACTGCTGCGGTGGCCAGCGGGGCAGCCAGAAGACACAAAAGGACCGCCCCGGCGGGCTGGAAACAACGCATTACGCAATCGCGCCGTCGGTGTACGGATCGCGTGCGCCAGTCTTTGCACCATCGGTGTAGGGGTCACGGGCGCCGACGCGAGCCTCGAGCACCGTTTGTGCTGCACCGTCCGTGTACGCATCGCGGGCGCCGGTCTTGCCGCCATCGGTGTACGGGTCACGCGCGCCGGCCTTGGCCAGCGGTGCGGCCATCGACTTGATCTGCGGAGCGCAGCAGGCACCTTGATTGTCTTGCGCTGCCACGGCCGTGCCGGTTGCCAGCATTGCGGCCAGTGCAGCCAGGGGAAGCACGCGTTGGAATCGAATCGCCATGAGAATCTCCTTCAAAAGGCCTGACATCAGCAAGCAGGAAAGGGGGGGCGATGTCAGTGGGGCCAGTCTAGGGAGCGGTGCACCACGCGGGCATGACTCGAAGATGACAAACTTGTCATCTTTGTGCCGCCGTCTGGGGTTTTGGCATATCGTGGCGGCACTGGCGGGGCATCAAGCGCACGCCATTTTTCATCATGCGACTGCTGATTGTTGAAGACGAGCCCAAGGCGGGCGATTACCTCCTCAAGGGACTGACGGAATCCGGCTTTGTGGCCGACCTCGCCCGCACGGGCCCCGATGGTCTCTTCCAGGCCATGGAGCATGACTACGACCTGATCGTGCTCGACATCATGCTGCCCGGCATGGACGGCTGGCAGGTGCTGCAGGAACTGCGCCGCCGCAAGAGCACGCCGGTGCTGTGCCTGACCGCACGCGACGAACTGGCCGACCGCCTGAGAGGCCTGGAGCTGGGCGCTGACGATTACCTCGTCAAACCCTTCGCCTTTGCCGAACTGGTGGCGCGTGTGCGCACCATCCTACGGCGCGGCCCGCTGCGCGAAAGCGAGATCCTCGAAATTGCCGACCTGACGATCGACACGATCAAACGCCGCGTGACACGTGCAGGACAACGCATCGACCTGACCGCCAAGGAATACGCGCTGCTGCATCTGCTGGCACGCCGCGCGGGGGAGGTGCTGTCGCGATCGCTGATCGCCTCGCAGGTGTGGGATGTGAATTTCGACAGCAACACCAACGTGGTGGATGTATCGATCCGGCGATTGCGCGCCAAGGTGGACGACCCGTTCGAGCACAAGCTGATCCACACGTTGCGCGGCATGGGCTACGTGCTGGACGCGGTGGATCGCTGATGAGGCCGCTGATGCGCTGGCCTGCATCGCTTGCCAGCAGGCTTGTGCTGGCGTTTGTGGTGGTGGCATCCGTCACGCTCACGGCGGCCGGCACGTATCTGTACTTCGCGCTCAACGCGCAACTGCGCGCGACTGACGACGCGATGCTGCTCGGCAAGATCACGCAGCTGCGCCATTTGGCCAGTGAGGCGCTCAACGCCGACGATCTGGCGCGCACCGCGCACCGCTATACCGATGTGGTGTCGGGCCACGATGGGCTGATCCTGCGCATTGCTACGCCCGAAGGCCGCACGCTCGTTGAGGTGAACCCCGAGGGCGAACAGGTGACGATGCCGCCGGTGGTTGCGGCTGCGGTGCCGCCGTCGGAGTCTTCCGTACAGACTTGGACGTCGATGACGGGCATGGGATCGCGCGCCGTGGCTGCGGAAGCATGGCTGGGGCAGAACACCGCAAAAGTCATCGTGCTGGTGGCGCAGGATGGCGACAGCCGCGCAGCATTGCTGACCAAATACCAGCGCCACATCGTGTTTTCCGTGATTGGCGGTGTGGCAGCGGTGGCGCTACTGAGCCTGTTGCTCGTGCGCGGCACGCTGCGCGGGTTGGCACGCATCGGAAATCAGGCAGCGGCCGTGGTGCCGAGCCAGCTTGATACACGCCTCACGCTGCAGGGCGCGCCACGTGAGCTGGCTGACTTGCTGGCATCGCTCAACGCCATGCTCACGCGCCTGCAGGATGGCTTTGCGCGGCTCTCGCAGTTCTCGGCAGACCTGGCGCATGACTTCCGCACACCGCTGGCCAATCTGGTGGGCCAGACTGAAGTGACGCTCGCCCACCCGCGCACGGTCGAGGAATACCGCAGCGTGCTCGAATCCAACCTGGAGGAATACGCGCGCCTGTCGCACATGATCGAAGACATGCTGTTCCTGGCACGCGCGGACCACGCACGCGTGGCGCTGTCCATCGCGCCGCTGGGTGCACGGCACGAGGTGCAGGTGCTGGTCGACTACTTCGAGGCGGTAGCTGCTGACCGTGACATCACCATCGACGTGCGCGGCGATGCGCAACTGCGCGCAGATGCGACGTTGCTGCGCCGGGCGATCAACAACCTGCTCGACAACGCGCTGCGTCACACGCCCGCCGGAGCGCGCATCGACGTAGCGATCGAGTTGATGCCGCAGGGCATCGCAATTGCCGTGAGCAACCCGGGGGCAGGCATTCCGGCCCCCGCCCTGCCGCTGCTGTTCGAGCGGTTCTATCGGGGCGACCCCTCACGAGCGCAATCCGGGGCGCAGTCAAGCCAGTCCACTGGGTTGGGACTGGCCATCGTCAAAACCATCATGGACCTGCACGGCGGTAGCGTGCAGGCCAGCAGCCCGCCGGGTGGGCGGACCGAGTTCCGGCTCGTGTTTCCGGCTTGACGCAAGGCTTAGGTGCCAATCCGCTGTGCCGACGGCGTACGCGCAGCATCTTGCCCGTCGTCGCGCAGAATCTGCCGATACGCAGCCACCACCAGCAAACCGATGAAGCGCAGCAGGCGGCGCGGGGCGTTGATGTCTTCGGTCACGGCAAAGCGCGCCGGCGTGCCGTCAACCGGTTCACCGGAAAGCCAGAAGCGCACGCCCGCCGGTACATCGATCGACTGGCCTGGCTTGAGCCAGATGTCCTGCCGCTGATGCTCTTGCGTGACCCACAACAGCCCGGCTTGTGCGGCGATGGTTTGGGCCCGTGCCGACCGCCAGCTCACCGGCACGCCCGGCCGGTCCAGTTCGAAGATTCTGATTTCGCGCATGATTGAGACTCCTGTGCCGGGGTTCGTGGTGGATTTTTATGGGGACTGCGGATCGGCACGGTTCCATCTTGCGCGGCAGCTCAAGCCGTTGACATGAACAGTTGTGAACAGTTTGGCTGAACTGTTCAGCATCTTTCGCGAACAGTTCAGTGCAGTGACGGACAGAACTGCATTTGGATATGTCAAACCGTTCGTTTTCCGTTGGGCGCCGGCTGGCTAGCATGGTCCATCGCCATTCCTGACGGAGCTGCCATGCCACACGACCACAACGCCGCCATCGACACCACGTTTGGCACCCTGCGCGTACGCCGGGTGGCCGGCCACATCGGCGGGGAGGTTCTCGATCTCAAGCTCGGCGCGGATCTGACGGAAGACGCGTTTGCGAGCCTGTATGCCGCGCTGCTCAAATACAAGGTGTTGTTCTTTCGCGACCAGCAGCATCTGGACGACGACGAGCATCAGGCCTTCGGCAAGCGTTTCGGCCGCATCGTCGCCCACCCGACCGTGCCGGCGCCCACCGGCACGCGACTATTTGAACTTGACGCATCAAAGGGCGGGGGCCGTGCCGATTCCTGGCACACCGACGTGACGTTTCTCGATGCGTTTCCGAAGGTGTCGATCCTGCGCGCGGTGACGATTCCCGCTTACGGTGGCGACACCGTCTGGGCCAACACCGCCCGCGCCTACGAGCAGTTGCCCGACCCGCTCAAGCAGCTTGCCGAGCAACTCTGGGCCGTGCACACCAACGATTACGACTACGGCGCCGAGCGCACGCAGATTGACGGCGCACGCCTGCGCCATCACCGCGAGGTGTTTACCGCCTCGGTATATGAAGCCTCGCACCCGGTGGTGCACGTGCACCCCGAGACCAGCGAACGCGCCCTGCTGCTCGGCCACTTCGCCAAGCGCTTCACCGGCCTGTCGGGCAGCGAATCGACGCGCTTGTTCGAGCTGCTGCAGAACCGCGTGACGCGGCTCGACAACACCGTGCGCTGGCAATGGCGCCAGCACGACGTCGCCATCTGGGACAACCGCGCCACGCAGCACTACGCCATCAACGATTACGGCAACCAGCCGCGCTTGGTACGCCGCGTGACCGTGCACGGCGACACAGCCATCTCAGTAGACGGCAGCCGCAGCACGCAACTGCGCCGCCCCGAAGCCACCAACGACGCGCACATCGACACGCTGCTGGCGGCCTCGCACTGACATCAAGCCCCAGCCGCCTGCTGCACCAACCGGTGGTAGAACCGGATCAGCTCCACCAGATTGGCCTCGGTGATCCGCTCGTTGGTGCCGTGAAAGCGCGGCAAGTCTTCCGGCTTGGCGCGCACCGGCGAGAACCGATACACATGGTCGGCAATCTCGATCATGTGACGCGAATCCGTCGCCCCGATCATCAGCCCGGGCGCCACGACCGTGCCCGGGAACAGTTCGCGCACCGTCTTGTTGATCAACTGATACGACGCCGATTGCGTGGGCGACACCGGCGAGGCCTCGCTTGAACCCGGCAGCCGGCTCAGTTCGAACTTGCCGTTGGGCGCTGCCACCTTGGCGGCATCTTCCACGTGCGCGGTGACGGATGCGATGGTGTCGCCGGGCAGCAGGCGAAAGTTGACCGTGGCCTCGGCGCGGCCGGGCAGCACGTTGTCCTTGTTGCCAGCCTGCACGATGGTCAGCGCGGTGGTGGTGCGCAGCATGGCGTTGGAGCTGGCCGACGCTTCCAGCTGCTTCTGCACCAGCGGCCCGAACAGCCACAGGTTGGACAGCGCCACGCGGCTGAAACCCTGCATCTCAGGCGCCAGCGTTGCAAACATCTCCTGTGCAACACCGCGAATGCCGGCGGGCAATTGATCGTCATCCAGCCGCTTGAGCGTGGCGCTCATCATGGCGATGGCGCTCTGCCCGTGCGGCGGCGGCATCGACGAATGCCCCGGCGTGGCCCCGACCTTGAGCTGCACGGAGAGAAAGCCCTTCTCTGCCACACCGATCAGCGCCGCAGGTTTGGTGAGCCCCGGCAGCACGCCTTCGGTAATCAGCAGGCCTTCGTCAATCACGAAGTCGAGACGCTCGCCGCGCGATTTGAGCAGCGCGGCGATCTGCTTGGCGCCGCGCTCACCGCCCACTTCCTCGTCGGCGCCAAAGGCCAGGTGGATGGTGCGGCGTGGCTTGAAGCCGCTGGCGGCCAGCAGCTCGATGGCCTCCATCTGCGAGATCAGGTTGCCCTTGTCGTCCCACGCGCCACGGCCCCAGACCATGCCGTCTTTCACCACGCCGTCGAAGGGCGGCTGGGTCCAGTCGCCCTCGGTGCCCGGGGCGATGGGCACGACGTCCTGGTGCGCCATCAGCATGATGGGCTTTAGCGACGGGTCGGAGCCCTTCCAGGTGTAGAGCAACGCAAAGTCGCCCACTTGCTCACGCTGCAGCACGGCATGCGCTTTGGGATAGCGAGCCTCGAGCATGGCGTGCAACTGGCGGAACTGGTCGGCGTTCAGTTGCGCATCGGTCGCGCTCGACACGGTGCGTGCGCGTACGGCTTCGGCCAGGTGCGCCGCAGCGGCTGGGCCATCTACTGCGACCGGCGTGACAGCGGGCACATCGAGCTGGCGCGAGCTGTGCCGCCACGTGTTGAACGCCACGTAAGCGGCCACCAACACCACAACCGCAATGACCAGGCGCAACAGCCGCCCGATGACGGCTCCACGGCGTTTGAACGACGTACCCATTTGTCTCCTCTCCTTTGAAGGTGCATGGCCTTCGCCCGATTTATATGCGCCGGGCGTAAGGCGCCAGTATCGCCGCAGTCGCTTGTATCCGGTGGGCTTCCGAATGCGGCCTCAAAACGCGCGAAAGAAAGGGCCGGCTCCCCTTTTTACGGAGCCAGCCCGGCGCATCGTCCCGAGGAGAATGCGGCCCGCCGCGTGATAACCCGCACCATCGCGTTCTGGCGTGTTTGGCTACAATGCCCTGAACAGTACTGAACAGTTGGCCGCATCTGTTCATAAGCTTCCAGACTCGCCTCTACGCCATGAAACTCCTCATCGATGCCACCACCCGCGTGCCGATTGCCGACCAGATCGTGGCCGGCGTGCAGGCGTGGATCCGCGACAACGACGTGCGCCCCGGCGCCAAGCTGCCATCGATCCGGCAATTGGCGGCCGATTACGGCATCAGCCGCTTCCCCGTGATCGAGGCGTATGACCGATTGGTCTCGCTGGGCCTGCTGGACTCGCGCCACGGCTCGGGCTTCTATGTGGCCGAGAGCAACCTGACCGGGCGCGACGGGCGCGGCTGGTCAGACCCGCGTCGGGCAGAGGCTGAGTCCAAACACATCTTCGAGCAGTTCAGTTACCCCGACGGCATGCTCAAGCTCGGCGGCGGGTTCGTGCCGGCCGACTGGCGCGATGTGGAAGGCCTGACGCAGGCCATCCGCCAGGTCTCTCGCACCGACACGCACGCGGTGATCGACTACTCCTCGCCGCTTGGCAACATGGCGCTGCGCCATCAGGTCATGATGCGGGCACGCCAGCTTGGTATCCAGGCGGAACTGCCCAATGTGTTGATCACCGCCGGCACGAGCCAGGCGATCGACCTTGTAATGCGGCACCTGCTCAAACCCGGCGACACGGTGTTTGTGGAAGACCCGGGCTACTACACCGTGTTCGGCCTACTGCGTTTGCATGGTGTGAAGCTGGTCGGCATTCCGCGCCGGAGCGACGGGCCCGACGTGGAAGTCACGGAAGCGATGCTGCGCGAACACCGGCCCAAGCTGTTCTTCATCAATAGCGTGCTGCAGAACCCGACCGGCTCGGTCGTGTCGCCGCCGGTCGCGTTTCGGCTGCTTGAGCTGGCGCGGCGCCACGGTTTCACGTTTCTGGAAGACGACATCTTTGCCGACCTGCAGGCCGATCCGACCGCGCGGCTGGCAACGCTGGACCAGCTCGACCAAGTGATCTACGTGGGCGGGTTTTCCAAGACGGTGTCGGCGTCGCTGCCGGTGGGCTACCTGATTGCCAAGCGCGAGCTGGTGCATGACCTGACCAACGTGAAGATGCTCACCAGCGTGGGCGGCTCGCGCTTTGCCGAGGCCGTGGTGAGCACGTTGCTTGAGCGCGGCGCCTATCGCAAATATGTGGAGCGGCTGCGCCAGCGCGCGGGTGACTCCGTCATCGCGTCGCTCGACGTGCTGGCCGATGCCGGCTGGGAAGTGTTTCACCATCCGTCGGGTGGCAACTTCCTGTGGGCGCGGGTGCCGCATGTGGAGGATTCGCGCGATCTGGCGGCCACCGCAGAGAAGCACGGCGTGACGTTGGCGCCCGGGCATTACTTCCGCCCGAACCTGGAGGTATCGCCGTGGGTGCGCATCAATAGCGCGTATGCAACGGAACCGCGTGCGGTGGCGTTCCTGCAGGAGGCAGGCAAACGGGCCACCCGCAAGCGCGCATAGACGCTGCGCTGGCATGACGGTTGCGGCAGGCTTGCCATCTGCTCTCACTCAGGAGCCCGTTATGCCCTCCGACAAGTTCCGTTCTGCCCGCCCGCCGCTGCAAGAAGCCGGCAAGGCAGGCAGCACCTATGTTCAAGGCCCCAGCCCAGCCGACCCCGTGCAGCAGGCATCACAGCGCATCCGCTCTGTGGATGCCGCCGGCACCGAAGCCTCCGGCAGCACCATCGACGCCGACGGCAAAAGCCAGGAGGCGGTCAAAGACTCATCGCCGTGGCAAGACAACGTCATCTACTCCAACGCGTCGCTGGCCAACACCAGGCCCGAGCCTGATCCGGAAGCGCCGATTGCCGGCATCGACAGCCGCCGCAGCCACGGACAGCCAACGGTAGCGCCCGACAGCGGACACAAGCTCGTGCACCGCGGAGTGGTTGACGAGACCGTGCGCAACGGCACGCGCGCGGCGCAGCGATTTTCTTTGGAAGACGACGAGCAACCTTAGCCTGGTGCGCTGCCCCCCTCTGTCACGGCACCCGTTACCCCGCTCAGGTATTTGAATCCCCCGCGCGCGGGCTGAAGGTGCGCGGAAAAACGACCGGCGCGCCGCGGTCAATCAGCCGGTAGCCCTTGGCGGGGCGGTACGAATCGCCTTCTGCCACGCCGGCCTCTTCCAGAAAATTGGCCGACAGCATTCGGGTGCGGAAGCCGCTTTTGTCGACCGGACGGCCGAGCACAATCTCATACATGCGCTGCAACTGCGGCAGCGAGAACGGCTCAGCCAGCAGAAACGCCGGCAGCGACGTGTATTCGACCTTGCTGCGCAGACGCTCGACGGCAGTGCGCAGGATCTCCGCGTGGTCGAAGGCCAGCTCTGGCGCGCGCAGTACATCGTCCACCGCAAACCATGCCACGTCAGCCGCATTGGCGCCCTTGGCAAGCATCACGCCCTGCGCCGGCATCAACGCAAAGTAGACGTGCGTGGCCGACCAGCCGCGCGGGTCGCGCGTGGCCCCGCCCCAACTGCCCAACTGCTCCAGATACGGGCTGCCCACGCTGGTCTTCTCCAGCAGCTTGCGGCGCGCGCAGTCTTCCAGCGTGGCATCGACGGCCGTATCGACAAATCCGCCGGGCAGCGCCCATGCGCCGGGAAAGGGCTCCCCTTCCGCATTGGGGCGCTGGACGAGCAGCACGCGCAATACGTCATCCAGCACCGTGAAGATGACGACATCCACGGTGGTGAACGGCAGTGGGAAGGACTTGGCAGACGATCGGGTGGCCATGACGGATCACAAATTTCTTGACGGCCTCAATAGTAAGTTGTATTGTCCAACCCATACAAGTTGTACTGTACAACTCAAACACAAAAAGGGAGGTCACCATGTTCGGCATCCGTTTCATCAAGTCGCAGCCCACCGTTCACCTCATGCAGTTCCGCGCCGGCAAGGTCGTGCGCGAAGGCTCGGGCCTCTCGTTCTTCTATTACGGCCCGACAACCACGCTGGTGGCCGTGCCGGTGGCCAGCCAGGACCGCCCGTTCATCCTTGAACTGGTGACAGCCGATTTCCAGAGCGTGACCGTGCAGGGTCAGGTGACATACCGCATCAGCGACCCGCGCCGCACCGCCGCGATGATGGATTTCTCGCTCGCCAGGAACGGCCAGAGCTACGTGTCGGAAGACCCGAAGCGCCTGGGCGACCGCGTGGCGCAGCAAGTGGAAGTGATCGTGCAGCAGGCCGTGCAGGCGATGGAGCTGAAGGCAGCGCTGCGCGCATCGGCGGCCATCGCGCGCACCGCACAAGCCGAACTGGCGGCGCAGCCTGAAATTGCTGCGTTGGGGCTGGAGATCCTGGGCGTGTCCGTCATGGCGGTCAAGCCGACGCCCGACATCGCCCGCGCGCTGGAAGCCGAAGCGCGTGAATCCAACCTCAAGGCCGCGGACGACGCCGTCTATTTGCGCCGCATGTCGGCCGTGGAAAACGAACGCGCCATCCGCCAGAACGAGCTGGACACCGACATCGCCGTCGAGCAGAAGAAGCGTCAGATTCGCGAGACGCAGATGGAAGCCAAGGCCACGTTGATGCGCAAGGAGAATGCCCTGCGCAACGAGCAGATGGCCGCCGATGTGGAACTCGAAGGTCAGCGCAAGGCCTTCGTGGCCGGCCAGGCCGAGAACAGCCGCACGCTGGCCGAAGCCGAGGCTTACCGCGTGGCCGCCGTCATGCAGGCGCTGGAAAAGGCCGACCCGCGCATCGTCAACGCGCTTGCAGCAGCCGGCATGCAGCCTGGCCAGCTCATCGCACAGGCCTTTGGCGGCATTGCCGAACGTGCCGAACGCATCGGCCAGCTCAACGTGTCGCCAGAACTGCTGCAAGGGCTGATGAACGCCACCGCCACCAATGCCACTGCAAGGGCCGCATCATGAGCACCGATGGCCGCAAGGTCGTGCTGGTCACGCGCCGCACCCGGCTTGAAGAGCTGGTGGCGCGCCACCACACGCTGGCGCAGGCAAAGTTCTATCTCGAACACCTGGGCGCCGACTTTTCCGACTACGTGGCCGAGAACGCCGCCTACGCGCGCAGCCTCGAAATCACCGTGCGCGCGCTGGAAGCCTGGGGCCGCTACCAGGTGGTGGACCGCGGCTACCTGCCCAACTTCATCTTTGCGCCGGACGACATCATCGTGGCGCTTGGGCAAGATGGGCTGGTCGCCAACTCGATGAAGTATCTCGACGGCCAGCCGCTGATCGGCCTGAACCCCGAGCCGGGCCGCTGGGACGGCGTGCTACTGCCCTTCGAGCCGAAAGACCTTGGCACCGTGCTAGCCGACGTAGCGCGCGACAAGCGCCCCACCAAAGCCGTGACGATGGCCGAAGCGCGTCTGTCCGACGGACAGGTGCTGCGCGCCGTCAACGACCTCTTCATCGGCCCGCGCACGCATGCGTCTGCGCTGTACGAAATCGAGCTGGGCGAGCGGCGCGAAGCGCAATCGTCGTCGGGGATCATCGTCGCCACGGGGTTGGGTTCAACGGCGTGGCTGAAGAGCATCGTGACGGGTTCGATGGGCGTTGCGCGCGCCATGCATGCGGGCGGCGATGGCTTCCGCTACGAACCCGAACCGTGGGACGCCCCACAACTGACGTTCGCCGTGCGCGAGCCGTTTCCGAGTCGCGCATCGCAGGCCACGCTCGTGTTCGGGCATGTGGATGCGGACCAACCGCTCAAGCTGCGCTCGCGCATGCCTGAGAACGGTGTGATCTTTTCCGATGGCATGGAAGCCGATTACCTGCGCTTTACCGCCGGCATGGAAGCGACGATTTCCGTGGCGGCCACGCAAGGGCGATTGGCGGTTTGAATGAAAAAAGGCGGCCGGACCAGGGCCGCCGAAGGAGACACCGCCGCGCTCAGTGCGCCACGGCGTTGAAATTGGGCGGCCGTCGATCGACGAACGCCCGGAAGGCTTCATGCGCCTCCGGAGACTTCAGGCGCTGCGCAAAGCAGGCGCTCTCCGCATCCATCTGCTGCTTGAGCAGTTCGGCATCGCGCATCAGCCGCTTGGTTTCGGTCAGGGCGCCCAGCGGCTGGCGCGCCAAACGCGCCGCAATGGCCTCCGCCTCCGTGCCGAGCTGATACAGCGGCACCACCCGATTCGCCAAGCCCCACGCGAGCGCCGATTCCGCGCTCACCGCATCGCCCAGCGCGAACATCTCGAACGCGCGCACATGGCCCAGGCGCGCGGGCATCAGCAGGCTCGATGCCGCTTCCGGCACCAGCGCCAGATTGACGAACGGCGTGGAAAGCTGCGCGTTGTCCGCCAAGAGCACGAAGTCGCAATGCAGCAGCATGGTCGTGCCGATACCGACCGCGCGGCCCTGCACTGCCGCCACCAGCGGGCGCGTGGCGCGCGCCAGCGCATGCAGGAAACGGATGACGTTGCGCTCGCCATCGCCCTTGCCGCCGGTCATGGCAATCGATGCGAATTCGCCGATGTCGTTGCCTGCGGAAAACATGTCGCCTTCAGCGCGCAGCAGCACCACGCGCACGGCGTTGTCACGCTCGACAGCGTCCAGCGCATCGGCCAGCGCGCCGTACATTGCATCGGTCATGGCGTTCTTCTTGTCAGCGCGTGCCAGGGTGAGCGTCAGCACGCCATCGGCGTTGCGGCTCTGGATGTGTTCACTCATTGCTCGTCTCCGTTGGGGAACTTGGTTTGCAGGCTGGCGAGCCAGCGTGCGACAACATCGATCTCGGCGTCGGTAAAACCTTCGGTCAGCCGCGCGTTCAGTTCGGCCAGGCCGGTGCGTGTTTTTGCCAAGGCTTCGCGGCCGGCGGGCGTAATCCAGAGCTGCCACGCGCGTCCATCCTTGGCATCGGCGCGGCGCTCGATCAGGCCGGCGTCGGAGGTACGATCGACCAGCCCGCTCATCGCAGAGGGGCCGAGGTCCAGCGCGGCACCGGCTTCGCGCATCAACGCGCCGTCGTTCTTTTCCAGGAAGAACAGCAGGCCAGACTGCGCGGCGGTCACACCCTCGGCGGTGCGCGTTTGAATCCAGCGCTGCAAGCGGCGTTGCCCGACGCTGATCAGATAGACAAGGCGACGATCAGGCGCGGTCATGCGGCCACCGCTTCAGCGCGCGTGGCTGCAGCTCGCTCGCTCAGCCAATCCACCAGACCTGGCCACAGCGTGGCGGCGAACTGCGCGCGGAAGAAGCCCATGTGCCCCACCGCGCCACCGGCCTGCGCGGGCGCGATCTGCCGGCGTTCGACCCACGTGTTCGTGAAATGCATCGTCAACGCGTTGATGGCGGCGGGCGTGGCCCACGGGTCGTCGTCAAAGCCATAGACGAGCACGGGATGCGTCACGCGGTTGAAGCGCTCGATGGCGCCGAGCGTCGGGTCGTCGAAAAAGTAGCGCTGCATGCCAGCCCACGCGCCCCATTCGATGGCGACGCCGCCCGGCAGGTCTTCGCCCAGGCCCAGGCGCTTGCCAGGCACGTAACCGATCAGCCGCGCCATCAGTGGCCCAACGCCGCGCAGGATCAACTCCACGCGCCAACGTTCGCCGCGTTGACGGATAAAGCGCGAGTTGCCCGTGTGGCAGGCCACCTGCACAACACCCGCGACATCCCAGTCCGCACTGCACAAGCCGATGGCGTGACCGCCCACCGAATGCCCGACCGCGAGTTGCGACAGCTCCGGGTACCGTGCCCTTGCCCATCGCATCACGCCTTCGGCGTCGAGCAGGGCCCAGTCGCGCATGCGGGCAGCAAAGCGGCGCAGGCTCTTGGGCCGGGATGCGCCGATGCCGCGGTAGTCATACGTGATGGTGTGGAAGCCGCGTTCGGCCAGAAACTTGGCGAACGCTTGGTAGATGCGTTGCGGCACGCCCGTGGCCGGATGCATGACCACCACGCCCTGCGGC
>NZ_JAMYWC010000007.1:0-151147 GCF_024158925.1 Ralstonia chuxiongensis | reverse complement strand
AGCGGGTAGCCGTCGGTGGCGGGAATGGTGTGCGGTGTGCTGTCCATGACGTCGATTTAGTTCGCATACGAAGTGTTTTACTTTGTATGCGAACTAAATCGACGTGTCAACGACGGAAAGATAAAGTACTTGCTTAACTATTCGGAGTCGCTATAGTTAACCACATGCTTAACCATGACACCTCCCTCGATCTCGCCTTCCAGGCGCTGGCAGACGGCAACCGGCGCGCGATGCTGGTGCAGCTTGTGCGCGGGCCTGCGTCTGTGAGTGAACTCGCCCAACCCCTGGATATCTCGTTGCCTGCCGTGATGCAGCACCTCTCGGTGCTGGAGAACTCCGGTCTCGTGCGATCGGAAAAGGTGGGCCGCGTGCGTACTTGCCGTATCGAACCCGAGGCGCTGAGCCTCGCAGAGCAGTGGATCAACCAACGGCGCCTGGAGTGGGAGCAACACTTCGACCGACTCGGCGCCTATCTGGACACCCTCAAAACCCAAGGAGACGTACATGACGACGACCATTGACAGCCCCGCCGGCACGACCCTGCGCCCCCTCGTGATCTCGCGCACCTTCCCCGTATCCCGCGACTGGGTCTTCAAGGCCTGGAGCACTGCTGACCACATCAAGCGCTGGTTCTGCCCGACGCACTACACGGTGCCCGACGCGACGGTGGAGTTTCGCGTGGGCGGCAAGTTCGACGTTTGCATGCGCTCGCCCGAGGGGCAAGACCACTGGTCGCGCGGTCACTTTCTTGAGATCGTGCCCAATGCGCGCCTGGTGATCGACATGAACGTCGTTGACGGCGACAACCGCCCGCTGATGAACGCCCACACCGTCGTCACCTTTGCCGAGGAATGCGGTGGCACACGCATGGAAGTCACGCAAACCCACACGCCGCTCGCCCCGATTGCCGAGATGATGATCAAGGGCGCGGCCGAAGGCTGGAAGCAGACGCTGGACAAGCTGGAGCGCGAAGCCGCAAGCGTGCCGGTGGCCGATGGCATCCAGCGCTCGGTGGTGCATGCCACCTTCACGGTGGAGCGCACGTACGACGCGCCGCGCTCGCGCGTGTTCAAGGCGCTGACCGATCCGGCCGCCAAGGCCAAGTGGTTTGCCGGCGGCAACGGCTACACGCTGCTCGTGCGTGAGATGGACGCCACGCCCGGCGGCCGCGAAGTCGTCAAGGGCCGGTGGGACAGCGGTGTCGTGTCCAGTTTTGAAGCGCTGTATCACGACGTCATCCCCAACGAGCGCGTCGTCTATTCGTACGTGATGCACCTCGACGACCGCAAGATCTCCGCCTCGCTCGCCACCCTGGAATTGCGTGAGCCGAAGGACGGTTCGGGCGGCACGCACCTCGTGATGACCGAGCAAGGCGCCTTCCTGGATGGCTACGACGATTCCGGATCGCGTGAGCGCGGCACGCAGCTCCTGCTCGACATGCTCGGCAATTCGCTCAAGGACTGAGCCTCTGCAATACGTCGCGCGTGACGGCCGCCAACGTGACCGCCGCGCCGACGATCAACACTGCCGCCCACAACACGCCGCCCAGGTGCGCCAGAAGCGCCTGGCGCGGCGTCATTGCGCGTACTGCGCGAGTCCGTTGCCGAACGACCAGTTCTCGGGCAGCACCTCCACCAGATTGATGAACACATCTTCGGGCCGCACGCCGGGCTTGTCGCCCAAAAGCTCGACGATGCGGCGATAGAGCGCCTGCTTTTGTTCCAGATTGCGCGTGTTGTTGGCGGTGATCTGGATGATCACAACGTCGTCGCTGCGCGCAATGCCAAAGTAAGTCGGACTGACGCTGAAGGTGCTCGCGTCGTGCTCGGTGAGCGTCATGAAGCGATCGTCTTCCGGCACGTTGAACGTCTCGCGCATGGCGCGATAGACATCATCGAAAATGGCCTGGTGATAAGCAGCAGGCTTGCCGCGCCGCAGCGACACTTGAACGAGAGGCATGGTGAGCTCCGTGGTTTGCAGTGACCACAGCATGCCCCACGTTGATCATTGAAAAAATACATCCTAAGATATTTCAATCATTCGATTTCAAAATGATTGAACCATGAAGATGCTGGATCTGGAGGCCGTCCAGGCGTTCGTGCTGACCGCCGATCTGAAGAGCTTCACGCGCGCGGCGGAGGCCATGGACTCCACGCAATCCGCCGTGAGCCTGAAGATCAAACGGCTGGAAGATGCGCTCGGCCGCCGGCTTCTGGAACGCACGCCGCGCCTCGTGCGGCTGTCGCAGGATGGCGCCGCCTTTCTGACAGCGGCGCGCGAGCTGGTGGCCGCGCACGAGGGCGCGCTCGGCGCGTTTGGCATGGAACGGCGGCGGCTGTCGGTCGGGATCAGCCATCACATTGTCGGGGCCGAGCTGCCACGCCTGCTGCGCCAGATGGGCCTGGCCGAACCCGCGTTGACGCTGGAGATCCGCATCGCCAGTTCGTGGGAGATCCTGGAGATTTTCGAGAGCGGCGCGTTGGATGCGGCCATCGTGCTACGCCACGACAACCGCCGCACCGACGGCGAAGTCCTCATGGAAGAACCGTTCGGCTGGATGGCCGCGCCCGACTTCGAACACCGCGCCGGCGAGCCCATCCGCCTGGCGAATCAAGCTGACACATGCCGCATACGGCAGATGGCAGTCGCCACGCTGGAAGGTGCGGGCATTGCCTGGCAAGAGGTGTTTGTGGGCGGCGGCGTGGCCACCATCGGGGCAGCCGTGGCAGCGGGCCTGGCCGTGGCGGCGCTCAGCCGCCGCGTGGCCCCACCCGGCACGGTGGACATGGGCGAAGCGCTCGGCCTGCCCCCGCTCCCACCGCGCAGCGTGGTGCTGCATTCCCGCTTGACCGATCCTGTGGCGAAGAAGGCGCTGCGCACGTTCGCATCCGCCCTGCGGGCATCGGCCGGGCGGTAGCCCTACGCGCAGATTTGCGCAATCGCTGCACCGCACGGCGCCTGCGCGGCGACTATGCTTTGCCCCATGAAACCGCGCACTGAACACGACTACCACCGCCGCATCGCCCGCGTGATCGAAGCGATCCTGGCCGACCCGGCCGCACCACATACGGTGCAGAGCCTGGCTGCGGTGGCGCACTTGTCGCCATTTCACTTTCATCGCATCTACCGGGCGCTTACCGGCGAAGGCGTGTTCGAGACCGTGCAGCGCATGCGGCTGGCGCAGGCCGCGCATCGTTTGAGCGGCGCAGAAAATTCCGTCACCGATATCGCCCTGAATGTCGGCTATGGCAGCCCGCAGGCATTCGCCCGTGCCTTTCGCGAATTCACCGGCGTAAGCCCGCGCGCGTTTCAGAGCCGGCAGCAGGCGCTGAATGTGCGCAGCACAGATACGGCGGATCTGCCGCCCATCGAGCTGATCGAACAGCCGCCTCTGCACGCACTCTGCCTGCGCCACGACGGTCCCGTCGCAACCATCCGCCAGACGTTCGTCATGCTGCGGCAACTGCTCGGCATCGATATGGAATCTGTGGATGCGCCCGATCGCATTGGCGTCTGCTATGGCGACCCAGAAACGCCCGGCTCGTTCGAATACTTCGCAGGTGTCATCCTCGATGCGCCGCGCGCCATGACCGGCCGCTTGCTGCCGATGCGCATCGAAGGCGGTCTCTACGCTTGCCACCGGCTGATCGGCCCTTACGCGCTGATCGCGCCCACCATGCAGGCGCTCTACGGCGGCTGCCTCCCGAGCTACGGCTTCGAACCGGACGACCGGCCAGCGCTTGAGTTGTATCGCAGCCCAGGGCGGCACCACCCGCCGCGCGCCTGCGTCACCGACCTGATGATCCCCATCCGCAAGGAGTAAAGATGCTGCATCGTTGCCTTGCCGCCGCGCTGGCGGCCTTTGTCATGGGCGCCGCGTATGCCGGTGCCGCAGACGAGCCCGCTACGCCTTATCACGTGGGCGAAACCACACGCGCGTTCCACCCGCAGGCTGAGCGCCATTGGCGCGGGGCACGCACGCAGGCGCTCATCACCAACGTCTGGTATCCGGTAGAGATTTCCGTGCCGGAGGTTTCGCACAACATCGATGCGCCGGGTCGGTCGCCCTTCCGCATGCAGCCATCGGCGGACGAAGCGCCGGTCGCGTCAACGCATGCGCAATATCCGCTGCTGCTGCTTTCGCACGGCACGGGCGGCACGGCAGCAAGCCTCGATTGGATGGCCGCAGCGCTGGCAGCGAACGGCTACATCGTCGCGGGCGTGAACCACCCGGGCAACACGGCGCTGGAACCGCTCACGCACGACGGCTTCATGCTGTGGTGGGAGCGCGCCACCGATGTGAGTGAAGTGTTGGATGGCGTTCTCGCCGATCCGGTATTGGGCGCGCATGTCGACCGCACGCGCATCGGCGCAGTCGGCTTTTCGTTGGGCGGGTATACCGTGCTGGAGCTGGGCGGCGCGCGCACCGATGTTCCGGCTTTCATGGCGTTCTGCGGCTCGCCGCAGGCCGATGCGATCTGCCACCCGCCGGAGATGGCCCGCGCGCAGGTCAACCCCACAGCTGACACAACGAGGACACCGCAAACGGAAGCATCGCTCGCCCGCTCCGGTGCGTCCTACCGCGATGCACGCATCAAGGCTGTCTTTGCAATGGCGCCTGCCCTCGGCATGGCGATGGATGCCACGTCGCTCGGCAACATCACCATCCCGGTTTCGCTGATGGCCGGAGAGGCGGATACCACCGTGCCAATCGACACCAACGTGCGCCGTGTCGCCAAGCTGTTGCCCAAGGCGGATCTGCTGCTGGTGCCGGGCGCGTCGCATTACACGTTCATGGATACCTGCCTGCCCGGCGGTGCGGCCCATGTGCCGCTGCTGTGCAAGGACAACCCCGGCGTGGATCGTGACGCGGTGCATGCCCAGGCCGTGCGCCGGGCGCTGGACTTTTTCGGGGCGACGCTACCCGGTCAAACCTGAGCGTCGCCCGCCAGTCGACGTCGATCGATTACTGCTTCTGCACCGCAACGCTGCCGATCGAATAGCCCGCGCCAAACGAGCAGATCATGCCCAGGTCGCCGGACTTGAGGTCGGCACGATGACGGTGGAACGCAATGATGGAACCCGCCGATGCGGTGTTCGCAAACTCATCCAGAATGACCGGCGCCTCATCCGCAGACGCATCGTGCCCAAGCAGGCGCCTGCCGATCAGCTGGTTCATCGCCAGGTTGGCCTGATGCAGCCAGAAGCGGCGCACGTCAGCCGGGGCATGGCCCAGTTGCTGCAGATGGCCGGCAATGTGTTCAGCGGCCATCGGGCAGACTTCCTTGAAGACCTTGCGGCCTTCCTGGCGGAAAAGCTGATCGCGGTCGTCCGGGTTGCGGTCTTCGCTGCGCGAGAGGTAGCCGGCGTTGTTGCGGATGTTGTTGGAAAAGCTCGTCGCGCACTTGGTGCCGAGCACGCGCCAGGCGTCGGTGGAGCGCGTATCTTCTGCGCGCTCGACCAGCACGGCCGTGCACACGTCACCGAAGATGAAGTGGCAGTCGCGGTCTTTCCAATCGAGGTGGCCGGAGGTAATTTCCGGGCTCACCACCAACGCGGCGCGCGCCGTGCCGCTGCGCACGGCATTGATGGCCTGTTCCAGCCCGAAGGTGGCCGACGAACACGCGACGTTCATGTCGAACGCGTAGCCGCCCGCGCCAATGCCGTTCTGAATCTCTACGCCCAGTGCTGGATACGGACGCTGGAAGTTGGACGTCGCGCACAGCAGCATGTCGACGTCGGCGGCATCACGGCCGGCCGCAGCCAATGCATCGCGCGCGGCCGCCACGCCAATTTCGGCTTGCAGCGACAGCGCCTCATCGGGACGCCGCATCAGATGCGGGCGCATGCGCGTCGGATCCAGCACGCCGGCCTTGTCGATCACGTAGCGCTGGCGAATACCCGAAGCCTTCTCGATGAACTCCGCCGACGACTCCGCCAGCGCCGTCAGCTCGCCCGCGGCAATCGCTGCGGCGTGCTGCGCGTTGTAGAGCTGCGCGTAAGCGTTGTAGGAGGCGACCAGCTCCTCGTTGGTGATGACCTCGGGCGCGACCCACAGGCCCGTGCCGCTGATGACGACGTCGTGCATACCCGGAATTTGTTAATTTTTCGTGGCGGCGACGATAGCACATCGGCCGGGCAACGCGGGGCGCGGGATGTGGTCGTTTACGTCTAGTTTGGCCTTGCGCTGCCGAGCGCACATGCCCAGACGCCGCCCCAACTTCGCGCCCCAGCACTGGCACTGCCAGCAAAACAAAACGGGTGACAGCACTGCTCTGTCACCCGCCCTTTGTTGCGCACCGTGGGCGCGGAGCCTACTTAATGGCTCGCAGCAAGCTCCATGAGCATGCGCGACAGCAGATAGAGACGCGGCACGACGCTCTCCACCTCTGCGTATTCCTCCGGCGTGTGAATGCCGCCGCCAACGATGCCGAAGCCATCAAGCGTGGGCGTGCCGACACCGGCCGACAGGCTCGAATCGGCCGCGCCGCCGCTGCCTTCGAGCGTCAGCTTGCGCCCGATCTCGCCGTAGATGGCTTGCGCCTTGGCGGCAAGCTGGTCCGACGCAGCATTGCGCGGCATCGGGGGGAAGCCTCGCACCAGAGACGTCTTCACTTCCGTATCGGGGATCAGGTTGTTGGCCGACACGTGCGTCATGTCGCGTTCCACGCGGTCGAATTCCTCCGGCACAGCCACGCGCACGTCTGCATAGGCCGTTGCATGGTCGGGAATGACGTTGGTTGCGTCGCCCGCCTTGAGCACGGTCACGTTGAAGGTCGTCTGCTTGGCACTATCGCCCAACTTGCCGAGCTGCAACACCTGGTGCGCCAATTCGTTGGCGGCGTTGCGACCCGACTCCGGTGCCACACCGGCGTGCGCGGCCTTGCCTTTGATGTCGATCTCGGCCGTGCCGCTGCCCTTGCGCCACACGACCAGCCCATCGGCGGGTCGGCCAGGCTCCAGGTTGAGCGTCACGTCATGCTGCTTGGCCTCGCGCTCGATCAACGCGCGCGTGCCCTTTGAGCCGGTTTCCTCGTTCGTGTTGAGCAGCAGCGTGACTTGCCCGTACTGCTTGAAGTCGAGCTGCTGAAGAATCTTCATCGCGTACAAACCCGCCACCACGCCGCCCTTGTCGTCCATCACGCCGGGGCCGTAGGCGCGCTTGTCCTTGATGGTGAACGGCTTGGCGCGGGCCGTGCCGTCTTTGAAGACTGTGTCCATGTGGGCCATCAGCAGAATGCGCTTCTTTCCAGTGCCCTTCCAGGTGGCGAGGATGTTGTTGCCGACTGCCGGCGCGGCGGACACCGTTTCCACTTGGGCGCCGGCCTTGCGCAGTTCATCGGTGACGATGCTGCCCATTTGGCTGAGCCCTGCTTCGTTGCCCGTTCCCGAATCGATGTTCACCAGGCGCTCAAGCAGGTGCAGTGCGTCGCCACGGTAACCCTCTGCGGCGGACAGCACCTTGGGATTGGCATCGGCAGCGCAGGACAGCCCTGAGGCACACAGCAGCAGCGCAGCAACGGCAAGGCGGGATGGTTTCATACGGGACCTTTGTAGCGGAGTGGCAAAACGGCCATTACACACAAGATCGGTGCTTGCGGGGGCGGCCATGTTGCGCGAGGCGCACGCGTGTCACCCGCAGCTTGCTCTGGCAGACAAGTCATGCAGTGGCGGCGAGAGGCGTGATCAAGCACCGGCCAAACTATTCATTGCATGCATTACCGGTCATTCAAAGAATAAATTTCACAAATAATGCACGCCCCGCTAATCTGATCCCCTTTGATTTGGCGAGCAGACGATGGCGGAGCTTTATCTCGTACGGCACGGACAGGCCTCGTTTGGCGCGGCAGATTACGACCGGCTCTCCGAACGCGGCGAGCAGCAGAGCGTCTGGCTTGGTGAATATTTCGCGCGACATGACATCGTTTTCGATCGCGTCATCTGCGGCACATTGCGCCGCCATGAGCAGACCGTCGACGGCATCCTGCGCGGGATGGGCATTTCGGGCGCAGCGTATGAGCAGCACGCCGGGCTGAACGAATACGACTTCCAGGGGCTCTTTGCCGCGCTCGGCGAAGATTTCCCGGAGCTGACGCAACTGGCCTCGGGCTCGATGCGCGATCACTACCGGGCGCTCAAGCAGGTGCTGCATCTGTGGTCGGACGACAAGATTCGCGGCCCGCTGCCCGAGACCTGGGCCGCCTTCCAGCAACGCGTGGCCGATGCGCGCGCGGCCATCCAGGCCGGCGGCGGGCAGCGTGTGCTTGCGATCAGTTCCGGAGGCCCAATTGCGGTGACCGCGCAACAGGTGCTGGCCGCACCGCCCACAAGCGCAATTGCGCTGAACCTGCAGATCCGCAACAGCAGCGTCTCGCAGTATTTCTTCAACGCCGAATCGTTCCAGTTGGCCACTTTCAACGGCGTCCCGCATCTGGACGACCCGGCGCGACGCGCTTTCCAGACATACGGCTGATCGCCCAGGCGGACGCCCAAAACACATAACCATTGGAGGAGCACAACATGAGCACGAACCTGTTCGACCTGACCGGAAAGATCGCCCTGGTCACCGGCGCCAGCCGCGGTATTGGCGAAGAGATTGCCAAGCTGCTTGCAGAACAAGGCGCGCACGTGATCGTGTCGAGCCGCAAACTAGCCGACTGCGAAGCCGTGGCAGAACGCATCCGCGAAGCCGGCGGCAAAGCAGAAGCCCTCGCCTGCCACGTTGGCCGCATGGAAGACATTGCGGCGGCGTTCGACACCATCCGCCGCACGCACGGCCGGCTCGACATTCTCATCAACAACGCGGCGGCCAACCCGCACTTCGGCCACATCCTCGACACGGATCTGGCGGCCTACGAGAAGACTGTTGAGGTGAATATCCGCGGCTACTTCTTCATGTCGGTCGAAGCCGGCAAGATGATGAAGGCGCAGGGCGGCGGCGCGATCGTCAATACCGCGTCGGTCAATGCACTGCACCCGGGCGACAAACAGGGCATCTACTCCATCACCAAGGCCGCCGTCGCGCATATGACGCGCGCCTTCGCCAAGGAATGCGGGCCGTTCGGCATTCGCGTCAATGCGCTGCTGCCGGGCCTGACCAAGACCAAGTTCGCAGGCGCCCTGTTTGAAGACAAGGCCACATACGACCGCTGGATCAGCGAGATCCCGATGCGCCGCCACGCCGAGCCGCGCGAGATGGCCGGCACGGTGCTTTACCTCGTGTCGGATGCGGCGAGCTACACCAATGGCGAGTGCATCGTCGTCGATGGCGGCATGACGGTCTGACACCGGCCCAGCCACGCGGAGCAAGCGAGATGGCGACCCTGCCCCATGCAACGACGGCGCGTGCCGACTTCGGCCGCGTGTCGGTGTTCTTCGGCGAGAAAAGTGGGAAATATCCCGACGGCAACCAGGTCCTCATCCGCGGCTCGGATACGCTGGCCGCGTTCGACACGCCGCTCGTCTCCAACCACATCGGCCCGGAGTTCGACGCGACCGAACTGGTGGTGATGGGGCACGTGCATGAAGACCACATGGCGGGCCTGCATCGGCTGCCCCGCGCGACGGTGTACGTGCATGAAGCCGATCTGGCCGCCGTCCAAAGCTGGGACGGCATGGTCGCCACATACGGCCTGGACGATACAACCGCCCAGGCCATGCTGGAGAAACTGCAGCGCGAGTTCTTTTATGCCCCCCGCCCTGATGCGCTGGGCTATGAAGACGGTGCGCGGTGGGACCTGGGCGATACGCACGTCCGCGCGTTTCACATGCCCGGCCATACCGCCGGCCACACGGTTCTGCTAGTCGAGCCCGAAGGCGTGGCGTCCATCGGCGATATCGACCTGACCGGCTTCGGCCCGTACTACGGCGACGCCTGCTCAAGCCTGCGTCATTTCCGCCGCAGTCTGGCGCGCCTGCCGGACATTCCCGCCAAGGTGTGGGTCACGTCGCACCATCGCGGCATCTACACCGACCGTGCGCACTTTCTGCGCGACCTGGCGGCCTATACGGCCAAGCTCGATGAACGTGAAGAGCGCCTGCTGGCCAGGCTGCGCGAATCCCCCAAGACACTGGCGCAATTGGTGGAGCAACGCCTGCTGTATCCGCTGGGCCACGAGGCATTGTGGGTCGTCAGCGCGGAAACCCGCACGATTTCCCAGCACTTGGCCGAACTGCAGGCCGATGGGCGGGTGCGGGTGGATGAACGGGGCGTCTATCGGATCAACTGAGCCGCCTGTCGCGGTGATGCGGCGCGCCCGCAACATCGTCCTTGAAATCTGTGGATACCTGTATATATTTACAGTAACTGTAAATTTATACAGCACTCGCCATGGACGACCTGATCCGCATCGAAAACGAGTACGACCGCCAGACGGTGCTCTGGCTGCGCGAGCGCCTGGGTGAACAGGCGCTGAACGAAGTCGTGTTGCGCATGGACGGCCGCGGGCGGCCATATGCGTCGGAAGTCTGCCGCACGCTGGGCCTGACGCCGCCGCCACGCAGGCGGGCGACACCGCGCGCGCGACCGCTCAACCGGGCCGTTGGCGAGGCATATCTGGCCGCTATTCGCGGCATCCTGGGCGGCGGGCACGCAGCGGCGTAAGCCGGCGTGCGCTAATCCGCAAGCGTGGCGGCCGTTTCTTCGCGCAACCAGGCGAGCCACGCGCCGGCCGCGCTGTCGGCAGCGATAGGCGCATCGGCCAGCAGGTAATAGCCTGAGCCGTCACGCCGGAACCCTTCGGGCGCAATCAGCCGCCCATCTTTCAGGTCATCACCGGCCATCAGCTTTGACGCGATGGCCGTGCCCTGCCCCGCCAGGGCCGCCTGCAAGCTCAGATAGAAATGTTCGTAGCGCGCCTCGGGCAACCGACCGCGCGGCCGTGCCGTGCTGCTGGCCCGCCACCACGCCTGCCATGCATCTGGGCGCGTGGCGGTATGCAGCAGCCGTCGGCGCGCGGCGATATCCGCTTGTGGGGCGTGCACCGGGCCGATCCATTCGTCGCAAATGGCCGCCGCATGCACGTGTGCGGGCCATGCAAAGTCATCGCGGCGCACTGCGACGTCCACTCCGGTGCGAGCGAAATCGATGGGACCACCCGCAGCAAACAGATGCACCTGGATGGCCGGATGCCGCGCTTGAAAGCGCGACAGCCGCGGGATCAGCCACCGCATCGCCAGCGTCGGCTCGCACGACACGACCAGCGCTGAAGACGTGGCCCGACGGGCAATCCGGTCGATGCTATCTGTGAGAATCGCGAACGCATCGGTGGCAGCCACATGCAACTGTTCGCCCGCTGGCGTCAGGAAGACCGCGCGGTTGCGCCGCTCAAACAAATCCACCCCTAACGATGATTCAAGCTGCCGTATCTGTCGGCTCACAGCGCCATGCGTCACGTGCAATTCCTGCGCCGCACGCACGAAGCTGCCATGCCGGGCGGCAGCTTCAAACACACGCAGGGTATTCAGCGGAGGCAGCGCCATCTGTCAGTTTTTCTCACCTAAAAACGGCATCATAAATCGATTTTCAGCGATGACGGACGCATCCAGAATCGGCGCATCCTCACTTTGCGATTGCGCCCGACATGACCGAACTCCTTGCTGTTGCCGTCATCACCATCCTGGCCGTCATCAGTCCGGGCGCGGACTTTGCCATGGTCACGCGCAACAGCCTGCTGCATGGGCGGCGCGCCGGCGTGCTCTGCGCGCTGGGCATTGCGCTGGGCGTGCAGGTGCACGTGTTCTACACGATGTTCGGCGTGGGGCTGCTGATTGCGCATGCGCCAGCGCTTCTGCAGGGCATCAAGCTGGTGGGTGCGGCGTACCTGGTGTGGATTGGCTGGAAAACGCTGTCGGCTAAGGCGTTGCCCAGCGGCGAGGCAACCGCCCACGGCACCGGCACCCCGACGCTATCGACCCTCGCCGCGCTGCGCATGGGCTTTCTAACCAATGCGCTCAATCCAAAAACGACGCTGTTCGTGGTCAGCACGTACACGCAGGTTGTTCACGCGGGCACACCGCTGGCCGCGCAGTTCGGCTATGGCGTGTTCATGTCGGCGGCGCACGCGGTGTGGTTTGCGTTGGTGGCGGCGGTGTTTGCGTCGGGTGCGTTGCGACGTTCGCTGCTGGCGCGGCAGCGCATCGTGGACCGCGTGATTGGCGTGATCCTGATCGGGTTGGGATTGGCGCTGGGGCTCGCGCGGCTTGCGTGATGTCACGCACGGCGGCCTGCCCATGCCTGCGCCCATGCCGTCTGTCCCAGGTCTTCTGCTGCATTAACAGGCGCCAGCCTGTTTGAGACAGTGCCCTCGCGCCCTGCCCATCGCCACGCAGCGATGAACGCCACCGCGCAAACCTGACTCGCAGCACAACCTCACACCTGGAGTGCAACCATGCAATGGAATCGCGCCTTCACTGACCTCATCCGCAACGGCCGCGCAGCTTACTGGGGCAACTGGACGCTCGCCCCCACCATCAGAACCGGCGCAGTCGGTTTTGTGTCGCCCGACACCGGCGACTTCACGCCCGTCAAGCCTGAAACGCCGGGCGTGGCCATCAGCACGCGCACCGTCCCAAACCAATGGAAGCTGTCGACCAACAACGTCCACCGCACCGAGACCAACGTCAAGCTCGATGGCTCGGCCACCGATCCGGAAAGCGGCACCAAGATCAACGCGGGCGTGGAAGTGAAATGGGAGTTCTCGTCGGTCGGGTCGATCGCCTCGGAATTCGGCATTGCCTCGGAGTCGTACATCAACGACCTGACGCAGCTCACGCGGCCCGAGACGATCAAGTGGCTGGCCGAGCAGGCGCAGTCCGTCAGCATGGGCTCAGGCGGCAACATCGCGCAGGGCTTCGGCGTGGTGACCAGCGTGATCCTGGCCAACAGCGGGCTGAACGTCGGCTCGCAAGACAACAACTCGTCGTTCTCGATCACGGGCTCGGCGGGTGCCGTGCATGACATGCTCGGCAGCGCGACAGGCAAGGGATCGTTCGTGTCGGTCAACCAGACCAAGAGCGTCGATCAGCACCTTTGGCCGTTCGAGCCGGGCAAGCAGGCGCCGGCGCCCATTCCGGTGGCCTACACGTTTGCGTCGTTCGACGGCAATCTGCTGATCCCCAACTGGATCACGCGCCTGGGCGGCTTCGAGATCTACTTCAACAACAAGCCGGGCTGCACCTACGTCACGCACATCAAGCTGCGCTACAACACACCGCAAGGCCCGCGCAGCGACGAGTTCTCGCTCAGCGGCGGCATCTCCAAGACGGTCGCGAACATCCCGCTCAACGCCACCGATATTCAGGTCGACGTGAAGTTCCAGGGCGTCGTGAACAGCGACAACTACGCGTTCCGCTGGCCCAGCCCGCTCGGCCAATGGCTGACCGGCCGGCGCGAGATCGAGATGACCGGCGTGTGGCCGGGCCCGACCCACGCCGTCGAGAAGTAACGCCAAAAGCAAAGCGGCGGAGCGCCCGGGAGGGGACGTCCGCCGCGTTGTATCTGCACGCGATGTGCGGCGCGTTATGCCGCCTGCTGGCGCTTGCGTTCGATATCCGGCAGGAACACCGTCAGCAGGCCGATAAGCGGCAGGAACGAGCAAAGGTGGTAGACGTTGTAGATGTCGGTTGCGTCAGCCAGCTTGCCGAGCACCGCGGCGCCAATGCCGCCCAGCCCGAACGCGAATCCGAAGAACAGGCCCGACACCATCCCGACCTTGCCGGGAATCAGTTCCTGCGCATACACGAGGATGGCCGAGAACGCCGAGGCCAGCACCAGCCCGATGATCACCGTCAGCACGGCGGTCCAGAACAGGTTGGCGTACGACAGCAATAGCGTGAACGGCGCCACGCCCAGGATCGACACCCAGATCACGACCTTGCGGCCCACGCGGTCACCAATCGGCCCGCCCACGATCGTGCCGACCGCCACCGAAAACAGGAAGAGGAACAGGAACAGTTGCGACGTCTGCGCCGACAGGTGGAACTTGGTGATCAGGAAAAACGTGTAATAGCTGTTCAGGCTCGCCAGATAGAAGTACTTGGAGAACAGCAGCACGACCAGCAGCGTCATCGCAAACGCCACCTGCTTGCCCGACAGCTTGACCGCGGCATGCGCCCGGCCGCCCGCCTTGCGGCCATGGCCTGCGGCACGTTCACGCTTGTACCAGCCGCCTACGTGATAGAGCACGAAGATGGCGATCAGCGCCGCGATCGAAAACCACGCCAGGCTGTGCTGCCCATACGGCATGATGATGATTGCCGCGAGCAACGGACCCATCGCGCTGCCCACATTGCCGCCCACCTGGAACAGCGACTGCGCCAGCCCATGACGGCCGCCCGACGCCATACGCGCCACGCGCGACGACTCCGGATGGAAGATCGACGAGCCCGTGCCCACCAGCGCCGCCGCCAGCAGCACCGTGCCAAAGTTGGGCGCCATCGACAGCAGCACCAGCCCCACCAGCGTGAAGCCCATGCCCACCGACAGCGAATACGGCTTCGGATGCTTGTCGGTATACAGCCCGACCATCGGCTGCAGCAGCGACGCCGTGATCTGGTACGTGAGCGTGATCAGCCCGATCTGCGAGAAATCGAGGTGGAAGTTGCCCTTGAGCAGCGGATAGATCGCCAGGATCAACGACTGCATCATGTCGTTGAGGAAGTGCGCGAAGCTGATGGCGCCGATCACGCCAAAGCCGGTCTTGTCGGCCTGCGCGGCGGGGGCTGCCGATGCAGCGGCCGTGCCGTTTGCGGTGGTTTGCATGATGGTTTGGGGTAACGAGGATGAGGCAAGAAAGCGCTCAATCTTGCGCCTAAACGGTGCAGGCGTGTTACCGCAAATTCGACAACGATTAACGCAAACCGGACAATTTACTGTCGGGGCAAAAGCGTCAGCCCGCGCGGCGCCATTTCCACCAAAACACCGACCATCTTCCCGCAAACCCTTGCCCAGCTTGCCCTGGCAGGCAGCTAACGTGTTAGCCATTTTCGCGCGCGGAGCTACTCCGTTCGGAGCATGGCCGCTCAGGAGACGCTTTCTATACTCGGCAGCATGGACTGCAGCACGACGCCAGAAGCAACCGCAAGGCGCCAGTGCCAACAGCCTGACGGACACGCTGCGTAAGCAATTTCACACACACAACGATCCGCAAACCGAACCGATGACCAGCATCGACGATGCCGCACATCGGCCAACATGGGAGGGGAGCCATGATGATCCTGCTAACGGGAACGCTATGCCGCGCGATGGGAGACCTTTTCTATCAGGCCCTGCTCGACGACCGGGTCGTCTGCTGCTTCGTCACGTCCGAAGCCGTGGATGTCACCGGCAACGCCACGCGCCCGCCGCCCGCTTCGTTCCCGTGTACCGACCCTCGGCTCGCTGACGTCTCTCGGTCAGCGAGTTATTGCGCGCCCCTCGTCCCGTAGGGCGCGCTCTTTTCTGCCGATGCCGTCAGCGCGGGGGCGCTGGCGGGTCACCCTGCACCTCAACCCCACACGAGAAACGTCTCAGCCGATCAGCTCGGCGTCCGTCAGCTCGCGCTTCAAATAGGCGTACAGCACGGGCGCGGCAATCACGCCACCCAAACCAAACAACGCCTCCATCACGATCAGCGCGAGGATCAGCTCCCACGCGCGCGCATCGATGCGGCTGCCGATGATGCGCGCGTTCACGAAGTACTCCAGCTTGTGCACCACGACCAGAAAGATGAGCGATGCCACCGCCAGCTCCAACGATGCGGTGACGCTCATCACAACGATGGCCGTGTTGGAGATGAGGTTGCCCGCCACGGGAATGAGCCCCGCCACGAAGGTCAGCAGGATCAGCGATTTGGAATACGGCACGTGCTGCCCGAACAGCGGCAGCGCACCCAGCAGGTAGATGGCGGCGAGCGCCGTGTTGAGCGCGGAGATTTTCACCTGCGCAAACACCACGGCTTCGAACGCGTCGGTCAACCGGCTCAGCCGGCCCACCAGTGCTGCGGCCAACGGCTTGTGGTGCTCGGGGTCAAGCGTATCCGACCACGCCACCATCGCCCCCAGGATCAGCCCGACCAGCATCAATGCGCTGGCACGCAACCCGTCAATACCGAGGGTCGACACCTGATGGCCATGTTCCTTGATCATCTGCACAAGCTGCACACGCAGCTCGGTCACCGATTGCGGAACGTAATTGACCACCGCCGCCGGCAACGATTCCCGCACGTTGTCGAGCACGTCGGCAATGCGCGTAAGCATGCCTTCGAGCCCATGCCCGTGCTCGACCAAGCGGCCGATCCCGATGCCAAACCCTGCAAGAATAAGGGCCGCGACCACGGACACGCAGATCACCGCAATCGACTTCGCGCGCTGGGACAGCCTGCTGCGCTCGCGCAAGCGAGCCTCCAGCTTGCGCGCCAATGCGTAGACGAGAAAGCCGGCAATGGCGGCCGGCAACAGGTGCAGCCACAGCACGGCCGCAATCATCGCCGCTACCAGCACGTAACTGACAGCGTTGATGGAGCGAGTGGGTGCGCTGGGAGGAAGCTCGGGAGGCAGCATCGTCATGAAAACAGGCCTGCAGCAATGTTGATGGAGAGGGCGAGGATGCTCGTATTGAAGAAGAACGACAGCAGCGATTGCCCCAGCACCGCGCGCCGCATTGCACGCGAACGAATGCTGATATCGGCCGTCTGGCTGGCGACCGCGATCGTAAAGGAGAAGTAGAGGAAATCCCAATAATCGGGCTCGAGCTGCTCGTCGGGAAACTGCAGCGGGGGCTCGTGGGGCGCACGGTAATACAGATGCGCGTAGTGCACCGTGAACATCATCGGCACCATGAGCCACGCGCCCAGCACCGTGATACCGGTGAACAGGTAGTGCGACGACTGCGCATGCCCCGCCGACTTGGCTGTCGCGAGTTCAAACGCAATGGCCACCATGCTGGCCACCACACCGAGGCAGACCACCGCCAGCACGGCCGAGGCGCGCTCGTCTTCACGGCGGGCGACGGCGCGGATGCGGTGTGGGTCTGCACGCAGCATCATCACCGTGATCAGGATGAGGTACGCCCACACCGCGATGTCCCAGCCGAACAGCAGGCGCGCAAGCCACCCATGCGCTGGCACAACAGCGACCGCTATAGCGCCCAGCGCGAACGCCGACAGCAGCCGCGGCCGTGTCGCCGCAAAGCGGGAAACCTGGGAGATCTCGGAGGACTTGTCTTGCTGGTTCACATGCGCCTCAGGTGCGTGCTCGGGATGTTCACACAAGGCCGGCACCGCCAGCCGATGAGGCGACATGGTAGCCGCTTCAGCGCAGCATCAGGTTGGCGAGAACATTGAAGCAAACGAGCGCTTGCAGCGCTCCCGCAGGCGCTCGTGCGTTGAGAGCTGCTCTGCGATGACGGTGGCTTCCGGATACACGCGGCACATGCCGATCATGGCGGTTTCAAGCGACCCCTGCGAGCCGGCCTGAAACTGGAATTGCTCCAGCACCGTGTCATCGGCATCACGCACGGTGATCTGGAAGGGGCCCGGCGTGACGGTCGCGCAGCCAGCCAGCATGGCAGCCGCGGCCAGCGCAGGGCACAGAAGGGAGCGGGTCGGACGACGGAAACGAATCATCATGGCTTCCTGGTTGTGATGAGAGTGAGACGCCGCAATGGCAACTCAGTTCGCAATCATCACGCTTCCCGGTGACACAAACAAAAACGCCCGCAGTGTGCGGGCGTTTTTGCGGGACGAACCAGGCTCAGGCCACGGCGCCTTCGGTGTACGGGTCAAACTTGCTGCCGGCCTTGGCGCCTTCAGTATAGGTATCGAACTTGCCGGCACGGGCGAGTGCGCCTTCGGTGTACGGATCAAACTTGCTGCCGGCCTTGGCACCTTCGGTGTACGTATCGAACTTACCGGCACGGGCCAGTGCGCCTTCCGTGTACGGATCGAACTTGCTGCCGGCTTTGGCGCCTTGCGTGTACGGATCGAACTTGTCGCCAGCCTTAGCGCCATCCGAATACACGTCGAAACGTTGGCTGACCTGCGCAGCACCTTGCGTGTACACATCAAACTTGGCTGCTGCCAGGGCCGGCACACTTGCCAGGGCGATCAGGGCAGCAATCAGGGTACGTTGGGCTTTCATGATGTCTTCTCCAGATGGGCGCAGCGCGTCGGGCAGGTGATCCGGGCATTTCCGGGATCTTCTTTTTCGCTGCGGCGCCGCATTCGATGGAGTCATCGTAGGCGAGCCTGTTCAGACAATAAATGTCGCGACAGACAATTTATTGTTGCGATATATGAAATTAAGGGAAAACCCGTATCAACAGTGGCTTTGCGGCTTGCAGCAAAGGCTAGCGGGTTTATTTGCGCAAAAAAAGAATGTGACTTTTTCACCCAAAGTCAGCGTTGTGCGGCTTTCGAACGGGTTTTATTGTTGCGCTCTGACGCATCGCGTCATGGTTGCGAGACCCGCACAGATTGTCATTTCCCGATACAAACGCGCACAGGTTGGCGAAAGACTCTGTGTCACACTGCCTGGCATTCGCTTTCAAACCCACCCACGATGAAACGCCTTCTGCTCGCTGTGTCCTTGCTTGTTGCTGCATGCCTTTCCGGCTGCGGCGTGGTGGCCGCGCCGTGCCGGGTGGCGTCGGCAGGCCTGAAGATGGTGCCGCTGGTGGGGCATGTGGCGGCCGCGCCCACTGACGCCTGTGCCGACATCATCGATTGAGCGCAATGACCAATAGCCTCTGAATTGGGCTCAGAACTTTGATGCGTTCCGGAAGAATCAACGCCGGCCCTCTCGACTACTCTGGTTTTTTGCTGAATCTCTTTGATTGGTTCAGCTGGCGCCCTCACCTCACAAGGCCCGCTGCATCAGCAAACAATCCAGCCAGCGCCCAAACTTGTAGCCCACCGCCTCCAGCACGCCCACCTCGCGAAACCCGCAGCGCGCGTGCAACTTGGCTGACCCCGGATTTTCGCGGCCGCCGCCCACCACCGCCACCATCTGCTTGAAACCGCGCGTCTGGCATTCGCGGATGAGCGCCTCCAGCAGCAACGTCCCAACGCCCCGCCCTTGCGCTGCGGTGTCGAGATAGATGGAATCTTCCACCGTGTGGCGATACGCGGGCCGGGCGCGATGCGGGCCGGCGTACGCATAGCCGAGCAGCACGCCGTCGGCTTCAGCCACAACATATGGCATACCGGCATCCTGCAGTGCGTGAAAGCGGCGCGTCATCTCGGGCAGATCGGGGGCGTCGATCTCAAAACTGGCGGTGCCGGTCTGCACGTGGTGTGCGTAGATGCCGACGATGGTCGGCAAATCCGCCACGGTAGCCGGACGAATAGCGATGGCACCTGATTCGTGCACGGAAGCGGCAGCGTCGATGGGCATTGCAGAAGACATGGCGGCAGGTTTCAGAAGCGGTATGAAGCGTTCATTGTCACGCCAATTCCACACGAACCGCATATCGCCGAGCGCATTCCGGTGACATGGCTATCGGGCGGCGCCGGAATGCGGTAACTTGGCAGACGCTTTCGCCCCCGCCCGCCGCGCCCCTCCTGCCATGCATGACCTGTTTCCCCTGATCGCCGAATACGGTGCGTTTGCCGTGTTCCTCAATGTGCTGCTGACGCAAGCCGGTGCGCCGCTGCCGGCCGTGCCAACGCTGTTGGTGGCCGGCGCGCTTACATTCCATGGACCGCTCTACCTGATGGAGCTGGCGCCCGCCGCCGTGTCCGGCGCACTCCTGGGCGACGGCCTGTGGTACTTCGCAGGCAAGCGCTATGGCCGGCACGTCATGGCACTACTGTGCCGCGTGTCGCTATCGCCCGATTCGTGCGTGCGACGCACGCGCACGCAGTTCGAGCGCTGGGGCGCGCCGATGCTGCTCATTGCGAAATTCGTTCCGGGTTTGTCGACGGTATCGTCTGCGCTGCTGGGCACGATGCGCACGCCGTTCAGCACGTTTGCGCTGTACAACCTGGTGGGCTCGGCAGTTTGGGCAACGCTCTGGCTGATGCTGGGCCGCGTGGCGCATGACAGCATCGACCAGGCGCTGCACCAGCTCGACCAGCTCGGCACGCGAGCCGTACTGCTGATCGCGTTGCTTGCAGCGGTGTATGTGGCTGCGCGCTGGCTGCAGCGCTGGCGCTTTCGCAAGATGCTGGAGATGGCGCGCATCTCGCCCGATGAGCTGCATGCATTGATCGAATCGGGCGCGGCTCCTGTCATCATCGACGTGCGCGCCGACAGCTCGCGCATGCTGCAGCCGCAACGCATTCCGGGGGCGATGCTGTACGACATGTCCGCCAGCCACCGCGCGATCGAGATCGAAGGCCCCGACCGCGAGATCATCATCTACTGCGCCTGCCCCAACGAGGCGTCTGCCGTGATGCTGGCGCGCACGCTGATGGGACGCGGCTTCAAGCGCGTGCGTCCGCTGCATGGCGGTATCGATGCGTGGGTGGCACGCGGCTACGGCGTGGAGCACGTGGTGTCGGTCACGCCCGCCACACTGGCAACGGCCGAGGCAGGCGCCTGAGGCATCCGCCATGCGCTCGGCTCTAGAACGGCGCTGGCGCACAAAAACAAAAAGCGCACCTCGCGGTGCGCTCTCCCGTAAGTACGGCAAACATGCGGTGCGCCAGCCCCCCGGCTCGGACACCCCGCATCGGTCCGTGTGCATCCGTCCGAGAACGGATGTGGCGAAATGATCCCCGTTTGATCCCTTCTTCGCCAGTCGGACTTGACCCCCTTGTTATTCATTTGCAACGCTGCCGCGCCAAACCTGTGCGCGGCGTGCTCGCGTGGTTATTTCCCGTCCTTCTTTCGTTGCCTTGCGGCTGGCCATTTATGCATGGCACTCCTGCGTACTAACGGCCGGCCGGCCTCAAACTTTAGGCGCCGCCGGTCATCGTCAGGCGAATGTATCGATCGCACCTTCGTGGCTGGACACACGGCGCGGCGTCACCGTCAGCGTATCGGTGCGGTCTTGCGAGCCGCCGTTGCCATAACGGTTGCCGCTGCCCCCGTTGCCCGAACCGCTGCCCTGGTTTTGCGCCGACGAGCCTTGTGATGCGCTCTGCTGCTGGCTGAAGTCGCCCGTGCTGACGGACGTTTGCGCAAGCTGCATCCCGCCTTGCTGCATCGCGTCGCGCAGGCGCGGCATGGCGTCCTGCACGAGTTCGGCCACGGCTTGGTGCTGGCAGACAAAGCTCGCGTTGACGGCGCCGTTGTCCACTTCCAGCTTGACGTGCATGCCGCCCAGCTCGGCAGGGTTCAACTGCAGCTCGGCTGACGATTGGCGATGCACTTGCATGAAGGCGAGCTGACTGGCCATGCTCTGCGGCCATGCAGCATCGCCAAAGGTGGGCAGCGTGTGGACTTGCTGCGGCGTGATCGCTGCCCCTGCCGCAGCGCCTGCGTTGGCGCCGCCCACCGCAAAGGTCGGTGCGGCCATGCTCGCGTCGCCATTGGCGCGCGACAGCACGCCCTGGAACTGCATACCGTTGCCCTGCGCATTGGCTTGCGTGCCGGGGTTATCCGAATTGCCGGTGTTGCCGCCATTGCTGGCGTGGCTGGTGGCATCGGCCATGGCGGCGGCGGGCGTTTGCGTGGTGGCGTTGTGTGCACTCAGATCGCTGCGACGCGGCAGGCCTCGGTCGGCATCGGCGCTTTTTGCAGGCGACGTGCTGCCGAGTTGGCGCACGGCGGCCGGCGTGTTGTCGGCAACGGCGCGCGTGCGGGCCATGGTCTGGGCCAGCGTGCCGCTGTCGGGCAGTGCGGTGGCAGGCGGCGTCGGCGTGTTTGCGGCGTTGGCTTTGGCGTCCTTGGCGGCGGGCAGCCCGACTTGGCCGGCCTGTGCCGTCGTGGCCGGGTCCGCGGCGCCCTGCGTCCCGTTGGCAGCCGCAGTTGCGGCAGCCAGTGCTGCGGCGTCAGTTGAGGAGGATTTGCCAGCAGCCGGCGTCGTCGCGTCGGCATCGGCGCTGGTGTTCGATTGGCCTGCGGGCTGGGCAAGCGGCTGTTGCGCGGCTCCGGCCTGCTGCGCAGCCTGGCGGGCGGCCTCGATCTGCGCCGCCAGTTGTGCAGCCGGATCGACCACGGCCTGCTGCGCAGCGGTATCGAGATCCTTGGCGTTGGCAGGCTGCGCCGGCTTGGCGTTGGCCGTATCGACGGTGCCGCTGGCCGGCGTGGTAACAGCTTGCGCCGGCGTGTTGGCATCGGCCGGTTTCGCATCCTGATCGTTGCGCGCGGCGCCGGTGCGCGCGACATCCTTGCGGGCGATATCGGCACGGCGGCTGGCATCGTCGGCGGCGGATTGTGCATCGGCGCGACGGCGCGCGGCGTCCTGAGCCAGGCGGTCCGACAACAGGTTGCCGAACGTATCGGTGCCCGATGAAGAGGCCTGTGTCTTGTCGGCGGCGGCAGCATTGCCGGCCGACAGCATGGCGCCCAGGTCCTTGGCAGCGGTGTTGGGGGTGGCACTCAAACCCACGTTGACTCCATCTTGCGACTGCGTGTTCGCGTTGGTCTTCAATTGCCGCCCTGTGCCGCACGCATGCGGATCACCTTGGCGGCGTGTTCGTCGTTGTCGCGCTGCGCTCGGCGTTCTTCGTCCAGGCGCTGCTCTTCAATGTGGCGCTGGCGCAGGATGTCGAACGACTGCTCGCGGCGCTGCTTTTCCAGCCAGTTGGCACGGCTCATCGCAAGCTGCTGCTCCAGCGCGTTGATGGTGCCCTTCTGCTGGTGCACGGCATTGCCCAGGCGGTCGATAAAGGCCGCGTAGTTGCGCAGGCGCGTGATGTCCATGCCGCCTTCGGCCGTGTTCAGCATCTGCTGGTGATAATTGTTGCGGTAGTCGGACAGCAGCGCCAGCTTTTGCGTGGCGGCCTCGCGCGTGTTCATCAGGCGGCCGACTTCCTGCGTGGCTTTCTCGGTGTCCTTCTGGGCCAGTTCCAGCACGGTTTCGAGGCGGAACGGCTTGTTCATGGTGGTCATCGGTAGACCCTCCAGCTTCCCGTTACATCAACCCATCGGACGCAAACCCGGCGGCTTTAGCCCCCGGCTTGCACAACGCTCGCGGCTTCACAGTGTCAAGTGGGCACTTCACGCCAGCACTCCCTGCATCTTCTCCAGCGTGTGCTCGCGGCTTTCGTTCTCGAACATGCCCTGCTGCAGGAACGCTTCCATGTCGGGGTAGCGCGCGATGGCCTGGTCGGTCACCGGGTCGCTGCCACGTGCGTAAGCACCCACAGCAATCAAGTCGCGGTTGCGCTGGTAGCGGGCATAGAGCTGCTTGAAGCGGCGGGCTGTGTCGAGCTGCTCGCGCGGCACGATGGCCGACATCACGCGGCTGATCGACTGTTCGATATCGATGGCCGGGTAGTGGCCCTGCTCGGCCAGCTTGCGCGAAAGCACGAAGTGACCGTCCAGAATGGCGCGCGCCGCATCGGCAATCGGATCCTGCTGGTCATCGCCTTCGGCCAGCACGGTGTAAAACGCGGTGATGGAGCCGCCGCGCCCATTGGCATCCACCATGCCGTTGCCGGCACGCTCGACCAGCGCGGGCAGCTTGGCAAACGCCGAGGGCGGGTAGCCCTTGGTGGCCGGCGGCTCGCCGATGGCCAGGGCGATCTCGCGCTGCGCCATCGCATAGCGCGTAAGCGAATCGACAATCAGCAGCACGTTGCAGCCGCGGTCGCGGAAGTACTCGGCAATCGTGTGGGCGTAAGCGGCGCCCTGCAGACGCATCAGTGGCGAGGTGTCGGCCGGTGCGGCCACCACGGCCGAGCGTGCCATGCCTTCGTCGCCAAGAATCTCGTCGATGAATTCCTTCACTTCGCGGCCGCGCTCGCCGATCAGTCCCACCACCACCACGTCGGCTTCGGTGTAGCGGGCCATCATGCCCAGCAACACGCTCTTGCCCACGCCGGAGCCGGCGAACAGACCCAGACGCTGGCCCTGACCAACGGTCAGCAGACCATTGATGGCGCGCACGCCCACGTCGAGCACATGCTCGATCGGCTTGCGCTTGAGCGGGTTCAGCGGTGCCGGGTTCAATGTGCCCCAGGCCAGGTCTTCATGCGCACCCAGCGGCCCCTTGCCGTCGAGCGGCTCACCGTTTGCGTCCACCACACGCCCCAGCAGGCGCGGCCCCACGGGCAGGAACTTGCTGTGCGAAATCGTCGGGTTGGCGCCGTCTTCGCTCGTCACCGGCAGGCGTTGCGGCTCCAGCGGGAACACGCGCGCACCGGGCACCACGCCCACCAGATCCGTTTGCGGCATCAGGAAGGCGCGCTCTTCGGCAAAGCCCACCACTTCGGCCAGCACGTGCCGGCCGTGCGGCAGTTCCACGCGGCAGGCACTGCCCACCGGCAGCTTCAAGCCAACGGCTTCCATGACCAGGCCGGCCACACGCGTGAGCTTGCCGCACGTCACCACCGGGCGTGCCAGACGCGCACGCTGCGCGGTCTGCTGCAAGTGGGTTTGCCACATGCGCACGTTGGGATTGTTGACGGCGACCTGCGCTGCCGGCTGCATGGTCTCAAGCGACATGGAGTGCCCCTCCTGCCACGCGTTCGGCTTCCGCGCGCTCGCTGGCAAGCCATGCCGTATCGCGGCCCAGCGCGCGGGTCAGTTCGGCCCAGCGGGTTTGCAGCGTGGCATCGGTTTCGCCAAAGCGGGTCTGCACGCGGCAGCCGCCGCGCTCGATGGCGGCATCGACGATGAGCGTCCAGCCGGCGGCGGCCAGCTCGGTGCCCAGCGTCTGGCGGATCAGCTCTGCATCATCGGCATGCACGCGCAACATGGCGGGCGCCGGTGCGGTGGGCGCGTCGCCCAGCACTTCGCGAATCAGCGGCAGGATGCGCTCGGGCTGCGCATGCAGCGCGCCGCGCAGAAACTGCTGCGCCAATTGCAGCGCCAGATCAACCAGCTCTTCGGCAACGCTGCCGTTCAGTTGGTCGATCGCATCCCGCACGGATTGCATCAGCGTGGCGATGTGCTTTGAGTCTTCCTCACCCTGGCGGCGGCCTTGTTCAAAGCCATCCTGAAAGCCTTGCGCAAAACCATCGCGGCGGCCTTCGTCGCGGGCGGTGGCAAGCTCCGCGTCCAGCGCGGCCTGCCATTCCTCTTCGGAAATCGGCGGCTCTTCAGGCTCGGGCGGCGGCGGGGGCGGCGCGGCTGCAGCGGCGGCCTGTGCGGCCTGGCGCTCGAAGTCGGTCGGCTCCCACGGCTGGCAGTTGACCAGCGTATCGCGCGGGATGATCGGCGGACGTGGCATCTCAGCGCTCCGTCACAACATGGCAACCAGCGCGGTCAGACATACGCGTCCTCCGCCTTGCGGCCGATCGTGATCTCGCCTTCGTCGGCCAGGCGGCGCGCAACAACCAGGATTTCCTTTTGCTGCGCTTCGACTTCCGACACCTTGACGGGGCCCAGCACTTCCAGTTCTTCCTTGAGCATCGTGCCGGCACGCTGCGACATGTTGGCGAACACCTTGTCGCGGAACTCCTGCTTGGCGCCCTTGAGGGCCACCACCAGAACGTCCTGGCTGATCTCGCGCAGCAGCGTCTGCAGCGCACGGCCGTCCAGATCGATCAGGTTGTCGAACACGAACATCTTCTCGACGATGGCATCGGCCAGTTCCGGATCGCGTGAGCGCACGCCTTCGATGACGGAGCTTTCCACGGCGCTCGGCACCAGGTTGAGGATTTCCGCTGCCGTGAGCACGCCACCCATCGCGTTCTTCTTGCGATGGTCGTTGCCTTGCAGCAGCTTGGTCAGCACGTCGTTCAGCTCACGCAGGGCGCTGGGCTGGATGCCGTCGAGTGTGGCGATACGCAGGATGGTGTCGTTGCGTAGGCGCTCGGTGAAATAGGTCAGGATTTCCGAAGCCTGATCGCGGTCCAGGTGGACCAGGATCGTGGCGATGATCTGTGGGTGTTCGTTGCGGATCAGCTCCGCCACCGACGATGCATCCATCCACTTCAGGCCTTCAATGCCGCTGGTGTCGCCGCCCGAGAGGATGCGGTCGATGATGTTGGCGGCGCGGTCGTCGCCCAGTGCCTTGCGGAAGACGGTGCGGATGTATTCGTTGGAATCCACGTCCAGCGGCAGGTCTTCGGCTTCGATGAAGAACGCGTCAAAGGCGTCGAGCACACGCTCGCGCGACACGTTCTTCAGCGCGGCCATGGTGGCGCCCAGCTTCTGCACTTCGCGCGGGCCCAGGTGCTTGAGCACTTCGGCGGCTTCGCTTTCGCCCAGCGACATCATGAGGATGGCGCTGCGTTGGAGTCCTTCGGCGCTCATTCGTTACTCACCCATTGTTTGATGACGGCCGCGACTGCGCGCGGGTTGCTCTGCGCCACGCGGCGCATGGTCTCGAGCTTCTTCTCGAAGTCGTTGTTCTTGAGTTGCGGCAGCGCGTCCGGCAGATCTTCGGAATCGGCGCCGGCAGCCCCAGGGCCTTCCAGCTCCGGCCCGGCCGAAGCGGCGGCACCGGTGATGATCGGGGCGTTCGGGTCTTCGCCTTCGCGGCCGACGAAGGTGGGCGTTGCTGCCTCGGCCTTCTTGCCCATCGAGCGGATCGCCGGACGGATCACCGCGAACACCAGGATCAGGAAGCCGATTGCCAGCGCCAGATACTTGGCGGCCTGGATGGCGTACTGAATCATCTCCGGCTGCTTCCACAGCGGCAGGTCGTCCTTGGCCATCGGCAGCGTGCCCGAGAACTGGCTGTTGACCACGTTCACGGAGTCGCCGCGCTTGGCGTCAAAGCCCACCGCATCCTTGACCAGCGCGTTGAGGTTGGCCATCTCGGCCTCCGACAACGGCTTCCAGGTCTTGCCGTCGCCACGGTAGTTGACCACCACGGCCACCGACAGGCGGCGCACGGTGCCCACTGCAGCGCGGGTGCGGCGCACGGTCTTGTCGACTTCGTAATTGGTCGTGGTGTCGCGGGTGCTCGACGAATTGCCGCTGGTTGTGCTGCCGCTCGTGTTGGCGGCCGCCGCTTGTTGCGGTTGGCCATTCGGGCCGGTTGCCGCCGGTTGCGACGCCGAGGCCGGCGCCGGTGCGGTCGGCAACATGCGCGGCGCGGTCGGCGGTTGGTTGGACAGCGCGCCCGGCACGCCGCCCTGGGCGTCGGCCTTGTTCTGCGTGGCTTCAGCGGTGTGCGTGCTGCGCACGGCTGCGTTGGCCGGGTCCTGGTTCGGACGATACGTTTCGGCCATCTGCTCGGTGTTGTCCAGATCGACGTCGGCCGTCACCTGCGCACGCACGTTGTCCTCACCCACCACGGGGCCGAGGATGGCTTCGATGCGCTTGATATAACCCTGCTCGACGTCGCGCACATAGCTCAACTGCGTCGGGTCAAGGCCCGAGGCGGTGTCCTGGAACGACGACGACAGCAGGCGACCCGATTGGTCGACCACCGTCACGTTGGCCAGCGGCAGGTTCGGCACGCTGCTCGACACCAGATGGCCAATCGCCTGCACTTGCGAGCGGTCGAGCATGCGGCCCGGATACAGCTTGAGCAGCACCGACGCGCTGGGCTTGGCCTGCTCACGCACGAACACCGACGGCTTGGTCATGGCCAGATGCACGCGTGCGGACTGCACCTCCTGCATGGCTTGGATGGTGCGGGCCAGCTCACCTTCCAGGGCGCGCTGGTAATTGACTTGCTCGGCAAACTGGCTCGTGCCGAACTTCTGGTTTTCCATCAGCTCGAAACCGGCCTGGCCGCCCTTGGGCAGACCTTGCGAAGCGAGCTTCAGACGGGCTTCATGCACGCTCGTCTCGGGCACCATGATGGCGGTGCCGCCTTCGGCAAAGCGGTACGGCACATTCATTTGCTGCAGCGCAGCGATGATCGCCCCGCCGTCGCTGTCGGACACATTGCTGTACAGGACGCGGTAGTCCGGAGCGCGGCTCCACAGCATCGCGGCGGCAATGACAGCCACCAGCGCGGCACCGCCGATCATCAGCAGCAGTCGCGGCGACAGACGGCCGAGCGGGCCCAGGGCGCCCAGCGCACCTGCACCTCCCGCTTTCTGGCGCGTCATCGCGCCCTGGCCCACCGCCGGCATATCAACCGTACCGAGCGTGTCGGCGACAGCAACCGAATCGGCTGTCGTTGGCATCCCAAATCTCCTGACTGACTACGTTGCTTGAGCGCTCACCCAATGTCTGGGCATGGCTCCGTGGTTGCCATTATCGGCAGCGGGTGCGCAAGCAAATTGCCAAGAAGAGGGCCTTTTCCCGTTCTTTTGGGCGCTTGGGAACGGCGGCTTGGCGGCTACCTTTGCATCACCGTGGCGCCATAGCGACCAACCGGCCGGGGTGGAAAGCCCCCAAGAAAGCCGGCCCAGGCAGCTAAGCAACGGCGCCGCAAGCAAGACAGAGAAAAGAGGAGCTTTCTTCACATGGATATTACGAACGCCAATTCAGTGGTCTCGCTGATGAACAGCGTGCTGGCGCCGTCCAGCACGGTGGGTGGCATTGGCGGGGGTGTCGGTTCGGCCACGGGCGACGGCGCCAAGGTCAGCGTGGACTTCGGGGCGGTGCTCAAGTCGTCGCTGGACCGGGTCGACGCGTCGCAGCAGAAGGCTGAATCCGTTTCGCGCAGCTTCGAAATGGGCAACAACGACGTGGATCTGCACGACGTGATGCTCTCGCTGCAGAAGGCCAACATCGACATGCAGACCGCTGTGCAGGTGCGCAACAAGTTCGTCTCGGCGTACCAGAGCATCATGAGCATGTCGATCTGACGTCACTTTTCTACGCTTCTTTTTCTTCGCGCCGCATGTCCAAACACGCCAAACACCGCGCCAAGCCCGCCCGGGGCAGTCTTGCGCTGGTCGTCATCGCCCGCGACGAGGCCGCCTGCATCGAGCGCTGCTTGATGAGCGCCAAGCCGCACGTCGACCGCATGATCGTGCTGGACACCGGCTCGACGGACGACACCGTGGCGATTGCCAAGGCGTGCGGTGCCCGGGTGCACCATTTCACGTGGGTGGATGATTTTTCCGCCGCCCGCAATGCCGCGCTGGCCGCCGCCAATGCGGACTGGAACCTCGTGCTGGACGCCGACGAATGGATCGAGGCCGGCACGGAAGAACTGCGCAACGCTTGCACCTTTGGCCCGCTGCTCGGCGTGGTTTGTATCCGGAGCGAATACGACATTTCCGGCCATGTGGAGCATTCCAATAGCTGGATCGCCCGCCTCTTGCCGCGCGGCGTGCGCTACAAGGGCCGCATCCACGAGCAACCGGTCGCAACTGCAGCCAACCTGCAGCGCGTGCGTCTGCCGCTCGTGATTGGCCACGATGGCTATATGAACGCCAAGCTGGACCAGAAGCGCGGGCGCAACCACACCCTGTTGCAACTGGAGTTGGCCACGCATCCGGATGATCCGTATGTGCTCTACCAGCTCGGCAAGGATTTTGAGATCAACCAGAAAGACCCGGCCGAGGCCGCCGCGCACTACCAGCGCGCGCTGACCACGGCACCCAAGGCGGCGCCATATCGGCATGACCTGTGCATCTGCCTGCTGGCGTGTCTTTCCAAATCGAAGCAACTCGACGCGGCCATCACGCTGGCGGGTGAATGGATGGAAGAGTGGTCCGGCTCGCCCGACTACTTCTACATGCTGGGCCACCTGATGTTCGAGGCCGCGGCGCAAGACCCCGCGCAGGCCGAGAAGCAGTGGCTGCCAATGGCGGAAAACGCCTTCCTGAAGTGCCTGGAGATTGGCGAGCAGCCCAAGCTGGACGCTGCCGTGTTCGGGCGCGGCAGCTTTGCCGCCGCAAAGTACCTGGCGCTGACCTACCGCGCCCTGGCCGACACACTGGCCATCAAGTCGAACCAATATTCCGACCTCGCGCGGCAGATGCAGGAACGCAGCGCAGTCGCCGCCGCATGAGCACGCAATCATGAAGACAGTCATCCTGGCCGGGGGCCTCGGCACGCGCATCAGCGAGGAATCGCACCTGCGGCCCAAGCCGATGATCGAGATTGGTGGCCGCCCGATCCTGTGGCACATCATGAAGATCTATGCCGCCCACGGCATCAACGATTTCATCATCTGCCTCGGTTACAAGGGCTACGTGATCAAGGAGTACTTCGCCAACTACTTCCTGCACATGTCGGACGTGACGTTCGATATGTCGAAGAACGAAGTGACCGTGCACGAACGCCACGCCGAGCCCTGGCGCGTCACGCTGGTCGACACGGGCGAACAATCGCAGACCGGCGGGCGCCTGAAGCGCGTGGCCGCTTATCTGGACCCGAACGAGCCGTTCTGCTTCACCTACGGCGACGGCGTGTCTGACATCGACATCACCAGCAAGATCGCCTTCCACCGCGAGCACGGCAAGATGGCCACCGTGACGGCCGTGCAGCCGCCTGGCCGCTACGGCATGCTCCAGCGCGACGGCGCACGCGTGACCGGCTTTACTGAAAAGCCCCCCGGCGACGGCGGCAGCTGGATCAACGGCGGCTTCTTCGTGCTCGATCCGGCGGTGATCGAATACATCGCAAGCGAAGACACCCCGTGGGAAGGCGCGCCAATGGCACGCCTGGCCGAGATGGGCGAACTGAACACGTTCGAGCACCACGGCTTCTGGCAGCCGATGGACACGCTGCGCGACAAAAACAGCCTGGAGGCCCTTTGGCAAGCGGGGAGTGCACCGTGGAAAAAGTGGTGACGCTCGACCCGCGTGCGTGGGTTGGCAAGCGCGTCTTCCTGACCGGGCACACCGGCTTCAAGGGCAGCTGGCTTGCGCTCTGGCTGCGCCAGCTTGGCGCCGAAGTGTATGGCTACAGCCTGGCACCGCAAACGCACCCGAATCTCTTTTCGCTGGCCGAGGTGGAATCCGCCATGGCCGGCCACACGCTGGGTGATATCCGTGACGCAGATGGCCTGCGTGCTGCCATGACCGCAGCGCGGCCCGACATCGTCTTTCACCTCGCAGCCCAACCGCTGGTGCGCGCGTCGTATCAAGACCCGGTCGGCACCTACGCCACCAATGTGATGGGTACGGTGAGCGTGCTGGAGGCCGCGCGCGGCTGCACGAACCTGTCCGCCATCGTCGTCGCCACCACCGACAAGTGCTACGACAACCGCGAGTGGGCCTGGGGCTATCGCGAGACCGATGCACTCGGCGGCCATGACCCGTACAGCGCATCCAAGGCCTGCGCCGAACTGGTGGCCGCAAGCTACCGGCGCGCCTTCTTCGCCAACGGCCCGCTGCTGGCCACGGGCCGCGCAGGCAATGTGATCGGCGGCGGCGACTGGTCCGAAGACCGGCTTATCCCTGATGCCGAGCGCGCGATGCGTGCCGGTACGCCGCTGGTCATCCGCTCGCCGCACGCTACGCGGCCGTGGCAACACGTTCTGGATTGCCTGCATGGGTACCTGGTGCTCGCGCAACGGCTGCTGGCCGGTGACGCAGCCTGCGCGACCGCCTGGAACTTCGGCCCGGACAGCACCGCCACGCGCACGGTCGAACAGGTCTTGCAAGGCTTGCAACAACATTGGCCCACGCTGATCTGGCAACTGGACGCCAATGCCGCCACCGGCAAGCACGAGGCCGGCATGCTGCATCTGGACGCCAGCCGGGCACGCCAGCAGCTAGGCTGGCAGACAGCGTGGCCGTTCGAGACCGCGCTGGAACAGACCGCCGCGTGGTATCGGCATCTGCATGAAAAGACAGCAGACGCACGCGCGCTCTGTGACCAGCAGATTGACCGCTTCACCGCCGTCGCGTCCGCTGCCACATCCGGGAGCGCCGCATGAGCCGTTTCACCATCCAACCGACACCGCTGGCCGGCGTGGTTGAAATCAGCCGCAAGGTCATGGGTGACCATCGCGGTTACTTCACGCGTTTCTTCTGTGCAGATGAACTGGCCGTCGCCGGCTTCGACAGCCCGGTCGCGCAAATCAATCACTCCTATTCGGCCAAGCGCGGCACCGTGCGCGGGCTGCACTTTCAATACCCGCCGCATGCCGAGATCAAACTCGTGAGCTGCGTGCGTGGCCGTGTGTTCGATGTGGCCGTTGACTTGCGTGCGGGCTCGCCAACGTTCTTGCAATGGCATGCGGTGGAGTTGTCTGCCGAATGCCACAACAGCCTGCTGGTGCCGCGCGGGTTTGCCCACGGCTTCCAGGCGCTGGAAGACGATTGCGAGTTGCTGTACCTGACCTCGACGCCGTACGCGCAAGCCGCTGAAGACGGGATCAACCCGACCGACAGCCGCTTAGGCATCGCCTGGCCGCTCGACATTACCGAATGCTCCGACCGGGACCGCAACCATCCGCCGCTGACCGACGCGTTTGCGGGCATCACGCTGCGGGCCCTGAATCCTGAACTGCAGGAACAGCAATGACCCAAAAGATCCTGTACTCCAAGCCGTCGATCACCGAGCTGGAAGTCGAATACGCCACCGACGCCGCGCGCAACGGCTGGGGCGACCAGTGCTACGCCTACATCAATCGCTTCGAAAAGCAGTTTGCTGAGTTTGTCGGCACGCAATACGCCATTGCCACATCAAGCTGCACCGGTGCCATGCACATGGGCTTGGCAGCGCTCGGCCTTGGCGCCGGCGATGAGGTGATTCTGGCCGACACCAACTGGATCGCTACGGCATCGCCCATCACTTACGTGGGCGCCACGCCGGTATTTGTCGACATCCTGCCGGACACGTGGTGCCTGGACCCGGCACTCGTGGAAGCGGCCATCACGCCGCGCACAAAAGCGATCATCGCCACGCACCTCTACGGCAACCTGTGCGAGATGGACCGCCTGCTGGACATCGGCAAGCGCCACGGCATTCCCGTCATCGAAGACGCAGCCGAAGCCATTGGTTCTCGCTGGCACGGGCATGCAACGGGCGCGCAAGGCATCTTCGGCACGTTCTCGTTCCATGGCACCAAGACCATGACGACGGGCGAAGGCGGCATGTTCGTCACCAACGACCGCGCGCTGTACGACCGGGTAATGACGCTGAACAACCATGGCCGCGTGCCCGGCGGCAAGCAGTTTTGGTCTGACTTCATCGGCTTCAAGTACCGCATTTCCAACGTGCAGGCCGCCATCGGCTGCGCGCAGCTTGAGCGCATCGATGCACTGGTTGCACGCAAGCGCGAGATCTTTGCCGAGTATCAGGCGCACCTGGGCAGCGTTGCCGGCCTTGCACTGAACCCCGAGGCGCCCGGCACGCTCAACAGCTACTGGATGCCGACCGTTGTGTTTGACGAAGCGCTGGGCATTACGCGCGACGGGCTGTTGGCTGCGTTCTCGCGCCGCGGCATTGATGCACGCGTGTTCTTCTATCCGCTGAGCGAAACCGAGCTGTTCGGCACATCCGCCGCCACCGCGCGCCACAACGCGCCCAACAGCTACGCGATTGCCGAGCGCGCCATCAACTTGCCGTCGTATCACGACATGTCGAGCGAGAACATCGCGACGGTCTGCAACGTCGTGCTCGATCTCGTGAAAGCCCATCAGGAGACGCTGACATGCCTGGCATCCTGAGCCCCGATCAGATCGAGACCTTCCAGCGCGACGGCCTGCTGATCCTGCGCGACTTTTACGCGCCGTCGCAGGTGGAGCCGATTCAGCGAGCGATCTACGACATCATCGGTCTGGTGATCGACAAATACCGTCTCGACATCGAGCGCGCGCCGTTTGCGCCCGAACGATTCGACGACGGCTATCAGGCGGTCATCAAAGCCAATCGAAAATACGGCGCCGAAGTGTACGACGCCGTGAAGCAGATCCCCGCGTTTGTCCGCCTGCTGGGCGACGAGCGCCATGAGCAGCTCGTTCGGAGCGTGCGCCCCGGCGCGCTGCCGGGCATTGCGCACGCTGGCTCTGGCATCCGCATCGATAACCCGCGTGAAGAGAAATTTCGCGCCAACTGGCATCAGGAATATCCGGCCCAGTTGCGCAGCCTGGATGGCGTGGTGTTCTGGAGCCCGTTGGTGGAGATCACACCCGAGATCGGGCCAGTGGAGTTCTGCCCCGGCTCGCACGTAGAAGGGCCTCTGCCCGTCTTCAGCGCCGATCCGGACAACGCCGGCAAGCAAGGCGCCTATGCATTGCTGATCAAGAACGAGGCGAGCTATCTCGCGCGCTATCCGCACGTGCAGCCGCTGACCAAGCCGGGCGATCTGGTGATGGTCGACTTCCTGGTGCTGCACGCATCGGGCCACAACACGAGCCAGCGCTCACGGTGGTCGATGCAGTTCCGCTACTTCAATTTCTGCGAGCCGACCGGGCGCTCGCACGGTTGGAAGGGTTCGTACGCCAACGGCGTCGATTTCCGTACCGTCCACCCCGAACTCTCCGTGGAAGCCTGACCATGACCCAAGGTGCACTGCCCTGCAATGTCTGCCAGCAACCGCTGCCAGAACCGATTTACCGCGCAGCGCCGCAGAGCTCGCTGTCGTCCCTGCGCCGCGCCATGGACGGCACGCTCGAGGTCTTCTGCTGCGCCGCGTGCGGCCACATCCAGACCGTCGAGCTGTGTGACAACGGCAGCTTCTACGACACCGAGTACGACATCCTCGTGGGCAGCGAGGAAGAAGACCAGATTTACGCCGTCGAGAACGGCCAGAAGATCTTCCGCGCCGACCACCAGGTCGCCACGTTCCAGCGCAAGCTCGCCTTACCGGAAGGTGCGCGCGTCGTCGACTTCGGTTGTGCGAAGAGCGCGACCATGCGCCTGCTGAAGCAGCAGCGTCCGGACGTGAACGTCCACCTGTTCGACATCAGCGACCGCTACGTGGGCTTCTGGGAGAAATTCCTGAGCCCGGAAGAATGGGCCACGTACACGATCCCGCCGGTATGGCAGCGTTCGTTCGATGTCGTCACCTCGTTCTTCTCGCTGGAGCACATCCCAGACCTGAAGACGGCGCTGCGCAGCATCCACGGCCTGCTGCGCGACGGCGGCCGCCTGTACGCCATCGTGCCGAACACATTCACCAATTCGGTGGATTTTCTGGTGGCTGATCACGTCAACCACTTCACGCATACGTCGCTGCAGACGCTGCTGGCCAATCACGGGTTTGACCTGCTCGAGGCCGATGCGCAAAGCCACCGTGGCGCGTTCGTCGTGACCGCCGTGCGCCGTCCTGGCGACAGTAAAGTCGCGCCGGTGGTCGACGCACAAGAATTGGCCGACACACAAAGCGCAGCCAACAAGCTGGCCAACTTCTGGCAGCAAGCGTCCAGCCATCTGACCGACTTTGAAACGCAGCACGGCAGCGCGCCTGCCGTGATCTATGGCGCCGGTTTCTATGGCGCCTACACCGCGAGCAATCTGCAACAGCCGCATGCCCTGCGCGCGTTTGTCGATCAGAACCCGTACCTGCAAGGGTCCTCCCTGGCAGGTAAGCCGGTTGTTGCGCTGGACAGCATTCCGGATGAGGTTGAGGTGGTGTACCTGGCCGTCAACCCTGTCATTGCCGATGAAGTGCGGCACACCGTGGAAGCCGCGTATCCGAATCGCTTCCGCTATTTCCGCTTCCAGCCATGATCGCGCGCGGCTCACTCGTCCTTCGAGAATGGCGCGAGAGCGACATCGCGCAACTGCTGCCGTTGCGCAACGACGTGCCGACACAGCTGCAGCTCATGACGCGCCCGCGACCCAACTCGGCCGCGAGCGTGCGCGACTGGCTGATCGCGAAATCCAAGCAGAGCGACCTGGTGCTTTTCGTCATTGCCAGCCAGGCAGATGACAGCGTGCTGGGCTACCTGCAGTTGAACCACATCGACGCGGTGAACAGGCACGCTTCGCTCGGCATCTGCCTGGCGTCGTCTGCACAAGGCAAGGGCCACGGGCGCGCCGCATGCGAAGCCGCATTTGCCTACGCCGCCGAAACGCTGTGCCTGCGCAAGATCACGCTGGAAGTGCTGTCCGAAAACACGCGCGCCATTGCGCTGTACGAGAAGCTCGACTTCCGGACCATCGGCACGTTGGCTGGCCACTACCTGCAAGACAACCGCTGGCACGACGTTGTCCTCATGGAACGGATGCTGGCGTCATGAAGGTCGTGATCACACAGCCGATGCTGTTCCCGTGGGTCGGGCTGCTTGAGCAGATCATGCTGGCGGACGTGCTCGTCAACTACGCCGACGTGCAGTTCTCCAAGGGCAGCTTCACCAACCGCGTGCAGATCAAGGAGCCGGCCGGCACGCGCTGGATGACGGTGCCGCTGGAGAAGTTCCACCTCGGCGCGCGCATCGACGAGGTCAAACCCGCCACCAACGTTGACTGGCGCGCGCAGCATCTGCGCATGCTGGAGCAGGCCTACGACGCCGCACCGCATGCAGGCGACATGCTGGCGCTGGTGCGCTCCGTGTACGAAGCCGACTACGCCAACATGGGTGCGCTCGCGCTGGCGTCCATGCGCGCGGTTTGCCGCTACCTGGGTATCGCGCTGGACAGCAAGTTTGTCGACTCGCCTGAGCTGGACATTCCCGGCCGCAATACCGACCGTGTGCTCGCCATCGTGAAGAAGCTGCAAGGCGACACCTACATCACCGGACACGGCGCCAAAAACTACCTGGCCCACGCCGAGTTCGAGCAGCAAGGCGTTGCCGTCGAATACATGAATTACGCCATGCGGCCGTATCCGCAGTTGCATGGCGCGTTCACCCCGTTTGTCAGCAGCCTGGATCTGATTGCCAATCATGGCCCGGCCGGCAAGCAGTACATGTGCCCTCAGACCCTCCACTGGCGCGAGTTCATCCAATGAGTGAAATCGAAGCAATCCAAACCGAAGCGCTACGAGACGTGGCGCCCGTGAAGCAGGCGGAGGCCATCCAGCAGGTTGCGCTGAGCGTCTGCATCCCGACCTACAACCGCGCCCGCTATCTCGACAACCTGCTCGCAGAACTGGTCTCGCAGATCGGCGAACTGAAGTTCAGCTACGAACTGCTGATCGGCGACAACTGCTCGACCGACGCCACCGAAGAGGTCGTCGGCCGCTATCAGGACAAGCTGAACATCCGGTACTTCCGCCGCCCATCCAATCTGGGCTCCGCAGAAAACCTGAACCAGCTTTATCGCAGCGCGCAGGGCAAGTACGTGCTCTACCACGCCGATGATGACCTGCCGATCTTGGCCGAGATCAACAACAACATCGACATCTTCGAGCGCAACCCGGGCGTGGATGTGATCTTTGCGCCGTGGTTCATTCACGACTTGCCGACGCGGCAGGATGTCACCGCGTTCTATCGGCAGGACGACAACTACCTGATCGAGCAGCACGACTACGCCAAACTGCTGGCGCTCGTCTTGTCGCACCACCTGTTTCCGGAGATCTACCTGGCACGCCGCGAGGTGATGGACCGCATCTACTTCAGCGCGCCGGAACACGCGTTCTACGCCTTCGTACACGCGGCAGAAATGCTCGGCTCCAGCGCCGTGTACTTCAGCAAGACGCCGTTCTATCGCTCGGTCTCGCGCTACTTTGCCGATGAGACCCGCGCCCAGGCAGGCAACGAAGAAGTGAAGCATGCGTGGGACCGCTATCGCGGCGGTCTGGAATACCTGTTCGGCAAGTTTTCGCACACGCTGCCGGCAGCCGAGCGCCCGGAGTGGCTGAACGCCATCAACCAGTTCGTGCTGGCGCGCATGAAGGTCGCGCTGCGCCTGCGCACGCATGAAGGCGGCAACTGGATCGACAACTATTACATCGCCAACCGCGTCCGCGCGCTGGGTGAAGTGTCCGATCTGCCCGCGCCGTATGACCTGTACCGCGTCAACGCGGCGTTCGAATACCTGACCAAGCTCGACCCGTTCAAGCCCGAGCCGCCCAAGTACGCCACCCTGCGCCGCGCGCCGCTGCAGGTCTTCCACCACGCGCACGGCTTTGCCGAAACCGAGTTTCTGGTGCTCGACGACGATGCTGCCATTCCGCATCACACCATCGTCGTGACGCCAATCCCGATGGACATTGCGGTGCCGGCCGGCCGCGAGGTCCGCTTCGTATCGGAACTCGAAACGCTCGCCAAATTCCCCTGAGTCACGTCACGCCAACATGGATCTCTCCAACGCCAATTCCGTGGTCTCGCTGATGAACAGCGTGCTGGCACCGTCAAGCGCCGTCGGCGGCAGCACCGCCAGCGGCGATGCCGGCAAACCCAGCGTCGACTTCGGCTCCGTGCTCAAGTCATCGCTGGACCGTGTCGACGCTTCACAACAAAAGGCCGAAGCCATTTCGCGCAGCTTTGAGATGGGCAACAACGACGTCGACCTGCACGACGTGATGCTCTCGCTGCAAAAAGCCAACATCGACATGCAGACTGCCGTGCAGGTGCGCAACAAGCTGGTCTCGGCTTATCAAAGCATCATGAGCATGTCGATCTGAGATCACGCCCCTCCGCCCCTCCGCCCTTCTCCACCTTCCGGAAGAGGGTTTCCGGTTGTCCTTGCCATTTATATTGTGTGCAATATAATTGCGCCATCGATTTTAAGATCGATTCCCGGCCGACGTGTCGCCGACCGGGCTTCCCATATAAGAGGACCCGACCATGAAGACGCTCTACCAGACCCAAGTCACCGCTGAAGGCGGCCGCGCCGGCCATGTTCGCAGCGCCGATGGCACGCTGGATCTGCCCCTGTCGCTGCCACGCGAACTCGGCGGCGCCGGCGGTGCCGCCACGAACCCGGAGCAACTATTTGCCGCCGGTTATGCCGCCTGCTTTGAAAACGCTGTGCTGCATGTTGCACGTGGCAAGCAGATCAAGCTGGCGTCGACATCGGTCACGGCCACGGTGGGCATTGGCCCGCGCGAAGATGGCGGGTTTGCGTTGACAGTGTCGCTGGCTGCCACCCTGGGCGGCGTGGATCAGGCGACGGCGGAGGCGCTTGTGACTGCCGCACACGGTGTATGCCCCTATTCGCATGCCGTCCGTGGCAATATTGACGTCCAATTGAACACGGTCACGCGCTGAGCCTCGCTTAGCCCTTTTCGGGCCGATGCGGCACTCGCCGCTCGAGCGCCAGACCGTCCCCCCGGGAGTTTTCCGTGAACGACGTGCTGGCGCTCGATCAGCAGCTTTGCTTTCCTTTGTATGCCGCCGGCCATTTGCTGACGCGCCTCTACCGCCCGCTGCTGGATGAACTGGGCCTGACCTACCCGCAATACCTCGTGATGCTGGCGTGCTGGCAGCAGGCGCCGTGCGCTGTGGGTGACCTCGGCCGCACGCTGTACCTCGATACGGGCACGCTGACGCCGCTGCTCAAGCGCCTGGAAGAACAGGGCCTCGTCACCCGCACGCGCGATCCCGATGACCAGCGTCGCGTCGTTATTGAGTTGACCGATGCCGGCCGCACGCTACGCGAACGCGCCGCCAAGGTGCCCGAAGCGCTTGCGTGCAAGATTCCGCTCGAACGCGATGAAATTGGCGCCACGCGCAACGTGCTGCGCAAGCTGCTCGACGCCCTTGCCACGGCGGAGGACCGCGAATGAGCGCCCCGTCCGCTTCTGCCGACGTGGCGTTGGTCGTCATCGCCCGCAATGAAGCCGCCAGCATTGCACGCTGCCTGCTGAGCGCGAAGCCGTTTGTCGATCGCATGGTAGTGCTGGATACAGGCTCCACGGATGACACCGTGGCCATTGCCCAGTCGTGCGGCGCGCTCGTCAGCCACATGGCCTGGACGAACGACTTTTCGGCCGCGCGCAACACCGCACTGCAGGCTGCCAATGCCGACTGGAACCTCATCCTCGACGCTGACGAATGGCTGGAAAGCGGCGGCGAACATCTGCGCACGCTCAGCGGTGCCGAGCCGGCCGTCGGCGTGGTGTGCGTCAAGAACGATACCGATGCGGCCGAAGCCGCCAGCCAACTGGTTGCGTGGATCCCGCGTGTGCTGCCCCGTGGCGTGCACTACACGGGGCGCATTCACGAGCAGCCCGTGTCGTCATTGCCTGCGGCGCGCGTGCCAATCGTGGTGCGCCACGACGGCTATACCGCGGCCAAGATGCAGAAGAAAGGCGAGCGCAATATGCAACTGCTGCTCGATGAACTCGCGCACAGGCCGGACGACCCATATGTGCTGTATCAGCTCGGCAAGGAAACCGAACTGCATCACGAAGACTACGCAAAGGCCGTGAATTACTACGCGCGCGCCTTCAGTCTGGCGCCGCCTGGTGCGCCGTACCGCCGCAACCTCACGCTGCGCTATGTGTACAGCCTGGGCAAGGCCGATCGCGTTGAAGAAGCGCTCGCGCAAGGCGATGTCGCCATCCAGACGTGGCCAGATTTTCCGGACCTTTGTTTTGCGCTGGGATTGGTCTTGCTGGATGCGGCGGCCCGGCACCCTGATGAGGCAGGTGCCCGGTGGCTACCACTGGCAGAACAGGTCTTCAACCGCTGCCTTGAGATCGGCGATCATCCGGAGATGGACGGCAGCGTCGTCGGCCGGGGCAGCTTCCTCGCTGCCCAGCAACTGGCGATCGTGTACCAGATGCAGAGTCACGCGCTCGCACGCAAGTCCGAGCACTATCTGACGCTGTCAAAACAACTGCAGGACGCTTCGTCTCAGTAACGCGCCATGCTGCCGTAAGCGTTGCTTGCGGTGGCGGCGCGGCGCGCCGTGTCGATACGCTTTTGCAGGCGGTCCAGGCGCGGATACACCATGGCGCGCACGCGGGCGTCATCTTCCAGAATGCGTACGAGCAGCGTGCGCTTGCGCTCCACGTCGGCGCGCGAGAGTTGCGGATGCGGCTCGGAACGGCGCAGCGCATCCACATAGGCGGCGCTCTCGCGTTCAAGCGTACTGACGACTTCCCAGTTACCCACTTCGGCCGCGCTGACCATTTCGGCGGTCAGGCGTGCGATGGCTTCGTAGCAGGTGAACAGACTTTCGCTGTCCTTGATCGGGATGTTGCGGTGCATATTGGCTCCAGTTGGGCCGAATTCAGTCAAAGGTCGCTTTACTAAAACGACCGGCAATCAGCTCACAACGCTCAGGTGGCTGTTCGCCACGGCGGCGCCAGGCTGGCCCATCTGGCCAATGGCGAGCCACGCATCCTGCAGCGGGACCAGCAAGCCATCCACTTCTGCAAGGATCGTCAGATCGTTGTTGCCGTTGGCCACCAGCAGGCGGCGCAGCATGTAGTCGTACAGCGTGTTCAGTTGCACGGCGATGTCGCCGCCGCGCTGGTGATCAAGGCTGGCCTGCAGGCCCTGGCCGATGATCGAGATGGCCTTGTCAAACGCCCTCACCTTGGCCAGCACGTCGCCACGCTGGATGGCGGCGCCAGCCAGGTTGATGGCGGCGCGCGCGCCTTCAAACAGCATGGCGATCAGGCGGTGCGGATTGGCGTCTACCACGGACGTCTCGATGCCGACTTGCGCATAGGCACCGATGGCACGGCGTGCAGCGTACATGGAAAAGGTCCTCGCTGTAGTCTGTTTTGTTTTGGGTTGTGCTCTAAACCTGAACCTGGCTTAGTTGCTGCTCGAAGTCTGCTTTGTAATGGCCGCGAGCTGCGTCGTCAGGTAATTGCTTGTGTTCGTCATGCTCGCCACCGCGGCCGACAACGCGTTGAACTGCGTGTAGTACAGCGCCTGCTTGTTATCCAGCCGCGTCTGCATGGCGGTGATCTGGCTGGCAAGCGAGGTGAGCGAGCTGTTGATCGAGTCCGTCTCGTTCTGCACCATGCCGCTGGACGACAGCAGGTTGGTCATCACCGTGTTGAGCTGGGCAGCGTAACCGCGCTGCACCGTGACCGTGCCACGGGCGCCCAGCGGGCCGCCGGCCACCTGCACCGTCAAGCCGTCGGTGGCCGAACCGCTGACGCCATACAGGTTCTGCCCCGAACCGGTGGCAGCAACGCCGTTGATCGTGCCCTGCACATCCACACCGTTGGCGGCCGTGGGGCTCGCGCCGAAGAGCGACGAAGCACCCGCCCCTGATACAGACACTGCCGACACCGAGCCGAACTGGCTATCGGTAACGCTCAGCACGCCGCTGGCATCAGCCGACACCGACGCGTTAACCTTGGCGCCTTGCAGCGTGGTCGATGCGTTGATCTGGCTCTGGATCTGCGCAGCCAGCGTCGCCGCGGTATAGCTGCCGGCCGCCAAGGTCACGTTGACGGACATGCCGCTGATGTTGAACGCGAGCGTGTCGTTCACACCCGCCGTGATGGTCGTGTTGGCGGCGGCCGAACCCGTAAGCGTGCCCTGCGTGGCCAACTGCGTCACGTTGACGGCGTAGCTGCCGGACTGCGTGGAATCCGAGAACGTCGGCACGCTGACCAGCGAATCGGTGGCCGTGCCGGTACCGGCAAACAAACCGGCCACCTGGCTGGGCGACTTTGCAACCGCAGCCGACAGTTTGGTGTTGTCAACCGACAGCGTGCCGTCGGAATTCATCGTTACGCCCACGCTGCCCAGCGACTGGTAATTGCCGTTGCCCACTGCCTGGCCCAGCACGTCGGTAATCTGGTTGATGAGCGTCTTGGTGCTCACATCGCCCGCCAGCGGGCCGTTGTTGGCCTTGTTGGTGGTGTCGATATTGGTGAGCGAGTTCAGTTGCGTGCGCAGCGCGTTGTAGCCGCTGACGAAGTTGTTGACGGCGGTGGTGGTGGCGGTCGGGTCGTTGGCGACCGTCACGTTCGTGCTGCCCGTCTTGGACAGCGTGAACGACGTACCGTCCACCACGTTCGACAACGTGTTGGTCGGGCTCTGCACGGCAATGCCGTTGATGGTGGCCAGGGCGTTCTGGCCCGTGGTCACTTCGGTCATGTTCTGTGTGCCTGCCGGGTCTTGCGAGAGCAGCGATTGCAGCGTCGAGTCGCCCGACACTGAAATCTTCATCTCCGAGCTGGAGCCGCCCGCGGTCGACGTCAGCACCAGGCGGTACGGGCTGCCGCTGCCGTCGTTCACGATGCTGGCCGAGACACCCACGTTGGCCGAGTTGATCGCATCACGGATACCCGCGAGCGTGTTGTTGGACGAGTCGATCGTGATCGAGCCACCCGCCAGGTTGCCGTTCTGCGTGAACGTCGAACCGGTGTACTTGCCACCCGAAAGCGAGCCGCCCGACACCGAGCCGAACGAGAACGAAATCGTGGTCGAGGCGCCGCTGCCGATGGCGGTCGTGGTGGACGTCTGCCCCTGCGCCGCCAGCACCTGCGATTGCGCAAGCTGCGTGACATTCACCGCGTAGGAACCTGCAGGCGCCGAGCCCGTCACCGACGCACTCAGCATCGAGGTGTCGTAGCCGCTGGCCTTCATCGCGCTGTAGTTCGACGCGCTCGTCAGGTTCGACAGCGCGGTCTGGAAGGTCGACAGCGCACTCTTGAGCGAGCCCACGGCCGACAGCTGCGTCTGGTACGAGCTTTGCTGCGTCTGCAGTTGCGTCAGCGGCAGGCTTTCCACCTTCATGAGGCTGGACACCAGCGAATTGACGTCGATGCTCGTCCCGATGCCGGGAATGGAGATCGGCGGTACGTAGCTGCTGGTTGAGGAGGTGGTAGTGGTAGTCGCCATGATCGGGTCCGATAAGCATCTGCGCCGGCGGAAGTCTCTCTACACAACGGCACGGGCTGCAGCTTCTTTAGGGCAGGTTATGCAGGCGCCACCCACGAAAAAGTGGGGTATCCGTCAAAAGAAAAAGGGCCGGCGCCCCGAGGAGCGCCGGCCCTTGGCCCAACCGCGAGGCGGCGGGGCTGCATCCAACTTACTGATTAACCCTTCAGCAGGCTCAGGATGCTGTTCGGTGCCGAGTTGGCTTGCGCCAGCATCGCCGTACCCGCTTGCTGCAGGATGTTCTGGCGGGTCATGTTCGACGTTTCCGACGCGTAGTCCGTATCGACCATGGCCGACTTGGCAGCCGACAGGGCGGTGTTCGACGAGGTCAGCGTGTTGATGGTCGAGCTCAGACCGCTTTGCTGTGCACCCAGGTCAGCGCGAGCTGCCTTCAGGCTGGCCAGATCGGTGTCGATCTTGCCCTGAGCGGCCGTTGCGTTGGCCGTCGACGTCACGCTCGTGCCGGTCAGCGTACCGAAGCTTGCCAGGTTGGCGTTGGTGACGGTTGCCACGTCGGTCGACGCGTTTTGGCCGTACTGGAACGTGGTCGAGCTTACCGAACCATCGAACAGCTTGGCGCCGTTGTAGTTGGCGTTCGTCTCGATGTTCTTGTTGGCCGTGGCCAGCTGTTGGTATTCCTTGTCCAGGTTGGCCTGGTCGGTGGTCGACAGACCGCCGTTGTTGGCTTCCACAGCCAGTTGGCGCATACGTTGCAGGTTGTTTTCAACCTGGCCCAGGTACGAGTCAGCCGTTTGCAGGTACGACTGTGCGTTGTTGGCGTTCTGGATACCTTGGGTTTGCGAGTTCAGCGTGGTCGTCAGGCTGGAGGCCACAGCGTAGGCAGCGGCATCGTCCTTCGCGCTGTTCACGCGCAGGCCGGTCGACAGACGTTGCAGCGAGGTCTGCAGCGCATCCTTCGAGGCCGACAGTGCTTGCTGCGTTTGCAGGGACGAGATATTGGTATTGAGGCTGAGGGACATGACGGCTCCTAAGTTTCCCGATGGTTTGTTGCCCGTGTTTGCTAATTCCGGCTAGGCCGGGCAACGTGACCTGCAACTTGAAGGGGATCAGGTCTGCGTTGTACTCAGGTTATCGGTGGCCTCTGAGGAAAGTTTAGGGTCGCCTTGACAAATTTGTGCGTCGGCGGCGGTTTGGGCTTGCGGGCGCCTGACTTCCGACACCCCCTCCAAAAGAGGCGGCAAGCCTGCTTCTTGGCCTGCAGACCCTCGGCTATACTCGTTCGACCAGTCCATAGGCGCCAGCATCCCTCTATATATAGAGCGCCACACAGTGCACAGATGGGGAGTTGCAAGCCCGCCAGTTCGGCCGGAAGGCCTGCGGGCGGAAAGAAGAGCTCGATGCGAGCCCGCGTTTGACCCGCAACACCCACCATGCTCAATGTCCTGATCGTCGAACCGCACGATATTGCCCGTGTCGGCCTGCGCCAGATCCTCAAGGATTCGCGCCTGGCCCGGCAGATCGAGGCCGTGCCGGACCTGCGCGATGCCAATAACGACCTGCTCGCCCAGCGCGAGTGGGACGTCATGCTCTTCTCGGTGGAATCGGCCACCGGAGACGAATTCCAGACCATCAAGACCGTGCGCCAGCAGCATGCGCGCCTGGCTGTGCTGGCACTGGGCCGCCACCCTGAAGCGCTGCTTGCCGTCCGGGCGCTCAAGGCGGGCGCCGCTGGCTATCTGCCGATGGACGCCAGCCAGCCGCAGTTGCTGGCCGCCGTCAACGCCATCTCCAAGGGCAAGAAATACTTGCCTTCGGACCTTGTGGAAGTCCTGGCCGACAACCTGAACGTCGACTGGGACAAGCCCCGCCACGACATCCTTTCCGACCGCGAATTCCAGACGCTGCGCATGCTCGGCTCCGGCCGCACGTTGGGCGAGATTGCCGAGGCGCTTCAGATCAGCGTCAAGACGGTCAGCGTGTACCGGGGGCGCGTGCTCTCGAAAATGAAGCTGCGCAACAACGCCGAGCTGACCATGTACGTAGTCGGCAACGGCCTCCAACTCTAGGGTGCCCCGTAAAGCTACTGCGCACCCCGATCTTGGCCTTGCGATGCTCGCCGTACACGTGTACGGCTGCGCTTCTCACGCCAACCTCGGGGCGCTCGCTACGCTTTCCGGGACACCCTAAATAGACTCAAGACTCATAGAAACCGGGGAACGCGCTCGCCGTAGCGGCGGGCGTTCTCGCGCACGAGATCCTGCACCGCTGTCGGCTCCAGCGGCCGCGTGAGCAGATAGCCCTGAAACTCGTCGCAGCCGACTTCGCGCAGGAATTCAAGTTGCCCGGTGGTCTCCACGCCTTCGGCCACGGTCTTCATGCCCATGGCCTGCGCCATCATGATGATGGCCCGCGTGATGGCCGCGCGCTCTGCCACGTGCGGCAGGTCTTGCACGAACGAGCGGTCGATCTTCAACGTATCGATCGGGAAGCGGTGCAGATACGACAGCGACGAATATCCGGTACCGAAATCGTCCAGCGCCAGCGACACGCCCATCGCGCGCAGCTCGGTCAGCAACGCATGCAATGACGGATCGTCGCGAATCAGAATGCCTTCGGTCATCTCCAGTTCCACCGCGTTGCCAGGCAAGCCGCTGGTTGATAGCGCGCCACGTACCATCGCGCTCAACTGCCCAGAGCTGAATGCCTGGCCCGACAGGTTGATCGACATGCGCAAGTCCGGCAGCCCGATGCGGCGCCAGCGCGCAAGCTGGTCGCAGGCGGCGCGCAGAATCCAGCGGTCGATCTCGACGATCAGGCCGGTTTCTTCGGCGTCCTGAATGAACTGGCCGGGCATCATGTGGCCGAAATCGGCCGAATTCCAGCGGATGAGTGCTTCCACGCCGACGATGCGGCCGCTTCTGACGTCGACGCGCGGCTGGTAATCGGCGTAGAACTCGTTGCGGTCGCTCGCACGCCGCAGGCCCGACTCAATGCGGAAGCGGCGCGAGACGCGGTCGTCCAGGTCGCTCGTAAAGGTCTGGAAGTTGTTGCGGCCGCGCTCCTTTGCCAGATACATGGCGGCATCGGCCTTGCGCAGCAGCGTGTTCGGGTCGTCGCCGTCGTGCGGCGCCACCGCAATACCGATCGACACACCCAGGTACAGCTCCTGCCCTTCGATATAGAACGGCGCGCTGATGGCCGAGAGAATGCGCTCGGCCACGCGCCGCGTGCCCAGGCCATCGAGCGCTTCGAGCATGACGACAAATTCGTCGCCGCCCAGCCGGGCCACGGTATCGGCCTCGCGCGCGCAGGCCTGTAGGCGGGCCGCCACTTCGCGCAGCAGCATGTCGCCAAACTGGTGGCCCAGCGTGTCGTTGACGTTCTTGAAACGATCCAGGTCGAGGAACATGACCGAGACGCGCGAGCGATTGCGGCGCGCGATCGCCAGCGCGTGCTCCAGGCGATCTTCCAGCGCGGAGCGGTTCAGCAAACCCGTGAGCGTGTCGTGCGTGGCCAGGTGCCGGATGCGTTGCTGCGCTTCGCGGATCTGCGTGATGTCGACCAGCGACACCAGCACCGAGTATGGCGTTGCACCAGCCTCCGAAGCCCGCGGGGAGGCCGTCATCGAATGACCACCATCGGCATACAGCGGCGTCCAGTTGCTGGAAACCCACACCGTGCGGCCGTCCACACAGTGCATCCCGAAGATCTGATTCAACTGCGGCTGCCCTTCGGCAATCACGTCCTGATCGGGCCAGTCGGTCTCGTGGATGGACGCGTCGAACTCGTCCACCGCGGCATTGACGACCGTGGGCAGCAAACGCCCCACCAGCGCTTCCACCGGCAAACCCAGCAGCCGCGCGGCGCTCGGATTGGCGTAAGTGACGCGACGGTCTGACCCACACACGAGAATGCCCTCTGTCAGCGCGTTGACCATCGACAGCAGATCCAGCTTCGGGCAGAAGCCCGGCGGCTCGCCGCGCGCAGGACAGTCGGCCGGCAAGCCATCGGCATCGACGAGCGCAAGGTCAATACGAGTGGAAAAGGGCAAGGAATTCAAGGCGGCTTCCGGCAAAACAATGCAGGTATGCAGGGCCGGACCATGCCGGCCTGTTCCTTCCTTACAACGGCAAGCACGGGCAAATCTTTCGGACCAACGTCACTTTTGCGGTGGAACAGACTTACAGGGGTACCGGTCAGGCGCCCGAGGCAACGTAGCCGCCACATAAAAGTGAACTAAAAATCACTTGTAAGAATCGTACGGTTTTGCACCGCACATCGCAAACGCCCGAGATAAGCGGGATTGACCGCGTTTCTTGCTGGAATGAGCTGGACAGAGGTGGGGAAGAATGCCATCCGAGAACCCGACTCTGTGCTTTGCGTTGATTTACGGTGTTTTGCGCGACGCGAGCCGGGAAAGCCCACCCCCCCCTAGTCCCCGAGTGATCCCCATGGCCGAAGCCGCTGCCGCCACTACCGCCCCCGCCCCAGCAAAGGGCGGCTCCACCAAGCTGCTGCTGATCATCCTGATCGTGCTCCTGCTCGTCGGCATGGGCGGCGGCGCTGCCTGGTTCTTCCTCGGAGGCGGCAATCACGCCGCATCCGGCCCCGCCGCACCGCCCAAGCCCAAAGAGCCTGTGTTCGTGGCCATGGAAACCCTGACCGTCAATCTGCAGCCCGAAGAAGGCAACGACCGTTACCTGCAGATCGGCATTACGTTCAAGAGCTTCGACAAGCATGCCGAAGACGAGATCAAGACCTATACGCCCGAGCTGCGCAGCAAGGTCCTGATGCTGCTGGCCAGCAAGACGCCCACCGAGCTGTACCCGGCGGAGGGCAAGGTCAAGCTGTCCAAGGAAATCGTTGAACTGTGCGAACACGTCTTCAAGGCTGTCGGCAAGGAATCGCCCGTGGCAGACGTCTTGTTCACCAACTTTGTGATCCAGTGACATGCTCAAGGAAGAGTTTCTTTCCCAGGAGGAAATCGACGCGCTCCTGAAGGGCGTGTCCGATGACGCCGACGACGACCCCGTCGAAGCCGCCGACCCCTCAGGCGTACGCTCGTACAACCTGGGCTCGCAGGAGCGCATTGTCCGTGGGCGCATGCCCACGCTGGAAATCATCAACGAGCGGTTCGCGCGCAACTGGCGCATCGGGCTGTTCAACTTCATGCGGCGCAACGCGGAAATCTCCGTCGGGCCGGTGAAGGTGCAGAAGTACAGCGAGTTCATCCGCAACCTGGTGGTGCCGACCTCGCTCAACCTTGTGCACGTCAAGCCGCTGCGCGGCACGGCGCTGTTCGTGTTCGACCCCAACTTGATCTTCCTGGTGGTCGACAACCTGTTCGGCGGTGACGGGCGCTTCCACATGCGCGTGGAAGGCCGCGACTTTACCGACGTGGAGCAGCGCATCATCCAGCGCATGCTGCACCTCGTCTTCGAGCACTACGCCAAGGCGTGGCAGCCGGTCTACCCGATCGATTTCGAATTCCTGCGCATGGAAATGCACACCGAGTTCGCCAACGTGGCCACGCCCAATGAAGTGGTGATCACCACCAGCTTCAGCATTGAGCTTGGCAACAATGGCGGCGACGTGCACATCTGCATGCCGTACACCATGATCGAGCCGATCCGCGACCGGCTCACCTCTGCCATCCAGGGCGAAGCGCTGGAAGTGGACAAGCGCTGGCTGCGGCTGCTGTCGCAACAGGTGCAGACCGCCGAGGTGGAGCTGATTGCCGACCTCGCTACGGCCAAGGTGCAGGTGTCCGACATCCTGAACATGAAGGTGGGCGACGTCATTCCGCTGGAGCTGGACGACTGCGTGACCGCCAAGGTAGACGGCGTGCCCGTCATGGAATGCAACTACGGCACGTTCAACGGCCAATACGCACTGCGGGTCAACCGCATGCTGAATATGAGCGGCAGCGAGTCTGCCACGGAGTCTGACGATGACAACTGAACCGACCATGAACCCCGAAGCCAACGCCGACGACATCGATGTCGAGATGACGATGGAAGAGGCCATGGCCCTGGAAGCCGCACAGCGTGCCGCGGCCAACCCGCCGGCCGCTGCGCCCGCCGCCGAATCCAGCACGGTGTTCAAGCCCCTGACGGCCGACGGCATGGGCGGCACCCAACGCCAAGACATCGACATGATCCTGGACATCCCCGTGCAGTTGACGGTGGAGCTGGGTCGCACCAAGGTGCCCATCAAGAACCTGCTGCAACTCGCGCAAGGTTCGGTGGTGGAACTCGACGCGCTGGCCGGTGAGCCGATGGATGTCCTTGTCAACGGCTACCTGATCGCCCAAGGTGAAGTGGTGGTGGTCAACGAGAAGTTCGGTATCCGCCTCACCGACATCATTACGCCGTCGGAACGTATCCGTAAGTTGAACCGATAAGCCACACAAGTGCGCCGTCAATCGGCACCCTGACAGCAACCAGTGCTCCCCCCGGGCAAGGTGTTGAAATGAACCATGCAGTGGATTGGGCCCGCACCCTAGGCGGGCTGTTTGTAGTGTTGGCGATGATCGTGGCGGCCGGCTGGCTGCTGCGCCGTCTGCAGCAGCGCGCGGGCATGGGCCCCGCAGGTTTAGGCCGGCGCCGCAGCCAGGTGATTACCGTGGTCGCACAGCAGATGCTGGGCGCCCGCGAGAAGGTCGTCGTCGTCGATGTGGAAGGCACTTGGCTCGTGTTGGGCGTGACTCAGCAGCACGTGCAGACGCTCCACACGCTGCCGCGCCCCGCAGAAGCTGCTTCCGCGCCGGACGACCAATCCGGCGACGGCACTTCCGGCTCCGGCAAGCCGCCCCGCTTTGCCGACGCGCTGTCCATCCAGCTCAAGCGTCACCTGACGGGAAAGTCGGAATGAGCGCGCGCACCTTCTTCCGTTGCCTGATTGCATTGGCGCTGCTGGGCGCCGCGCCCGCCGTATTCGCACAGGCGCAACCCGGTCTGCCGCTGCTCACGGGCACCGCCGGTGGCCAAAGCTATTCGCTGCCCGTCCAGACGCTGGTCTTCCTGACCTCGCTCGGGTTTCTGCCGGCGATCATCCTGATGATGAGCAGCTTCACGCGCATCATCATCGTGCTGTCATTGCTGCGCCATGCGCTGGGCACGCAAACCACGCCGCCCAACCAGGTGCTGATCGGGCTGGCGCTGTTCCTCACGTTCTTCGTCATGTCGCCGGTGCTCGACAAGGTCTACACCGACGCCTACGTGCCACTGCGTGACAACAAGATCACCGTCGAACAAGCCATGGATACGGCCGCCACACCGCTGCGCCAGTTCATGCTCAAGCAGACGCGCGAGCCAGACCTCGCCCTGTTCGTCAAGATGGGCAACATGCCGGCCATTGCCTCGCCCGAGCAAACGCCCATGCGTGCGCTCATCCCCGCCTTCGTCACCAGCGAGCTGAAGAGCGCATTCCAGATCGGGTTTGCCATCTTCATCCCGTTCCTCGTGATCGACATCGTGGTGGCGGCGGTGCTGATGTCGATGGGGATGATGATGGTCACGCCGTCGATCTTCTCGCTGCCATTCAAGATCATGCTGTTCGTGCTGGTGGATGGCTGGCACCTGCTGCTGGGCTCGCTGGCGCAGAGCTTTGTGCAATAAGCGCCGATAGGAAACCGACATGACACCCGAGTACGTTCTGGATATGGCCCGCCAGGCCATGCAGGTCGCCATGATGGTGGGCGCGCCGATGTTGCTGGTGTCGCTCGTCGTCGGCCTGCTGGTGGCAGTGTTCCAGGCCGCCACGCAGCTCAACGAGCAGACGCTGTCGTTCATCCCCAAGCTGCTGGCCGTTGCTGCCACGATGGTGCTGGCCGGCCCGTGGATCGTCGCCGTGATCGTCGACTACACGCGCGGCGTGCTGACCAATATCCCCAACTACGTCAACTGACGCGACGTAGCGCGCAGGCCACCGATGATCCAATTCACCGCCACGCAACTCAACGGCTGGATCGCCATGTACTGGTGGCCGCTGGTGCGCGTACTGGCGTTTATCGCCATTGCGCCCCCGTTTGCCAATACCGAGATCCCGACATCGATCAAGGTGGCATTTGGCGTGGTCATCACGGTGGCGCTGGCGCCCATGCTGCCGGTGCCTGCAGGCGTGTCGGTGGGCTCATACGAAGGGCTGTGGATCACGCTGGTGCAGGTGTTGATCGGGTTGGCGCTGGGCTTTTGCGTGCAGCTCGTGTTCTCGGCCATCAGTGGTGCCGGCGAGGTGATGTCGGTGCAGATAGGCCTGGGTTTCGCCTCGCTGCTCGACCCGACGCAAACCGAGAGCAGCATGCTGCTCGGCCGCTTCCTCAGCCTCACGGCCGTCACCGCGTTCATTGCCGGCGACGGCCATCTCGTGTTGCTGCACGCCCTGTTCGACAGCTTCACCGCCCTGCCCGTCTCAGCAGCGCCGCTGGCCAATCCGGGCTGGCAGACGCTGGCCGGCGGCGGCACGATCGTCTTTGCGCTGGCCCTGCGCATCGCCCTGCCCATCATCGCGATCATGATGATCGTCAACCTCGGCTTTGCCGTGCTCTCGCGCACGGCACAGGCGCTCAACCCGTTTGCGGTCGGCATCGCCGCCACGCTCGTGGTCGGGCTGATGCTCGTCATGGTGATGATGACGTCGCTGGCGCCGGTGGTGGAGCGGTCTGTGATGGATGCGCTGGATTTGGGTGGGCGGGCGTTTAGCGAGTTCAGTACCCTGCCGCGGTAAGCGTCCACCGCTCGCGCGGGCAAGCCCCCGGCTCATGCGATGATCGCGGTATTCAGCCGAACGATCTTCAAGGGAGTCTCACCACATGAGCCGCCGTGTTCTTGTGACGGGTGCGAGCCGCGGTATTGGCCGCGCCATCGCCTATCAACTGGCATCCGACGGGTTTGACGTTTCCGTGCATTGCCGCAGCAGCCGTGCAGAGGCCGATGCCATCGTCGCAGACATCCAGGCAAAGGGCGGCATTGCCCGCGTGCTGCAGTTCGACGTGCGCGATCGCGACGCCTGCCGCACACAACTCAACGCGGACCTTGAAGCACACGGTGCCTACTACGGCATCGTCCTCAGCGCAGGCGTCACACGTGACGCTGCCTTCCCCGCCCTGACCGACGAAGACTGGGACATCGTTCTTGAAACCGGCCTGGACGGTTTCTACAACGTTGTGCACCCCCTGACCATGCCGATGGTGCGTGCGCGCAACGGCGGACGCATCGTCACCATAGCGTCCGTCTCGGGTGTGATGGGCAACCGCGGGCAGGTCAATTACAGCGCGGCCAAGGCCGGCCTGATCGGTGCCACCAAGGCACTGGCAGTGGAGCTTGCCTCGCGCCACATCACCGTCAACTGCGTGGCACCCGGGTTGATCGAAACCGACATGCTGGCCCACCTGGAACACATCGACCAAGCCCTGCAAGCCGTGCCGATGCAACGTGTCGGCCAACCCGCAGAAGTGGCTTCCGTGGTCGGCTTCCTGATGTCGGATGCAGCGTCGTATGTGACGCGACAAGTGATTGGCGTAAACGGAGGCATGATCTGATGACCGCTGAAGCAACACACGTCGACGTCGCCATCATTGGCGCGGGCCCTTCAGGCGCGGTAGCGGCAGCCTTGCTGCAGCGCGCCGGGCGCAATGTGCTGGTGCTCGAACGCCAGCATTTCCCGCGCTTCTCCATTGGCGAAAGCCTGCTGCCCCAAAGCATGGCTTACCTTGAAGCGGCGGGCATGCTGCAAGCCGTTGTGGAAGCAGGATTCCAGTACAAGAACGGGGCGTATTTCGTACATCAGGACAAGCACGCCTCCTTCGATTTCCGAGACAAGCATTCCGCGGGTTGGGGCACGACGTATCAGGTCGAACGCGCGGTGTTTGATCAAACACTGATCACAAGCGCCGCCGAACAAGGCGCCGACGTTCGCTTCGGCCACACCGTGCGCACGATGCAGCCGGGCGATGCGCCTGTGCTGGAAGTTGAAGACGAAGCCGGGAACGCTTATGCCGTTCATGCCCGCTTCGTGCTAGACGCCAGCGGTTTTGGCCGCGTGCTACCGCGCCTGCTGAATCTTGAAGCGCCGACCCGCATGCCAACGCGTGCAGCGCTGTTCACGCACGTGCGCGACGCCTTACCTGCCGGTAGCACCGATCGCGACAAGATCTGCATCGCCGTTCACCCAGAGCGGCGCGATGTCTGGTACTGGATGATCCCGCTGGCCAACGGTCGCTCGTCAGTCGGCTGCGTAGCCGAAGCGAGTTTCCTCGACGTGCCGGATGCAGAGCGCGAAGCGACCTTGCGCAAGCTGATTCAGGCCGAACCGAATATTGCAGCGCTGATTGGCGACGCGCCATTCCTCATGCCCGTGCGACAGATCGGTGGCTACGCGGCCAATGTAGAGCGCCTCTATGGGCCAGGCTATGCGTTGCTGGGCAATGCGGGCGAGTTCCTGGACCCGGTGTTTTCGTCAGGCGTAACGATCGCATTGCGCTCGGCGGACCTGGCGACGCGCGTCCTCGTGCGTCAACTCAACGGCGAAACCGTCGATTGGCTTGCCGATTACGACAAGCCGCTACGCAAAGGCGTCGATACGTTCCGCGCCTTCGTTGACCGGTGGTACTCGGGCGAGCTACAGGACATCATCTTCCACCCGCGCCACTCGCCAGGCATTCGCCGCATGATCAGCGCCATCCTGGCGGGCTACGCCTGGGACGAAACGAATCCGTTTGTAGTCAATCCGGAGCGGCGCCTGAATACGCTGCACGAGGTATGCCGGCGGGAAATGGCCTAAGGGAAGCGCCGCGCGCGCAGGCCGATGCAGCCCGGGCCCGCTTACCACCTGCGCGCCAACAAATCATCCACCACCGGCACAACGGCCAGCAGCATCAGGATGGACGCCAGCGGAATCGTGGCGGCATAACCCAGATACTTGAAGCCCAACGCGCCTGCCACGCCGCCCACGAAGAACATCCCCAGCAACGACGCCAGCAGTCGCAGCTTGGGCCGGTTGGCCACGACGGCCGGCAGGTTGCGATGCCCGTGGTTCCAGTAGATCGCCTTGCCGATTTCGATGCCGATATCGGTGGCCAGGCCGGTCACGTGCGTGGTGCGGATTTCCGCTTTCGAAATCTTGGTGATGATGGCGTTCTGCAGGCCCATCAGGAAACACAGCAGCGCCACGGTGGCCGGCACGAACACGACCCGGTATTGCCCCAGCGACGTGCCCATCAGGCCGAAGAGCAACAGCAGCGCGGCCTCAAGCATGAGCGGCAACGCGAATTCGCTCTGCGTGCTGCGCCGGCGGCCCCAGTTGACGAGCACCGCCGTGCAGGCGGCACCACAAAGGAATGCCAGCAGCGAGGCGAAGCCGGCGAGCACAAGCACGATATCGCCCAGCACAAGCGAGTCGGCCATCGCCGAGACGATGCCGGACATGTGGGAGGTGTATTGCTTGACGGCGAGGAATCCGCCTGCGTTGGCGGCGCCCGCCACGAAGGCCAGCGACTGACCGAGGCGCCGGTTGGCGTCCTCTGAGCGTTCCGGGCTGGTCAGGCGGCGAAGATACTGGATAGGCATGACCAGTCCTGACTGTAGGTTAGCCGACATGATACGCCGCGCCACCCCACCGTCTGCCCGCGGCGGATCAAGGATTGATGTACTGGAACAGCGACATGCCCTGCATGGCCGTGAACGTCTTCTGCGCGGCCTGCAGCGACACCTGCTGCTGAGAAAACTGCGAAATGGCGGTGGTGTAGTCCACCGATTGCAGCTTCGAGATCTGCTCCTTCAACTGCTCGCCGTAGTTCGAGCCGCTGCTGTTGAGCGTGGTGATCTGCGCTTGCTGCGTGCCCACCGTCACCTGCGCTTGCAGGGCGACCTGATAGGCGTTGTCCAGATTGCCCTGCGCCGTCTGCACGGCCTTTTGCAGGTTCGCGACGTCGGTGGCCTGGGTGGCCGCGCTGATCGGGGTCGACAGCGCCGAGATCAGGTTCTCGTACGTCTTGAAGATGCTCTGGTTGGTGTTCGGGTTGGACGTATCCGAGTTGGGGATGCGCACGAACACCGAATCACCCGACACCGAATTCGGCATCGAGATGTTCTGGGATACCTGCACCGTGGGCGGCTGACCGCTACCAACGTACTGCACGGAACCGCTGGTATTGGTGAAAGGATCGGTCGTGCCGTTGGCGCCGCCAAACAGGGCCACGCCTGCGGCATCGCGCTGGTTGGCCGTCGACAGCAACTGCTGGTACTGCTGCTTGACCTGCGCCAGCACACCAATTCGCTGCGAATCCGTCATCAGCGAGGTGTTGGCCCCCACCAATGTCTGCTTGCCCTGCTGCAGCGTGGTCACCAGGTTGGTCAGCGCCGAAGACACGTTGGTCAGGCGCGCGTCGGTGGCGTCGCGATTGGCTTGGTATTGATCGTTGGCGTCCTGCGTTTGCTGCAGTTGCGCCATCTGACCAAACGCGCTGGGGTTGTCGCCCGCGCTGTTGAGCGCGATGCCGCTCGCAATCTGCTGCTGCAACGTGAGCAGGTTCGATTGCGTGTTCTGCATCGAAGCGGAAGACGCTGCAAAGAATTGGGCGGTACTGACTCGCATGATCGGTCCGGACGGTAGGGCTTTAGGACGTTATCGGCAGGCGGGGCGATTTCTTCAGCCGTCCCGATCAGCCGCCGGCAATCGACAGCAAGCTGGCGAACAGCGAATTGGCGGTCTGCATCACCTTGGCGGACGCCTGGTAGGCCTGCTGATACTTCATCAGGTTCATCGCTTCGTCATCGAGGTTCACCCCCGACACCGACTGCTGCTGTTGCGTGGAGCTGGCCAGCAGCGCCTTCTGCGAGGTCAGGTTGGTGCTGGCCCGGTTGGCCTGCACACCCACCTGGGTGACGAGGTTGTTCCACGCTGTGCCGATCGACGTCGTGCCGCCGTCCAGCAGGTTGCTGTTGCGCAGCTTGGCCAGCGCGCTGGCGTTGCCGTTGTCGGTGCTGTTGGCGGTGTTGGCCGAAATGGTGAACGTATCGCCGTTGCCGGGCGAGCCCGACAGCGTCATCTGCACGCCGTTGAACGCATACGTCGCGCCCTGCGTGTACGGTGCCGTGCCACCCGTGTACGTGGTGGACGTGCCGCCCGCCGTGACCGTCACGCTGCCTGGGAACCCCGACAGCGAGCCGCCGACGGCCGAGCTGTACGTCAGGTTGATTGGCGAAGTAAGCGGCGAACCGGCATACGTGCTGTCCACGCCCAACGACGACACCGCGGCGCTGCCCGTGTTGTTGCTGCCCTGGTTGAACACCACGGGCGAGGCCGCCGCCACGTTGTGGTAATCGGTGGTGAGCGTCTGCATGGTCGCGGCCGCGTTGGCGGTCGGACGCACCAGGAAGGAATCGCCGCTGTTCATCGTGCCCGACAGGTTCAGCGTGACACCGTCAATCGTGGTCGGCCAGCTCGACACCGTTACAGAGGCGGAGCCGTCCGGATAGTGCGAAACGGTGTAGGCGCCGCCCTGGTACTTGACCTGGTAGTCGTAGCCTTGCCCCGCATTGGCGTTGGTGATGCTGGCAGTGAGCGTGCCGCTGCCGGTGTTGTTCGTGCTGGGCGCAACGCTCGGGCTGGCCACGGAGAAGAGGTCCGTGCCCATCTTGCCGTTGGCGTCCATGCCGAGCTTGTTCTGCGCATTCACGTCGGCCGTCACGGCCGTGGCCAAGCGGCCCAGGCTGTTCTGCGCCGGAATGAGCGTATTGCTGCGGAAGTCCATCAGGCCGCCGAGCGCACCGCCGCCGAGCTGGCTGTCGTCGATGTTGACCGTGCCGCCCGGGCTCTTGTAGCCGACCGACAGTTGCGTCGGGTCGTACTGCGACGGCACCGCCGTCAACTGGTAGCTCTGGTTGCCCTGCACCAGCGCCTGGCCGTTGCCCACGTAGATGTTGAACTGGCCGTCGCCGGTCTGCACCACGCTCGCCTTGATCGACTGGTTGAGCGTCTGCACAAGCTGGTCGCGCTGGTCACGCAGGTCATTGGCCGGCTGGCCGGTCGACGCTTCCGCCTTGGAAATCTGGTCGTTCAACGAGGCGATCTGCTGCGCGGTGCCGTTGACCGAGCTGATCTGCGTCTGCACCTGCGTATTGACCTGGTTGTTGAGCGAACTCAGCTGCCCGGCAATCGAATTGAAGCGGCTTTGCAGGCCCGCAGCCGCGTTCAGGAAAACCTGGCGCGCGGTGGTATCCGATGGCTTGGAGGCCAGGCCATCGGCGGCATTGAAGAAACTGGTGAGCGACGAAGTCAGGCCGCTGTTGCTGTCCGACATGTACTTGCTCAGGCCCGACACCAGGCTGTTGAGCTGATCGGCCGCGCTGGTCGAAGCCTGGCCGCTTTGTACCTGCGCAGTCAGGAACTGGTCGTAGATGCGCTTGACGGTCGTGACATTGGCGCCCTGGCCGAGATAGCCCACGCCGGCGTACAGCGGAATGTTTTCCGTCTGCACGGCTTCCTGGCGCGAATAGCCGGGCGTGCTGGCGTTGGCAATGTTGTTGCCGGTCACTTGCAGGTTGATATCGGCAACCCGCAGGCCGGACGCGCCAATATTCAGAAGGGAGCTGCTCATAGTTGTCTCGGTGCGGGCAGCATGAAGCCGCCGAAATAAGCTCTAGAAACAACATCGGCCGGACAAGCGCAAACTTGAGCCGGCCGTCGTCGCCAAAATATGCTTCTTAGATCACTCAAACGATCTGTTTGAGCACCGCCATGATCTTGTGGGCGTAGTTCGGATCGGTGGCGTAGCCCGCGCGCTGCAAGCCCTTGGCGAACGACGCCGCGTCGTTGCCGTTGCCGGCTGCCACGACGTTGCTGTAGCGCGGGTTGTTGGCCAGCAGGTTGGCGTAGTCCTTGAATGCCTCGGCATATGAGCTGTAGGCGCGGAATTTCTCCTGAACCTTGTGGGCGACGCCGCCGATGTATTCGGTGGTGGTCACCGTGGCAGTTTTGCCTGCCCACGAGCCGCCAGCCTTGATGCCGAACAGGTTGTGCGTGTTCGTGCCGTCGCGTGCCTTGATCTCGCGACGGCCCCAGCCGGACTCCAGCGCGGCATGGCCGATCATGAAGTTGGCCGGAATGCCAGTTTCCTGCGCGGCCTGCGATGCGTGGCCGATCAGCTTGTTGTAGAAGCTGGTCATGCGCTCGCCACGCGGCTCAGCGGCCACCGTCGACAGGTCAACCTCGGGCGGTGCGCTCGGCGCCTGGGCTTGCGCATCCGCCTGCTTGCGCAGGGCGGCCAGTGCACGTTGCACGCGTTCTTCCAGGCCCGGGCGCGGCACGGTGCTGATGCCCGAACCGTCGTCTTCCGTGCCTGGCGCAACGGCGGCGGCCATGCTGTTGAGCGACGAACGGGCGATCGCCTTGGCGGCATCGCTCGTGGAGCCGGTCGCACCTGGCAGCGCGGTATTGGTGGCCGTGGTGTTGGACAGCGCGGTATTCACCTTGCCGCCCGCATCCGGGTTCACGTGCGTAGCCTGACGCAGCATCTGCTTCAGAAGCTGGTCTGCCACGCCCACGCCGCGCGAGGCCATCGTCTGCGAAAGCTGCTGGTCGAGCATCGACGTGTACATCTTGCTCGACGACGAATCGAGCGGCCCGTTCTGCGGCGTTGCATCGCGCATCTGCTTGAGCATCATGTTCACGAAGATCGCGTCGAACTGCTTGGCGACGGTCTTGGCGGCGCCGGTCGGGTCCGTACGCGCCGTTTGCTTGAGCGACTCGAAACCCTTGGAGTCGAGCGCCAGGCGGCTGGTGAGGTCGGTTTGGTTCATCGTGGCCTCCCCAGCGTCAGATGATTTCCAGATCGGCGCGCAGCGCGTTGGCCGCCTTCATCGCCTGCAGGATCGAGATCAGGTCTTGCGGGTTGGCGCCAATCGCGTTGATGGCCTTGACCACGTCCGCAAGGTTGGTGCCGCCCTTCACGTTGATAAGGCTGCCGCCTTGCTGCTTGACCTCGATGTTCGAGCGCGCTGCGGCCACCGTCTGCCCTTGCGAGAACGGCGCCGGCTGGCTCACGACCGGGTCCGTGCTGATGGTGACCGACAGGCTGCCGTGCGCCACCGCGCAGGGCTCGAGCTTGACGAGCTGGTTCATGACCACCGAGCCCGTGCGGGCGTTGATCACCACACGTGCAGCGGCCAGCGCCGGCGTCACGTCAATGTTCTGTAGCTTGGCCAGGAAGCCGACGCGGTCCGACGCCAGGGCCGGTGCGCGCACGTTGATCGTGCGGCCGTCCGCGGCTTGCGCCGTATCCGAGCCAAACTGCTTGTTGATGGCGGTAACGATGTTCTGCACGGTGCCGAAATCCGTCGTGCCGGTATCGAGCTGGATGCTGCCGGCCTCACCCACCGTGGCCTGCACGGCGCGCTCCACCGTGGCGCCATTGGCGATGCGGCCAGCGCCGAGTTGATTGATCTGCACCTTGCTGCCATTGGCCGATGCGCCTGCGCCGCCAATCACCACGTTGCCTTGTGCCAATGCGTAGAGCTGGCCGTCCACGCCCTTGAGCGGCGTGAGCAGCAGCGTGCCGCCACGCAGGCTCTTGGCGTTACCGATGGACGACACCGTCACGTCGATGGTCTGGCCCGGCCGCACAAAGGCAGGCAGCGTGGCCGTCACCACCACGGCAGCGGTGTTCTTGAGCTGGATGCTCGCACCGGGCGGCACGTTGATGCCGAACTGCGTGAGCATGTTGTTGAAGCTCTGGACCGTGAAGGGGGTCTGCGTGGTCTGGTCGCCGCTTCCGTCCAGGCCCACGACAAGGCCGTAGCCGATCAGCGCGTTGTCGCGCACGCCGGCAACGGTGGTCAGATCCTTGATGCGATCAGCGTGTGCCGTTGTCGGAACAACCGCGGAAATTGCGCTCAATGCCACCAGGGCCGCGCCAAGGGTTCGATAGAACCTCGTTCGATGCAAAGTCATGGCAGATCCCTTAGAACGGCGACACGGTCAGGAAGAACCGCGACAGCCAGCCCATCTGCTGCGACTCGGCCACGTAGCCCGTGCCGCGGTATTCCATGCGTGCGTCCGCCACCTGGGTAGACAACACGGTGTTTTGATTGTTGACGGTGGTCGGGTTGACCACGCCGGAGAACTTGATCGACTCGGTGCCCTGGCCAACGGCCATCTGCTTCTCGCCGCTCACCACCAGGTTGCCGTTGCCCAGCACTTCCACCACCGTGACGGTAATCGTGGCCGTGAAGTTGTTCTGTGCACCGTTGGCGCCCTTGCTGTCGAACTTGTTGGCGTCGCTGGCCGACACACCCAGCAAAGACAGCACGCCAGCGTTCATGCCGGCGAAGGTCGGCACCGAAGCGCTCATGCTGCCCGAGCGGTTGACGCTGCCGGAGGTCTGCTTGCTGGCCGCCGTGTTTTCTGTGATCACGATTGTGATTGTGTCGCCCACCATGTGGGCGCGGCGGTCTTCAAACATGCCGCGGAACCCGCCGCTGCCCGATGCCACTTCCTGGTAGATCGCCCCGTTCTGGCGCGGCGCCATCACCGGCATCGGTGGGCGCGCGGTTGTCGGACCCTGCACGATCGGGGCCGGCGGCGGCAGCATGCCGCACGCCGTAGCGAGCAAGGCGGCCGTGCCAAGCACGGCCAATCGAACGACTCGAACAGCAGACACAGCGCGGCCGCTGTGCTTGCCATTCTGGAGCGAGTAAACCGGGGGGGTATGCATCGCACTACATCCTCAAAAACTGCGCCGTCAGCTCAAAGCTGAGACAGCTTCTCCAGCATCTGGTCCGACGTCTGGACCGACTTGCTGTTGATCTCATACGCACGCTGCGTCTGGATCATGTTGACCATTTCTTCCACCACGTTCACGTTGGACGTTTCAACGTAGTTCTGATTGAGCGCGCCCACGCCGTTCGAGCCCGGGTTGGCCAGGTTGGCCGTGCCCGACGCTTCGGTTTCGGCGTACAGGTTTTCGCCCATGCTGCGCAGGCCGGCCGGGTTGATGAAGTTGGCCAACTGGAACGTGCCCACCTGCGTGTTGTTGACCGCGCCCGGCGTGGTGACCGTCACAACGCCGTCCTTGCCGATGGTCAGGCTGGTGGCGTTCTGCGGCACCGTCACGGCCGGCTGGACCGGGTAACCGCTCGAGGTCACGAGCTGGCCCTGCGCGTTGATCTGGAAGCTGCCGTCACGCGTGTAGGCCAGCGTGCCGTCGGGCATCTGCACCTGGAAGAAGCCGTTGCCGTTGATGGCCACGTCGGTCGAATTGCCGGTCTGCTGCAGGTTGCCCTGCGTGTGCAGACGCTCGGTGGCGACGATGCGCGTACCGGTACCGATCTGCATGCCCGAAGGCAGCGTGGTCTGTTGCGACGACTGCGCACCCGGCTCGCGCACGTTCTGATACAGCAAGTCTTCGAACACGGCGCGCGAGCGCTTGAAGCCCGTCGTGTTGACGTTCGCCAGGTTGTTCGAGATGACATCCAGCTGCGATTGCTGGGCGTCCATCCCGGTTTTGGAAATCCACAGGGAGCGAATCATGTTCGAGTCCTTGGTTGATTCAATTCATTGCGCCGGCCGCTCAGGCGTGGCGCAGCAGTTCATTGGCCGACTGGGCGTTCGTGTCGCTCGTGTGCAGCGACTTCATCTGCATTTCCAGTTGGCGCGAGATTTCGATCATGTTGACCAGCGAGTCGGTCAGGTTGACGTTGCTGCCTTCCAGCGCCCCGCCGGTCACACGAACTTTTTCATCCACGTCGGCGTCCTGACCGTCGCGCTGACGGAACAGGCCGTCGGCGCCGCGGTCGATGTTCGACGGGTCGATGCTCACCAGCTTCAGACGGCCCAGCGACACGGGCGGCGTACGGCTGTCGGCGCTGATCGCGTTGACCGTGCCGTCCTTGGCAAACTGCACCGTGGTATCGGGCGGCAGCGTGATCGGGCCGCCGTCACCCAGCACGGGCTGGCCGGAGAGCGTCTGGATCGTGCCGTCAGGACCGAGCTGGAACGTACCGGCGCGGGTGTAAGCCTCGCCGCCTTCGGGCGTCTGTACGGCAAAGAAGCCTTGCCCGTCGATGGCCACGTCCAGGCTGCGGCCCGTGGTCTCGATCGGGCCGGGCGCGAGGTCCGTACCGATGGCCGAGGCCATCACATAGCTGCGCGTCGGCGACCCATCGCCTTGCACACCCACCGTATGGAACGCGTCGATCTGCGCCTTGAAGCCGGTTGTGCTGGCGTTGGCGAGGTTGTTGGCGCTGGCAGCCTGTTGATCGAACAGGTGCTTTACGCCAGTCATCGACACGTAGATCGAGCGGTCCATGCGAGTGTCCTTGGTGTGCGGTCAGTCAGCTTCGGGCAACGACGATTACATCGTCACCAGGGTCTGCAGAATGGTGTCCTGCGTCTTGATGGTCTGCGCGTTGGCCTGATACGAGCGCTGGGCAATGATCATGTTGACCAGCTCGGCAGACAGGTCCACGTTGGATTGCTCCACCGCCGATGACTGCAGCAAGCCGAACGAGCCCATGCCCGGCGTACCCAGGTTGGGGGCGCCCGAGTTGGACGTTTCCACCCACTGGTTGCCGCCGATGTTCTGCAGGCCTTCCGGTGCCTTGAAGTTGGCCATGGCGACCTGGCCCAGCGTTGCCGTGCGGCCATTGGAGTAGCGCGCGGTGACGGTGCCATCGGTACCGACCGCGTAGCTGGCCAGGCGGCCAGTGGCGTAACCGTCTTGCGTCACGCCCGGGGCGGTGTCGTTATAGCCGCCGCCGTACTGCGTGGTGCCCGTGAAATCCATGCTGGCGATGCTCATGCCGGGGAAGGCCGTGGCGATCTTGCTCGGCGTGGAAGTCAGCTGGCCGCTGCTGTTGAAGGTGAGCGACGTAACCGGGTTGCCGCCGGTCGGGTTGTTGCCGTCCACTTGCGAGTACACATCCCAGCCCGCGGCGGTGCGCACGTAGTAGTTGGTCAGCATGTGGGCCGTGCCCGTGCCGTCGTACACCTGTTCCGAAACGGAGTGGTTGAACGTGGCCGAGTTGGTGGGCGAGAACGGCGTGGTGGTCGGCGCCGTGGCGGCCGCATCCAGGTTCACGCCGAACGCGGTGTTGGTGGTGGCCAGCGGCGCCAGGTCGTTGACGGGAATCTTCAGGTTGGTCAGCACGGCCGTGTTGACCTTGCCGGTGGAATCCACGCCGTAGCCGGTCAGGTTCTGGCCGGTGGCCGAGATGATGAAACCGTTCTTGTCGGTCTGGAACTGGCCGTTACGCGTGTACGACACCTGGCCGCTGGACGGGTCGACCATGCGGTAGAAGCCCGTGCCGTTGATGGCGATGTCCAGCGGGTTGCCGGTGTTGGTCACGTTGCCCTGCGTGAACGACTGCGACACCTTGGTCACACTCACGCCCTGGCCGATCTGGTTGTCGGACGCACCCACGAGCGAGCGTGCGTACACGTCGCCAAACTCGGCGGTCGATTTCTTGTAGCCGACAGTGTTGGCGTTTGCCACGTTGCTGCCGATCACGTCGAGGTTTGCAGAGGCGGCGTCGAGACCGCTGAGGCCTTGCTGGAATCCCATAATGTTCTCCCGTAGATAAAAAAGCGGGTTCGACCCGTTACTGAATGGTGGTGACGTCCGACAGCTTGGCCGTGTTGCCCGAGGCCAGTTGCAGCTGCGTCGTTCCGTTGGTGATGGTCACGCCCGTCACCTTGTCGGCGCCGGTGGCGTTGGCCGTTGTGATCTTGCCGCCAAGCGTGGCGGAAACCGAGATGGAGTACGAGCCGTCGGCCACCGTGGCGCCGCTGTCGTTCTTGCCGTTCCAGGTGTAGTTGCCGCTGCCGGCGGACATCTGGCCCAGATCGACCGAACGCACGGTGTTGCCGTTGGCATCCTTGATGGTCACGACCACATCGTCGGCGCCGTTGGGTACCGAGATGCCGAAGTTGGCCGTGCTGGAGGCCAGCGTCAGGTTGGACGACGGCACCTGCACGGTGCGGCCGATCAGCGACGAAGCCTGCGTGGCCGCGTTCTGCGTTGCCATGCTCGACATGGTGGTGTTCAGTTGCTGGATACCGTTCACAGTGTTGATCTGCGCAAGCTGCGAGGTCATCTGCGAGTTGTCCATCGGGTTGAGCGGATCCTGGTTTTGCAACTGCGCAACCAGCAACTGCATGAACGTGTTCTGCAGATCGGTGCCGCTGGTGATGGCAAGCTGGTTGCCGGAGGTCGTGCTAGAGGTGCCGGTGGTGCTGCTGGTTGAGCTGACGGTCATGTTCGTGTCTCGCGATGAATAGAGCCGCTTACTGGCCCAGAGTCAGAGCCTTGGAGGCCATCGTCTTGGTGGTGTTGGCGACTTCCACGTTGGCCTGGTACGAGCGCGACGCAGAAATCATGTTGACCATTTCGTCCACCACATCGACGTTCGGCATGGTCACGTAGCCGTCTGCATCGGCCAGCGGGTTGCCCGGCTGGTGCATGCGCTTCATGGGGGTGACGGTGTCTTCGACCACACGGTCGACCGACACGCCGGTGGCGTAGTCGTCAGACTCCTGCACGGGCGAGAACACCACCTGCTTGGCGCGGTACGCCTTGCCGTCCGGGCCCGTCACGCTTTCGGCGTTAGCCAGGTTGGAGGCGACCACGTTCATGCGCTTGGACTGCGCGGTGAGCGCGCTGCCAGCTACATCCATCACCTTGAATAGCGACATGTTGATTCCGATGTCTTCAAATACTGTTGCCGGCACCGCTGCCGGACCGATCCGGTTGTTCTGTATGGCGGCTTGCTCCGGACCGATATTTCCCGGCCCGGAGCGCCACACAGTTCCCGCCCCTCTTTCGCCGCGCGTGATTGCTGCGCGGTCGTCTTAATTGCCTGTCTGCTGCTCTTACTGCTCTGCTACGTCGCGCTAGCTGTTTTGAATCGCTGCCAGCATCGACTTGATCTTCTGCGTCACGATGCTCAGATCGGCCTCGTAGCGCACGGTGTTATCGGCAAAGCGCATGCGCTCGCCATCCATGTCCACCGTGTTGCCGTCGATGGACGGCTGCTGCGACGTGCGGTACTGCACTTCGCCCTGCAGCGCCTTGGTCTGCTGCGACAGCGACGCCTGCATCAGCGACACCTCGCCGGCCGGTGCGCCATCTACCGTCAGGTGGCCCGCAGCCGTTGCCGTCATCGGCAGGCTGTTACCGCTTTGCTGGCCGACCGCCTTCTGCAGCGCCGACTGAAAATCGAAGTCGCGCGCCTTGTAGTTGGGCGTATCGGCGTTGGCGATGTTCGAGGCCAGGATCTGGTGACGCTGCGAGCGCAAGTGCAGCGCCTGCTCCTGAAAACCGAACAACTGATCCAGCTTGTCGACCATGTCTGTCATTCCTTGCGCGTGGCGCCCTGGTTACTGCTGCCACCCGCCTGGGTTGCGTTCTGTTCTGTATTGCGTTTGCGTGTTGCGCGTTCCCTTCGGACGGAGAACTCGGCATCAGCGGCCCCTTCAAAACCGCCGATGCCGTCTCCAAAACCGCTGAACCGCTTGTCATGCTGAGTTGCCGTCATGCGACCTCAGTGGAAAAGACCTGTCTGCGAATCCGATATCTGGCCGAAGAACGAGCAACCTCGCCACCTACCGGAACAGGCTGTACGGCCAGGAACCGCACAACGCCAGGGACTTCACCACGTTGCAAAGTCTAGGGGCCGGTGTGCAAGACCATTCGTCCGAATAAGGGGGGGATTGGCCGACATTTCCGCATTTGGCGCTCGCGCACGCGTGGCTAAACTTCACCGGACTTTTGATGAAGGGGCTCTCCATGTCCACGCGGTTTGCACGCAGCGCGCACCACCCGACCCGAACTTCCGTCACGGCCATGCCGCTGGCTGGGCGCCAGCGCAAGCTGTTGTTGATCCTGGCGCTGGGCCTGCTGGCCAGCGTCGTGCACCCGATCCTGGCGCACGCACAGGGCATGGTGCGCGTCGGCTATCCGCCGGCCCAGGCCGTGCAACAGCCCGCGCAGCCCACCACCATCCAGGGGCCGAACGCCATCCAGATGCAGATTCAGCAGCAACTGCAGTCGCAACTGGACATCCTGGGCGGCACGAATGAGACGGGCGCGCCACGTGCGTCGGTGGAAGTTGGCCCCGTGGATGCACGCGTGGCCAATCAGCCCTGCGACCAGATCGACCTGATGCTGCCGGCGGCCAACCGCCTGCGCGGCCGTATACAAGTGGGCGTGCGCTGCCGCTCGCCGCACGCCTGGGCGGCCTGGGTGCCGGCCACGATTCAGATTACGGGGACGTATTACGTCGCGTCGCACCAGCTCTCGCCGGGCAAGACGCTCGATATGGGCGATCTGGAAGCCCGCACGGGCGACCTTTCGATGCTGCCGGCCTCGGTCGTGCAACAGCCGGCCGATGTGGTGGGGCGTGTACTGCTCACCAGCGTGGCTGCCAACCAGCCGCTGCGCGCCGAAAGCCTGCGCCTGCCGATTGCCGTGCAGGCCGGCCAGACGGTCAAGCTCCTCGCCGAGGGCGGCGGCTTCCAGGTCAGCAGCGACGGCCGGGCCTTGAACCAGGCGGCCGTGGGCCAGGTGGCGCAGGTGCGCACCGCCAACGGCAATGTCGTCTCCGGCATTGCTCAGTCCGCTGGCGTCGTGGCGATCCAGTTTTAAGACCAAATTGATAACGACTGATCACTTTTAACCGTGATGCGTTATCGATACCTGCCGCTAAAGTTTGAGCCGGGGTTGGCCGTTATGGGTGATAGGATGAACGCGCTCTTCGGAGACACCCGTGAAAATCAACCATATCGTGAACAACACGCCGGCCGTTGCGCCGACCAAGGACGCTGCGTCCGGGTCGACGCGCGCGACCGGCTCGTCCCCGGCCGCTACGACGGCTTCGGGCACCACGCGCCACACCGGCGATTCGCCGTCGCTGTCGGTCCAACAAGTCTCGCGCCAAGTGGGCAGCGGCGACTTCGACGCCGCACGCGTCGAGCAGATCCGCAGTGCTATTCAGAACGGCACGCTCAAGATGGACGCCGGCAAGATCGCCGATGCGGCGCTTTCCGACGCGCAATCGCTGCTCTCCACGCGCTCCAAGAAGGTCTGACGGGGGGTTCCCGTCGTCCGTCCCCTGTATTTTCTGACGCCGCCGGTCCGAGGGTTTCCGCCTCCGGACTGATCGCGGCGGGGCGGCGTGCCGGCCGGCGGCTGCCCAAGCTTCCCAGCCTGAGGTAGTCACCATGGACAACACACTGCTGATCCGCACCCTTGCCGACGAGCAGGAACTGCTGCGCGCAGCCACCCTCACCCTGGATGCCGAAGCGCAGGCGTTGCGCGACGGCGACATGGTGGAACTCGAGCACATCACCCAGACCAAGCAGAAACAGCTCGCTGCGTTGGGCGAAGCCGACCGCGACCGCCGCCTGTGGTGGGCCCAGCACGGCGGTGCCGATCCGTACGGGCTGGTCAAATACCTGCGCACCGACGAAACCGCCAGCCGCCTGTTCGACGAAAACCTGGCCCTGGCCCGCCTGCTGCGCCAGCGCAACATCGACAACGGCACCCTGATCGACCTGCGCCTGCGTGCCACGCAGAACGCGCTGTCCGTCCTGCATGCTGCCAACAACGGCGGCGGCACACCCTACGGCCGCGACGGCAAACAGCCGCTGTCGATGCCACGCTTCTCCGTCGTCGCGCAATAAGCCACCACAACACGTTTTTGGGTACAAAAGCCCCGCTTTACGCTTACGTCAATGGGCGTGAAGTGGGGCTAGCTGCTGCTGCCTGATCCTGCTATGTATAGAGGGTCCAGCACACCACCGATCGGGGTAAACAAAAAGGTTTACATCCCATTGATGGGTGCAACAAGCATGCTGGGGATTTATTCTGCGATTTTGGCGGGGTTAATCCTCCGCGCCTGGCGACATAAACAAGAAAAACCGGAAGGAAATTGCGCCTGAATGGCGTGCCAAGGTTTCGGCCCGGCGGCACCGCACTGCGGTGACTGCCGGTTGAACGGGGAATATACCGAGACCGCACGCCAGAAGCATTTTCCACAAGCACGGCTGCATTGATTTTGGACCCAGTGGTCCAAATAGGCGCGGCAACAAGCTGATTCCGGAAATGGGCAAACAAACCATAACCAGACAGGCGGCGCAGTGAAATCAATCGTAGTGGAGGCACACCCTTTGGTGCGTGCCGGCGCGACCCATGTGTTGCAATCCTTGCCGGCCATCACCGAAGTGGTCAGCGTCGAGCCGGACGAAGCTCTCTTTGAAAACCTCGCGGCGCATGCGGACGCCGAACTGGCCCTGATCGGCCTGCCCTTACCCGGCATCGACGATCTGCCAGCCCTCTCCCGGCTGCTTCAACAGCCGCATCCCCGACATGTCGCCGTACTGGGCGAAACCGATTCCGCTGCGCATGTGCGTACGCTGATGCAATTGAATGTCTCGGCATATCTGCTGAAAAGCTATTCCGGCAAATTGATTGCAGCGGCATTGGAATTGGTGCTCGCCGGCGGCCGTTATGTGCCGGCGTCGATCGTGCTGACACGGCCTGAAGCGATTGCGGCAAGTTCGGCCAACGGTAATGACGATGGCGCGTTGCTCGGCCTGACGCAGCGGCAATATGAGATTCTCGTCTTGCTCTCGCGCGGGCATCCGGTCAAAACCATCAGCCGCATGCTGAGTATTTCCGAGGCGACAACCAAGGCGCATATCAACGCGCTGTATCGCCGGCTTGAAGTGCGCAGCCGTACCGAGGCTGTCTTCGTGGCCACGCAGCGCGGCGCCATGCTGCTGAATCAGCCAAACATTGGAGCCGAGGCCCCAGCGCCGCTCTCGCCGCCGTTGCGCCTGGCGCGCACCGGCTGACGCCGCCGCCCTTTCGGTTTTTCCACATAACAAAAAACGGCGCCCGGAATCCGGACGCCGTTGCAAATGCCCGCCCACGCTGTCGACACGTGGGCGGTGACAAGGAAAAGCAGAACGCGAAGGCTTAGAACTTTGCGCGAATGCCTACACCGAAGGTGTCAGCCGTCGAGAGGTCCGACACCTTGTCGCGGAAGTAAGCCGCATACACATCGGTGCGCTTGGACAACGAATAGTCGTAGCCCACCGCCCAGGTGTTGCGCTTCACGTCAGCCGCACCCGAGGTCTTCGTGTAGGCATACGATGCCAGCACGGCGCCCGGGCCCACCGGAATCGACACGCCCAGCTGACCGCCGTTGCTCTTCGCGTCGCCGGTGCTGATCGTGTTCTTGATGTACTGGTATTGGCCGTACAGCTTGACCACGCCAAAGTCATACGTGGCACCCAACTGCCCCGCCGTCTGGCGCGCAAAGCCAGCCACCAGGCTGTTCAGGTCGCCAGGCGCGCCGTCGTAGCGCACCTGCTGGAACGCCGCCGTTGCTGCAAAGTTGCCACGGAAGTACAGCAGGCTGCCGCCCCACTTGTTCTGACCGTTGTGGCCGGCTTGCTCGCCCGCGCCGTAGATCAGGTTGGCCGTCAGGCCGCCCATGTCCGGCGTGGAATACATGATCGAGTTGTCCCAGCCAGAATCCCCCACCAGGCCCGAGATACCTGCGGCGCCCGTACGGCCGTTGCCGAGGTAGGTGTGGAACACCATCGGCGAGAACGTGTACGAATCGATGAACGGATTAAACAGGATCGTCGAAACGAAGTACGGCGGGGTGTTACGGCCGAGCTTGATCGAGCCCCAGCTGTTCGACTGCAGACCGACAAACGAATTACGGGCGAAGAAGTGGTCGCCATCAAAGCGGCCGGACTTGCCGGTGTCGGGACGGAAGAACGCTTCCAGCGTGAAGATGGCCTTCAGGCCGTTGCCCAGATCTTCGCTGCCCTTCATGCCCCAGTATGACGTCGACATGCCGCCCGAGTTGACGCCCCAGGCGCGGTCCTGGCCCAGGTTCTTGGTGGCGCCCGCCCAGGCATCCACCTGGCCATACAGCGTCACAGACGATTGGGCCTGCGCCGCGCCTGCAGTCAGGGCCGCCGCGGCAGCCAGTGCGGCCAGCGAAAAACGTCGCTTGAGTTGCATTGTTGATTTCTCCCTCTTGTGGTTCCGGTGTGTTGAATCGACTGAATCAGCGTTGAAGCGGCAGGTGGCTCAACCCGCCGCCGCTGAGATGGCGCCGTGAATGCAACTGCCGTGCCAATACGTTGTCGGCAAAGCGTCGCTTCACAAATAAATACGTTTTCTGGGGAAGGGGCGCAGACTAGCTTGAATACTTTAGGCGGACAAGTCCCCATCGCGGGGTGTGTGGCGCCGTTTCTGCACCGGTCTGGCGCAGTGCGCTTTCAGTCGTTTTGGAGCACGCGGATGTCGACTTCGCGCGTGTAGCGCTCGGGGGAAAAATCGCAGTACGTGAGGGAGATCGGCACGTCGGCCACGCTGTAGCCGATGCGGCGCACGCGCACCAGGGGCACACCCGCTTCCACACCGAGCTGCGCAGCCTGGTGGGCATCGGACACACAGGCAAGCGGCGCCTCGCGTGAGCGCGCGATAGTCAGATTGGCGCGCTGGAAGACCTGCACGAACAGGCGATCTTCAAAGTCGCGCGCCTCCAGCATCGCCGCGAGCCTGGACGTCAGCCAAGTACGCAGCAGCATGATGGGTTGCCCATCCACCTGGGCGCGACGCTCGACGAACGCCACCTGCGCGCCGACCGCCAGGTCAAGCGCAGCGGCCACGGTCTCGTCGGCCAACTCCAATCGAAATGCGCTGACCGTATAGACGGCCCCCGGCACGTATTCCAGCGCTGCGTCGGACTGGCCCGGCGCGTACAGCACCGGCCGATGCGGTCCCACGCGATCGAGCACCACGCTCCGCTGCCCCCGCGAGCGCCGGAGCAGCCCGCGCGCCGCCAGCTCATTCAGCGTGCGGCGCGCCGTCAAGCGCGATACGCCGTAGCGCTGGGCGACTTCGTTCTCGCTGGGCGCGATGCTGCCCGCCGGCAGCGTTCCGTGCAGGATGTCGAGCCGAATGCGGTCGGCCAGTTCAAGGTATTTGGGCAGGCGTGGCGTCATGCCGTCGTTATACAGGAACGATCATCGGGGGCAGCAATGCAAATGGCCCACCGGGCAGGTGGGCCATTTGCATTGCACGCTTGCGCGCGCGTCAGGCAGCGCCTGGCAGATCAGGCGATCAGGAATTTATCGCGGTTCTTGCCGATCCAGGCCGGAGCACGGCCGCGGCCGGACCACGTTGCGCCCGTCTTCGGGTCACGGTACTTGGCCGGCACCGGCGCTTTCGCACCGGCACGGCGGCCGCGACGCTGAGCCAGGCCCAGGTCTTCAGCCGTCAGGCCATATTCGGCAACCGTCTGGCGCACTTGCTGGATCACCGCTTCCAGCTCCTTGGCACGCGCAGTTTCGATCTGCTCTTCCAGTTTGGCCTTTTGTGCAACCAATTCCTTGTATGTCGCCATATGCGCTCCCAATAAATTCTGGTGTGAAGTCTGGTGTGGATCAGATATTAGATCAATTGTATTCATAACTGAAATCAAATTTCAACGTTTTTGATCATGTCCCTTCAAACCGTACCACTAAGCCAAAAATCAAATCGAGGCACACCGGATGCCCAGGTTTCAACCCGAAATCCAGATTGGCGCATCGGATTAGCGTGCGCGATCATGCAAGGCCGCAAGCCGGTATCGCGCTGCATTTCAGTGCCACCACCATAGCAAGCGCTGCCGGGTCCCGCAATTCCGGTTCTTGCTCCAAGCGGCAATCTGCGGCATCGCAGCAGTACAGCAAACGCAATTTCTATTCATACGCAAGCTGCTGGATGCCGGGCATGCCATTGCACCGCGATTGCGACCGCAGTGGCATGCTCATTTGAGCGAGCGGTAAAACGATTCAATGCGCCACCTTTCTTGGTTGCAGCTGGACGAGACAACGATGAATTCGCCCTGGCCATGTCGTTTTTACTCTCTGCTTTTGGTCTTTGGCGCGCTGGTCGGCTCCCTGTTTGTTGCCGCGACGCTTTTCTTTCCCGAACGTTCTGTCGAACGGATCAGCGCTTATTTGATCCTGACAATGGGAACATGCGTTTTGATGTGTGCAATCGGATTGGCACTGACGCATCGCTGGATCGATCAGCACTTCACCGTGCAGGAAAATGGAAATGGCCGGGATTCCGAAATGGAACCAGCGCCGCCAGCCAAGCCACGGCAAACCGATTTGAAACCCGCCACCCACCCGAACAACATCGGGACCGACAAACCGAATCCGCAATGTGTTGTATCGGCCACAAACTAGGCTTTGCGCCGCGCACGACTTTTGCGCATCATGAAGAGCATTGCCCTCGGCTTCCGGTAGCCGGCGTTCTCGTGGCCAGCGTCGCCCGAGGTCCATGCTGAGTGAGATATTGGGCAATACCTCAGGTTGGAGCGTGGGATGCCAGACGAAATTTCCTACCCGTTGTCGGCGCAAAGCCTTCCGGTTCCGCTCTATGTGGTGCTCGAAGGCCGCATCGTCTTTGCCAATGCAGCCGGTGTTTGCATGGTGCGGGCGCTTTCGTCCGACCAACTGCTCGGCGAGCCCTTTTCGCGCTTCTTCCAAGACGTGCCCGCCTGGCTCGAGACCCATACCGGCGGCGACGCCGATGCAAGCCCGCCCGATGCTGGCGCCACGTCGGCGGCGCAACTTGTCTCCGCCCTTTGCGCAGGCGACTCCAACGAGGTGGTCAGCGTTCGGCTGACGGTCACGCCAACCCGCTTTGACGGGCTGCCGGCGCAGCAGGTTGTCGTGCACGGATTGCCGCTGCCGCTCGATGCGCAACTGCCGGGCAAGGCCGGCGAACGCGTGCTCAGCGTCGAGGCCATTGGTGCCGCGCTGCCGCACGAGCATCTCGATCATCTGCTTTCCACACTGCCGTCCGCCGCCTCGCTGGGCGAGCGGTTGCATGCTGCGCTGCGGGCGCTGGAAGCAGCGTTGCCATCGACGCTCTGCGTGGTGGTGCGTGTCGTCTCCGGGCGCGCGAGGCTCTATGGCACGCAGCGCGCCCGGGCGAAGCTGGCATTGCGCGACGATCGTGCAGCGCACCTGCCCACCGCAGCGCAGGGTGAATTCGATATCGAACTGGCACGCATCGCGCCACTGCTCAATGAGCTGGCGCCCATCGAGCTGATTCGCGAAACCAATGCGCCCACGGCTGTGCGCGAAGCGCTCGTGCGCGTGTTGGATACCGTGCAGCCGACATGGCTGTGCCGCATCCCGGCCCAGCATGGCGGCATGGCCGTCGCCGATGATCTGCTCTGCCTCTTCTTCCCAACGGCCAACCCGACCGACGACGCAACGTTGCGCGCCGAGTGCGGCCGCTACATCGCCGCGCTGGTCAAGCTGCTGCGCCTGGAGAATGAATATCGCCAGTCCCGCGAGCTGCGCGATCAGTACCGGCTGGTCGTCAACCATCTGAGCGAGGGCGTGCTGACGCTGTCCACCGATGGCCGCGTGCTGTCGTACAACCGCAGCGCGGCCGAGATCCTGCGCATGTCGGGCCCGTCATGGAAAGGCCGCCCGCGTGTGGCACTGAACGACATGATGTTGGGCGAAGACGGCGCCATCCTGCCGCGCGCCGCATGGCCCTCCACGCTGGCCGCCCGCACGGGGCGCGCGATCAGCAACGTCGTCGTGGGCGTGCCGGCTGGCAATGGGCAGATCGTGTGGCTGCGTGAATCGGTGCTGCCGATGTTCTCGCCAGACAGCGCATCACCGCATGCGGTGCTGGTCATCTTTACCGACATCACGGCCGAGCGGTCCGCCTACGAGCAACTTCGCCTGCTGGAGACCAAGGATTCGCTCACGGGTCTGCCCAATCGGGCGGCGTTCATCGAGCGGCTCGATGCGCGGCTGACGCTGCCGTCCACGGGCGAATCCGCGCTGCTGTATATCGGGCTGGACCACTTCAAAACCGTGAACGAGGCGATGGGGCACCACGTGGGCAACCAGGTGCTGAACATGGCGGCGCAGCGCATCCGCGCCCAGGCGGGCCAGCGCGCGTTGCTGGCCCGCCTGGGTGGCGACCAGTTCTGCGTGGCCATCGATGACCCGAAGGCCGCCGACACACTCGCGCAGCAGGTGCTCGACGCGCTGGCCCGCCCCTTCACCGGCGGCGAACGCGAGGTGCATCTGTCCGCCAGCATTGGCGTGGCGGCCTACCCCGAAGACGGCGCCGATGCGGCCTCGCTAGTCAGTCACGCTGAAGCCGCCATGTACCGCGCCAAGGAAAACGGCCGCAACCGCATCACCCGGTATTCGCGCGCGCTGGAAACGCAGATGCTGCGCCGCTTCACGCTCAACGAGCGCATGCGGCGTGCGCTGGGGCGAGGTCAGGTGCGGCTGGTGTATCAACCCAAGTACGCGCTGGAATCTGGCGAACTGGTGGCGGTCGAAGCGCTGATGCGGTGGTCCGACCCCGAGCTGGGCGCAGTGTCACCCACCGAGTTCATCGACGTGGCGGAGGAGTCGGGCTACATCCTCGAACTCGGCCGCTGGGCGCTCATGCAAGCCTGCGCGCAGGGCGAGGCGTGGGCGCGCAAGTTCGGCTTCACGGGCCGCATGGCGGTCAACGTGTCCGCGCGGCAGTGCGATGCCGGCGTGATCGAGCGCGACGTCGACGAGGCACTCAAGTCCTCAGGCATGGCGCCGGGCCGGCTGGAGCTTGAATTGACGGAAAGCGTGCTGCTGGCCGACCGGCAATCGACACAGCGTCTGCTGATGAGTCTGGCCGCGCGGGGCGTGCGTATCTCCCTTGATGATTTCGGCATCGGGTTCTCTTCGCTGTCGTATCTGCGCAGCTTGCCGATCCACAACATCAAGATCGACCGATCGTTCATCAGCGGCGTACCCGGGGTGGCCGACTGCGTGGCACTCACCAAGACCATCATCGCAATGGCCCGCGCACTGAACATGACGGTCACGGCCGAAGGTGTGGAGACTCCCGAGCAATCGGCGTTCTTGTCCGCGCATGCATGCGACGAAGTGCAGGGCTTCCTGTTTGGGCGACCCCTTGAAGTGTCTGCACTGGAAGAGTTGCTGCGCACCCGAAGCCGCGCGCAGGCATAAAAAAACGGACCAAAGGTTTAACCTCGGGTCCGTTTCTTTTCAGTTCGACGCCCAGGTCGAACCGAAATCAACGCGTCGATACGTTGCCCACCAGGCCGCCCAGCGCGGCGCCGCCCAGCGTAGCACCGGGGCCGCCAATCAAGGCTGCGCCGGCCAAGCCACCCACACCCGCACCAATGGCGGTATTACGTTGACGTGCCGTCATGTCGGCACAGCCGGTTGCAGTCAGCAGCGTGGCACCGGCCAGCAGAATCGTCAGTACCCGAACCATGTTCTTCTCCTTGAATGCGTCGGTCGCGATCAGCCATCGCGTATCGGAAGTCTGGCCAACGGGCGCTCAATATGCTGTTTCAAGTTGTAATCAATCGTTGCAATGTGCAGACCGGCGTCTCCCGACAATCCCCTGCCACATTCGCGAGCAGCGCCGATCAAAACCCGTCACCACGCGGGTCGGATGATGTTTCCCACAGACTTATCCACATGTTCTGTGCATAACCTGCCCAAACGGCGAAGACCCAAGTCACAAAAGGGCTTGACGGGTTTGTGCAAACGTGCAGATCACGTAAAACGTATGCGCGCGGGGTGAGTTATCCACATCGAAGGTGCCTGTTACATCGTGCAACAAACCCTTGTGCGTCAAATGCTTGCGGGAGGTTCTGCAAGCGGTGCGCGCGATGCTGTGGACAAGTGGCATCGCCCTCAAAACGGCTGATGAAGTGATCGATTAGTTGCGGATACAGCGCTCGATTAGTTTGGGATACAGCGTGCTGGTGTCAGCTGCAGGGTCTTACGGGATGAGGCGTATCCGAAACTGATCAAAGACGAGTAGAACGCGCGCGGAAAACTGGCATATCGGGCAATGCTGCAATGCAGCGTGGATAGAAACTCTTTGAGCCGTGAACGAGGAAAAGATTGCCTCGGCTCAATTCGAACCACACAATCGCGGCCCGCTTCGATGACGTTGTTGGGAATGTACTGACGCTTCGACTCCCAGGACGAATCGTGTGCGGTCCCCTTTCCATGCCGACTTGCATTGCATCAGAACCTGCAGCGGGGTCGGCGTTTGACACCCCCTAGTTCTGAAAGGCAATGTGGCACTCGACAACAAAAGTCCCACCGACAGTAACTTTACCCAGATATGATATTCATCATATTTTGATCCAGAAAAAAAATGTGCTCCCGTCCGTGCCGGCGCCCCCTCTTAGACATCGCCGGCAGAAGTGACTTGCTTCAATGCAGCCGCAAGTAGCGCGTCGGAGAGCTTTGGGTCATCGACAGCACGTGCAAGCGTCAACGTGCCGACCATCAGCGCAACGGTGACCAGTGCATGTTCGTGCGCACTCGGTTGCCCCCAATCTGGCAACTGCCGGGCAACGAGATCGATCATCTCCTTGATGCGACGCGTTGCGGCACGCCGGACCTCTGGCGCCTGACGCGGCATTTCCGAGGCGAGTGCAGCGGTTCCACAGCCGGTTTCCACACCCTCAACGTGCTCTTTCGAGAGATAAGCTTGCGCCATCGCCCGCAACACTTCCTGAGGTGGCGTGGTGGCAGCGATGTGCTCCATGAGCGCCACGCCCTCTGCTCCCGCTTGGTCGGCTGCCTCTGCAAGCATCGCTTCACGGGATTCGAAGTGCGCGTAGAAACCTCCGTGCGTCAGCCCAGCATCCTTCATGATGTCGGCCACGCTAGTGCCGTTGTAGCCACTTCGTCTAATCGCGCGCGCGGCGGCCCCGACAATGCGCTGGTGGGTGATTTCTTTGGCAGTTGGAGTAGACCTTTTCATATGACGGCCAGCATATTCGAATGCTCTGGCCCCCGCAAGCAGGTGTTTCGCACGGTGCGAACGACCTCATCGTTATGCCGCAATGATGTACGTGTAGATGTGCAAGACGTATCGGTCAATCTGGACTGGGCAGCGGCTACGCCTTAGTTCACTTCCGCTTTCTTGATTTTCGTGCGCTCAGCACTTCTGCTTTCGTCTTTGACGGACCAGCCCAGTTAGTGAGAACGGCTGCGGTCGAAGCCTCTACCTTCTCGCGCACGGCGCCCAAACCAATCACCACATTGCTACACAGGGGGACAAGGATCTCCGACGGCGGGTCAGCAACCTCGGAAAAATGGCCGGCAAGTTCGAGCATGACAAATCCATGCACCGCGCTCCACAGTTGCATGGCTATGAGAGAAGGTTCCGTCTTGCGAACACATTTCGCGTCAACCATGCGCGTGCACGCGCTGACAAGGTGTGTATAGGCAACCTTGAACGCGGGTGAATGTTCGCTCGAAGCTTGCGACGCAGGACCCCATGAGGGTCCGTATCTGCCGTGAATGGAAAGACCAAACATCAGGTCGTACAGATGCGGGTTGCTTCGCGCAACGCCCCGACACGCCAAGGACAGCGCGCATAGATCGGCAAACGGGTCATCCGTAATCGGCACCTGCTCGAAGGCGGCCACCAACCTCTGCAGGCCCTCGTCTGCCACAGCGCGCAAAAGCTCTGGTACGCCACCAAAGTGCGTGTAGACGCCCATGGTCGAGACACCCGCCTCGCTCGTCACTGAACGGGCTTTGACTTCGCCCGGTCCATTCTTCGCAAGCAAGCGAATAGTTGCCTCGATGAGACGCATGCGGGCATCAGGGTTTGACCTATCTACGGACATATTGCAAGGGCTCCATAACATCATTATGATACCAAATAACGATGTTATGCTAGCGGCCTTTGAAAATGACATCCCTTCGAAGGATTGCAGTTAGGCGTTGCCCTGACACGTTGTCTGGCGCGATGGAATCACTTCAAGAGAGTGGTCCCATCTTTCCGCTCGCGCCCGCCGTCATAGCAGTCGTTGCGCCCCGCTTCTACCCGTGCACTTGACGCGCCGTGCGAAACGCGGTCGACGACAGCGGGGGCAAGAAACCACCAATGGAAAGCGCACCCGCTCTCCATGCTTCGGAGGAGACAGGACATGAAAAAGACACCCGCGATGCCCGGGCACCTCAGTGTGGAGACCCGCGGCGCTGTACTCATCGTGCGGCTCGAAGGAGGCTCACTCGGGCTGATGGGCCTGAACATGGCCAATGAGCTATCCACGTTGCTAGACAAGGTGGAATCAGACACCAGCGTCAAGGCAGTCGTGATGACCGGAACCCATCCCGGGCGATTCATCGGTCATGCCGATGTTCGTTGGCTGCAAGAAGGTGGAAAGAGCATCCCTGCGGTGGGCCGCGGCCTGGCGTCAGCGATCGCTCGGACTTCCGCCGCGGTGCGTCGTGTGCCACCACTGGCGGCAGTTGCGTCCGCCACGCCACTGGAGGGGGGGATGCAACTCGACAAGCTGCACGACACGTTCTTGCGAATGAACCGCAGCGGCATCATTTTCGTGGCAGCACTCAATGGTTCCGCGCTGGGACTCGGAAGCGAGTTTGCACAAGCCTGCGACGTTCGCCTGATGGCGGATGGAGACTTTTTCATCGGCCAACCGGAAGTGCTTCTGGGTATCAATCCAGGAGGGGGTGGTACGCAACGATTGACGCGCCTAGTCGGCGCCCATCGGGCGCTCATGATGATGCTTGAAGGCCGCCCCGTATCGCCGAAGAAGGCGCTCGAAATTGGCCTGATCGACGAAGTCGTCCCACCGGACTCGTTGCTCGATCGGGCCGTTGAGGTGGCTAGATACATGAGTTCTCGACCGAGGGACGCTATTGGAGCCATCAAGCGGGCGGTGTATCTCGGAGGTTCGATGTCCCTTGAAGAGGGGCTACACGTAGAGCGTACAGAGTTCATCACTATCTCACCTTCTGAGGCAGCGCAGTCTCTGATGGTCGAGTACCTCGAGCGCACTGACCGTGACGGAGACCTCCCGCTCTATGACCCGGCTGTTTACAAAGAAGCGCTCGCGAACGGTCGTTTCCCGTTGCCGGCCGGTGGATCTGAAACGTGAGCAAGACGAACATGTCACCAGTCTCCTACACATTCGCTCGCCGAGACGTTCGCTTTGTGTCCGGTGAAACCTATTGTTCGGCATGGCTTTACCTGCCGGTGGGCGTTGAAAATCCGCCCGTTGTGGTTCTTGGGCACGGACTTGGCGCAGTCCGCGAGATGCGTCTTGACGCCTTCTCGGAACGCTTTGCTGCCGCAGGAATTGCAACACTGGCATTCACCTACCGATACTTCGGCGACAGCGGCGGCACCCCCCGCCAACTGATGTCCGTGAGTCGTCAACTTGCAGACTGGGAGGCCGCGCTGAGCTTTGCCAAAGCATGCCCTGAGGTCGACGGCAGGCGCATCGCAGTATGGGGAAGTTCCTTTGGCGGCGGTCATGCGATCACTGTGGCCAGCCGGCATCCAGAGTTACGGGCGGTCATCAGCCAATGTCCGTTTACTGATGGCTTGGCCTCCGCTTCAGCGCTAGGACTAGCGGGGACGCTGCAAGTTACCCCGGCCATCCTGCGCGATTTCGCGGCCAAGCTACTGGGGCGGCCGCCAGTGATGGTGCCAATCGCTGCAGCACCTGGTCACCCAGCTTTGATGAACGCTCATGATGCCTTGCCGGGCTATTTGGCCTTGATGCCAAAGGGCATGGCGTTCGTCAATCACGTGGCCGCGCGCGTGCTCCCGGAGATTGTCACGTACCGGCCCGGACGTTCGGCTGCCAAAGTGGAGCCTCCGATCCTGTTTTGCGTGAGTACCACCGATACGGTGACGCCCCCAAGCCAGACCATCGCCCTGGCGCGCCGCGCACCGCGCGGCGAGATCAAGCTCTATGACGCCGGACACTTCGATTTCTACATGGGGGAGGCCTTCGAGCAGTTGGTGTCCGATCAGACTCAGTTCCTAACAAAGCACCTGCTTGGATCGGCGAACGCCTGATCCGACCGCTCACCTGCGCACACTTCCAGCAAGCAATCATGCATTTCTCCAGTCTTCCCGATTTGCGTGCTGCATCAGCACCCGATTCCCCATGCATTGCCGATGCCACTACCACCTTGTCAAACAGCGCGTTCCATTCCAGGGTTCTCTCAGCAGCGAGGAAATTCGCGGATCTGGGCGTCCAGATGGGAGACGTCGTCGCCGTCATGCTGCCCAATCAGGTGGAGTTTGTGGTGGCAATGTTCGCTGCTTGGCGCCTGGGTGCAGCAGTCACGCCAGTCAAGCCTAGCCTCACCACCAAGGAAGCAACCCATCAGATTGAGGACTCCGGGGCGAAGCTGGTCGTCAACGCGACTGGCGAAATCGTGGTTCGGGGCGTCCAGTCACTGCCGGACTTCCACCTGCGGGACGGCAAACCGCTCGACGAGGCGCCATGCACGGAGCCCGGGGCGCTTGCTCTGCTGATCTACACCAGCGGCACCACCGGCTTGCCGAAAGGCGTCATGCTCGATCACGCCAACATCGAAGCGATGTCCGAGATGGGGAGGAGCTCGCTCAAAGTTACGGCAGCGGACCACTGCCTGCTTGTGTTGCCACTGTTTCACGTCAACGCCATCCTGGTCAGCACGCTTTTACCACTCTCGGTAGGCGGACGCGTCACGCTTCGCGAGCGTTTTGACATCGAAACGTTCTTTGACGACATCGAGCAACTGCAGCCGACCTACTTTTCCGCGGTACCGACGATCTACGCCTTGCTCAATGCACTTCCCGCGCAAATTCAACCTGATACGTCTAGCCTGCGCTACGGCATCTGCGGCGCCGCGCCAGCATCAGCGGAATTGCTGAGAAACTTTGAAGCTCGCTATCGCTTTCCGCTGATCGAAGGCTATGGATTATCCGAGGGCACCTGCGGATCCACCATCAACCCTGTTGATGGTCTTCGCAAGGCCGGCACCGTCGGCCTGCCTTTCGTCGGGCAACGCATTGCAATCGCCGACCCGAGCGGTATGCATTTGCCACAGGGCGAAACCGGCGAGGTGTTGATCCAAGGAGCCAATGTCATGCGTGGTTACCTGGGAAAGCCAGAGGAGACCGCAAAGACAATTATTGACGGCTGGCTGCATACCGGCGACATCGGGCGTATTGACCGAGATGGCTATCTTTCCATCGTCGGGCGCCTGAAGGAAATGATCATTCGGGGTGGCGAGAACATCTATCCAAAGGAAATTGAAGACGTGCTCTCCGAGTTTCCTGGAGTATTGGAAACAGCCGTCATCGGCGCACCCCACGAGACCCTCGGCGAAATCGTCATCGCTTACGTCGCATTTCGCCCCGGATTCACCGGCACGTCGGCCGCATTGGATGAACACTGCGTCGCCCGGTTGACAAGGTACAAGCGGCCCGTGGCGATCAACATCATCGATAGCCTGCCAAAAAACGCGATGGGCAAGATCGATAAACCGAATCTGCGGGATCAATGGAGGGGGCAGGCGTTGAAGAACGTTACTGCTCATGCCTAGGCCCTCCCGGCGTCCACACACACCCCAAAAGAACGGGCCGGTCTAGAGAAGTTTGTCCCTAGGCTGCGTAACCGCCCCTTGATCGAGCAGTCCGGCAAGAGCCCGCCCTGAGCAAGTCTACGGATGCCCAGTTGCCGTGCCAGATACGGACTCCGACACGCAGAGGAGACTGTCAGAATGAATGCGCACGCCAGTACTGCACAGAACACGCGAACAGAGCAAACATCAGCCGGCGTTCGTTTAACGGGACCGAGGCCCGCGATCTTCGTGACAGGCGCTGCTTCCGGAATCGGCCGGGCCTGTGCGGAGTTGTTTGCGCGACGAGGATGGTTCGTCGGCCTCTATGACATCAACGCGGACGGCGTTGCCTCAATTGCTGCCGCCCTAGGTGAGCACAACGCCATCTCCGGTGCGCTCGACGTGAGCGATCCCAACGCGTGGAAACAAGCGTTGGCTGCATTCTGGGTACACAGTGGCGAGCGACTTGATGTGCTGCTCAACAACGCTGGGATTCTCTCATCGGGGCGGTTCGAGGAGGTTCCGCTGGAAAAGCACCACGCGATGCTCAGCGTGAATGTGCATGGAATGATCACTGGTTGCCACTCTGCATTTCCGTACTTGCGGGGCACGCCTCTTTCGCGCGTCATCAACATCGCCTCTGCGACCGCCATCTATGGCCAGCCCGAGCTTGCGACCTACTCGGGGACCAAGTTCGCTGTACGCGGGTTCACTGAGGGGCTCGATCTTGAGTGGAGCGAGTTCGGTATTCGCGTGAGCGATGTTTGGCCGAGCTTCGTGAAGACTCCAATGTCTGATGATTTCGGCCACATTCCCAGCGCGAAGTCATTGGGTATTCGACTGACGCCGATCGATGTCGCGTCCACCGTGTGGGCCTGTGCAACGACAAAGAGATTCCTCCACAAGACGCACTGGACTGTCGGTTTGCAAGCAAGCGTGCTGTCGCTCGCCACGCGCCTGGCGCCATCTGTACTCACCCGATGGGTTGTCCGACGCATTGCACTATGACGCGCTGTGTTTGGAGTTCCGTGGCCGGTCAATTTGCCGGCTGGATCCACGCGTGATTCTGAAGCAAAAGCGTGAGCTTCGATTGCGTTATCTCGCGCATGCACTGTGTCGCAAGCGGTGGCGCCGGCCATCGCTAGGCCGCGACGGAAGGTAGAGGATTTCATTGTGACAAGTACGAATTTCGACTTCGACTGGCTGGTGATTGGCTCCGGTTTCGGCGGTAGCGTCTCGGCGCTGCGGCTTGCAGAAAAAGGCTATCGCGTAGGCGTACTCGAGCGCGGCCGGCGTTATCGCGATGAAGATCTGCCTAAGTCTGCGTGGCAGCTCAGCAAGTACATCTGGGCGCCAGCACTGGGCTTGAGGGGCATCATGCGTATGTCGTTGTTTCGCCATGTCTTCTTTCCAAGCCAGGCGGGCGTCGGCGGTGGCAGCACAGTCTACGGTGGCGTGCTTTACCGCGCCAAACCGGAGTTCTTCGAGAATGAACAATGGCACACGCTTGGTCGCTGGAGCGAACTGCTGCAACCGCACTACGACACGGCCGAATACATGCTCGGCGTCGAGACGGTGCCCTTCGATTCGCCCAACCAACAACTGGCCCGAGAGATGGCGCGCCACTTCGGCGTTGAAGACACTTTGTCCCGTGCGTCTTGTGGGGTGTTCTTCGGCGAGGCGGGCAAGACCGTCAAAGACCCCTACTTTGGCGGCGAAGGCCCGGACCGCACGGGGTGCACAAGGTGCGGCGCCTGCATGGTGGGGTGCCGCGTAGGTGCCGTGAATTCGCTGCAGAAGAACTACCTATGGTTTGCCGAGAAGCGTGGCACAAGAGTCCTGGCCGAACGTGAGGTCGTTGACGTGGCCCCAATTGGCGCCGGCGACGGTAGTGATGGCTATCGAGTGATCACGGAGCGTCCTGGGGCCTGGTTCTCCCGTGACCGGCAAACGCATACCGCACAGGGCGTTGTGTTTGCAGGTGGGGCGCTCGGCACGAATGAGTTGCTGGCCAACTGCAAGCACGGTGGGTCACTGCCAAGAATCAGTGATCGCCTAGGACAACTGGTTCGCACTAACAGCGAATCAATCCTGACCGTGCGCCTGCCCGAGGACCTCAAAACGTGGAACGATGTCACGGCGAGTATCAGCGTCCACATCGACCACGACACCCACATCGAGTTCCTCACTTACGGCCGCAACGCCGACCTCCTTAGCCTCCTCTACACGCTGTTGGTCGGGAATGGCAATCGACTAACGCGGCCGCTCAAATGGCTGGGCAACATCGTGCTGCACCCGGTGAGGTGGCTGAGGACTCTGTGGCCGGTCGGCTGGAGCCGACGCATGGTGATGCTGTTGGTAATGCAGGCGCTGGACAACGCAATCACGCTGCGTCCGAAGAAGCGTTGGCTAGGCGATGGCTATCGACTAGTCACTGAGCAGAACCGTGACAGGCCCAACCCAACGTATATCGATGGCGGCAATCAGGCAGCCGAATGGCTGGCCAAACGGACAGGCGGCATAGCACAAAGCAACGTGCTGGAGGCCCTTGGGAACATTCCGACTACTGCTCACGTGCTCGGTGGCGCTGTCATCGGCTCCGACGCAGCGCGCGGCGTAGTCGACAGGAATCTGCACGTCTTCGGCTACCGGAATCTATTGGTGTGCGACGGCGCCGCGATGCCAGCAAATCCTGGCGTCAATCCGGCGCTCACTATCACAGCGCTCGCCGAGTACGCGATGGCGCAAATTCCCGCCGCGAGTACAGCTCAATCGCATTGACCCATTGCCGTCAAACCAACGTGATGCAAACGCTACTGAAGAGGCAGAGGCAGGAGGCTCCGCTCATCGAAATATGTATCAACCATAACCGTAAAAAACGGAGGAGATAGGATGTTGCAGAAGCGAGTGTTTGCCGGTGCAGCCGCACTGGTGATGAGTGCTGTGGCCCACGCGCAAAGCGCGGGAGATTTCGTCGTGAACGTCGGCTGGTTTCACTTCGCGCCACAAGATTCCAGCCAACCCCTTACGGTCAATGCCCTCGGCTCAAGCGTAACCGCAGTTGGTACCGGCGCATCGATCGCCGATACCGACACGGTGGGGCTGACCGCCACATATTTCGTTACCGACCACATTGCCGCCGCCGCTGCACTTGGTGTGCCCCCGAGATTCAGGCTGACCGGCACGGGATCTCTTAGTGCGCTCGGCCAAGTTGGCTCAGCGTATGAGTGGAGTCCGGCACTACTCTTGAAGTACTACTTCAACGATGCCAAGAGCAACATTCGTCCGTATCTTGGTGCGGGCGTGTCTTACGTCTGGTTCAGTGGTGTAAAGCTGGAATCGGCTGCTGCCAGCGGGGCCTTTCTTTACTCGCCTGCATTCGGGAATGCACTGGAAGGGCCCACAACCGCGAAGTTGAGCAGTTCGTTCGCCCCGGTGGTCAATGCCGGGCTCACCTACAACATCAACGACCACTGGTCGGTTGATTTTTCGGTCTCATATATGTGGCTTTCGACTCGGGCAACGTTGACCACGCAATCGGCGCTGGGGCCCGTGACCAGCACAACGAAGCTCAAGATCAATCCTCTGATCTCGCTGCTGTCCGTCGGATATAAGTTCTGACGGCAGCTACCTGGTATAGGGCCGGCGCAATGCCGGCCCAAGCTCCGACATCGTCTTCACACGTCACACTGTCTTTGCTCGCTAGCGAGCGAAGCGCTTTCAGCGCAATGTTGCGACGATGTCGGGCATGCTCATGGAGCGCTCCTTGTCGCGGAAGCAGGGTAGCTGAGGATCAGGCAGGTAGTGGTTGCATGGGCGTACAGCTTGCCGTCTGGCCCGACGATGCGTCCCTCAGCAGTGGCGACCTGGCGGCCTACATGGATCACCTTCCCCTCAGCACGCACAAGCGGCACATCGCTGCTGAGTGCCCGGACCATGTTCACCTTGAGTTCGAGCGTGGTGTACCCCTTGCCCGCCGGCAACATGGTGTGAATCGCACATCCAACGGCCGAGTCGAGGAGGGTCGCGAACCAGCCGCCGTGCACAGTACCTAGCGGGTTGTAGTGTCGACGTTGTGGCCGCCCTTGGAACACTGCCACACCGTGCTCCATGCGGATCGGAATGAAGTCGAGCGTTTCGCCCATCGGCGGCGGTGGAAGCTCGCCAGCGAAGATTGCCTCGAAGATTTCCATGCCAGATCGTCCGGCGACCTGCTCCTGAGGGGCTGCATCGGCTTCTCTCAACCGGGCACGTATTGCTGCCTCGTCTGCGTTCCAACGCTCGATAGTCTGATCGACGCTCATTGGCAGTACCTCATCCTGAATCTGCTTGGTGATCATCGGGAAGTGCGCGCGCGCGTTCCGGTTGCAGAAGATGGACTCAGCAGCGCGAGGATCGTGTCGCGGCACACTGATAGGATCTCATCTGCCAGCGGCGAATCGTCCGGACAGGCACGCGACATGACAAGGGCGCCGACGGCGTGCGCCAGTATGTCGAGAGACCGGGCTCTTGCCCTGCCCGCTTCAACACTGTCCACCTTGCACCCAACATTCAGTGCAGCGAGCTGCTTCTCGATACCGGCCGCAAAGGCCGTTCGGACGGATTCTGGTTGACGTGCGGCATCCCCGCCCAGCGCGGCCAGCGTGCAACCGGTCGAGCGGCTGTCGCGGTGATCGCGAGAGAGATACAGCCGTACGAATTCCGACATATTCACGCCGGTGGTCATTTCGGCTGTCTTTGCGATGCCGCAGGCGGCCGACTCTGCCATCAGGTCCGCCTTCGAGCGAAATTGTTTGTAAAAGCCGCCGTGAGTAAAGCCAGCGGCAGCCATCAAATCGGCAACGCCAACCCCGTCGTAGCCGCGCTCCCGAAACAGATTGGATGCCGTCTCAACAACGCGCGCGCGGTTGGCCTGCGCCTGTGCTTTGGTGACCTTCATGCTTTGTCTGCGTGTCTGCCTAATGTCCCAACTATACATTGATGTCAATCATCATCAAAGTGTTGACACGTTAGATTATGATGATCATCATAAAAGCCCCCCTTCATTTAGAGAGACCACACCAACATGATCGAAAAGTCGCTTTTCGAACCCTACGTCCTGGGTAATTTGAAGCTCGCCAATCGCATCGTCATGGCGCCCTTGACCCGTAACCGTGCGGGTGCGGGTCTCGTGCCCAGCGAATTGGCTCCGACCTACTACGGCCAGCGCGCCTCCGCTGGCTTGATCATTACCGAAGCCACTCAGGTGTCGGCCCAAGCCCAGGGCTATCAGGACACACCGGGCCTGTACACGCCCGAACAAATTGCCGGCTGGCGCAAGGTAACGGAAGCCGTGCACGCCAAAGGCGGCCTCATCTTCGTCCAGCTTTGGCACGTGGGCCGCGTCTCACATGTCGACGTCCAGCCCGGGGGTGCGGCACCTGTCGCGCCGTCAGCGATCCGCGCTGAGACCAAAACCTTCGTCAATAACGGATTTGTGGACGTGTCTGAGCCACGGGCCCTGCAACTCGACGAACTGCCGGGCATCGTGAACGATTTTCGCCAAGCCGCAGCCAACGCCATCGCTGCGGGCTTCGACGGCGTCGAGATCCACGCCGCTAATGGTTATCTGCTGGAGCAATTCATCAAAGACGGGGCAAACCAGCGCGCTGACGCCTATGGTGGCTCGATTGAAAACCGCGCTCGCTTGGCGCTCGAAGTTGTCGCCGCAGTTGTGAAAGAAATCAGCGCCGAGCGCACTGGGGTGCGTATTTCCCCTGTTTCGCCCGCGAACGGCATCTCTAGCAGTGACCCGCAGACACAGTACGAATACATCGTCTCGCAACTCAGCGCGCTAGGAGTCGTCTACTTGCACGTCGTCGAAGGCGCGACTGGTGGTCCGCGTGATATCGCCCCTTTCGACTATGACGCGTTACGCCGCCAGTTCAAGCAGACCTATCTGGCCAACAACGGGTATGACCTCGAATCTGCCACCGCACAACTGAACGATGGCAAGGCTGACCTGTTCGCCTTTGGCCGTCCGTTTATCAGCAACCCCGATCTCGTCGAACGCCTGAAGACCGGCTCACCGCTTACACAGATCAACCCGGCCACGCTTTACGGTGGTGGCGCTGCAGGCTACATCGACTACCCGACCATCTCGGGCTAAAGCACGCCAGTGCCTGCGCCTTGCCATAACGACCTTTAAAAAGGGGAGTACCTATGACCAGCCTTCCTACTGTCCTTATCACCGGCGCCTCCAGCGGCATCGGTGCCACCTACGCGAAGCGCTTCGCCCGCCGTGGCCACGACCTCGTGTTGGTTGCGCGCGACAAATCGCGCCTGGATGCCCTGGCTGCGCGGCTGCGCGAAGAAAGCAATGTGGCCGTCGAAGTCCTGCAGGCTGACCTCACACACTCCGCCGACCTGTCAGCGCTCGAAACTCGCCTGCGCGATGACTCGCGCATCGGCGTCTTGATCAATAACGCCGGCATGGCCCAGTCGGGCAGCTTCGTCCAGCAGACCGCTGAAGGTATCGACCGCCTGATCACACTCAACACCACGGCACCGACTCGGCTCGCAGGCGCGGTTGCCGCGCGCTTCGCACAGTCCGGTGCGGGTGCGATCGTCAACATTGGGTCGGTGGTAGGTTTCGCCCCTGAGTTCGGCATGTCCATCTACGGCGCCACCAAAGCCTTCGTGCTATTCCTGTCGCAAGGCTTGAACTTGGAATTGTCGCCCAAGGGCGTCTACGTCCAAGCGGTGCTTCCCGCATCGACCCGCACCGAGATCTGGGAGCGCGCCGGCATTGACGTCAATAGCCTCCCCGAGGTGATGGAGGTCGACGAGTTGGTGGATGCGGCACTGGTAGGTTTCGACCGCCGCGAGCTGGTCACGATCCCGCCGCTGCATGTTGCGGAGCGCTGGGATACCTTAGACGGTGCGCGCCAAGGACTAATGTCGGACATTCGACAAGCGCACGCGGCCGAGCGCTATCTGCCACGCGCCTGAGACTCACCCCGTCGTTCTCGAAACTCACGCCGTGCGTTATTCGCCAAGCACTACAAGTTACAGCGTTGCGCTATGGGTGACGCTTGTTTCACGGGTTGGGGCGGTGGTGGCGCAGAGCATCTCACCCTTGCGGCGGATCGAGCAGCCATTGGCTCATTTTTGGCCTATCCGCATGGGATCGACAAATGAACCCAATGCCCAAAGGGGCCATGACCATGACTTTCAAGGCGCTTCTCGCAGCCAAAACGGGCGATGCAATCTCCACCCCCTTGGTCGACTTCGACGAAGCCGACATGATGCCGGGCGACGTCACTATCGCGATTGAATATTCGGCGGTGAATTATAAGGACGCGATGGCGATCACTGGTCGCGCACCAGTGATTCGCCAGTTCCCATTGATTCCGGGCATCGACTTTTCGGGCATCGTCGAGGCATCGTCGGACGCAAGGTTCGCGGTGGGCGACCGCGTTGTCGCCAACGGCTGGGGTCTGAGTCAAACACACCATGGAGGTTTCGCGCAGAAGGCGCGCGTAAGCGGCGACTGGCTGATCAAACTGCCTGATGTGTTTTCAACGCACGATGCCATGGCCATCGGCACCGCCGGATACACCGCAATGCTGTCTGTGCTCGCACTGGAGCACGCCGGACTGACGCCTGACAAAGGGGATGTGCTCGTGACTGGGGCAGGTGGTGGAGCTGGGTCCATCGCAATCGCTTTGCTGTCCAAGCTCGGCTATAAGGTAGTGGCCTCCACTGGGCGCCTAGAGGAGGCCAAGTACCTACGGGAGTTAGGTGCCGCAGAAATCATCGATCGCCGCACGCTGTCGGAACCGGGCGCACCGATCGCCAAGGAACGCTGGGCCGGCGCGATCGACTCCGTGGGAAGCCACACACTGGCCAATGTGTTGGCCCAAACGCGCTACCGCGGCGCCGTGGCGGCCTTCGGGCTCGCGCAGGGCGCAGACTTGCCCGCTTCTGTGCTGCCTTTCATCCTGCGCAACGTAACCCTAGCAGGCATCGACTCTGTCAATACACCGCGGAACGTCAGGCTGCAGGCATGGGATCGCCTTGCCACCGATCTGGATCTGGTCAAGCTTGCACACGCCACACAGGTGATCGGCTTGACCGAAGTACCTGGCATCGCCAACTTAGTACTTCGAGGCCAGGTGCGAGGTCGCACCGTTGTCAATGTCAACGCATGAAAACCGAAACGCAAAGGAGGCAATGGTGACCAGGTTCAATCCAGAAACCCAATCGGCAATGCCTTATGCCGAAGCACCGAACAAGATGGTCAGGACAGAAAGAGGAGCCTTCGCTTACCGCGAACTAGGCCCTCGGGGCGGAATCCCCCTGATCCTACTCAATCATTGGGGTGCAGTGCTAGACAACTTCGACCCTCGTATCGTCGACGGCTTGGCCCGCAAGCACCACGTCATTGCCATTGACTACAGAGGGATTGGTTTATCTGGCGGCATCGCACCTGTGACCGTGGAAGAAATGGCCCGCGATACCGTCGCACTGATCCGCACCATGGGTTTCGATCAGGTCGATCTGCTCGGCTTTTCGCTCGGCGGCTTCGTGGCGCAGGACGTAGCTATAAAAGCGCCAACTCTGGTGCGCAAACTCATCCTCACGGGAACGGGTCCCGCGGGCGGTCAGAACATCGATCGTGTGGGGGCCATCTCTTGGCCACTGATACTCAAGGGCCTGCTGACGCTGCGTGATCCCAAGACTTATCTATTCTTTACCTCCACGGCCAATGGCCGGCAGGCAGCAAAGGCGTTCTTGGGGCGACTGAAGGAACGCAAGAACGATCGCGACAAGGGACCGACACCTCGCGCATTCCTCCGTCAACTCAAAGCGATCAAGGCCTGGGGCCAGCAAATGCCGCAGAACCTTACCAGCCTGCGGATGCCTGTCTTGATCGCCAATGGAGACAACGACATCATGGTCCCGACGGCGCTAAGCCACGACATGGCTCGCCGCATTCCCAATGCGCAACTCATCATCTATCCAGACGCGGGGCACGGAGGCATCTTTCAGCACTACGCAGACTTCGTACCCAAGGCATTGGAATTCCTGTCGCACGCTGAGAGCGGCGCAGCAGAGAACAATTAGCGCCGGCAATCCAATGGCTTCGAGCTGCCTCGAGACGACCAGCGAGCCGTCTCTTCTTAACCGTTCCTCAGGGGAACGGACTCCTCATCGCCAGCTTCCTAATCGCGGGAAATAGGTAGGAGCCGGTCAACGCCGTGCAACATGTGATGTTGAGGGTCGCCGAGGGGCGCTTTGGCAATCTTCCGAAAGGCTTGGCGGAAATTGAGGGCAGGCGGACACCAGCTCAGGCCAAGTTGGCGGAGATGCGCGAGTTCGCCGTGATTACCAGTCTGGCGAAGCCCTTGTCGACGCCAGTCTGCACTCGGCAGAGCCGGGGCAATTCACGCGCCAAACCGAATGATGAAAATCTGGAGCAAGACTGCCTCCGGAGATTCAAAGACGATTGCCGTCAATAAAAGAAGCCCCCGGGCGATCGTCTGAGCCCCACTAACGTCCTTCGCTTTGATCAGTTGGCACCCAGCCTTCCATCACCCATTCATGGATGGCCATCAACACCCCAAGATCGAGCTCCTTTGAATCTACTGCGCCGAAACGCCGGATCCACATTTCAACGGCTTCTGTTTGTTTCGTCGAATACTTCAACTCGATATATTCAGATTTATTAAGCAAAATATCCTCCAAGGCTTGTTGGCATCAAAATTTGGTGACCGAGAGGGCCTAAAACCAAAGCACGCGGAATCGCCTTTGTCAGGCGCCAAATTTTTCTTTATTCCGACTTCAAATAGTCAGCCAGCATTTGGAACCACATTACTTCAATAAAATCACCGCTGACGACGAGGTCCTTCTTCCCCAGCGCAGAGAGGAATGCCTCTTTTCCGTTCTTCGCCGAAAGAACAGAGAACCCACTTTTTCCATCTCTAAATGTCAATGTAAATTTTGGATTTTTCGCCAGCCCAGAAGTCGACGTTATTTCCCCATTTTTCACCATGAAATAACGCCCTACCCCTTGCACCGTGCGAATTTGGAATATCAAATCCTTCCCCTTTACATGACTCACACAATCCGGATTACTTTTTGCCGCTCGTTGCAATAGCTTTGCGAGAACAAACAGGACGATTTTGAATCTGAACATGATCTTATCTAAAATTCTTTATCAGAAAATTTAAGTCGTTGAAATCGATAAGACAATCAATTTTACTCATTAAGAAATTGGGTAGCGTGCTTCAAGAAGCGCGACGGATACTGAAACTGAGCCGCGTGACCTGCGTCTGGATAGATGAACAATTGGGCATTCGGAATGTTCTGCGCCATGTGCCACGAGTTAATTGTCGGAACCATAATGTCATTCACGCCGTTAAGAATGAACGTTGGCTGCTTGATCTCCCGCAAATGTGCAAAAGGATCTTTGGGATCGAGCTTCGGCAAGTAATACATGTTTGCTTCCATCTGAGCTTGCATGACTTCCGGGGAACTGGGCGGATCTTGATCTACGCGCTCATGCCTGCGTTTCCAGAAGTCAAGCCCGGCTTGTTTCGCCGCTTCCGACCGACCGAAGAATAGGAACAAGAAGTCCTCCACGGTGGGCACCGGACGCGGCCCCGCATCCATCACACCTGGGTCCATATCAGGATTGCCACCACGTGGCCCTGTACCAAGAAGCATCAGCTTTCGCACAAGGCTGGGATGGCGTCGCGTCAGATCTTGAGCCTGAAATCCACCCAGTGAGAATCCTAAGACGTCAACTTTGCGAAGACCAAGCGCACGTATAACAGCGGCCGCATCATCTGCCATATCCTCAATTCTGGTGCGTGGCTTTCCAGAAGAGGAAGCTATGCCGCGGCCGTTGTATAAGATCACTTCGCGCCCCGCGGCCAAGCCGTCCGTCATGAGTGGATCCCAATGATCCATTCCACCACGGAAGTGTTGGAGGAAGAACAATGGCGGCTCACCGGTCGTACTGTTACCCCAACGGCGGTAGGCAAATCTGTTTCCATCGACTTCCACGTAATGCGTCGGAGCAGTGAGGTGGGTATGAGTCATGTCGGTCTTCCTGTATAAATAGGAAAGAATCGCACTGGATGAGGAAATCAGGCGACAAAGCCAATTTTAAAAGTAAATTGATCAACTTATTTTCGGGTGCTGTAATGATTTACGGGCAAGAATGCAGTTGAGCTTCAGGTTATCGAGCGAGGAATTCCAGCGCCTTAGGAACAAAATCCGTGTAGTACTGAAAGATCCCACCATGGCCAGCATCGGGATAGATGATGAGGCTGCTATTAGGCAGACGTCGCGCTAGGTCTTCTGAGTTCTTAGTCGGAACCATGCGATCGTTATCGCCGTTAACGATCAGCACCGGATTTTTGACAACTGACAGATCCGCTGGCTCCTTCAATCCCCAGACGCGCAGCGCTTCCAACTGTGTCAAGAACGCAGATGTAGCGATCTCCTTGTCGCGGTTTTCCGAGCGTTCCTTCAACCGCTCCAGGAATGCCTTGCCGGCCTCAATACCGTTTGGTGTGCGGGTGAAGAACAAATACTGCTTTGGATCTTGGCGGGTGAGAGCACCACGAAGAATGTCGTAGAACGTTACGCCGGAAACCGTGCTGATACCCTCGCCACCAGCGGGCCCCGTGCCGGCGAGAATCATCTTGCGGACGAGTTGCGGCTCCTTGAGCACGATTTCTTGCGCAATCATTCCGCCCATCGAAAAGCCCAACAGATCGACCTGTTTGAACCCCATCGCTTTGATAAAAGCGATTGCATCATCTGCCATCGCCTCAATTGAACTCGGCGCTGAGCCGCTGGACGCACCGATGCCTCGATTGTCGAACGTGACAATATGATGTTCCGCCGCGAAACCATCCACGACGCGCGGGTCCCAGTTGTCGAGTACGGCCGCCAGGTGGGTAAGGAACACCACCGGCGTGCCGCCATGGTTTTTACCAAGCTCGCGGTATGCGAAGTCGACTCCGTCAACCTTGATGGTTTGCGTTGGCACATTCTTCCAGGTGACCGCTTGTTCTTGCTCCGATGGCGAGGTCATCTTCGGACCGTCCAGCGGAGTGTCGGCTGCGGCTCCTGTCGTTGAAATGAGCGTTGCTGCCAAGGCGAATCCGAGCAGGCTTGTCTTCAGTAGGTGATACATGGCTTCGATTCAGGTTAGATAATTGTCAAGGAGTGATTGGTGGCCTCCGCCACTCCGGACAAGAAAATTCGGCACTTGCGATTCAGTTCCTGCTTGTGTCCGCGCTGCGTGGCCGGCATAGCGACCATCAAAAGAAAAAGGGGCGACAATCAAGCTCTCATGCGCTTGGTGCGATAGTTGCCCCAACTGCTATTCACCAAACTTTTGAGAAAGGCCGTTAGGGCACTTTCGTTCGGGCGAGGGTTACCCCCCTCCGCGATACGCTTCAGTTGGCGCGTGTACCAGAGGACCTCCATAATTCCCATGCGGTCCACCGGCTTGATACCAGTCTTGATCGGCCGCACACGCTGAGAGCTGTCGCGTCCGTTTAGCAAAGCAGCCGGCGCATCCGGATCAATCGCCAAGAGGCGAGCGACACCAATGATGTCGAGTGCACCTGAACTTAGGGCACTGTTCATGCCCTCGGCCGTGCGGAAGCCTCCGGTTACCATCAGCGGCACTTGGACCTCAGCTCTGACCTTTTCGGCAAACTCTAAGAAGTACGCTTCGCGTGCCACCGTCGACGCTTTTTGCGGTTTTTGGAAGGCACCGCTCATGGCTGGCGCCTCATAAGTGCCTCCGGATATCTCGATCAAGTCGATGCCGGCCTCCACGAGTGCACGGATGGTGGCCATCGACTCCTCTTCGGTAAAGCCGCCGCGCTGAAAATCGGCAGAATTGAGTTTGATCCCAACCGGGAAATCTGCGCCGACTTGGCGACGGATTTCCGAGTAGACAGCCATTACGAAACGGCGACGGTTCTCGGGGGTGCCGCCCCATTCGTCGGTGCGACGATTGTGATGAGGGGACAGGAACTGGTTAATGAGATAGCCATGGGCGCCGTGGATCTGCACGCCGCTGAAGCCGGCTTTCTTGCAGATGCCTGCGCTGCGCCCGAAACGCCGGATGATGTCGTTGATTTCCGTGGTTGTGGCTTCTCGAGGCGTTTCAAAGAACGCTGCCATGTCTTCGCGAAATGGGACAGCAGAGGGCGATAGATTGCTCGCGTTCAGCCCCTTTGGGGACTGCTTTCCGGGATGGTTCAGCTGCACCCACAAAGCCGCGCCTTGATCGGTAGCCGCGCGAGCCCATTGCTGCAGGAGGAGCAGATCGGATTCATCTTCGATGACAACGTTGCCAGGTTCGCCCAGCGCGCGGCGATCGATCATCACGTTACCGGTCAGAAGTAGACCAATGCCCGATGCAGCCCAACGCCGGTATAACTCTACGAGTTTAGGCGTGACATGGTTGTCGTACGTTCCCAGCGTTTCGCTCATGGAAGATTTGGCGAGGCGGTTACGAACGATGCTGCCATTCGGCAAGCGTAAGGGCTGGTTCAACAAGCTGGCGTTAGATGTGGACTGATTGGACATGAGGAGTACTCGATAAGGTGCGTGGAGCGGGTGCTTTCGGTGGAACGTGGGACATTGCGTGTTCGGTCAGCGCAGTGATAGTCAAACTCGGGTTCACGCCTAGATTGGCGCTAAGCATCGAGCCATCGCAGATCAGCATGTTTTGATAACCAAAGACGCGGTTTTGAGCATCCATCACGCCTCGCTCTGGCGAGTCCGCCATTGCGCAGCCCCCCATGCAATGGGCTGTCGTAGGAATGTTGAACAGAATCTCGGTTAGCAACGTCGTAGGGATGCCGCCCAGCGCTTTTGCCCCCTTTTCAACAAACGCATTTGCCTCAGGGATAAAGGTGGGAATCGGGTTACCGCTGGTACACAGCTGCTTTGCGAAAGGCCAATACCAGCGGCGTTTGAACTGTATGTTGATGAACGCATCAACTGTCTGCATCACTACAAACAGGACGGTTTGCCGAGCGAACCCTATGGGGTTGTGCACGCGGATCGCTTGGACAGGGTGTTTCACAAGAGTCCACAGCCACGCGAAAATCCTCGTCCATCCAGCACGCCCCCCGCACAGCAAGGTCATCATGAGGCCTGTGGCGTCCGACCCTTCCGGATAACGCACTGCTCCTATGTGCGTTCGCTCGTCGATGTAGACCCCTGCACCACCAGCTACGCCAGGTGACATGCTCTTGTCCTTTGCAGGGAAGCGCACGCCGACGAGCGATTCGGCATTGGTCCGCACGCGCCTGCCAAGGTCGTCGCTAACGCGCGGCAAGGAGCCTCGTTGTTTCAACCGAAACAACAGTTCCATCGTGCCCAACGAGGACGCTGCGAACACCACACCCCGGCAGCGGAAGCTGCGCCGCTGCTTGTTAAACCAAGCGGTGGAGCGCTCGGTGAAAATCTCGTAGCCTTCACTACCGTCTTGCTTTCCGTTAAGGGGGCGCACGTCTACCACCTTGGTTTCGGCAAAGACTTGAGCACCGCGCTTTTCCGCGAAATAGAGATAGTTCTTATCGAGCGTGTTCTTGGCGTTGTGCTTGCAACCCACCATGCAACCACCGCAGCCAACGCACGTCCCACGCTCTGGACCATCGCCATCGAAATAGGGATCAGGGTAGGTTTGGCCGCCGGGTTCGCCGTTTGGCGCGAAGAAAGTTGCGACGCGGCCGCTGTGGAAGGTGTTGGCTACACCGTGCAACTCGGCCATCTTCTTCAGCCGCAGATCAGCCTCGCCCAGGAGCTTGTTTTCGGTCACACCCAACATTCGCTCTGCCATGGCGTAGTACCGTGGCATGATGTTTTTCCAGTCTTGCAAGTCGGCCCACGGACCTTCATCCCAAACTTTGTCGGGGGGAACTAACAGCGCGTTGGCATAGGTAATAGATCCCCCGCCAACCGCGTTGCCGCTCAAGACCATGACGTGGCGAAACAACCGCATGTTGTAGAAGCCGTGCATTTTCATACCCGGCAGCCACATCCAACGTCGTGCGTCCCAGTTGCTCTTGGGAAAGTCTTTGGCCGCCCAACGCTTTCCCATCTCCATAACACCCACTGAATAGCCCTTTTCGGTTAGGCGGCAGGCAGACACGCTGCCACCGAAGCCGGAGCCAATCACGATGTAGTCGAAGTCATAAGGAACGCTCATAGCCTGCACCTTGAGCTCAGGCTCGCGGCACGACCAGAGCGTGCTCCGAGGTTCCAAAGATTCATTGTGTGTCTCCAATTTATTGATCTATTTGTTCGGACTAGACGAGCCGAACTCGCACCTAAAGTCTGACGGCACCGCGACGGACAGGCTCCGTCCCGACCGACACCGGCAGCAATCCGGATCCATATTCGATTGCCCCCAGTTAGCGGAACTGTTTGCTAACCTTTGACAGGGGCGCTTCCTTCGCCAAGCGCAGGCGCAAGTTGAAAAAATGCGACTTTGTCTTATGTTCAACGCGGGACGATACGAGGCCGAGGGGCGGTAGATGGACTGATCACGACTAGGCCTCGTCGGACACGCTCGGTCTGAACGTCGGCAAAAAGTTCATCTAGCGACAACTGCGTTCCCAATCTTCAGGGCCACCTCCGAAGTTGCTGGTATCACACAAATTATGATGATCATCATATTTTTTGGCGCGCCGACAGGGATTGCGATACGCTGACGCCCCTACGAGGGCGCCGAGCGCGCCTGCGTCGGCGTGTCGTAGAGCTGAATCAATGAGTCCCGAGCCGCCGATAAAAGTGCTCGCCCTCGGGGGTTATCTCCCAACGTGCGCGCGAGTTGCAACGCACCGATGAGCGATCCAGCCACCATACTTGCCGCCTCACGATGTGACGCTGCAAGCGTGGAGCGCACCGTCAAAATAAGCTGCTGCACATGCACAACTGAGGCCTGCCGCACGGATCCCGATTGCCGCGGCATCTCCGTCGCGAGCGCAGCAACCGGGCAACCGCCATCCAGTGAGCTCAAAAACCGATCTGCCAAATAAACCTCGACTAGGCAGCGGAACCCGCTAATCTCCGGGCCCGCCCATTGCCGAGTTACAAGCGCGGCCTCACTGGCGATGTCGCGACTGGCGCGCTCGAGCGCTTCCACAAAGAGTGCGTCCCGCGACTTGAAGTGAGCGTAGAAGCCGCCGTGTGTCAGCCCGGCTTGATTCATCACCTCAGCAACTCCGAAGCCCTCATAGCCCCGGCTGCGAATGACACGCGCAGCTGCATCAAGGATGCGCTGATGTGTCTCTTCCTTGCGTCGGCTTCGGCGGTGGGTCATTAATCATTGACTCAGAATATGAGGATCATCATATGATGCCCATCATGGGCCGTCAAGGGAAATTTGGAAGCGTCGTCGGTCGACCACGAGAACGGCCGGATGCCTGACGCGATACCTAAGATCCCTAGCATCTCCAATATTGATGCGCCCTGCTAGTTAGGCCGTATTTGACGCCTCAGGACGGTGGACTCAGCTCTCTGTGGACGTTAGGGCGGAACGAAACCTCAACTTGCACTTCGCGGCGCATTGGAATATGCTAATCATCATATGAAAAGGATCGCCCAAAGCCCAAAGGAAATCACACACGAACGTATCGTCGAAGCGGCCGCGCGTGCCATCCGGCGCAGCGGTTACAACGGTACTAGTGTGGCCGATATCATGAAAGCTGCCGGACTAACACACGGCGGCTTCTACGCGCATTTCGAGTCCCGTGAGGCGATGCTTGCCGAGGCGGCTGACCGCGCGGGTGCAGAAAGCGTGGCGTTAATGGAGCATGTTGCTGCCGCTACGCCGCCCGAAGAAACACTCCGGGCGATGGCCCAAGCATATCTTGCACAAGAGCACCTGGAAGACGTGGAAACCGGCTGTGGTACTGCAGCGCTTGTCTCGGAAATGCCTCGCCAAACAGCCGAAGTCCGGCGAGCCGCCACGCGGCGGATCAAGGAAATGATTGACCTCGTAGCTCGTCAATTGCCTAACTGGGGACAACCTAGCGCGCATGAGCAAGCCCTCGTTATCGTCGCCATGATGGTCGGTACATTAACGCTCGCACGTGCCGTCGACGATCCCAAGCTTTCCGAGGCCCTGCGTGATTCCGCACTAAATCAACTGAGCCCTACCCGCAGCAACTGACCATCAATGCCGCTACTTTTGCGGCATTCTTTTGTCCACAAATATGACAATCATCATACGAAAATCAGGGCGAGCTTGCCGTGCCAATGAAAAGCGCCTGCCAGCCGCAACGCTTGGCAACCACCATCGGTAGTCACAGCGAGGACAGCATGGAAAGGATTTGGCACAAGATCTATGGGAGCGACATTCCGTCCGAGATCAACCATCGCCGCTACTGCTCAATCGCGCAGCTCATTGAGGAGGCGGTGGAACAATACGCGCCTCTTCCGGCTTTTGTCGCGCTCGGTGGCGAACTCTCCTACGGGGACGTCGATCGTCTGTCGCGGCAGTTCGCGGCCTACTTGCAGGGCGAGCTTGGAATCAAGAAGGGGGATCGCGTCGCGTTGATGTCCCCAAATATCTTGGCCTTCCCGGTGGCCATGTTCGGCATCATCCGCGCGGGCGCAGTGCAGGTGAACGTCAACCCTCTTTACACGGCGCATGAACTTGCACACCAGCTGGCGGATGCGGACGTCGACACTGTCATTGTTTTTTCCGGTGCGGCAAAAACACTGGTCGAAGCGATGGAGTCAGTATCCATCCGACATGTCGTTGTTGCCGAGGCTGGCGACCTGGGGCAAAGCCCGTCTCCACGCAGTCCGTTGCCGCCGAAGCTAACCGAGTTTGCGTGGTTCTCTGATGCAATCGATGCGGGCGCTGGACATGTCTTCCGGCCCGTCGATCTGAATCACGATGATCTGATCTATCTTCAGTACACCGGCGGCACAACGGGTGTCCCCAAGGGAGCTGCTCTCTCGCACGGCAACCTGATCGCGAACATCCTGCAGTTCAAGTCCTTCGCGCCGCGCATTTTCGAGGAGGGCCGCGATCTGGTGATCACTGCGTTACCGCTGTACCACATCTTTGCGCTGATGGTGAACTGCCTGAGCTTCTTTTCCGCCGGTGCAAAAAATGTACTCGTAGCCAATCCACGCGATATCGATTCACTCGTCGCGACTTTTGAGAGGCATCACATCTCCATCGTCACGGGCGTCAATACTTTGTTCGCCAACCTGATGGCACATCCCCGAATCCATCACATTGACTTCTCCCCCCTTCGCCTGGCTCTTGGAGGGGGAAGTGCAATTCTGAAAGGGACTTCGGACAAGTGGCACTCACTCACGGGGAAGCACATCAAGGAGGGATTCGGCATGTCGGAAACCTCGCCAATCGTCACCTTGAACCCTCTGCATCTTGAGGATTTCTCAGAGACCGTTGGTATTCCACTGCCGTCGACCGATGTGTCATTGCGCGACGATGACGGACAAGAAGTCGCGATCGGGGAGCCAGGAGAACTCTGTGTGCGCGGCCCTCAAGTCATGCGCGGTTACTGGCGCCGTGAAGAAGAGAATGCCACGTCCTTCTGGGCTGACGGGTTTTTGCGCACCGGTGACATTGCAATCTCCGATGCAAACGGATTCATCAAGATCGTCGACCGCCGAAAGGACATGGTGCTCGTCTCTGGTTTCAATGTATTTCCCAACGAGATCGAAGCCGCTGTGGCTTCCTGTCCCGGCGTGCTGGAGTCAGCCAGCGTTGGTGTTCCCGACGACAAGACAGGCGAGGCGGTGCATTTGTTTGTCGTCAAGGAGCCGCACGCGGATCTGACTGAAGAGCAGATCCGCGAACACTGTCGTGTTCGCCTAGCAGCGTACAAGCAACCGAAATATGTTGAGTTTGTTTCCGAGCTGCCGAAGTCAGCGGTTGGCAAAACACTGCGAAGAGCTTTGCGATCCCCGACGACAGGGGCGGAAACGTAAAAACATCATTCACAGCTTAACCAGAGCGACGAAGCCGTCCGTTGCATCAGTCTTGGATCGAAAGTCGCCTGGGTGCCGACGCAGCCGCGTCCTAGACATACTTTAGCGCCCACCTGAGATCTCGACGGGCTTCGTTTACAAATATTCGGGAAATAATTATGAAAGCATTAACATTGAAACGATACGGAAAAAGCGATCAGTTCGATTTTTCAGACATTCCGCGGCCCGTGATAAAGCCGAACGAGATCCTAGTTAAGGTTCACGCTGCGGGCGTGAATCCTATTGATTACATGATTCCGAAAGGAATGTTCAAGCCAATCCTGAAGTTTAAGCTTCCGACGACGATGGGCAGCGATGTTGCGGGGGTGGTGGTAGAGGCCGGGAATCGCGTGACGCGTTTCAAGCCCGGCGATGCCGTTTTTGCGAGTACCTTTGACCTCAATATCGGAACGTTCGCCGAATTTGCAGTCCTTCCTGAGAGTGCAGCCGCGCTAAAGCCGACGAGTCTAGACTTCGTTGAAGCAGCCTCGGTTCCTATGGTCGGGCTCACATCTTGGCAAGCGTTCAAAGAGCGGGCACGCCTCAAGCCTGGTCAAAAGGTGTTTATTCCGGCAGGTTCTGGAGGCATTGGTACATTCGCCATTCAGCTAGCCAAACACCTAGGAGCGAAGGTTGGAACGACCACCAGTACGGGCAATGTGAAACTCGTTCGTGACCTCGGAGCAGATGAAGTCATCGATTACAAAAAGCAAGAGTTTGAAACTGTCCTAAAAGGATATGACGTCGTCCTGGGCACAGTCAGGGGAGATGGGATTGAAAAATCTCTTCGGATATTGAAACCAAAAAGCAATGTCGTTTCGCTCATCGGCCCACCGGATGCCGCTTTCGCTCGAGCCAGAGGAATGAATTTCCTTATGAAAATTATATTAGGCTTGCTTAGTGGAAGCATAATTAGAAAAGCAAAAAATATGGATGTAAATTACTCATTCTTTTTTATGCGCCCTGACGGTCATCAGCTTTCAGAAATCGCCGAACTTATTGACGCGGGAGCTATTCACCCGGTGATCGACAAGGTGTTTCCATTCCATCAAGCGAAGGAAGCACTCGCCTATCTTGAAAATGGTCGAGCAAAGGGGAAAGTTGTACTACGGATGGCATAGCGGGAACCGCTTAATATGATATCTGCCCCCCGGGATGAAGCCCTCGAGCGACCCTAAAACGTCAACCGCGATATGAGAATCGGTTTTTGGCTCATCTATGCGGACATCAGGGCTGCATTGGAAGCAGCCCCCCCAATAAGCGAACGGGCATCTGTATGGACTCGAGGCTCCGGGCTGCATTTCGTTTGCCGGCCTAGTCGCTTCGACTTGACGACATCCATCGCTCGAACAATCGTTGTGTCTCCGAGCGCGCGTCTCTTTGTGAGCGCTTGGCTTTGGGCGTCGATGCAAATCGACGCTTCTTTTTTCATCAGTGCCGCATCCATGAATGCTGATCTCAAAGGCGATGGACCGGCGTACCTCGCCCGCAGTACGTTCGGGTGTTGTATTAGAGGCAACTACTGGCAGGCCTTCTGGCGACTGGCGTGACTCATTTGATGAGGATGGGATAATCTTTTAGACCAATTTTGTGCTTTTGTGATGTTGGTCTAATTCTCTAACCTCACTCACGAGAGTGAGTGCTCTGACGCACTTTGGACTGACTGCCTTCAATCATCTCGCGCGCCTCCCGCAATATTTCCTCAGACAGTTTCGGATCGTCAACGGCGCGGGCCAGCGTCAATGCTCCCACCATCATGGAAAGCGTCTGGATGGATTGGCTTCGCGCATTCTTCTTGACTCGCCACGGGAATAATCGCTGCAGCTTGTCAGTCATCGCGACAACATGACGCGTCAAGACAGAGCGCGCATCCTGTTCACGCGCAATCTCAGAGGCCAGTGCGGCCAATAGGCACCCCTGGCCAGGTGCATCGCGATGCTCCTTGCTCAAGTAGCCATACAGGTACGCCAGTAATTCCTCCGGTGTGCCAGACGCCGCATCCATGACCGCAAGCGCCTTTTCCGAAGCGTCATGAAGGCTCTCGGAAATCAAAGCCTCCTTGGATTCGAAGTGGTTATAGAACGGCCCATGAGTGAGGCCGGTGGCCTGCATGATCTTCCCCACACTGACGCCTGCGAACCCGTGCTCGCGGAACAGCGCAGATGCCGCGCTGAGGATTCGCGAATGTTTTTCTGCCGTCTCGGCCGCAGGGTAGCGCATCGGTGGTCTCCTTCAGATTTTCAGACGTAACACTTGACATCTTACATGATGAGCATCATGCTTTACACAAACATGATGCTCATCATGCTTAAAACCAAGCCCGTGCAATGCCTGCACATCACTGTTGGAGCACTAAATGTCTGATATCCAGAATCTGGGCACCGCCGTCATCACTGGCGCCTCCGCCGGCCTCGGCCGCGTGTTTGCAGATCGCCTCGCTCGGCGCGGGCACAATCTTTTGCTTATCGCCCGCCGGGATGATCTGCTCGAAGAAGCCGCAAAGAAACTCAGCAGCTTGTACGGAGTGACTGTCAATACGTGGGCCGCCGATCTATCCAAGCCATCTGAGCTTCAAGCCACGGCTGACAAGCTTTCGGCCGACTCGAGCATCAGCATGCTAGTGAACAACGCCGGCGTCTCGACTTTGGCTCCAGTGGGCAGTACCCGGGCAGCGGAAGCCGCAAACATGATTGCGGTCAATATCAGCGCTCTGACGGCACTGACCATTGCCGTTCTGCCGGGATTCAAAGCCCGGGACACAGGCACCATTTTGAACATCGGCTCGGTGCTGGGCTTTGCCGGCTTGCCTATCAGTAGCATCTACAGCGGCACCAAAGGCTATGTATACCTCTTCACCCGAGGTCTCCAAGAAGAAGTCTCGGGGACCAACGTGCGCGTACAACTGGTCGCGCCTGCCGCGACAGCCACCGACATCTGGGAACTGTCGGGCGTGCCACTTTCGAATCTCGACGCAGCAACCGTGATGACGGCGGAGAACTGCGTCGACGCTGCGTTGCGCGGAATGGACCTCGGCGAAGCCGTGACGATGCCGTCCTCCAACGAAGTGGGCCTCCTCTCCCAGTTCGATGAGCTGCGCGTCAAGCTCCTTGTTGCCGCACAACGCGGCAAGCCTGCAGACCGCTATGCCGCAGCCTAGTTGTGATACCCCATAGGGCATCGCAACAACCCAGGTGTCGCACCCGGCACTGACGCATCACACCGAAACACGAAGCGAACAAATTGCCATGAAGAACCCCAAGAACACAGCTCTTGTCCTGGTGGACCCTTACAACGACTTCCTCTCCAGACGAGGTCAGACCTGGATGATGCTTCGGAACGTCGCACTCTCCAACGGGATGATCGGCAAGGCGAGGTCCATCCTGGAGTCCGCACGGAAACAGCAGATGACTGTAGCCTACGCGCCTCACTATCGCTGGCGGCCCGGGGGGCTCAGCGGCAGGAAGTACCTGCATCCGACGCAATTCATGCAAGAGCGCTCTCATATCTTTGCAGAGGGTCGGTTCGGCGGCAGATTTCTGCCCGAACTCGCCCCCGCCGACGGGGACATCATCGCCAGCGAGCACTTGTGTTCAAGCGGCTTCGCGGGCACCAACCTCCACGAGCAGTTGCAGGCGCGCGGGATCACCCACCTCATCATCGTCGGCTTGATCACCAATACATGCATCGAAGCGACGGCGCGCAGCGCTGTAGACCTGGGTTACCACGTCACGCTGGTCACCGATGCAGTCGCGGCGTTCGCTCCCGTCGAGCATGACCTCGCGATCCGTGAGAACTACCCGCGCATCGGGCACCACGTGACCGATACATCGACTCTGCTCAATTCAATGGAGGCCTGACGGATGCTCAACCGCCTACTCAATGCCGCTCTTTCCTGGTATGCCCAGCGAGGGCTGCGTGCCTATCACCATTATCCGGCCGACAAGACCGCCGTGGTGTTCGTCGACGCGCAACGCGCATTCGTCAAGCCCGGGACAGTTCTCGCCGAGTCCTTGACCGGTCTCGCCCGGCTCGCCCGGACGCGGGGTTTTTTGGTCGTACATGCGCCGATGGCGACCCTGTCAGGCGTCTCTTTCCCCACGCTCGCACATCGCGAAATCGAGCGAGCGCTTTCAGTCGGGCCAGATGCTCCCGACATAGCGCCGGCTGCAGAGTTGTCGTCTTCAGATGTCTTGCTGCCGAAGCGCTCTACGCTCAGCATCTTCGGGCTTCCTGAGGTCGATGCTCTTATCAAATCGCGTGGTCTGGAGCATCTGATCCTCGCGGGGCCACTGGGCGATCTAACCCTTGATTCGTCTCTGCGTGATGCGGTGCAGCGGGATCTCCATGTCACGGTAGTAAGCGACTGCGTTGCCGCATCCTCCACTGCGGCCCTGGAGCTTGAACTGCGATACACGATGCCACGCTACGCGCATCTGGTGACGGGTATTGAAAACCTTGAGCGCCTCTTTCGCCCGTGATGGCTGGAGAAGCGCGGCATCAATGCGTGCGGCCACCGTCACGAAGTTCGGCACCACAGCCGCCGCACCTCCGTTGCGCCTGATCAATCCCCGGAGTGAGCGAATCTACGTAACGCCGCCAAATCCAGTATCTGAATCGACCCATACTCAGCAACCACCAACCCTGCGTCTTCCAGTTCGCGGATTGCCCGATTCGTGTTCTGCCTTGATAGTCCGCAAAGCCTCCCAATTTCCTCCTGGGAGAAGCCCAACGTCTTGTCCGTGGCTGGATAGAGCTGCTGATTGAAAAGCTCTGCCAAACAGAATGCCACTCGCGCAGATGCTTCATGCAGCCGAAGGTTGTGCACCAGTCCAACGTAGTAGCCACATCGAGCGTTGAGCTGATCGATCACATATCTACTGAACGAGTGGCTCTGCTCAAGAAGCCAAAGGAATGTCGACTTGGGTACGAATGCCAGGCGACTATCCCGGATCGCAACAACAGAATAGGGCCGTGGCTCGTCTTTCAACACAACACCCTCGCCGAACCAGGAGCCGGCAGGGACGCCCGCAAATGTGATGACCCGCCCCTCTTTCGATGCGGTATCGACTTTCACGATCCCTTCGATCACCGCAAGCCAGTGGTCGGCAGGGTCCCCACGATGGCATGCAACAGCACCGGCCTCGTAGGATCGATCAAAGCTATCACGCAACACTCGGGTCTTCTGCTCCACGGTCAGATTCGAGTACCACGGTGCTCGCAAGAGAAACGCCTCCAGAGTTAGATGGCCAGATTTGCTCGAGCCCTCATTGCGATCGCAAAGGGATGAGTCGACCAAGCTGCTGGATTTCGAGAGGACGATGGGCGGAACTCGCATCGTTTCCGCTCGCTGGGCTTGCATGCCATTCACGTGGTTCATCATTTGGAGCCAGTATTGCGCAGTTGCATGATCACTTTTTGCGCTGAGCACCCGAGCCGACGTGATACCGCTGGCACGTGGCAAGCCCTGTGCAAAACCCGCAGCCTTCCAGATTCCTGCCCAACCTCCGCTCTAGGAGACTGTCGAAACCAGATGAGACCGAGATTCTCTTTACGTGGAATCATGATTCGCTTTAGACTATGTCCCGAGAGGAAGGCTGTCAAGCAAAGCGTGGTTAGGTATTTGTACGGAGAGGGCTATAATCCCAGTCAACAGAGTGATCAGTGTACCGCTCAACCCCTCGCCGAGGAGCAGGCATAACTGAAATGGAAATTCCACATAGCCTTCCGCGCGTTCGGATTCGTCGCCGGGGTGCCGACAAACATCCGCTGATCCTCAAGGCGGCACGAGATTTGGTGGCGGAATCTGGGTTCCGAGAAGCTCAGATGTCCTTGATTGCCGAGGCTGCAGGTATCGCGATCGGCACGTTGTACCGCTACTTTCCGTCCAAGACCGAGCTGTTGGTAGAGCTCGTCAAAACGACGGCGCAACGGGAAGTCGACGTCGTGGCTGGTATCGCCATGCGTGATGGGACCGCACTAGAACGTCTTGGTGCGGCCGCATGGACGTTCGCGAGTCGCGCGTTGCGAGGCCGACGCTTGGCCTACGCCCTAGTCGCTGAACCTGTTGAGCCGGATGTCGAGGCTGCTCGGCTCACTTATCACCGAGCACTGGCCAGGGTATTCAAGACGATCATCGAGCAGGGTATGGCGATTGGAGAGTTCCCCGCACAGGATGCTGCCGCATCGGCAGACTGCATAGTCGGTTGCCTTTTCGAAGGCCTGGTGGCGCCGCTCACCAACAACGCTGCGGCTGATGCAGCTCAGACGGACGCCCATGGCTCGGCCATCATTACCTTTTGTCTGCGAGGTGTTTCAGGCTCACAAGCGCCCGCTTTTAGCATTCCAACTTTGTAGTGACTTCCTCCAGGAATCGCTTGGTCTCCAACGGTTAGCTGAGGAGGCGATCTCCATCCGCGACCCCGTCATTGACAGGGATCTCTGTCGCGGTAACTACATGTACAAGGTTTTGTTTGCGCGTGGCGGATGTGCTGCCAGCCGCCTCGCGGTTTGGGCCGGCAGCACAAGAGGGACTGACGTTGTGAAATGATTTGACCCGCCCGTGACAATGTCGCCACGGGCAGCGGATCAATTGGAGCAGATATAGCTGGTTGCGGCGTTCACGTCCCCGCTGACGTACTTCGGCCACTGGGGGTACTCGCACAGAGGCCGCGTCCGTCCCGCAGTGGGCGGGTTCAAGTCGGTAATGACGAGACTCTGCGGAGCCGTACCTTTGGTGACCCAGTTGTCCAAGGCAGTCAGACCATCATATGCCCCCTCAAACTGCCCGCCGAAGCCATGCGCGGCGCCGGGAACCAAATAGAATTTGAGGAAGGACGACAACGCGTTCTGCCCATAGTTAGCCAGCAGTCGGTTGTAGTAGTCAATCGACATTTGAGCCGGAATGTACTGGTCGGAAAGTCCGTGCTGGAGGATTACCTTCCCACCTCGGTTCTTGAAGTTATCCAGATTGACGGTTGTGGAATCCATCATTTGACTCACCGTCTGTGTTCTGGCGGTCAGCGCCCCCGGATCGGTGAAGTTGAACGACATCAGATCAAGTGAAGGATCCCTTGCAATTGCGTATCGCAAGAGGCTATTCGGGAAGGCATAGAAGAACGACCACTGTCCCTCTGCACTTGTCGCGGGATCCAGTACGGCGTCGGCTGCAGAATCACCCAGCGGAAACAAAAAGCCGCTCCAGAAATCGGTGCCTGCAAGAACGTTGTACTTCGGAATGTTGTGAATGCCGTTTGCGAAATCAAAGCTCGTATTCAGCGGCGTGGCCATAGTATTGACAGTGCTGATCTGAGCGTCAGACAGGCAGGTGTCGCCCGTGTCGGTACCCCCTGGGCATCGCAGAGTCGCCGGATCAAACGTGCAAAGGCCGGGGTTGCTGATCAGGCCGTCTGTCGCGCCGTCCAGGCTGTCACAGGCCGACATCACGGCCTTCTTGAGCACAGCGGCCTTGTTTGCATTGATGAAACCGCCTGGGGCGAGTGACGCCTGAGAGATGCGCCCCATTTGGAAGGCCAACCCCATGATCCCGGACGCAGGAAACGTCGAAATGATGCCATCGTAATCAGAGGCGTACTTCTGCGCAGCGATCAGTGCCTGGCGCCCGCCGCCTGAGCCACCAATGTAGTAGCTATGCGCGAACGTCGCCCCGTAGCGCTGCTTGGTCAAGAAGAGAGCGACATCGTGTGTTTTCTTGATGTGGTCGCCAGCATAGTTCGCCAACGCCTCATCGTTCTGAGCGAACCTGCCGTCCCCAAAGCTTCCTTCATGCCCGCTATCGCTCGCAAGCGTCACGTATCCGCGCGCCAGCGGGGTCAAAACTCCCTTCGGTTCGCCATAGAGTGTGAGGCCGGTGTTCGTGAAGCCCGTTGTGTCCGGGACAGACCCGTCAAGCCCACCACCACCGAAGTGAACAGATTTCCCGTTCCAGGTGGATGGCAAATCCACTTCGAATTTGATGTCCGGCGCGGCAGCGTCCACGGGATGAATTCCCCCCAAGACCTTGCAGAACTCGCCATTTGTATTGCCCGACGCTGTCGCACTGATTAGCGTTGCAGAAGAAATCGTGGCGCCGGTCGTTGGCAAACCAATCGCGGAGGCTGGTACGGCCGAACCCTGCAGCGCGGCGCACTGCTGCGCTGGTGTTAGCTGAGGCGTGGCATCGGCCACGACAGAGTCGCTGCCTCCTCCACAACCAACGACGAGCAAGGCCGATAGCGTTGCCACAGCGGGTGCAAGCCATTGTGGCCTGACTTTGGTGAACTTCATGACGTTGTCTCCTAGCAGACGCCGGGACTTCTACTTGTCCACGAGTCGCTTTCGTTCAAGTAAATGGTCTATCGAGGTACGCCGTCGCTGACGAGCTTGGTGACAGAGCACCTCGATACCCACCATACCGACCGGGCCTGCTGAGGATTGTCTTGCGCAAGACGATTCGGAATTTCGATCCGCGTCCAGTCGAGGACGTTGTGGTGGCCCAGCCCTCGGAACTGGGCAAGCGCTTGCTGTACGGAAAACCGTGTGCGAGCTGGCAGCCTTTTCCATTCGGAAATGCTGACTGCTTGATGGCCTCGACACGTCAGGTATTGGTCAGTTGTTAGCGGTGCTTGAACGCAGGTTGCCGCTTTGACAGGAAGGCGGACATCCCTTCCTTCTGATCATCAAGTCCAAACGTAGAGTGAAAGGCACGGCGCTCAAAAAGCAGGCCATCTGTCAAAGATGACTCATATGCCCGATTGATCGATTCCTTGATCATCATGACAACAGGTAACGAGCAATTGGCAATCAACTTGGCTGCTTCCAGCGTTTCATCGAGCAGCCGATCGCTGGGATAGACACGCGAGACGATACCCCATCGCTCCGCCTCGGCCGCATCGACCATGCGCGAGGTGAGGCACATGTCCATTGCCTTGGCTTTGCCTACAAGCCGGGGAAGGCGTTGCGTTCCCCCAGCACCGGGCATCGTTCCAATCTTGATTTCTGGCTGTCCGAAACGTGCTGTGTCAGAAGCAAAGATAAGGTCGCACATCATCGCCAATTCGCATCCGCCGCCCAATGCGTAACCTGACACCGCAGCCACAACTGGCTTTCTTGCTTCCCGAACCTTCTCCCAATTTCTCGAGATGAAGTTGCCTTTGTAGACCTCCTGGAAATCGAAATCCTTCATGTACTCAACGTCCGCACCCGCGGCAAACGCGCGCTCGTTGCCGGTCAGGACGATGCATCCAATGTTGTCGTCACGCTCGTACGTATCAACAGCGGCACCGATTCCGTCCATGACATCGTCATTGAGCGCATTCAGCGCTTCAGGACGGTTGATCTGAATCAGGCCGACCCGACCGATTGTTTTTCGCAAGACCACTTCACTCACTTTTCGCTCCGACCGACAACTTCATGACGCCGCCTGCCTCGCATCAATTGCGAGGCAGATGGCCTTTCCTTACAACAGCTCGACCGCCACCGCCGTTGCCTCACCGCCACCGATGCAAAGGCTCGCCACGCCTCGCTTTTTCGCCGTCTTCCTAAGGGCCCCAAGAAGTGTCACGAGGATCCGTGCGCCAGACGCACCGATGGGGTGCCCAAGAGCGCACGCTCCGCCATGAACATTGACCGTTTCGGGATCCAGGCGCAGGTCATGAATTGCCGCCATCGTCACTACAGCAAACGCCTCGTTGATTTCCCACAAGTCGACATCTGCGGTCGACCATCCAGTTTGACCAAGCAGCTTCTGGATGGCGCCCATCGGAGCGGTGGTGAAGTCCGCTGGCGCTTGCGCATGGGTTGCGTGGCCGACGATTCGGGCTAGCGGCTGCACACCCAGCTTCCGGGCAGTCGATTCCCGTGTCAGCACCAACGCAGCAGCGCCGTCAGAAATCGAGCTCGAGTTCGCCGGCGTCACCGTCCCCCCTTTTTTGAAGGATGGCTTCAACGTACGGATCTTCTCGAGATTGGCCTTCGGCGGCTGCTCATCGCTCTGCAGCGTGACGTCGCCTGACCGACCTTGGAGCGTGACCGACGTTGTTTCCCATGCGAAATCACCGCGCTCGATCGCTGCCTTTGCACGCTGGGTCGAGAGGATTGCCCATTCGTCCTGCGCTTCGCGCGAGAAGCCATATCGCTCGGCACAGTCTTCGGCGAACGTACCCATCAGCCGGCCGCGTGTGTCGTCTCGATAGTGGTCTTCCAACCCATCGAAGAACATGTGGTCCAGCAACTGTCCGTGGCCGAGCCGATACCCTTTGCGCGCCTTGGGGAGCAGATAGGGGGCGTTGGTCATCGACTCCATCCCTCCAGCAACCATCACCTCGTTGGTGCCAGCGGCGATCGAATCGTGTGCAAGCATCACGGCTTTCATGCCGGATCCGCACACCTTGCTGATCGTCGTACACGTCACCGACTCAGCAAGGCGCGCGTTCAGGCAGGCTTGACGCGTAGGAGCCTGACCCACGCCGGCCGGGAGAACGCAACCCATCAGGAGTTCCTGGATCGCTCCAGCATCGATATGCGCGCGCTCAACAGCAGCGCGGATAGCGAACCCGCCTAGTTCCGGCGCGGTGAGACTTGCGAGATCCCCCTGGAAGCCACCGATCGGCGTGCGCGCGGCGGACAGAATGACGACTGAATCGCTTGTACTCATGTGTGATCTCCGTTCTGGTGAGTTACTTTGCCGCCATACGAATGGCGCCATCGAGCCGGATGACCTCGCCATTCAGATAGCAATTGCCAATCACGTGCTCGACCAAACTGGCGAACTCCGTCGCCTTGCCCAAGCGCGGAGGAAACGGAACGGACCGACCCAGTGCCTCTTGCACATCGGCTGGCATCTTGAGGAGCATCGGGGTTTCCATGATCCCCGGAGCAATCGTCACGACCCGAATGCCGAACCAGGCTAACTCCCGCGCGAGAGGCAAGGTCATTGCAACCACACCACCCTTCGAGGCTGCGTAGGCGGCCTGCCCAATCTGGCCATCGAACGCAGCAACCGACGCGGTGTTGACGATCACCCCCCGCTCACCTTCGTCATCCGCAGGCTGCTGTTGCATGATCTCGGCAGCCAGCCGGACCATATTGAACGTGCCGCCCAGGTTGATGTTGAGGGTGCGCAAGAACGAGCCCATTGCGTGCGGCCCTTGCTTGCCCACGACCTTCTCCGCGGGTGCGACGCCGGCGCAGTTCACCAAGCCTCGCAGTGTTCCCAACGCAGTTGCGGTTTTGAATACGTCTTTTGCTCCGTCTTCGCTCGTCACGTCGGCACAGACAGACGCGCAGCGGAGTTCCTCAGCCATCGCCTCCGCGGCTTCTCGATCGAGGTCGACGATCACCACCTTGCCCCCTAGCTTGGAGAGCAATCGGGCAGTTGCGGCTCCAAGTCCAGAGCCGCCGCCGGTTACGACGAATACGTTGTTACTGATCTGCATCGGATGATTTCCTAAGAGGGATGGTCAGCTGCTTGCTGACGAAGGGAGGTCAGCGTGTGAGAGAAGCGCTTCCGCGCCATGTGTGTTGGCTGCACTGCGGCGATGGTCGATCATCATGACCGCGAGGGTGCCCAGTACGCCGGCCAGGCCAATCGCCAAGAAGTTCTGCTCCAGAGGCAGGCGCATCGCCACCAGCATGCCGATCAGCACGGGTGCCGCGATGGCGCCGAGGCGACCGATACCGGAGGCAAAGCCCACGCCGGTGGAGCGAATCGTAGCTGGGTAGAACTCAGCGGCGTATGCGTACGCCAGGAGCTGTGTCCCGAGGGTGGAGGCACCGACGACGAACACGACAAGGAAGAGCAGTTCAGTTGATTTCGTGTAACCCATCAACGCCAACGACACCGCACCGGTCGCGTAGAAGGCCACCAGCACATGTTTGATGTTGTACTTGTCGCCCAGCCAACCGCCACCCACAGCACCGACCATGGCACCAATATTGAAAACCAACACGAAGGTGAGTGCTGACCCAAGGCTATAGCCCGACATGGCCATCAACTTCGTCAGCCACGAGCTCAGCGAGTACACCATGAACAGCCCCATGAAGAATGCGACCCAGATCATGACGGTGCTGAATCCGCGTCCATCCTGAAACAGCTTGGCCACCGGTGCCTTGGTCACCATCGCCTCTTGCGGCATGACGAACCGGTCTCGGCTACTGACTTGAACCTCCGGCGCCATCTTCTTGATCACTTGTGCGAGTTTCTCGGTACGGTTTCTCTGCACCAGAAACGCCAGTGAGTCAGGCATAGTCAGCAAGATGAAGGGAATGAAGAGGATCGGCGTGCCGGCGATGAAGAACACGGACTGCCAGCCATAGGCTTCAATCAGTTGCTTGCCAGTGAGGGCCACGAGGATGCCCCCGATCGAGTACCCAGCGAACACCAAGGTGACGAGACGACCTCGGATTTTGCGCGGAGCAAATTCACCCATCTGAGCAGCCACGATGGGAAGCACGCCACCGATCCCCAGACCTGCGAGAAAACGGGTAACGCTGAAGCTCAAAGGATCGTGCGTCAGTCCGGCCGCGGCTGTGAAGAAACTGAACAGCGCGATGCACACACAAATCGATACAGGCCGGCCGATCTTGTCGGCCAGTATGCCGAGGTAAATCGCCCCGAGCATCATGCCGAACAGAGCCGAGCTCGCCATGAATCCGGCCTTTGCTGCATCCACCCCCATCTGTTTCATGATGGACGGCAATGCCGCACCCACAACGGCCAAGTCGTATCCGTCGAGCACGAGAATCAGAACACACCAGAACAGGATCAAACCGTGGAAGCGCGAGAACCTCGCGTTCTGCGTGATCTTTTGAACATCAACTTCGTTACTCATGGTCTCCTCCATTTATGAATGGATATCGTTGGTGCTGCTATTGGTCCGTCTACGGGTAAAGCTAGGTGGCGTGATAAACCGTAAAGGTGGAAGAAGGCGCCCTTTCAGAGACGAGCGAGTTCTCAATGCGACTCTCGTCGGCATAGCCGAGGCTCATGCCCACCAAGAACATTTCCTCTGGCGGCAAGCCGAGCTCTTGCTCGATGACCTTGTGGTACTTCATGAAGGCGGCCTGCGGGCAAGTGCTCAGGCCGTAGGTGCGAGCAACAACCATGATGTTCTGTAGGAACATCCCGTAGTCGAGGAGACTGCCGCGCTGCATCACGCGGTCGATCGTGAAGAACAGCCCAACTGGCGCATCAAAGAACTGGTAGTTCCTGCCGTGCTGCGCGTGCATCCTCGGCTTGTCGCCTTTCTCGATGCCAAGAAGGCCATAAAGTTTCCAACCGATGTCACGACGCCTGTCGATATAGGGCGACACCCACTCTTCGGGGTAGTAGTCCCATTCATCGGCATGCGCTTCTGCCAACGCGGGATCGTTGTCCACTTTGGCAATTGCGGCGCAGACCCTGTCTCGGGCGTCGCCCATGAGCACGTGCACCTTCCAGGGTTGAATGTTTACCCCCGTCGCCGCATAGCGCGACACATCAAGAATCGCCTTGATGGTCGCGTGTGGGACAGGCTTCGGAAGATAGGCGCGAACGCTACGTCGCGTAGCAATTGCCCATTCCACAGCAGACCGGATCGATGAAAGTTCATCCGGTGGCGGTCCAGCTCGTTCCATCTACAACCTCGCTCAACTGTCGTGCGGACATCGCGTCCACTCGAATTCAGATTAGCGAGCGTTTCTCGGCCCCAATGTCTCGCAGCCGACAATCGTTCCCATCTTTGAAGATTGGCGCGCGGATCATAGGAATGTCTCAGGGGTGACATTCATCCCCGTTGGAGCAACGCTAGATTGGAGTGTGGCTTGAGGGGTCCGGGGACCCTCAGGACCAAGCATTCATAACCCGACGTGGAGACATTGCTATGACCGGAAACATCTATCAGCGCGGGCTTGACCGTACCCCTGCAAATCACCTCCCATTGACACCGCTCCACTTCCTTGACAGGTGCGCTGACCAGTATCCTGACCACATCGCGATCATTCACGGTTCGCTGCGGCAAACGTGGAAGCAAACGCGAGAACGCTGCCTGCGGCTGGCCAGCGCCCTCGTCAAACGAGGGATCAAGCGCGGAGATACGGTTTCGATTCTCGCGCCCAACACTCCGGCCATGGTCGAGGCACATCACGGCGTCCCTTTGTCCGGCGCAGTGCTCAACGCGATCAACTGCCGACTGGATGCCGAAGGCGTCCGCTTTATCCTGCGCCACGGTGAATGCAAGGTGCTCCTTGTCGACAGGGAGTGCTCGTCACTTGCTGCGAAAGCGCTCGAGCAGATCGAGGACAAGCCACTGGTCATTGACATCGCTGACATCGAAGCAGCCGACGGTGATCTGATTGGCGAGATGGAGTACGAAACCTTCCTCGCCGAGGGAGACGCTGACTTTGCGGGCGTGTGGCCGGAGGACGAATGGGATGCGATCGCCCTGAACTACACATCCGGCACGACATCGGACCCAAAGGGCGTCGTACCAAGCCACCGGGGCGCCTATCTGATGAGCCTGCTCCAGCTGACGGATTGGGGCATGCCCCGTCGGCCGGTGTATCTGTGGACGCTCCCCCTTTTCCACGCAAACGGCTGGTGCTTTGCATGGGCAATCACCGCCGCTGCCGGCACACACGTCTGCCTGAGAAAGGTGACCGCAGCAAATATCTTTAGCGCCATCCAGCAGCACGGCGTGAATCACTTCTGCGCAGCACCGATCGTATTGGCGTCGCTCGCCAGCTCGTCTGACGCCGAGCGTTGTCAACTGCAGCGCACTGTCAGAGTTAGGACTGCCGGCTCACCGCCGCCTGCGGCAGTGCTGAAGTCAGTGATCGAGATGGGCTTCGAAGTTGAACACGTCTACGGCATTACGGAAGCATCCGGCACCCCGGTGAGCAGCTTCATCAACCCGGCTTGGAGCGATAAGCCTATGGAAGAGAAAGCACGCCTCATGGCCCGCCAGGGCAATCGGGCGTCGGGCCTGGAGGGGCTTCGCGTTGCAGATCCGGTCACTTGCGAGCCTGTGCCCCCAGATGGCAACACCCAAGGTGAGCTCTTGCTTCGCGGCAACATCGTGATGAAGGGTTACCTTAAAAATCCCGAAGCCACTGCCAGTGCGTTTAATGGAGGTTGGTTCCACACAGGTGACGTAGCTGTGATGCATCCGGACGGCTATATCCAGATTACGGATCGGTCAAAGGACGTCATCATCTCTGGTGGTGAGAACATTTCTTCGGTGGAAGTCGAAGATGTTCTCCATCGGCATCCGGCTGTCCTGATCGCCGCGGTAGTCGCTCAGCCAGACCCGAAGTGGGGGGAATCGCCTTGTGCGTTCATTGAATTGAAGCCCGGCGTCGCTGCCCCAGACCAGGCTGACATCATCCGCTTCTGCCGTGAGCGCCTAGCTCACTACAAGTGCCCGGTGAGGGTCATCTACGGGGCTCTTCCAAAGACGGGAACCGGCAAGATCCAGAAATTCAGATTGCGGGAACTGGCGGGAAGCCGCGAGGCCATCACGGACCTGTCGAACGTTTAGGCCTTTGGCAAAGTCTGCATCCCGAGCGTTATCACCCGCGTGCTTGCCTGCCTACGATCTTGCTTGGCCCACGTTTGCTTACCGAGCTTAAGCCTCTCGGCGCCATCAGGATCGAGAGGCAGCGATGACCGGACAATCGAAATCGCGCATCCTGGGTATGCAGGCCACGCATACCCTCTGCGACTCCTCACGCAGGCATTGCCTTCGTTGATGGCGCTCCTTAGGTGAACCGGGGCCACATCCCTTTCCGGGCCGAGTGCCGTCGGATGCCTGACGCAGGGCTTGCGCGACGCAGCGCGCGTTGCCCGCCGGCCATCATTCTTTTGAAGCGTTCGTCAATGAAGCTCCCTTAGCTCGATCAGGAGGTCCTTCGCGGCGATGCGATCACCCACCTGGACGTAGACTGCGGCAATCTCGCAACTGCGTTCGGCAGTGATGTGGGTTTCCATTTTCATTGCCTCGAGTGCGATCAGCGTAGTACCGGCGGAAACTCGCTGGCCTGGCGAAACGGCCACCGTCACCACCGACCCCGGCATTGGCGCTGCGATATGCAGGGGGTTCGTAGGGTCGGCGACCGGTTGACTATGTCGTACTCTGCTTGCCTGTGTAGCGCTACGTTTCTCGATCAGTGCCGTGCGAGCCTGCCCGTTCAACTCGAACTGTACCTTGACCATTCCTTCTTCGACATCGTCATGCTGTCCCTGCAAGGAAACGAGCAGGGTTTTTCCAGGCTCAATATCAATTGCAACTTCTTCCTGTGGGCGAAGGCCATACAGGTAAGCGGCAGTTGGCACAATCGAAGTATCGCTGTAGGTCCGAACGTGCGCGAAATAGTCCATGGTCTGCTTCGGATACATCAAGTACGAAGCAAGCTGACGGTCATCAAGCACGCACTCGCAAGCGGACTCGCCTTGCGCTCGGACCACTTCTAGATCGACTGCCGGAATCTGATCGCCAGGTCGATAGGGAGCAGGCGGCGTGCCCTTGAGCACCTTGCGAGCGAGACCCTGTGGAAACCCGTCCGGTGGAAAGCCCAGCTCCCCTTTGAAGAGCGAGACGACAGACTCGGGAAATGCGATTTCTTTGGCGGGGTTGCACACATCGTCGGCGCTGAGATCGTTCGCCACCATCATCAGAGCCATATCGCCGACCACTTTGGAGGTTGGGGTCACCTTGACGATATCGCCGAAGATCCGGTTCACGTCGGCGTACGCGCGTGATACTTCCGTCCAGCGATGCTCGATGCCAAGCGAGCGGGCCTGTTCTCGCAGGTTGGTGTACTGGCCGCCTGGCATCTCGTGCCGGTAGACGTCGGCGGTGCCGGCGCGGATCTCGGACTCGAACGGCCCGTAGTAGCGGCGCACGCCTTCCCAATACATCGACGCTTCGTGCAGGCGATCCATGTTGAGCCCTGGATCGCGCTCGGTGCCCGCCAGCGCAGCGGCAATGCTCGACAGGTTCGGTTGGGACGTCAGACCGCTCATCGCATCGAGCGCACCGTCCACGGCATCGCAGCCGGCAGCGATGGCAGCGAGTGCCGACGCCGCCGAGATGCCGCTTGTATCGTGCGTGTGGAAATGCACCGGCAAGCCCGTTGCCTCCTTCAGCGCCTTGACCAGAGCAGCGGCGGCCGCTGGGCGACAGATACCTGCCATGTCCTTGATACCGAGCACATGCACGCCGGCCTGCTGCAATTCACGTGCAATGCCGACGTAGTACTTGAGGTCGTATTTTCCGCGAGAGGCGTCGAACAGATCGCCGGTATAGCAGATGGCGCCTTCGCACAAGGCGCCGCTCTCACACACGGCGTCGATCGCGACGCGCATGTTGCGCACCCAGTTCAATGAATCGAATACGCGGAACAGGTCAACGCCTGCGCCGGCCGCCTGCTGGACGAAGAAGCGCACCACGTTGTCCGCGTAGTTGGTGTAGCCCACGGCGTTCGATCCACGCAGCAGCATCTGGAACAGGATGTTTGGCACTTGCTCGCGCAGTTGCGCGAGGCGCTGCCATGGGTCCTCCTTGAGGAAGCGCAATGCGACGTCGAAGGTCGCGCCACCCCAGCACTCCAGCGAGAAAAGCTGCGACAACTCGCGCGCATAGACCGGCGCGATCGGTAGCATGTCGGCGGTACGCATGCGGGTAGCGAACAGCGACTGGTGCGCATCGCGCATCGTCGTGTCGGTCAGCAGCACCTGCTTCTGGTCCAGCATCCAGTGGGCGAATTTCTCTGCCCCAAGCTCGCGCAGCCGGTCGCGCGTCCCGAAAGGAAGCGGGCCGCTCGTGTCCGCAGCGGGCAGTACCGGGTTGGGCAGCGGCAACAGTGGCAGCGACCGGCCAGTCATCTCGGCATGCCCATTGACGCTCACTTCGCCCAGGTATCGCAGCAGCTTGGTCGCCCGGTCACGTCGTTTTGTAAAGGCAAGCAGTTCAGGCGTCAGGTCGATGAAGCGCGTCGTGACATCACCCGCACCGAAGGCCGGATGATTGATGACGTTTTCAAGGAACTGTAAGTTGGAGGCGACACCGCGAATGCGGAACTCGCGCAGCGCACGGTCCATCCGCCGGATGGACTCTCCGGCCGTGGGTGCCCAGGTTGTCACTTTGACCAGCAATGAATCGTAATATGGCGTAATCACCGCGCCGCCATAGGCGGTTCCGGCATCGAGCCGCACGCCAAAGCCCGCCGCACTGCGGTAGGCGGTGAGCCGCCCATAGTCGGGCAGAAAGCCGTTCTCCGGGTCCTCGGTTGTGATCCGGCATTGCAGCGCGTGACCATTCAGCGGAATGTCCAGCTGGGGTGGCACGCCCGCCGCGCGATCCGCAATTGCGCCCTGCGCGTCGAGCACATCTTCAGTCATGCCGATCCTGCCACCTTCGGTGATGCGAATCTGCGCCTTGACGATGTCCACACCGGTGATCATCTCGGTCACTGTGTGCTCGACCTGGATGCGCGGGTTGACTTCGATGAAGTACAGCTGGCCGGTGTCGGCATCCATCAGGAACTCGACAGTACCGGCATGGCTGTAGCCCACGGCACGCATCAGTCGCAGGGCCGATTCGCACAGCGCCTCGCGCGAAACAGCGTCAAGGTATGGCGCTGGCGCACGCTCGACGACCTTCTGGTTGCGCCGCTGAACCGTGCAGTCACGCTCATACAGATGCACGAGATTTCCGTGCATGTCGCCCAATATCTGAACCTCGACGTGGCGCGCGTTGCGCACAAGCTTCTCGACATAGACCTCGTCGTTGCCGAATGCGGCGAGCGCTTCCCGGCGTGCCGCCGCGAGAGAGGTAGCCAGATCCTGCTCGCTCTCCAATACGCGCATGCCTCGCCCACCGCCACCCCAGCTCGCCTTGAGCATCAGGGGATAGCCCACCGCTGCAACCAGTCGCCTACATTGTTCAAAGTCGTGGGGTAGCGGTTCGGTGGCAGGCATCACCGGCACGCCTGCTGCAATCGCCGTGTTGCGGGCAGAGACCTTGTTGCCGAGTGTACGCATGACCACGGGTGGCGGACCGATCCAGCGGATTCCAGCATCGATGACAGCCTGGGCGAACTCTGGATTCTCGGAGAGAAAGCCGTATCCGGGATGGATCGCGTCCACCTTTGCTTGCCGCGCAACGCGGAGGATATCGTCGATGTCGAGGTACGCTGCGAGCGGCTTCTTGCCATCCCCTACCAAATAGCTTTCATCGGCCTTGAAGCGATGTAGAGCTAGGCGGTCCTCCTTCGAATAGATCGCCACTGTCCGGATGTTCATCTCGGCGGCCGCGCGCATCACGCGGATCGCAATCTCCGACCGGTTGGCAATCAGTAGGGATTGGATGGGGGTGTAAGTCATGAGAGTCAAGGCTCGGAAGAATGAGAGGCGGCACGGCAATGCGTTCGCTGTGGCAGCGCTGGCCAAACCGACCTGCAATGCAGACTAGCCTTTCGAAAGGGAACGGCGTGTCGCGAAGGCATCAGCCCTGGTTGTTGTCGAGGCGTATCCCGCGACGACCGGTACCCCGCTACGCTGAGTATCGGACAGGGCAATTGTCAGGCTAGCCAAACGTCACTGTGAGGAGAGTACGAGTCCATCCAATCGTGGTGTCGACAGACTGGTGCCCACGCCCAGTTGGATGGCACAGCAGCTTGGTGCTTATTCCGATCCTCTCGCACGGAGCAGGTATGCGTCGTATCAGTACTGCAAACGGACTCCGCTGGAGTTGAACTTGCTTTGTGATTCGTCATTACGTGGTTTCCGCAGAAGACGCCTTCGTTGCTGTCTCTAGACGATGGCATTCGAATGTGCCGATGAAGCGTCACTTCGACGATCCTTCCTCTACCCAAGGTAGCCTTCTTCGCTGGCACACGCCTGCAATCCTAAAGGCCCCACGTTTTGACAATGTCACGCACAGGACATTTGCTAGTTCCTGAAACTCGTAGAGTCAAATGAGGTTACCTAACCACCAGGGTCTGGTGCAAAGCCAAGCCTTGGGGAGTCGAAAAAGGAAGACGCCACGAGAGCCGGTCTCCCTATGTAAGAGATCGCAATCAGCTGCTCCAACTACATCTATCAGCTGGTTCATTGGAGACACCGCAATGCAACGACAATCCGAGCATCACTTTCATCCGCATCCTGAGCGTCTCATACGCAGCAGGCGGCGAAGGTGTCGGCTCCATCTATTTGCATGGAACAGGAGCGGTCATCGGCATGGCGTCGGCACTGGACCGTGCGTGCGCCTGAGAGCTGCGCTGTAGACGCTCATATCCGTTGGTTTCGCTAGTTGTAGTTGGGACGATCTCGGCTCGAGGCCGACGATCGCCTGCGCGCAGACACTCAATGCTGAGCACGATGATCCGAATCCGCTCGATTTCAGGCCGTGTCCACCGGCTATACGCTTCCCTGAAAAGCCGCTATCCCGATGGTTTCTCCATCGACCCTGAGCATCACGTCAATGTCGGCGATCACGCAACACCGTTGCTGATGAGCGGCTCTCGGCAAGTCACGTTGGAGCATGCGCCACTGGACCAGTGGGGTGGTCAGACTGGCGCCGTTTCTTCAATTTTCGTGTTGGCCGGCGATGACTTAGTCCGCATCGCGACCAACATCAAGAGCGCCGATGGCGTGCGTGCAGTCGGTGTGGTTATGGATCGCTCGCATCCGGCCTACCTGTGCAACCGTGCTGGAGGTCCTTACTATGGTTATGCAGTCCTAGCGGGCAGGAAATTCGTCGTTGACTACCGACCAATCCTGGACGGCAATGGGCGGACGATTGGCTGCTTCGCTGTCGGACTCGACGTTAGCAACATGCGTACGCTAACGCTTGCCGAGAAGTTGGGGGCTGGTGTGGCAATCAGCACAGCGACACTGCTTGTCGCGCGGGATTTCATTGAGGCTGCACTTGGCTATACGCAAGCGCCGGGAGCCGTGCAGTGGGTAGCCTGCATTGGCATCTCCGCTTTGTCAGGTCTGGCTGTGCACGCCGCAATTGAGCGGGTTGCCGGCCGCCCATTGCGAGAGGCGGCGGAGGCAGCTCGACGATTGGCCTCTGGCGATCTTTCCGCACAGATTCCGGTCAAGCGTGGCGATGAGATCGGCGGTATCCTCGATGCGCAGAACGGAGTCAACATCGGTCTTGCTACGTTGATCGGCCGAGTACGCGAGTCGACCAGCAACCTCACCTCCGCAGCCGCGGAGATTGCAACTGGCAACGCAAACCTGTCCATGCGCACTGACGCACAGGCTAGTTCGCTAGAACAGACCGCCGCAGCCATGGACGAACTCACCTCTACCGTCCGGAACAATGCGGACAATGCACGACAGGCTCTCACATCTGCGCAGTCTGCTACTCAACTGGCGAATGACGGCTCAACGTTGATGGAGCGGGCGGTCGGCACAATGGACGAGATTCGAGAGGCCTCGCACCGCATGTCAGACATCGTCAGCACGATCGAGGGCATTGCATTCCAGACCAACATCCTTGCGTTGAACGCCGCAGTTGAAGCAGCACGTGCCGGCACAGAGGGCCGTGGCTTTGCTGTGGTCGCACAGGAAGTACGCATGCTAGCCAAACGTAGTGCCGATGCTGCGCACGAAATTAGGGAGTTGATCGGTACGGCAGTCGGCAAGATTGACACAGGAGGGCAGCTTGTCGACCAAACTGGGCGGAACATGTCACAAATCGCCGTCTCGATTCAAAACGTGACGCACCTAATGGCGGAGATCAGTCGCGCTAGCGATGCGCAGAGCGCCGGGATTGAGGAGGTCAATCATGCGATCGCCCATTTGGATGACATGACTCAGCAGAACGCGACGCTAGTCCAGCAGGCGGCAACTGCATCTGCCGACATGCAACTGCAGGCTAGCGCGCTTAGGAGTGCCGTGAAGGCTTTCAAGCTCGCTGCGGACTGAGCTGGCGCCAATATCTGTTTCGCATCTTCGGTAGCCCCGAACCTAAACCGCAACGGGAGAAGACCGATGTAGGCCTAGCCATAATGTCGGACAGGTCGGTTCGTCCGGGAGCGTCGCCGTAGCGTTTGCCACGGTCAATTTATCCAACTCGATCCCAAATAAGCTTGTGCAGATGGCGTTCAGTGCGCGCGCCGACCGAATGCCAGCCTGCCGGGCAAGCGCCTCCATTGTCTCTGCACCGCACGCAGCGTCGGCGTCCAGCGTGGCTAGCCAATAGATCGCCCACGCGGCCCGTTGTTCGCGCACCAGCGCATGCAGCGCTTCGCCTTCTGCAAACAGTCGGGCACGCACGTGTCGCTCGCATATTTCCCAACTGTCGCTTAGCAACGCCGCATTCCACACCTGCGCTGGGCGCTCGAACACCAAGCGGGCCAACGTACGTGACCACGGCTTGTCATGATGGATCGCCGCCATACGGGGGCAGCCGGAATCCGGCACGGCTACGAGCGAGATGGCGCACGGCTGCCACAGCGTGCCCGGCAACTCGCAACCGAAATGCGCGAAGGCCGGCACGACAAAAGGATCCCCCGGGCGCACCTCGCGCCGACCATTGGCGTCACGCATGCAGACACTGCCCTGCTCAGCCTGTACGCGTACGGCAAAGGGAAAGCGCAAGCGCGAGATGCGAACGTGGGCGCGACTGATGAGGGGCATGGAGAAAAACGGCTAGCAAACGAACGGTCCCAAGACTCGCCATTGTCTTGGGATTCCGGACATGGTTACGCCCCTTGTCGTTATGGCGCTGACAACGTAACGCAGTGGCTTCGTCTAGGTGCAATGCAATGCAAAGCGCCTCGTCCAACGAGACGACTCCTCGTGCTCCTGACAGTTCGGCTTGGGACTTACGTGCCGGGTAACACAATGACCTTTCCGTGCCTACCCCGGTCACTTGTGGCCAGAACGGCGTCCCTGGCGTTTGCGAGAGCAAAGGTGTTGGTCGCAGGTGGCGAAAGGTCACCTCGGGCAACCATCGAGAAAAGCGCGCTACGTATGCGCCGCGCTCGCTCCGGACGGCTGGACAGGAAATACCGTATATCGACACCGTGCAGCGTGGCGTTCTTGAGTAGCGCCAAGTTGACCGGAAGCGATGGAATGGCTCCACCCGCAAATCCAACCACCAGGTATCGACCACCTTTGGCCAATGATCGAAATGCAGGCTCGAACTTGTCGGCGCCGACAGGATCGAGTACGACGTCGATGCCGCTGGGGGCCACCTTCTTGAGTGCTTCGCGCCAATTGGGAAGACTGTAGTCAATCGCGTCCACTGCGCCGAGTGCGCATGCTGCGTTGCGTTTATGCTCACTAGAAGCGGCAGCAATCACTCGGGCACCACTACGGGCCGCAAGTTGGATGGCGGCGGAAGCCACCGCGCCTCCCGCACCGAGTACCAGCAGTGTATCGGCAGCCGTTAATTTTCCTTGGTCCAACAGCGCATAGTGAGCCGTCTGATAGTCGACCAGCATGGCGGCAGCAACGGGAAGCGGTAATTGGTCTGGAATGACGTCAACATCTGCCGCCTCGACGACCACATACTCGGCTAGACCGCCTCCCAGTTGCCAAGTAACAACCCGCTGGCCTACCAAGGCCTGCGCTACCCCTGGACCTACGGCATCGACCACACCCGCAATTTCCCCTCCGGGGACATAGGGCAGCGCCGGCTTGATTTGATAGCGGCCTTGCATCATCAAACCGTCCACAAAGCCAAGCGCCGTTGCCTCGACGCGAATGCGCAATTGCGCTTCGCCCGGCTCCGGTATCGGCCGATCGACGATCGAGTACGAATCAAGATCAAATTCCGTACCTAAGAAGCTCTGCATACCAATCTCCTTATAGCCACCATCGGCCGTCAAGGCTTTTGTATGGCACCTACAGTGTCCTGAATTCCATTCGCGGCCTTGCGCCTCTCCCGCCGAAACAGGCGATCGACAAGTTCGCCCACGATGCCCTTACGGAACAAAAGGACGCAGATGATGAAAATGAGGCCCGTAATGATGGTGACTGATTCCCCAAAGGCCTGAAACCAACTAACGCCCGTCAGATTGGCAAGTGCGTCCCCCAGTTCTCCCAGCCGGTCTTCAAGCAGCAGAATCGCCAGGGCTCCGACAATAGGGCCGAAAAGTGTCCCAACGCCACCAATAAGCGTCATCAACACCACAAGGCCCGACATGCCCCAATGCACGTCAACCAATGTCTCAAAGCCCAGCACCACACACTTCGTTGCTCCAGCGAGACCCGCCAGTGCGGCGGACAGAACAAAAGCCAGGAGCTTGTACTTGTCTACGTCGTACCCGAGGGAAATGGCGCGTGGCTCATTCTCCTTGATGGCATTCAGCACTCTACCGAAAGGGGAATGCACGATGCGTACGATAGCCGCATAGCCGGCAACTGTAATCGCCAAAACCACGTAGTACATGGCCAGATCGCTGCTCAGATCGACGATGCTAAACAGGCGTCCGCGCGGTATGTTCTGCAGCCCATCCTCGCCGCCCGTGAATGGGGCTTGAAGACAGAAGAAGTAAACCATCTGCGCAAGCGCCAACGTGATCATCGTGAAGTAGATTCCCTTGCGCCGAATTGCCAATGCGCCCATAACCAAGCCCATCGATGCGGCACCAAGTACGCCCGCAAGCAGACCGACCTCAAAGGGATATCCCATGTCACGCAGTACGTAGCCAGCGATGTATCCAGCTCCACCAAAAAGCGCGGCGTGCCCAAATGACAGCAATCCTCCGAAGCCGAGCAGAAGATTGAAGGCACAAGCCAAGAGGGCGAAGCAAAGAAGCTTCATCAACAGCACGGGATAGACAACCAGCGGTGCCAGCAACATCGCGCCTAGGGTCATTCCGTAGGCAAGTTTCTTGTTCATGGGGAGTCTCCTCAGTTCTCTTTGCCAAACAGCCCTGCGGGACGAACTAGCAGTATGAGGGCCATCACAATGAACACCACGGTGGAGGAGAGCTCCGGATAGAACACTCGGGTCATGCCCTCGACAACGCCCAATCCGAGCCCAGTAATGACGGAGCCCACAATTGAGCCCATGCCTCCGATGACCACGACAGCAAACACGGTGATTGTCAGGTTCGATCCCATCAATGGAGATACTTGAACCACCGGGGCCGCCAATACGCCAGCCAATGCAGCCAATCCCGCGCCAAACGCATAGGTCAGAGTGAACATGACAGGCACGTTGATGCCGAACGCTTCAACCAGCTTTGGGTTTTCAGTGCCCGCTCTAAGGTATGAGCCAATCTTCGTGCGTTCGATAACAAACCATGTCAGAAGGCACACGAGCACGGAAACAGCGACCACCCACGCCCGGTACATAGGCAGCGTCATGAAGCCGATGTTGATCCCGCCGGTAAGAGCCTCAGGCGCAGAATAAGGTTGACCTGAAGCCCCATATACGGAACGAAACAGGCCCTCCACCACTAGCGTGATACCGAAAGTCAACAACAGGCTATACATGTGATCGACTTGATAGAGCCAGCGCAGCATCGTTCTTTCTATAGCGATAGCTAAGATGCCGACGATGAGCGGCGCGAGAACCAGCATCACCCAGTAACTTAGACCGAAGTAACTCAAGCCCATCCATGTCAACATGGCGCCCAACATGTACAGCACGCCGTGAGCAAAGTTGATGACATTGAGCAATCCGAAAATTACCGCAAGGCCAAGCGAGAGCATTGCATAGAAGGAACCATTGACGAGGCCGAGCAGGATTTGGCTTAGCAACGCTGGCAGCGGAATTCCGAAAATTGCGTCCATATTCTTCTCCCACTAAACACCAAGCAGTTGATGCAACACGGGCTTCTTCTCCTCAAGCTCGGCTGCGGTGAAGTGGTCGATGGTCCGTCCGTGTTCCACCACGTAGAAGCGGTCAGCCAGTGGAGCCGCGAACCGAAAGTTTTGCTCTACCATCACGATCGTGAAGCCCTTGCTTTTCAATGTGAGAATCATGCGAGCCAGCGCCTGCACGATCACGGGGGCCAACCCTTCCGATATTTCATCCAGTAACAACAACCGTGCGCCGGTCCGCAGGATGCGCGCCACCGCGAGCATCTGCTGCTCGCCACCTGACAGACGTGTGCCCTGGCTGCTTCGCCGCTCGGCGAGATTCGGGAACATTTCGTAGATCTCGCCGATCGACATCCCCCGCTCAGTGCTCGAAAGCATCGGCGGAAGCATCAGGTTTTCCTCAGTTGAGAGCGCGGAGAAAATGCCACGCTCCTCGGGGCAATAGCCAACGCCGAGGTGGGCGACCTTGTGGGTTGGCAGACCAACCGACTCCACGCCATTGACTTTGATGGTCCCCTTGCGCAAACCAGTCAGACCCATGATGCTGCGCAGTGTGGTGGTGCGCCCTGCGCCGTTTCGCCCCAACAGCGTGACCACTTCACCCTTGTTCACTGAAAGACTCAGACCATGCAAGATGTGCGACTCGCCATACCAAGCATGGAGATCCACGATTTCAAGTGCTTTATCCATGCGTATTCCCATCTGTTGTTTCAGCCCGCACGGAGCTTCTTGAATCGCCAGACTCCAGCGTGTCACTGGCAGTCCCCATGTATGCCGCCATGACCTCTGGAATTATGGAAACTTCTGCATAGGCGCCTTCCGCAAGGACAGCACCACGTTGCAGCACAGATATGCGATCACAAATGCCGGAGACGACGCTCATGTTGTGCTCGACCATGAGGATGGTTCGGCCAGCCGACACCTTCTTGATAAGGTCCGTAACGCGGGACACATCCTCATGCCCCATGCCTTGGGTCGGCTCGTCGAGAAGCATCAGCTCCGGTTCCATGGCTAGCGTCGCGGCGATCTCCAGCGCGCGCTTTCTGCCGTAGGGGAGGTCGACAGTAATGGTGTCTGCAAAGCCCGCGAGATCAACTTGCTCCAGAAGGGACATCGCCATGTCGTTCAACCCGGCCAGCGCCCGCTCGCTTCTCCAGAAATGAAAGGATGTGCCAAGCCGGCGCTGCAGACCTACACGGACATTCTCTAGAACCGATAGGTGCGGGAATACCGCTGAGATTTGAAAGGATCTGATGATCCCTTGTCGGGCAACCTGCGCGGGCTGCTCAGTGGTGATATCGCGTTGATTGAAAAGAATCGTTCCACTGGTCGGCGCCAGGAACTTGGTCAGAAGGTTGAAGCAAGTGGTTTTGCCAGCTCCATTCGGCCCGATCAGCGCATGAATATCACCACGCCGTACCCGCAGGTTCACATCTGAAACGGCTGTGAACCCCTTGAATACCTTTGTCAAGCCGCGTGTCTCCAGGATGATGTCTGTCATCATCACCTCTCGTCTAATAGTGTGATCCCTTGTGTGGAGGCGCAACTCCTTGTGGGAATGTGTCGCTCCACGAGGGAAGTGCTACGCCCTAGGAGATGCTTGGTAGCTCAAACTACCGTTGGTCCATGAAGAACCCGGTGAAGTCGGTAAGGCGTGAGACGGCGCTGCGAGATATATGCCCTGCGACGCCAACTCCGACTTGCCGCAATTGCGAACATTGAGTGCGCGATGATGTTCAAGCACCGGAACAGCCGCGAGCCCGTGCATCCATGGCACGCACAAATAAGGCTCGGCAAGCGCAACTCCATGAGAAGGATGCGCCTGCATCCGAAGCAGTGAACGGTGCGACGCGCGACGCGTTGCCGCCTTCACCCAGACAAGAACCGATCACCGGTCCTTATGAACCCTTCTTAAGCAGCGGGCACTTGCTTTCGGCGACGGGAATCGTCACCGTGCTAGCAGGCAGAGTCTTCAGAATTTTGTAGTAGTCCCACGGATACTTCGACTCGCTCGGTGTCTTCACTTGTGCCAGGTACATGTCATGCACCATTCGGCCGTCCTCACGAATCCTTCCGTTCTTAGCGAAGAAGTCGTTGATCGGCATCTCGCGCATTTTTGCCATCACCGCTTTGGCATCGTCCGTACCGGCTGCTTGCACAGCCTTGAGGTAGTGCATGACAGATGAATAGTCGCCCGCATGAACCATGTTGGGCATCTTGTGCATCTTTGCAAAGTAGCGCTTGGACCACTGCCTGGTTTCGTCATTCAGATCCCAATAGAACGGCGTGGTGAGCGTCAGGCCCTGAGCGGTGCTCAGGCCCATGCTGTGGACATCGGTAATCGTGGTGGCCAGCCCCACAACTGTCTGCTTGCCACCGCGCGTTACGCCAAATTCCTGAGCCGACTTCATGGCATTGACCGTGTCAACGCCAGCATTGGCCAGCCCGATCACTTTCGCCTTCGAGTTCTGTGCTTGCAGCATGAAGGACGAGAAATCCGATGCCCCAAGGGGATGCTTCGCCGAGCCGACTACCTTGCCGCCATTTGCGCTCACGGTAGCCGTGAGGCGATCGAGCATCAGCGTACCGAATGCGTAGTCGGCAACCAGGATGTACCAGGAATTCCCGCCGTGATCCAGGAGGGCCTTCGCCGTGCCATTGGCAAACGCATAGGAGTCGGCGACGTAGTGCACCGTGTTGGGCGTGCATTCTTCGTTGGTGACTTTTTCCGTCATGGCGCCGGCAACGATCGCAATGCGTTGCTTGTCCTTGGCCAATTTGCTGACCGCCAACGCCACAGAAGAGTTGGTCAGATCCGCAATGACATCCACCTTTTGCGTATCAAACCATTCCCTGGCCTTCGTCGATGCAACGTCCGTCTTGTTGAGATGATCAGCCACCACCACCTCGATCGGCTTGCCAAGGACCTTGCCTCCGAAGTCCTCAACCGCCATCTTGATAGCCGTAACGGCGCCTTGACCGGCGAACTCCGAATACGTGCCGGACAGGTCCGTCAGTACGCCGATCTTGACGACGTCATCCGAAATGCCCTGCGCCTGGGAGGATGCACACACGACGCCCAGTATCCCAACGATAGCCGTCTGCTTGAGTTTGAATTTCATCTTTGTCTCCTTTTATCTTCTTGGTCGTGGCCGTAAATTGGTCGGCTCTATTTCTTAAACATCTCCACGATGGCGGAGATGTCCTTATCCCCGTGCCCCTGATGACTGAGCAGTTGAAACAACTGCTTGGACACCGAGGTCATGGGCAACGGCTGCCGTGTTCCATGCGCAGCATCCAGCGCAAGAGAGAGGTCTTTGATCATCAGATCGCACGCGAATCCGCCGGCGAAGTTGTTTGATGCGGGGGCGTCCTTGACGACACCGGGATAGGGGTTATAGAGCTCGGAGACCCAACAGCGGCCCGATGACGTGTTGATGATCTGTGCCAGAACCTCGGGTTCGAGGCCCAGGCTAGCCCCAAGGCACATGGACTCCGACACGGCCACTGTCGACACCCCAAGCAGGAGGTTGTTGCAGAGCTTGGCGGCTTGACCGCTGCCGGCCGCTCCGCAATGCACGATGTTCTTGCCCATCGCGGAGAGAATCGACTTGGCAAGCAAGAAGCCATCTTTTGAGCCACCGACCATGAAGGTCAGCGTGCCAGCCTTGGCTCCTAGAACGCCACCGGAAACCGGCGCATCGAGAACAATCTTGCCGGCGACTGCTCCCAAGGCCTCAACTTCAACGGCAGTCTGTGGATCGCTTGTGCTGCAGTCGATGATGAGGGCGTTCTGCTTGGCATTCGCAATCACCCCGCCCGGCACGCACAGGACGCTGCGTACCACTGCAGGCGTCGGCAGCATGGTGATGATCGCGTCGGCGCTTTGCGTCAGATCGATGAGCGACTGGGCCGCCATCGCACCCTGTTCGACTGCTTTAGCTACCGCCGCATCCGATGTGTCGTAGACGCGCACGGCATAGCCGTTCGCCAAGAGATTGGCCACCATGGGAAAACCCATGTGCCCCAATCCAATGAATCCAATTTCCATGCTGTCTCCTATTTGTTTATTGGTAGTTCTAGGCTGTGCTGCCGGTTCTAGGGGTGCAGAAGGAACTTTCCGAAATGCTCGTCGCGAGCCATGGTGTCCTGCGCGTTCAGCGCATCGGACAACGGATAAGCGGCATGAATCACTGGCAGAAGCGTGCCAGCGACGAACAAGGGATAGACATCGCGTCGGAATTGCTCGAACAACGCTGCCTTCTGCTCAACAGTGCGCGTCCGGAAGGAGACGCCGACCAGGGAAATCCGTTTACGTGCAAGCGTGTCCAGGTCGATCTCGCCCGTGGCGCCTCCAACCCATCCAACGTTGACAATGCGACCGCCCAGAGCCACCGCAGCCAAGTTGTCTGCGATTGCCGGCCCGCCAACCATATCGACGACGACATCTACACCGCGACCGCTTGTCTCGTTCATGACCTCGGTCACCACGTCGTCACTGCCGTTGATCAGGAATCGGTCGAGGCCGATATCGGTCAGCGCGCTGGCGTTATCGGTCGTACGGCCTGTACCGATAATCTTCCCTGCTCCGATCGCCCGGGCGATTTGCAGCGCGGCGATCCCTACAGCAGATGCCGCCCCTTGGATCAGTACGCTCTGGCCCGCCGAGAAATGGCCATTCGTCACAAGCGCGTTGTGTGCCGTAGGGTAGACAGTCGCTACAGCCGCTGCCTGGTCGTAAGAGAACGACGAGGGGATCGGCATCGCGAAGCGGTAGTCGATCGTCGCCATTTCGGCGTAGGCGCCAGTGGTCATGCCCATGACCTTGTCGCCCACCTTGAAGCCCCTGACTTCGCTACCGACAGCGATGACATCGCCAGCCATTTCGAGGCCTGCGACCATCGGCTTGCCGGCGGCCGGCCCACCGTGCGCGGTGGAGCGGGCCAGATCAATGCGGTTGATGCCCGCAGTCTTGACGCGGACGAGCAGATCAGTGGGCCCGGCCTCCGGATCCGGTACGGTTTGATATTCAAGCGTTGGTCTTTTCTGACCATCCTGTTGAACGATAACTATGGCTTTCATGGCATACCTCTTGTAAGCGCAGGGTCGCGCGCATGGCCGAGAGGAATGGCCATGCCGTCCCGGCTCGCCGGGCACACAGTGCGCGGATATTCGGATAGAGAATCAGGCGCTGGGATTGAATGCGAGGGACACCGGCATGGCGTCGTCATCCGGCTCCGGCCAGCGTTGTGAGACGGTCTTGAACTTCGTGTAGAAGCGAACAGCGTCTGGCCCGTACAGATGCCCATCGCCGAACTTCGAGCGCCGCAATCCGCCGAAGTTGAAGTAGGCCGAGGGAAGCGGAACCGGTACGTTCACGCCGATCATGCCGGACTCGATCTCCATCATGAAGCGGTGAGCGGACTTGCCATCGCGCGTGAAGATGACTGAGCCGTTGCCGTATTCGTGGCGGTTGGTAATTTCAATCGCCTCTTCAAAGGTCGATGGCCGCATGATGCCGCGTACCGGGCCGAATATTTCTTCTCGGTACAACTGCATATCGGTTGTGACCCGATCGAACAACGTTGGCCCAAGGTAGTAGCCGTTGGGGTGTCCTTGCACCTCCAGGCCACGCCCATCAACGACGAGCTCTCCCCCTTCCTCAAGGCAGCGGGCAATGGCACGCTCAACAGCGGTCTTCGACTCTCGGGACACCACCGGGCCGTAGTCTGCGACTGCATCGTTGTAGGGCCCGACCTTCAAGGCTTGAATCTTTGGGATGACGAGTTCGCGCAGGCGCTCGGCGGTTTCCACGCCAACCGGGAGCAAGAGCGACACGGCCATGCATCGCTGACTCGCGGAGCCAAAACCCGCAGAGACAAACGCGGAGGCTGCGGCCTCAAGATCCGCGTCGGGCATGACAACCATATGGTTCTTGCCACCCGTGAAGGCCGCAACCCGCTTGTTGTGGGCGGTGCCTTTTTGATAGATGTACTCGCCAACCGCCGTGGACCCGACAAAGCTCACTCCGGCAATGCCTGGGTGCTCAAGAATTGCGTCCACCACTTCCTTGTCACCTTGCACGACATTGAAGACCCCGTCTGGCAATCCCGCCTCCTTCCAAAGGCGCGCGAACTCAAGTGCCGCGCTGGGTACCTTCTCGGAGGGTTTCCAGACAATGCTGTTGCCCACAGCCACCGCCATGGTCATCATGACTGCGGGAACCATGATGGGGAAATTGAACGGCGTGATGCACCCGACCACGCCAATCGGTCGGCGCATGGAGAACACCTCAATGTCTCCGCCGACGTTGTTGGTGTACTCCCCCTTGGAGACATGCGGCGCGTTACAGGCGAATTCGATTCCCTCGATTGCACGCCCAAGTTCGCCCTTTGCGTCCGGGATGGTCTTACCGTGCTCGCGTCCGATGACCTCGGCGAGCAGATCCAGGTTGGCGATCATCAGCTCGCGCAGCTTGAAGATCACGGCTTGGCGCGCGGCATGGGAGGCACGCCCCCACTTGCGACCGGCCTCTGCCGCCACAACAACAGCGTGGTCCACAGTGGCATGCGTTCCGTATGCGCAACGGCTCGTTTCCTCGCCCGTCGATGGGTTGTACACCGGGCCACTTCGGCCTGCGGCCTCGGAATACGGTTTGCCGGCGATGAAATGCTCGATGAATTGACTCATGACTGCCTTGTCTCCTGTTTGGAATAGGGCCGCATCTGATTGGCGACTGCGTGGACCGTTGCGCCAATTTCGACCATAGGAGTCATCTTAATGAGCATTTCTGCAATCGGAATACCTTAAAATGGAACTACGTTATCCATATTTGCATAAATAGGGTAGGAGATGGGATGAAACAGTTCGATTGGGACAACCTGCGGATATTTCTCGCGGCAGCGCGTGCACAGTCTGCGCTGGAGGCGTCACATGCATTGAAAATGAGTCAGTCGACGATCTCGAGGCGCATTCAGCGACTAGAGCGCGATACCGGCTCGAAGCTCTTCGATCGCAGCTCGCAGGGGCTCCGCTTGACAAGCGCTGGGCATCGGCTACTGGAGCATGTGGAGGTGCTTGAGGGCACGCTCACGGCTGTCGAGTCGAGCATGATCAGCGATGAGGTCGCCCTGACAGGCGAGATTCGTCTAGGGGCCACTGAAGGCTTCGGTACTTTCTTTCTGCCGCCCCACTTGACGCACTTTTGCGCTAGGCACCCGGCACTCACTGTTGACGTCTTGCCGCTGCCGCGCAACCTGAACCTGTCGAAGCGGGAAGCCGACGCATCGGTGGCCATCGATCGCCCGAGCGCCAACAGCTTCGTTACCCGCAAGCTTTCCGAGTACCGGTTACTCCCGTACGCTACACGCGAGTACCTGGACGGTCGCCCACCGATCAAGGATATCGATGATCTGATCGAACACCGTTGGATAGCCTACGTCAACGATCTGATTTTCTCGCCGCAGCAATTCACGTTGGAACAGTGGCTTCCTGGCGTCAAGCCGTGCTTCAGAAGTACCAGCGTTAACGCGCAAGCGCAGGCCGTGAAGGCAGGTTGCGGTATCGGGGTGCTACCTTGTTTTCTCGGCAGCGTGATTGATGGTCTGGTCCCTGTGCTTCCCAGCAAAGTCGACATTACCCGGACTTTTTGGCTGATCGCCCCACCCGAGCGAAGGGAAGTCGCGCGCGTGAAGGCTTTATGGGATTACATATGCGAAGTGGTTGAATCCAATCGTGACTTTTTGATGGGGCAAACAACGCGCATTACGTGGGTCAGGTGACAAAGCATCTATGCAAGTCAGTATCAATAGATGCTACTCATTGTGTAAGCCCGTACAAACTCAGGCCTCCAGTTGGGAGCAAGTTCTAATGCAACTCCAGCGCTGTCAATGGACGCAACTGGTGGTTGCGCTCGATACTCGTGGCGTATTGCAACGTCGACAGCAAACGTCCGGTGCCCCTTGCGAAGATCTCCGTCCTCGTAGTGGATCTAAAAAATGCATTCGCCCTGTAAGCAACTCTTGTATCCATGCCATTTTCAGGTTCTCGTAAGCGGCCGCTTATAAGCGGTGAAGCAGTGTGGCGGAGTGACACGCACCTGATGCTGAAGAACTCGACCTTGGGGTGCTACCTGCTCACCGGCGATGCCGGCCACACCGACCCGGTGTGCGACAAGACGCCTGATCATGAAGCGCTGCAACAGGTCGTGCTGCACAGCCGTGTGGCCGTATTGAATGCAGTAGGCCCCGGCAAGGCGCTTCACGAAGTCCCACTGGTGTTCCGCTCCGATGCCACCACACGGCGCCGGAGTGAGCCGCTGCACAGCGAACGGCGATCGGAGTGACGTAGCGACTTTGGGCACCTCCGGGCGGCGGCTATCGACGCTCCAAAAAGCGCAGTGTGTTGGTCTGTAGCGGGTGAGCGGAATCCTGCTCCTGCCCGGCACCTCGCTCTTGAGCCACAACACCTCGCTCGGCACACGATCGAACAGCACGAACGTGTAGCGTTTAGCGGCCCGCTTACGTTGCGAGAACTCTCGTCACTTTTGAATTCTCGCGTCTGAGTATCGCGAGAGCAACGGAGACCAAAAATATCAAAAAGCCCGGTATGTAGGCCCAGCGCAAGACACGCTGCACAATTTCCGCAAGAGCATGTCGAAGAAGCATGTCGACCTACACGTCAAATACACTGTCGGGGAGGGCTGGAGCCGATGAGCGCCGTTGAATCCACACATGTCCACACCTCGCCATGGACAAAGCCATGCTGCCTCTCCCCATTGACAAATTTTCGTCGCGAAATCAGGCAATCAAAAACTTGTCGCGATTCTTGCCAATCCATGCCGGAGCTCGACCACGCCCTGACCAACTAGCTCCGGTCTTCGGATCGCGATACTTCGGCGCAACGATTGCCTTCTTCGCTGCAACTCGACCACGTCGAGATGCAAAACCAAGGTCCTCCGCGGTCAGTCCATACTCAGCCACGACCTGACGGACTTGTTGAATCACAGTCTCAAGCTCTTTGACGCGCGCGCTCTCGAGTTGCTCTTCCAACTTTGCCTTCTGAGCCAACAACTCTTTGTAGGTCGCCATGACCGATCCTCATGAGGGTTTTGGAAATCGAATCATAGCTGAATGCATTCTGAAACCAAAAAAGATGCTGACCGTGCACCACTATCCCATCCCGTTTTCCTGCTGAAAATTTCCGCTAGCCTTTGACTCATCTTCGGCGCGAGTGACCATACAGCGGAATTAGTACCGTCCAGAAGTGGAGATTTCCATTCCAGCCGCTCCACGTGCCGCTCACTTCGGGGCGTGATGAACGTATCGGATACGCCCCCCCCTTCTGGCTGGCCTAAACATCGACACTGGAAGTAATGGCAGCCGCGCAAGTAGCTTGCCCGCGACTTGTTGCGAAGGCGCCCCAGCGAATAGAGCGGCGACTTGCTCCAGACCGAGAACGACAAAAGACTCCCCTCGCTGCATCCGAATCCTGAACTCGGCGCCACCCGCCCGGACCCACCGGAGTATTGCAGTGCGAGGCTTGCCGAACACCCACACCGATGTTCCTGAAATTCTTACCGGTGGCGCAGCAAGATACGCGGCGAGTTCACCGACAGCGGCGCGAAAGCGCCTACGCCCCCGTTTCACCGTCACCAAACTGCGGGTTTTGATGGCACCCAAAAGATCACGCATGGCACGACACCTCTAATTTCACGCGGGAAAATAAACTCATATAAATCAATATCTTGAAAAGCACATCGACGTCCGATTATTGGGACATACATTTACAAACATTAGGCACATGTGCCCATTTTCTTGATGTGAGTGTCGCAGCTCCAATGGTATGAGTTTAGTACACCGTTCGGGACTTTATTTGTCCCATTCCTAAAATGAGACTCTGAGTCACGCTTTTTATTTTTTTCTGAACATATACTCGCCTCGACGACTTAAGCAGTCGTCGGCGCGATCTGCTGAAACCTTGGTACGACAGGGATTCCTTCCCAGACACGGTCGCAGCCAATGTTGCGTATGCAATAAAAAAAGCGCACATAAATCCACTCAACAGGCCAATTGCGGACAGTCACCTCAAATAAGGCTCTGGCATGAAAAGTACATCCTCGCTAGCAAATTTAGATGTTGGCAATTCTGATGGCCTGGTGGCCCCGGGCAACCCTCTGCTGGACAACATGCCAGCGGTCCCAAAGCTATCTGAGGCCATGCGGCTCATGGATCAAAAAGCCACAAGCAACTACAGCTACTCCTCACGCGAAGAGAGCATCCTGCGCCAAGCATCCAACATCTACGTTTCTAGCGCCAAGTCTGCGGGCATTGTGAGCACCGTTGTTGCTCAAGTGCGTGCCTCCTATATGGATAGGGATCTACGCATGCCCGACTATCGGAACCACACCATCGCAGCAAACAATTTCTTGCATGATCGCCCGACAAGAAATAGCGCCACACCCCCATCTCGATCTGGGATGGGACCGCGAGCACGTCCGCGCGGCATAGTAGTTGCCGCGCCGGTTCGCATGGGGCGACGCTGCCTTGCCGATATCGTCGAATCGGTTATCGGGCGAGGCTGCGTAATGACTCGCGTGCAAACGCATAGTGGCTTTAGTGAGTACGCTCAACTTCGATCCTTGCGCGTACAGTGGCCGATCGAAGGTAAGGTTTTGGGGTTTGCGCAGGGGTTCTTAGGGGCTTTCGACTCGGTTTTTAATACAGGATATGCAAACCGTATTGGAAGCCCGCAGTTTCGGGAAAGCCAGGTTGTGGCAGCAGTCACCGCGCTTGGCGTAGTGTCTAACCTTGGCTTGCTTATCGTCGAGGGAATTGGTACCGAAACCTCCACCAGTAAAGCCGCCCACGCAACCTGGGACGCACTTGCTCACTTCACGCGAACCACGGGCATCCCTGTGCTCTGCCTTGCAACCCCGGGAGCCGTGATATGTGGCTTATCTCAGCTTCCAAGTGTCGCCGGAGCTTTGGCACCGCAGGGCCTATTCGAAATCACACGCTCAGGACGAGCCGAGGAAAACCACTGGAAGGCGGTTTGCAAAGCTCAGTTCGATGCCACGCTGCGTGTCGCCGGCATTGCCAGGATGCCTGAATGGCTGCCTGCCGCCGCATACGACTTGACGTTTGGGTATCCTGGCCTCCTTGCAACGGCGCTAAGCAGCATCTCGCTGCAACTCTTGTCACTCGACGTAAAAACGCTCAACGCCGACACATTCCATACGTACGGCAAGCAGGCGCTCGCTCTGCACGAAGGCGATATCAACGCAGTTCGGCAGATCGGAAGGGGGGGTCTTTACCGGGAACCTAGTCTAGTTCGATGCGGTGACTGGCTCGGTGTTCGGCAGTTGTCGTCAACGCATCCCGCGCCACAACTGGCTCCTAGGTAGGCCCCCTATGCTCCGGACCCTATATACCGCCGCCGCCCTCGAGACGCCAGTCAGCCTTCTCATGGCACTGGCTGCCACCACAACAGATTCCGGAGTGCGGCAACTGCGTAGCCGAGTGTTGCTACACGGTGCACCTCTTCTACAAACCGCACCCTGTCGACTACGGCTGTTCTGTGACTTGACCAACCGGTGCTATGGCAACGCGGCCCAAGTTTTGGCTGAGCGCACTCTTTTCCCGTTCTATGCGGGGTGCCTCACCACCTCTTCGGCTGCAACGCTTGCAGCGCAAGTTTGTGATAGCAAGTTCAGCCGAGTGAGTTGCCCCTCACCGCCAATCCATCTACAGGTCGGGAATCGCTACGGATTGGAATGCCCGGAATGTTCGAGATTGAATCGCCAACTCACTGGCAGGCGCTGCTCCCTCACTCTGCATTGCATCCCTTTCCTGACAAGGTGCCCAGTACATCAATGTCAATTGCGACTCGCTGCGAATTGCAGCGATAGCGAGCTGATATTCCTTGCGACCGCTAGTCGCGGCCGAAGGCGCAATAGTTTAAGCCTCGCCGAGACATGCCTAGAGCTTCTGCGGGGCACTTCCTGTCACGGTGCATTGGATACAACGGCTAAAACGTTGCACGAGCGAGGCTATGTGTCTGAAACCCACAAGTTCAGGACGGCAGCCCTAATAAGAGATTGCACGGCGGCGCTTTCCAATGGATTTGAAGACGTAAGACTTGACATGTGGCTTCACTCCGAAGCTCTGCTAGTTCGCCTGTTACGTTACCTTGAGCGCCCGATGGCGGCCCCGCATCCGACGGCCGTTGCTGTTCTGCAAGTTGCTCTGTCTCGGATCGAATATTCACCTACGCTGACTTCACCTGCTGCAGCGAAACGCAACGCGAAGGCTCCTGCTTCAGAGCAGAAGCTACAAAGAATTCAAGATAATCGAGACTTATGGATTGCCCATCAGACAAAGCAAGCTGGACGTCCACGGAAAACTATCCGATCAACAGCCGCCGCTCTTTGGATGTGGCTATATCGAAACGATCGCCAATGGCTCAACTGTCATCAAGCGCAGTCGACAGGGAATGCATCGCCGAAAATCGGGTCATGTCGCGATCCCACGAGTGTCTAGCGTCCCTTACTTGGAAAGAGCACAGGCAGCGAATTGAGAGTTGGCATTGCGATGCAGACGCTCAACTTGCGCGGTCAGTCACTCCAGAACCTACGGATTCATGCCCGATATGCAAACTCATCGTCATACTTTGATTGGTGTTTTTTCAGCGTCATCCATCTGCAAGGGTGAGGTCTTCGCTGGATACGTTGCCAGGCACAACTTGCGCGCATTGGAGCCCCTACATGTGCAACTCCTAGGTCGCCGAAATGCCTCCCTGCCCTGGCTAATGCCCACCCGTCTCCAAGAACACGTTCCGATCTTGGGCGATCGCGTCGGCTCACTCGAATCAGTTCTCGCCAACAACACGCTTGTCCCCGGCTTCAATCGATTCCTTTCTGCAGCACAGTCGGAACTCATGCACCGGCACCATATCGGCACGGGGGTCGCGGGACTGACTTCAACATTGGGGCTCATGTCCAGTAGGCATCGCGACCTAGCCCGTTCTGTGTGGGGCCCCGCAATCTGCCTCGACTGCCTTGAAGAGGACATCGCTCCAAGTGGAGACCCGTTCTGGCGGCGGGATCTACTGATGCGGCACATCCGTGTTTGTCCACGACACGGCACGCCGGTCTACGACCTATGTGGTACATGTCTTCACGGTTTTTCAAGCTCCATAGCCTTAGGCGCGCCTCGCAGTAGATGCATGTGCGGCGGGCCACTAAAGCAAAGAGAGCGCCATCGCGGCAAGACCATGGAGCGCCTCGAGTTCTCACTCGCCCGCGGATGGCATCGTCTATTGGACGCCGATTTCGCCCCGCACGCTCAAGGGCAACTGATTGCTGCTATTGCCTCACAAAAGGCACGCGAGATCGGATTGGTAAAGGGACGGCAAGTCAAGTGGGAAAAATATACCCAGACCTTCATGAGTCCTTTCATGGGCAGACTGGGCGACGGCGTGCGGTTCCCCTTCAAAAGCAGACGAGTAAGTGCGTTCCTGCTCGGCGAACCTACTCTTCGGAATCCGTTCCACGCCTTATTCGTTCTGCTCGCCATGTTTGGAAGCTGGCAAGAGATCGAGTCCGTGCTATGTGCTACCACTAGCGCACCCGACATTTCCATCTCCGCGACCCGCCCAACAAAGCATAGGAGTAGCGCCGAAGATCGGGTACGTTGGCTGGCTGCCTCCATCAACATACTTCCTGAGACATGCCGGCTTTACGAATCGTTGCGTAGCACTTACCCGTATCTGTCGCACAGTGCGATCCGCGCGCAACTGCCATCCATGAACGCCTTGGCAGCCTCAAAAGAGCGCCTCAGCGCGTGCGGTGTCCAGTTTCCCGAAGAAGACATTTCGCAACTGTTGGACGCTACAGGTGCCGCTCACATTGAGAAGCAAGCGCAATCTCTGATACGAGCCGGCGTCGCTTATCGCCTATCCAGGATGCGCCTATTGAAGGACCACCCTCTTCGGAACTCCTGGCAGCATGAAGATGTACGTGCCCGGTCGCCCAAAACAGCCGCAGCACTGAAAGAGCACCTTGAGACCTGGGCTATGTTTCGGCGGCGGCTGTTACCTGAAAAGATCCGCAGCGGACTGGTCCCCGGTTTGCTCCCAAAGCAAGCCGGCGAGGTGGACAATTTCACAGACCAAGAAGTGCACGCCCTGTGGCTAAGCCACAGCTGCTTTGTTCGAAGAACATGCAGATCCTAGAGCTGACAGCGCCATTTGTGACACCACGACACGTCGCATTGCCCGCACGCGACGCCTACGGAGTTCCTCATGGCGGCCGATATGTCCCATTGCGCGACGCTACCGATATCAGTTGGGCAACACGAGCTAGCTTCAGCGCAATCAAGTTTAGACGCACCCACCAAGCGCTGTCCCTCAACGAGATGCGCCCCTTGTTCGCATTCGGGTTCAACCCCTATGTCGTTGATATTCGCGATCAGTATCCAGTCTACGATCAGGAAGATTACAACCGAGCAAAGCGTCGTGGTAAGCGCATGCCGATTTCCGCTGTCCAGACCTATGACATCGTCCTGACCTTAACCCTTCCGCCGGACAACAGCCTGCACTATCACGGGGTGTCCATCAAGGATGCCAGAGACCAGCTAACCGAGCAGGACTGGAAAAGGCAGGAACGAGAACGAAATCAGTTTGCCGAGCGTGGCTGGACCTGGGAGCTGCTGCGCGGCGATCAGTTCAGCAAGCTGATGTGGGGGAATCACGCGTTGATGCGTACGTGGATCGTGAACATCGATGTGTGGGAGGCGTATGACGAAGCCCTCGTGCTTGCAGAACGCGTTAAAACTCGTTCGCAGAACGGCACACTCGATTCGATTCTGACGCGGCATGCCCGATGTCTCCAAATGCCGATCAATCGGGCATTTGAGCTGTTTGCCATCGCCAATTGCTTCGGATTCCTACGCCTGGACCCGAGTCACCCCCTGCGAGTTGACCACCCACTCCATTTGCTGGATGCGTAATCATGGACAACACGACTGCTCTACCGCGGATACTGCCTCCCACTGCCGAGGCAAGTCTTATTGCACATTTGCGAGAACTCCATTACGCAACATGGCCGGCAGGCTTGCGGCGGTTTGCGCCATTCGCACTGACTGGGGAACCGAATGACAAGGCATATGTTGCAGTAGCCTGGCAGCCAAGCGGGAGAATTCTTTACGTTCAACCAATTACACTGGACGAGCCGCCGCCAACGTGCAGGGTACCGATTCCCGTTGCAGTGGATCAAGAGGAGTGGCTGCCTCGTGTCACACCGGTTCGCAGGCCCATCAGGCCTCCTTGCATGCGGCCACCCATTGATAAGGTCCAAGCCAGCATGCTCGAAGGAACCGACCAGCGGATGATGCTCGTCAATGCGCTTCTCAAGGTTGATCCAACAGGACTGGGGCGAGAGGACGACTACATCATCAACGACTACATCTTTTGGGATGCGCAAGTACGCGCCGCTCGCATCGAACAGATGCGGCAAGAGCTAAACGCGGGTGCCGGCTTTCGTGCGTATCTGCTGAAGCTATTCACTAAGCACATGCGCTATGGCGGTGGCCGCAAGTCTATGCTTCAGTTGACACCGCTTCGAGGTGGTCCGGGAAAAGCCCGACTTTCACCCGCGGAAAAGCCCGGCACCCTGTCTACGAAGGAACAACTGAAGCGTTCAAAAGCACGTGCAAAGGGCAACACCGAGCCCAAACGAGGCAAGCGCGTCGATCAAACAGATATCGACTTCATGACCGAGTCTCTTGAGACGGAATGGGCTGGGAACCAAACTTCGCTAAAAACAGCACACAGTCGAATGTGCGAAACGCACTATGCAAAAGCAAAACCAAACCAAGTTCCAAGCTATGGCAGATTCTGGTACCGCCACAAGAAGATCGTGCAAGAGAAGGGGTTACAGAAGAAGCGCTTTGGGCGCGTTGCAACGGAGCAGTATTTTGAGCCCAGGACGGGCAGTTCGAGCGACATCACCCAAGGTGTGCTGGAAATACTCGATGTCGACGGATTTCGGCCAAAGATCCCCATTGGCGCGGTAGTCAACGGCAAGATGGTACCCATGGAAGTTACGATCATCTTCGGCGTATCAAGACTATCCGGAGGAGTAAGAGGCTATGAGATATGTCTAAGTAAGGAGAAGGGTGAGGGATACCGACGATGCCTGATATCTGCCATTCTTCCAATGGATGACCGTGCCACATCGCTCGGTTTGGGTCATTTGCCGGGCCTTTTATGCGGAAACATAGATGGTGTGTTCGTCGACAATGGCCCAGGCAAAGCGAAGGACGTGCGATCCGTCGTGAATGAAGACCTTGGCGGAATCATGTTAAATCCGCCGGGTGCACGCGGCGATCTGAAAGCGATAGGAGAGCGTCTAAATAGGACCATGATTCATGTCATGGCTGAAGAGACCAAGGAAGGTCACACCCGCGACAAAAGCCTGCTCGAAAAAATAAAGCGAAGAATCAGAAGGAATGCAAAACCAATTGCTCTCGATGATTTCGAGCGTTTGATGCTGAAAACAATCAATCATGTCAACATGACGGCGAACAAGCGCAAGCTGCGCTCTGCTGTCATGCGAAGGGCCAACGTCGACATCACTGCAGCCTCGATACATCAATACTATCAATCCTCAAGAAGGGGACAAGCTGCCGGAGGTTGGACGGAGCGAGAGCTTTATGATGCCCTCATACCCTGGCAAGAAAGGGTTTGTTCGAAGGGCCTCGTCAAGTTTGCAGACGCCTCCTACACGTCGAACGAGCTGGTCGCTCTTTCGTCCGAGTGGGCCAAACTACCCGGAAAGAAACCTCCCCTCAAAGTCGGCGTCAAACGGACGACGCAGCTCTCTCAATCGCTCTTGTGCAGAGATCAGGACGAAAACGTATTCGAGATAGAGATGATCGAAGAGGACAAACGGCGTTTCGGTTTGCTCTCGTGGAAAGCACATGAATTCGCCCGTATCGACGAACTGGTTAGAGAGGAGGAGCTCAAGAAGAAGCGCGCAAAATCATCAGGCACGTTGAAAGCGACCAGGCAGGAAGAGATCGATTCAATCGAATATGGTCGGGGCAACGCTTATGCAGGCGCTGGCGGCGCTACCGTGACCCAAGCCAAACAGAATGGGACCGCTTGGCGGGACGCTGAACTGGCAGGACGCCAACGTGCTGTTTATGGCGTATCGCCGCCTTCAACAGGAGATGCGGCTCAAGTCAACGCAGCCAACGAGCCGATCGAAGACGCCAGTGACGATTTGCTCGCGGCAGCCGCGAGGAAGGCTGAGGAAGCATACCGTAGAACCGCACAATGATCGGTGCACGCTATCGGAGCCGCAATGCCATGCAAGCTAATTTGGAAGTGCTACGCGATTTGAACATTGGCGCAAGTGGCCGCAGATAAAACGCACTACGTCCGTCTGATCGATATCCCTGAGCCATTTCGGGCGGAGTTTCGCGCGTGGATGCGCCTAGGGCAGTGCCCCGTAATCGAGGGCGAAGACTCGCGCGGTTGCATGTACCAGCATGACTTCGAGGGCTACCGCCAGGAACGGCTAAGCGGTGTCTACTGCAAGTGGCAGGGCAAGGCACCATGGGAGTTATCGCACTATCAGCCGCCGGCGAACGACAACCACAGTTAAGAGACCGGCGCACCGGCCTTGCCTGTTGGGTGACACGGGTGATCCAACGATGCGGGAGCATTTCCATGAAGATTCTCGTGGAGACGTATCTCAGCGTGGGGGAGCCATCGAGCTCAGCGGTGCGTGTGAGAGCGCTGCCAGTGCAGCGTCTATAGATGATGTCCGTCACCCAGGACTGGTTCGGGCCGTCGACCGTGATCCGCCTACTACGGCCTGGTGATGAACGCACTAGGCTATGTTTACCATTGATCACCCTTCACATACTGCACAGAGGAAGGTCATGCGCGAATATCGCTCCGTTACTGCCAGCGAGCTGGCAGCATGCACCTGTGACCGATGTCACCGTCGGCTGACTCCTGACAATCCGGGCGAATGGCAGGAACGACTGTCGATCGACCACCACTGCGGCTTCGATTCCATCTTTGGTGACGGCAACTTGGTGAGCCTCGACCTGTGTCAGCACTGTGTGAGGGAACTGCTCGGCGAATGGCTGCGTGTCGGCCCGCCGAAAGACCTACAAGAAGCCGGAAAACTTGCATGGGCGCTAGTGAATATGCCGAACGTCGGTGAGGACGAAGACTTTGAACGCCCCCACGAATGAGGGTAATGGAGCATGCATACCATCATCGCTGCTAGCGGTCATCGCGGCATTGCTTGACACCACGATCTGACGAGCACGCTGAAACGCGTCCCCTCCGGCTCGCTACAGACGACGGGGTGCCGCGTTACATGAACTCGCTGAGCACGGATCGACTTGCTTACACCGAGACATTTAGGGGAGGCCTTCATGCAGGCAGATCTAGAAGTTCTGCGTAATTTGAACATTGCGCGGCGGACGGCCGACAGAACGCACTACGTTCGCTTAGCTGATATCCCGCAACCCTTTCGAGCGGAGTTCCGCGCGTGGATGAGATTAGGGCAATGCCCCGTCGTCGAGGGCGAGGAACGGTTCGGCTGCATGTACGAGCATGACTTCGAGGGCTATCGGCAGGAGCGGCTACGGGGCGTTTACCGCAAGTGGCAGGGCATGGCACCGTGGGAGTTACCGCACTATCAGCCGCCGGCGAGCGATAACCACAGTTAAGAGGCTGGCGACTATCGAACTTATTGCCACATCGGACTGAGCGGCCCTCTGATCCTCAACACCACCGGTCGAGACGCGCAGGATTGCAAATGCTCGGATGAGACACATCCGCATGCTTTGGTCTGATAGTAAGCGGCGCGACATCGGAATCAGTAACAGCACCCACCCACAGCGCATCGGGAAATTCAGATGTACCCACAATGACCATCAGCACACAATTGAGGTCATGATGGGAAGCGCCGAAAATCTGCATCATCTTGTTCTCGTCACTTAGAGAAGGCGAAGGACGAGGCTCCGGATGCGAATGCCAATCCCCAAGATAGTGAAGGCCCCTCTGGTGGAACGACTCAATCTCGCGTTTCTCGGCCGCTCGATTCGGGTGAAAAGAGAAACGGGAGCGAAGCGAGCCACGGCTGGGACCCGTGGCGACGCTGACTCGGACAGATCGGGGTTCGGTAAAGACCCCGAAAAGCTGACCACCCGCCTCTGCGCTGGAAACTTTTTTCTGCTGGAATGATTCGAAGACTGCCAAACAGCCTGCACTGAAGATTACCTCGCCAAACCGCGACTGGAATACGATGTCTGTCATTGACACTCCGCGCAGACGCTTTCGGCCTGCAGCGCAGCAGTGTACGTCCGCTCGAAGCCATCTTGTTCGCTGAGCTGTTCGTACCAACCCGGCATGATGCCCGCACCGGTGGAGACGAACCCGGACTTCGCGCCAACCCAGGTTTTGCGCACGCTCTCATTGTGCGCGCCACCCAAGGCTTCAAGCGTGAGTCGTGTTGCCATAGCGACCGTCACAGACGCGTCGCAAGCCGAGTATGGCTGGTAGAAGGCGCCGCAACCGGCCTCCCTTGGAAGCTCACCACCAAGCCGTGACACCTGGCAAACGTAGTCGCCGGTCGCATTGGTCACACAACGCAGGCACCCGCTGCCCGACACGACGTAGAGCGAGTGACCGGCAAGAGCGAAGCGTTCCACCCATGTGAACACCGTCGGCGGAGCACGGTCTGCCGCAATCATGCTGTTGAGTTTTACGTCTGTGAGCCAGTCGCCGGTGGCCGACACGATGATGTCCACCCTAGTCCAAAATGTGTCATCTAATTCTGCTTTATCCCAATTCGTCGGCAGCGCCTCTACATCAAGGTCTACGAACCGCGAAAGCAACTCATCTTTGACCGCTGTTGCCTTGTTCATACCAACATACTTGGTCCCAAGCACATGCCGGCCAATGTTCTGCATTGTTAGATACTCGCCGTCGGCCAAAATTAGCCTGCGAACTCCCGCCTGCGCCAACTGCACGGCAATGGAAGCTCCAAGCGCGCCACAGCCGAAGACCGCCACTGTTGCATTGCTCCGTTCTTGCGCGCGAGCACCAGTTGTGCGCGAAAGCAAGAAATCTGAATCGATGCGCGTCACCTCCGCGCGATGTACGGGAAAGGAGGCATCCCGAATACGGCGGTAAAGGAGCGTGGAGGAAAAGCGCCTCTTCCTCATGCCTGAAACAAGTTGCTGGCCATGCCCTCGCGGATGAGGAAAGGAACGCTTGAGCTCGACAATGCATGCCCCCATCATCGTTTCGCCCTTCCACTCGAAGGCAAGCACCACAAGCAGCTGCCAACTGCGCCCAAGTGCTTCGTGGACGAAGGCCAACTGCTCAGGCGCAACGCGACGCAGTAGGTCCAACAGATCACGAGAGTTCTTCGGGTAGTCCGCTGGATACAGCGGCTCATCAAGATGAACCAGGAGGCCCTCGGTAAGCTTTTCCTTGTCAACGGCAATACCGCGCTGTCTCAAGACGCGTTTCACATCATCTTTCGAGCTCGCCACATATAACGTATGCCGGGCCTGCTGAAACCAAATGGGCGAGGTCTCCTCCCTACGCTTCAACCAGGCTTCCACCTCATAGAATTTCTCAGAGCCTAGCGTCCAGTACGTGACGAATTCGTCAAGGAAGTCTTCGCGATTCTCACCGGATGACCCCGAGGCATACAGCCTGACGGCCCTGTCGAGCATGTGGTCCAGATGCCCAAATGCCAAGGGAATGGCCGGGGAGTTGATTCCGGCGATTAGGCAGAAAATGCCGTCGAACTCAACATGCGGCATCTCACAGGGGGTGGCCTTCCGTACTAGGCCGAACCGCGGCAGACTGTGCGGATACTGCGCGTCAACCCCGACGACCAAGTCCTCCTGCAAACCAGTCAGCGCCGGTGGCAAAACCCAGCCCGACACCAGCTTCCGGAGAGGAAAGCGTTCGCGTAGCCACACGCCATCGACCTGAGTCGCAGATGGCCATGCGACGGCAATCGCCTCGGCCAGTGAGGCGACTGCCTGTTCATGCTCGGCAGGCGAGTGGGTGTCAGGCATACCGCCCTTCGCCCCCGTCCTTGAAGAACTGCGTCTGCGGTTCCTGCGAGCCACTGCGAACAAAGCCCGTTGCCCCAACGGCTTGGGACTTCTTAGCGTTCTTCTGGTCTTCGATGGCCTCATCGAAGTAGTCTGTGTTGAAGAAGCTTTTCAGTGCTTCCATCGCTTCCTGCTCGGTGGCGTTCGAATCGCCGAGTGGCGCCAACGTCGTCTTGGCGTCCGCAAGTTTGTCCCGCATGTTCCGCATGTCGGCATCGTCATTCGTCTTCGTCACCGAGTCGTAGGGTGCCACCGGGCGAGTCACCGTAAGATTCCACTGAAGGCGAGCATGGATGTCGCACACAAGGTTGTAGAGTGCTTGGTCGTCACGGTCCTTCCAACCACCCTGCGGATACTTCTCGTTGGTGAGAATGGAGAGAACGAATCCACTCGGCAGTGTCCAGGAAGCACGACTCTTGCTCCAGGCCTTGAGCAGACGAACCATTCGACGAAGCTGCCGCCCGTTGGTTTCGTCGGGGCTCTTCTTTGTCGCGCCCACAAACCACTCGGTTACCGCTTCAGGGTCCGATTCTTTCCATTCCGTCGCGGCCAACTCATAGACGGCCTTACCGTTGCGTTCCACTTCGCGGTAGACGGGCATGTCGATGGTAAAACCATCTGCATAGTAGACACGCACGCAGTTGGTCCTGACCTCGGGCGGCGTTTTGAAGTCCTGCTTTTCGTTCAGCGCGTCGCACACCATGTTCTTGGCCTGGAGCGGGGTGAACTCGCCACCGCGCTCACCTACCAAGTCGCCCTTTGCGAAGACGACACCGTCGTCAATGTCTGACGTAGCAGCATTGGCCTGAACCATCGTGTGCATGGCGTAAGAGCCCTGCTTCACGAAGCGCAACGGCGACCGCCTCTTTTGAGATCTCAAGCCATCTTTCAAGCGCGTTTCGTTGGACGTGCGACGCTTGCGCATCAAGTCCTTTTGGTCTTCCTTAAGGGCAACCCTTTCGAGGAAGTAGTTGAGCAGATGCTTGTGCACATTAGCCATTCATAGCTCCTTCGGATTGTTGAGCAGGAAACGCCTTGATGTTTTGGAAAAACTGCGCGATGAGAGGCTGCGGAGGAGGTGACCCCGCTGTTGCCAGGGAAACGTTCAAGTCAATGGCATGGTTGGCGAGTCGCGACAGCAAATCCAGGCACTTTTTGGACGGGTTGTCCAAGGACAGATGTGCCACGTCGTTGACCGGCACGTCAGGGTCCTTCAGCCTTACGTAGGCGACTTTCCGGCCAGTGAACTGCGCTACAGTCTTCGTCACATAGTCATACGCATATGACTGCGCGTCCAAGGCGACCTCGACAATGCCCACGCCGATCTTCCATCCCAGTGCACCTCGGTCCGCCTGGCGCGGGGTGATGCTGCGGCCCTGGAACGGTGGACAGGTGCTGACAGACATCAGCTCGATAGGTTGTTCTCCATCGGACATCGACAGTGCTTCGGTGAGGGCAACAAGAGAAGGGTTGTTCGCCCACAGGCCACCGTCTGCGAACCAGTTGAAGGCGCCGTCCTTGTCAGCCGGCGATGCGATGCCGTGAATCGGCAAGACCATCGGCGCAGCGGTAGAAGCCAAACAGACGTCAACGAGACGATAGTTGTTGTCTCTGTTCAGTCGATTGCCCTTCTTGTCGTGCGGCGTCTTGAAGACCCACGACTTGCTGGTCTCGACGTTGACCGCCGGAACGCAGAGTCCGATGCCGCGACGCGCGTACATCTCGCCGACGGTTTCATCTTGCAGAACGTCGTGGAGGGCCTTCTCCAATGGTTTGGGGCTGTTTGCAGCGTGGCCAGCATTCTTCATCGCCCACAGGGCCGCTTTCCTTCCTGTGCCTGCAGGGTCGGTGAAAATGTCTTTGGCCTTTTGGCGATACAGATCAATAACGCGCTTCAACGGCACGCCTGCAGCCAACGCGGTTGCCAGAATTGCTCCGGTGCTGGTGCCGACAATCAAGTCAAACTGTGCACCGAGGTCGAACGACTCGGCGTTCGGCAGTCGTTGGTTTGCAGCGAACCGCTTTGCAAGCCCCTGGAGCAGCAGCGCTGAGTAGAGTCCGCGCACACCTCCACCATCTAGCGAGAGTACCCGGTACGGCCGAACTTCCCCTGCGGCGTTGGCAACCATGTGCATCCCTAAAGTGACGATGAAGCCAATTTATGGGCTTTGATTCATGTTTTCAATAATTCACAAACAACCAGCATAGTTTGGCCACTTATTACAATGTGACGTCACTTATCCACAGGCAAGGCAGTGAGAACTAATGAATTAGTTAGTCTTGAGTCACTTTCAGCAAGCCAAGTGGCGAAAGAGGTGGGGGTTCGGCTTCGAGCCGAACGCATCCGGCGAGGTATGTCCCAAGCCGAGATGGCCGAGCGCGCGGGCCTGAGTACTAGGACCTATCGGCGCCTGGAGGCCGAGGGCGCGGGCACCGTTGCGGCGTTGCTGGCAGTGCTGCGCGTTTGCGAACGATTGCGGGCACTCCAGGTGTTCCTTCCGCAGGCGCACCTGCCTGAAGTTCGCACACCGCTATCGGCGTCCACATTGCCGCGTGTTCGGCGTAGCGCCAGTCGGTCGTTAGATGGGGAAAATAGCGGGCGGGATGCAGCCGCGCCATGACTGGCTTTCACTCAATGTCGGCACAACCGGCGCAGATTCCTGCCCGACGCAAGCATGAGTCGCTTCAACCCCAAAGGTACGCTTTGCGAAGCACCTCATCGATTTGCTGCGGCGGAATGGCCCCGCGCCAGATGCCAGACACGTGGCTGCTGCTCCCAGGTGACTTTCGGCGACAGGTCATCCAGTTCTAGCGAAAGCAGCGTTAGCGTCTGCAGCTTGTCTTCTGTGTCAAATCGGATTCGCGTCATTCTCGTAGCCGCGATATCCGAAACTAATCAATATCTCGCGCGCCAGCACTGCACGCGCAAAGTGTCGAGCCCTTGACGCTGTTGAAGCACAGGTGCCCAACCTCAAAAGCCATTAGACAAGCCAGTATCCGGAACTAATCAACAGCGTGTATCCGGAACTAATCGAGAGCCTCACTGAAGCACTCGATCAGTTCGGAATCCAGGGCGCTATGGCCACCCGTAATGCCTTTTTCGAGCCCGTACCCGGTGAGGAAGATGGTCTCGGCTCAATTCAAACCTGAATCGCCCCGGCCTCGGTAGACACCTGCAAGCCTCAAACTAGAGGTTAGACAGGAGAAGC
>NZ_JAMYWC010000006.1:0-364321 GCF_024158925.1 Ralstonia chuxiongensis | reverse complement strand
CAACTACATCGAGATGTTTTACAACCCAACACGGCGTCATTCGAGCGCCAACGGTCTATCACCGGTAGAGTTCGAACAACGCCATTCCCAACGGCTCGCGGGTGTCTAGGAAAGCCGGGGCGATTCACTCGCGCGCCACAGTCTGAGCCTCGCGCTCGACTCTTCGAGCTTCAAATTTTCGACCTCGGAGAGCCGCGTTCCAGCCTCGAACAGTCGATCGCCACGGTTGTAGGCTGGCGCTCGACAGTTTGACCCTGACGCACGACTCTCGGAGGTCGAAAATTTCGAGCGAAAACAGTGGCGTTCCACTGTTTGAGTACCGTGGGCGGGCCTCCGACTGTGGAACACGAGTCTTTGAGGCCCAAACGCCGCGCTCAAACCTCCAAGCTCGGTTATGTATCGGTGGTCATCTGCTCAAGCGCCATCATCGATTGCAGTGCGTGCTGCAATTGATCGAGCGTGTACGGCTTGCGAAGCGCCGTCCACTTGAACGCAAAGCTGTCGTGGTCTGGGATGGGGTTGCCAGAAGCGAAGACCACCCGTAGCTCCGGATCCAATTCAGACGCCCGCTGCGCGAGTTCAATGCCGGACATGTCAGGCATGACGATGTCGGTAAACAGAACGTCGAAAGAGCCTGCGCGCAGGGTGGCGAGGGCCTGCGCGCCGCTGGCCGCCTGCTGGGGCGTGATCCCGATCAGCGTCAACAGCTCGCATACCGCGCCACGCAATGAAGCGTCGTCCTCCACCACGAGAATGCGCAAGCGCGCGGGCTCCCATACCGCGCCTGCGTCGGGGTCGAATTGCGTGACGTCTTCCTCGGCTGCCGTCGCGTCCACCCCATCATTTCCGAGCACCTGGCGAATCTTGAATGCAAGCTGCTGGCGGCTGTAAGGCTTGCTCAGTAACTCGACACCCGGATCGAGCCGCCCGCCATGGACGATGGCGTTCTGCGTGTAGCCAGACGTGTACAGCACCTTCAGGGCGGGCAGCGTCTGAACCGCCCTGCGCACCATCTCCGGACTGCGCAGTGCCCCCGGCATGACCACGTCGGTAAAGAGCATGTCGATATGCACGCCGCTCTCGACCACGGCCAACGCCTGCTCTGCGTTGTTGGCCTTGAGCACGGCATAGCCGAGGCCGCTCAACAGATCGACCACGGTTTCGCGAACCTTTGCGTCGTCTTCCACGACGAGGATCGTCTCGTTGCCGTGCTTGAGCCCGCTGGCCTTGGAGCGTGCGGGCTCGACCGCCATGCCGGTGGAACGGGGCAGATAGACCCGCACGGTCGTGCCCTCCCCATCCTCGCTGTAGAGCCGGATATGGCCGCCGCTCTGCTTGACGAATCCGTAAGCCATGCTGAGCCCGAGCCCCGTTCCCTCTCCCTCGGGCTTGGTGCTGAAGAACGGATCGAACGCCTGCTCCAGCACTTGGGGGCTCATGCCCGTGCCGGTATCCGTGACGGCCAGCATGACGTACTGCCCCGCCGGCACATCGGGCAGCGCTACTACATAGTCATCGTCCAGCGTGGCATTGGAGAGTTCGAGCGTGAGCTTGCCGCCTTCGGGCATCGCATCCCGCGCGTTGATCGCCAGATTCAGGATGACGTTTTCCAGCTGATGCGGATCGACCGCAATATTCCAAAGGCCGCCCGCAACCACCGATTCGATCTCGACCGCTTCGCCCAGTGCCCGGCGCAACAAGTCGTCCATGGCGCGCAGTTGGCGCGCGGGGTTGATCACGACAGGCGCGAGCGGTTGCTGACGGCCGAAGGCAAGCAACTGGGCGGCGAGCTTGGCGCCACGATCAACGGCGTCGATGGCGTTACTGAGCCGCTCGGCGCTCCAGCCATCACGGCCGTGCCGGCTTTCGAGCAGTTCGAGATTGCCCCGAAGCACCTGCAGTACGTTGTTGAAGTCATGCGCAACGCCGCCGGTGAGTTTGCCCAGCGCTTCCATCTTCTGGGCCTGGAACAGCGCCCTTTGCGTTTGCTCGAGCTGCTCGCTGGCGCGTCGCCGCTCCGTAATGTCGCGGGTGATCTTCGCAAACCCGACCAGCACACCCTCTTCGTAGATGGCATCGATGATGACGTGCGCGAAGAAACGGCTTCCATCACGCCGTACGCGCCAGCCTTCTGCCTCGAAGCGCCCGTCGCGCCGGGCGGTCTCCAGGCCCCGGAACGGTACGCCGGCCGCGACATCCTCTGGCGTATAAAAGCGCGAAAAATGCGAACCGATGATCTCGGCCTCGGTATAGCCCTTGATGCGCCGCGCCCCGGCATTCCAACTGCTGATGTGCCCGTCGGTCGACAGCATGAAGATGGCGTAGTCCGTCACGCCCTGAACGAGCAGGCGGAAGTTGCGCTCGCTCTTCAGCACGGCGTCGTGCGCGGCCTTCTTGTCACTCACATCGCTGATCACGGTACCGAACCCGATCAACGCGTTGGTGCTGTCACGGAGTGCCGTCATGGCGACGTTCGCCCAGAACAGCGAACCGTCCTTGCGCATGCGCCATCCCTCCTCGACATGCCGGCCTGTCTTGGCGGCGGCATGCAGCGCGGCTTCGGGCGCACCTGAGGCTCGGCCCTCCGGCGGATACAAAAGTGCGAACGGCTGGCCAATAATCTCGTCCGGCCGATAGCCCTGCATGCATTCGCCGCCCGGATTCCACGTTGAAACAATGCCCTGTATCGACAGTGCAAAGATGGAGTAATCGGAGGTCAATTCAGCCCACAGCCGAAGCCATGTAGAGCCAAATTCGGAGGACGGAGAAGCGGCGTCGTTCATTCAGTTGTCCGGTAACGTGGAGCGCCGCAAGGGAGTATCAGCCTTGGTTAGCAAGTGGCGTGCCCACGGTCGCTCCCTCGTGCACCACGGCGGTTCAGAGGTGGCAAATCGGAGAGGAATCTCCGCACCCAGCTAGCGACTGGAACGCAGTTTGCATACCTTGGAGCGGTAAAACGGGGCATCGACCCTTTCCGCGGTGTGGGCAATGGCCCCCGGCGCCCCACATCACGTCTCTACATGGCTTTCGCAACCGTCGAGGAAATCCATGACGCTATCTGACTTTATCGAGGCAAACCTCGCGGCCCTCATCAATGACTGGACGGAATACGCGCGCACGCTCATCAGCGGCCGTGCCAGCCTTTCTGAATCTCAATTGCGCAATTCAGCGCGAGACCTTCTCGGCCGGATTGCCGCCGACATGCGCGAGCGGCAAACACCCGAGCAACAGCGGGCCAAATCGCGGGGCGACCGGGCGCCCTCGGAGTCCGGCTTCAATGAAGCAGCCCATGAACATGCCGACGACCGCCTCTCGCACGGGTTCGACATCAACGATGTGGTGGCGGAATACCGCGCGCTGCGCGCCAGCGTGCTGCGCCGGTGGCAGCAGGATCCACAGTCACACGCGCTCGCACTGCAAGAGATGACTCGGTTCAACGAAGCAATCGACCAGATGCTTGCCGAATCGGTGCGGCAACATGCCCAGCAAACCGAGCGCACGCGCGACCTGTTTGCCGGCGTACTCGCGCATGACTTGCGTTCCCCCCTCGGCGCTATCCTGGCCTCTGCCGAAACCCTGCTGCATGACGACGGGCTGTCGTCACGCAGCGTACGCGCGGTCGCATTCATACAGCGCGGTGCGATGCGCGTGCAACAGATGATCGACGATCTGCTCGTCTTCACCCGCACCCGGCTCGGCGACTTTCTGCCAACGACGTTCAGCCCCCAGGATATGGGGCGGCTGTGCAGCGATGCCATCGACGAAGTGTGTGCGTCTTACCCCGATGCGCAGATCGATCTGCGCCTTGCGGGCGAACTACGTGGTACCTGGGACGGCAGCCGCATCGGCCAGTTGCTGGTCAATCTATTGGCCAACGCGGTGCGATACGGGTCGGGGCGGGTCGCCCTGGAAGCAGCCGGTCGCGACGGGCAGATGACGATTGCCGTTTCAAACGAGGGCAACCCCATTCCGCCCTCCGCTTTCCCCACACTGTTCGATCCGCTCACCCGCGCCAATCAGCCCGACCACAGCGGGAGCGCCGCCGGCATCGGGCTTGGCCTGTATATCTGCCGCTGCATTGTGCAGGCGCATCGCGGAACGATCGACGTGCAATCGTCGGAACACGGCACGACGTTTACGGTGCGGATTCCCTGCTCGGTGGCGGCTTGACACGGCCGGCTGCGCGGGCATGCCGGTCGCCCAGCGCTAAAGAAAAAAGCCGGCACCCTGAGGTACCGGCCTTTTCTCTTCCTTTTGCGAATCGCAGCGTCGATCAGCCTGCCTGACGCAGCGTAGCGGCTTCCTCCCCACGCTTGCCCATCAGCAACTGCACCACCACCGCAACGATGATGTTGAAGGCCAGTGCCGCCAGGCCCGTGTAGATGGTGTACTTGTCTGCGCCAATCACAAAGGTGTGCACGGGCTTGATGCCGTCGGAGAACGCCAGCCAGCTGCCGGCAATCATGCCCGCCGCCCAGCCGGACAGCAGCGCGGGTGCGCGGAAGCGGTTCGAGATGTTGAACAGCCCGAACACGACCGACGGGAACGTCTGCACGATCCACACGCCGCCCAGCAGCTGCAGGTCCAGCGCGAACTTGGTCGGCAGGAACAGGATGAACACCAGGGCGCCCGCCTTGACGATCAACGAGATCACCTTGGCAACCTTCTCCTCACCAGCGTGCGTGAGGTCCGGGGCCACGTAGGGCTTCCAGAAGTTGCGCGTGAACAGGTTGGCCGCACCAATCGACATGACGGCCGCCGGCACCAGTGCACCAATGGCGATGGCCGAGAACGCAAAGCCCGTGAACCAGCTCGGGAACAGCGCGTTGAACAGCGCAGGCACGACGTCGTTGTTGTTGGTGACCTTGATGCCTGCCGCATAAGCCATGAAGCCCAGCAGCGCGATCAGGCCCAGCAGCACCGTATAAGCCGGCAGGAAGACAGCGTTCTTGCGGATGGTGTCTGCACTGCGCGCGGCAAAGATGCCCGTGAGCGTGTGCGGATACATGAACGCCGCCAGTGCCGAGCCAATTGCCAGCGTGGCGAACGGCAGGAACTGCGCAGGCTTGAGCGTGAGGCCCGTGGCGCCGCCCTTCAAGGCAAACGCATCATGCGCGGTGGCAAACACCGCACCGTAGCCGCCCAGCTTGGCCGGCACCAGCACCACCGCTACCAGCACCACGATGTAGATCATGATGTCTTTGACGAAGGCGATGAGCGCAGGCGCCCGCAAGCCAGCGGAGTACGTGTACAGCGCCAGGATGACGAAGGCGGCCGCCAGCGGCAGCTCGCCCGTCAAACCCAGCGCCTTGATCACGACTTCCATGCCGATGAGCTGCAGGGCGATGTAGGGCATCGTCGCCACCACGCCCGTGAGCGCCACCGCAAACTCCAGCGAGCGCGAGCCGTAGCGGCCGTACACGGCATCAGCCGCCGTGACGTGGCCGTTGGCATGCGCCACCTTCCACAGCTTGGGCATGATCAGGAAGACGATCGGGTACACCAGGATCGTGTACGGCAGCGCGAAGAAGCCATACGCACCCACCGCATACACGAGTGCCGGCACGGCGATGACGGTGTAGGCGGTGTAGAAATCGCCGCCCACCAGGAACCACGTGATCCAGGTGCCGAAGTTGCGGCCGCCCAGGCCCCATTCTTCAATGTGGGCGCCCTTGTCGGAGTTGCCCCGCTGCCAGCGCGAGGCGATGAAACCCATCACCGTGACCAGCGCGAAGAAGAAGATGAAGACTGCCAGCGCAGTCCAGTTGATTTGTCCGCCCATCATTCTTCTCCTTTGCTCTGACCGTTCTTGAAGACGATCCAGATCAGCAGCGAGGTGATCGGCACCCAGAGGAACTGGTACCAATAAAAGAACGGAAAGCCGAAGAGCGCCGGCATTTCCTGGTTGTAGAACGGCACCCACAGCAGGCCGATGAAAGGCAGTGCGAGCAAGAACTTCATGGGTTGTCTCCTAGTTCGGGGACTTCGGATGTTGTTTTGAACAGGTGAGGTGCCACGCCCGATGCGCGGCCAGACGGATGTCTGAGGGAGTGCTTTCCGCCTTTGTTGTTATCCGGCGCACTCTGATCGCGCGCCCTCCGGAAAACCATCCGCACCTGTACGCAGCAGCCACACGTAGTACTACGTAGTAAGCGTAGACTTTTCGCATGAAATAACCAATCGCTAAGGTGGGCGCGGGTTTCCTAGGGTTTTCACGAATTCCTGTCATGACAGACAGTAGCTGAATGCGTGAGCAAAACTCGCAAGTGCCCACGGTGCCGCATGGCAGCAAGCACAAAGGGGCGCCGCAGTGCCGCCCCTTTGATTGCTGTGGCGCAGCATAAGCCCTGGCGAGCCCAGGGTTTCTGCACGGCGTGCACGGGGCGGCCAAGCGCTTCGAGCTGAAACCCTCGGCGCTGGACCGACACATAAAGCCCTGAATTCTTGCCGGCCGAGGCGCCCAGAAATTCGATCAATGCAAATGCCTGCTCATGCAGTGGTGTGCGCGCCGACGGGCGCCTGGCGCCTGGCGCCCAACATATCCGGTCGAATCGACAATTAAAGACGGAATTGATTGAATCAACTTTTCAATTCAGCTCAATCCAATAAAGTCTTTTTCATTTGACTTTTTTTTGCTTCCTTTTTACTTGAAATGCTCTGCCATTGAGATTTCTCTTTCAAAGGGAAATCGTTTGCCATCCACCCGCAAATGGCGCAGCCATCAGGAAAAACCCGCACACGCATTGCTATTCAAGCACCCGTTTCTTTAGAGCAAACCCTCAAAAACGTGTTGTGTTTTAAGTTTGTTTTCAATCTGATCAAAGAAAATCTTGTAAGGTGATTCTGTCTTATGCATTCACATCCCACTTAGCCCGGCAATCCCCTCGCCGGGTATTTTTTTGCGATGCGTTAGATGGCCTTGCCTGTGCCAATCCGGCGTAAAAGCGGCGGGGCATTGCAGTGCGCTCAGTGGCGATCAGCGCCATGCCGCCACGCCACGGCGGCGCATGCGAGCTGTACCGCGCCACCGCACAACATGGCCACGCGCAACCCCGATGCGCCGCTGCCCCACACCGCATACATCGCCCCCAAGATCGCCACGCCCAGCGTCGCCCCGGTCATGCGCGCCACGTTGACGAGCGCCGATGCCGTGCCGGAACGCTCCGGCCCCACGGCGCCTACCGCCGCGCCCATCAGCGGGCCGGTGGCAAAGCCCATGCCGAGCCCCGAGAGCGCCAGCCCGATGGCTGCCGGCACCACCGATGCGGCACCTGCAAACGCCCCCACTGTGAGCAGCCCCAGCGCGATGATGCCCACCCCGCCCGCCGTGGCCAGCCGCACGCCATGGCGGCGCGCCACCGTGCCCGACATGGGCGATACCCCCATGAAGACCAGCGCCATCGGCATCAGCCCAAGGCCCGCGCCAATGACGTTGAAGCGCCCGGTGCTCTGCCACATGAGCGGCAGCAGGAAGAGTGCGCCGTACATGCCGAACGTCATGCCCGCCGTGGCGACAATGGCGCCGCGAAACTCGCGCACGCGAAAGAGATCCAGTGGCACCAGCGCCTCGCCGCCATGGCGCGCCTCTACGCGGATGAACCAGGCCAGCGCGATGAGCGCCACGGCCAGCACAGCCGCCGCCACAGCGGGCGCGTGATGCGCTTCGATGGCCGCAAAGGCTAGGCCGCCCAGCGTGATGGCGCCCAACACCTGGGCCAGCGCATCGAAACGGCGATGCGCGGCGTCAGACGATTCCGGTACCACGCGCACGGCCAACGCCATGATGGCCACGCTCACCGGCACCACCACCCAGAACACGGCGCGCCAGCCGAAGTGCGTGACCAGCACGCCGCCGGCCGTCGGCCCAATCGCCATGGCCAAGCCGTTGCATGCGGCCCAGACGCCCAGCGCATGCGCACGTTCGCCTGGGTCGCGCCACACCACCCGCAGGATCGCCAGCGACGCCGGCAGCAGCAAGGACGCCCCCACACCCGCCATGGCACGCGCGCCGATCAGCCACCCGATCGACGGTGCCAGCGCGCACAGCACCGATGCCACCGAGAACACCGCCGCACCCGACACAAACGCCCGCCGCCGGCCGTATAAGTCGGCCAGCAGGCCGCCACTGAGCAGCAATGCGGCATAGGCGAGGTTGTAGGCGTCGATCACCCACTGCAGCGGGCCGACCTGTGCGTGGAAGAACTGGCCAATTGGGCGCACCGCCAGGTTGACAACGGCGGTGTCGATCTGCGCGACCAACACCGCCATCGACAGCACGCACAGCACCACGCGCTTATGCGTCGCGGTGTTGGCATGCACTGGTTGCATCGTGATTCCATCCATCTCGGGGCCTTTGGCTTTTGCTTTTGCAAGCGATGGCCCCAGCGTAGTGCCGGCACCGTGGGCAACGCTTCGATGCGTGTCGAAGCATCGCGGCGCGTGGGTCCCTAGAATGGCCACATGACAAGGAGTCGGACATGTCGCATCCGAACAGCTTTTCCGGCACGGCCTTCCTGATTGCAGACCCCGCACGGGCGGCCATGCTGACGGCGTTGCTTGATGGGCGCGCGCTACCCGCGGGCGAGTTGGCGCATGCCGCAGGCGTCACCGCGCAGACGGCCAGCACGCATCTGGCCAAGTTGCTCGACGGTGGCTTGGTGGTGGTGGAAACCGAGGGGCGGCACAAGTACTTTCGGCTGGCCGGGGCACATGTGGCGCAAGCGCTGGAACACCTGGCGGCCATCACGCCCGCAGCGGCTGTGCGACGCGCTACACCCAGCCCGAAAGCGCGAGAGCTTGGCTTCTGCCGCTGCTGCTATGACCACCTTGCCGGGCAGGTGGGCGTGGCTGTCACGCACGCGCTGCAATCACGCGGCTATCTGCTGCCGATGCCAGACAAGCAATACGAGATCACGGCCGCCGGCATCACCTGGTTTGGCGACGTGGGGCTCGATGTTCGCGCCATTCGCCCGACGCGGCGCGGGCTGGCGCGGCAATGCCTGGACTGGACGGAGCGCACGCATCACCTGGCGGGGCCGCTGGGGGTGCAGTTCCTGCGTCGCCTGTGCGATGTCGGCTGGATGCTGCGCGCACGCGATTCGCGCGCCGTGCTAGTTACGCCCAAGGGCTGGCAGGAATTGCATCAGCGCCTGGGCGTGGATGAAGCAACGGTGCGCAGCGCGGCCGAACACCGTCATGCATAACGCCGTCGATCAGTGCCCAGCAAAGGCCAGCACTTCCGGCAGGCGCGCAAGCAGCGCATCGCGCGAGCGGATGCCGCCCGAGGTCGGCTCCACCTTGTCGTCCTGGATCAGGTTGGCAAAGACGTACGTTTTGTCGCCCTTCCTGGCCCAGCCGACAAACCAGCCGTAAGCGTGCGCCTGATCCCACGTGCCATCAGGTGATGTATTGCCCGGCGCCGGGCCGGCGGTGCCCGTCTTGCCCTGCACGGCCCAGCCCCCCGGCACCTGCCAGGTCTGCACGGTACGGTCGACCATCTCGTAGGTGTGCGCCGACACCGGCAACTGCCGGTTGACGATCCTGCGCATAAAGCCGACCTGCTCCTCCGGCGAGATCTTCAGCGACGAGGTGATCCACGAACGGTCCATGCCGTTGTTCTTGCCCGGGTCGCCGCTCACGTCCATGTTGCCGTAGCCGAGCTTGCGCACGTATGCCTGGAAGGTTTGCGCGCCCATCGCATGCGTAATGCGCTGCGAATACCAGACCACCGAATATTTGAGCCACAGCGCCGGGTCGATGGGCTGGTGCCAGGCTTCGCCGCCCCAGTCGGGGTCACCACGCCTGAAGTGCTCGACCGGGGTGTGCTCGTCTTTGAGGAAGCCGTGGTCAAAACCCATGACCGCGAGTGCGAGCTTGAAGGTGGAAGCGGGGGTCACGCGCTCGTCGCACTTGCCTTCGTGCAAGACGGCCTTGCCTGTAGCGGCGTCGGCCACGATCGTGCAGATCGGGTGCTCGGCGTGAGCAAACGTGGCAAGCGCGGCCAGCAGGGCGCCGGCGGCGGCTTGGCGGAGTTTCATCATCGATCAACCTCATGTGGGGGGGAATGCAAATCGCTGCGTGGCAGCGTAGCAGCGAGGTTGCCGTCCTGTGGACCGCCACACGCGTAACGGGTGTAACGCTGGCGGAATTGCCAATCAGAAAAGAAGGGCTTGCAAATTTTTTGGCGGTCGGTAAAATGCGCCGCTCACCTAGCCCAGGTGGCGGAATTGGTAGACGCACTAGTTTCAGGTACTAGCGGGTAACTCCGTGGAGGTTCGAGTCCTCTCCTGGGCACCAAACATAGTCCCAAGCAGTTCAGGGGCGACAAAAAACCCGCGTGGCGATGAGCCTCGCGGGTTTTTGTTTGTCCGGACGGGGACAAGATTCAAACCGTCCTGGATCGCCTCACATTGCTCTGGTGACGCCCGGCGCCGCCCATTCCATGCAAGGCAGAGCACGCGGCTCGGATCGTTGCCGGCTCCAGGAAGGGGTACGAACGCGGCGTATCGGAATCTGGCGCTCGAATGCGCCCGCTGCATCAACGGCTTTGCAGCGGCAAGACGAGCCGAAAACACGTGCCCCGGCCAACTTCGCTACGCACGTCGATCTGGCCACCATGCTTGCGCACGATGCCGTAAGAGACGGACAGGCCGAGCCCCGTCCCCAGGCCAACGGGCTTGGTGGTGAAGAACGGGTCGAAGATGCGGCTGAGATGCTCGGGCCGGATACCGCCCCCGGTATCTTCCACCTCCACCCAGACGTTGTCCGCGTCGTGGCCGGTGCGCAGCGTGATGCGTCCGTGGTCCTGAATGGCTTGCCCGGCATTGACAAGCAGGTTCATGAACACCTGGCTCAGTTGGGTGGGCCTGCACTCGATGTCTGGGATTCCGCCATATTCGCGCACCAGCTCCACCTTGTACTTCAGCTCATTCCAGACGATCTTGATTGTTGTTTCCAGACACGTTTCAAGATTGGCAGGTTGCGGCTGCGCTTCTTCTACATGGGAGAAATCCTTGAGACCCTGCACGATCGTCTTGACCCGCTGCAGCCCCTCCTGGGACTCCGCCAACAGCCCCGGCACATCTTCGCGCACGTACTCGAGATCAGCCGCCAGCTTGACCTGCGCAAGCGCAGCCCGCGTGGCGGGCGCCAACTCTGCCTCGTGGGATTCGTAGGCTGACAGCGCGTCGAGCAATCCTCCAACGTATCGCTGCAAACTGCCCAGATTGGCTTTGACAAACGAGACGGGATTGTTGATCTCATGGGCCACGCCGGCAGCGAGCTGGCCGATCGACGCCATCTTTTCCGATTGCAGCAGCTGCCCCTGCGTTTGGGCCAGCTCGTGCAGCAGTTGCTCCTGGCGCGCACGCTCGGCCTGCAGTGCCTCGTGGGCCAAGGCAAGCTGCCATCGGTCACGCTGGAATTGTTCGACCGCGCGCGCCATCTGGCCGATCTCATCGTCGCCGTCAACGGGTACCGCACTGGGCGCCCCGTCTGAATGTCCTGCGCGCAAGCTGCGGCTGACCTGCAGCAAGCGCTGAAGCACATGGCGCCCGAGCAGCCCGTAAGCCGCCAGGCAGGCAAATACCACGCTGGCGGCGAGCAGCGCTGTCACCCAGCGCTGATTGCGCTCGGAAACAACCGCCAACGCCTGCATCGCCTGCTGAAACGCCCGCGTGTGCTGCTCCGACACCTGCTGTGCCGAAACCACCATGGCGCCGGCCTGCATGTAAAGCGCATCCAACGACCGGCGCCCGGCAAGGCTGCGTTCGGATGCCGGCGCCTGTGCAGCCGCACCGGCAGTTCCGGCATGTTGCAGCTCGCTTTCCCACCACTGGGCGACGATATTGACGACGTTGCGAAACAGCTGGGTCGACTGATGCAGATCGAGCACTTCAATGTCGTCGTCGGTTGCAGCAAGCCGCTCGGACAACTGCTCGAACGCCTCCAGGTTGCGCAAGATCTCGGCATAGTGCCGGCGCAGGGCTTCCACCGACGAGGTCTTTTCCAACTGCGCCGATTCGCGCTCAATCAACAACGTGCGCTGAACGAGTTCCTGCGCCTCGCGCAATTGCATGAGCTGCTCGCTGGCGAGCCTGCGGGTGGCTTCCGCCGAGGTGCGCAGCGCATAGACCGCCGTGATGCCGCCTGCCGAGATCAGCAGCGCCAGCATGGCGACGACCAACATGAATTGACGCCCAAGCGATCTGGGCCACAGACCGTACCGCGGCATGCGCGCACAGCGGATAGCAGCGGCTGCGCTGAACATTCAACGGCCCCATATCCGGCGATACACGGCCCGGTAGCCGTTGTCCGGATCGTATTGCCCGAGTGGTCCGCCATCGAAAGCGACGTTCTTGACCGTCACAAGGTGCACGGGGGCCACATACCCGGTGACCACATGATGGGCCAGCAGCCGGTTGACCTCGTCCACCAGTTGCCAGCCTTGCAGGTTCAACGGCTCGGCCACCGTGCTCGTCTGAAACGCTCCAGCCTGGATGCGCAGGAACGCCGCGGCGCTGCCGTCGCCGGCAGACAGCATGTGGATGCCGTCGGGCTTGCCGGCGCGGGTCAGTTCGGCGGCGGCGTAATCGAAGTAGATGTCGTTGATGGCCAGCGCATGCGTCCACACGCGGCCATACCGCTCCAGCAGACGTCGCATGACGGCGGGCATGGCCTGCGCACTGCCCGAGATAGGTACGTCCTCGACGGCCAGCAAGCGGCAGCCCTTGCATGCGCCGATCACCTCAGCCATCGCCGCAGCCTTTGCGCTGGCGATCTGGAAATTGGAGTCGGTAAAGATGACCACGTTGGCGTGGCCCGCCGATTCCACTACAGCCGCCATGGCCGTGAGCCGGGCAACTGCCATCGGGTCGGTGGAAACATTGATGGCGATAGGACTGTCCGTGATGGCGCCGGCCGTTGCGGCAACGTGCCAGCCGACCACGGGCCTGCCCTGCCGCACGAAGGGCAACAGCGCTGCCTGCATCTCGCGCGCGTCACCCCCGACGAGCACGACGCCGTCCGGTTGCAGCGCCCGGGCCGATTCCATCGCACGCTTGCGGCCCTCCGGCGTCCCGCCGGCGTCATAGACGCGGATCTTCCAGCCGATGGCCCCAGCGGCCTCCTTGATGCCTTTCGCAACACCCAGAATGCCGCCGTTGCGCAAGTCTTCACTCACGACGGCCAGCGTGATGCCGACCTGCGCACGAGGACCTGCCTGGGGACCATCCCAAGGGGCCCCGTGTTCGCTGGCGCGCGCGACGATCTGCTGCATGCGTGCGTCGTCGGCGATGCCGCCGGAGGCCATCGCCTGGCCTGCCATCGCTCCCCACCCGAATGCGCACAGCAGGTATGCCAGCATTCGCTTGCCGCTGCTTGGGACCATCGCCGCCTCCCGAAGGTCATCCTTCACGCTGCTGGTGGCACATCTGCCGCATCCGTGGGATTGGGCACAGGCGCATAGACGAGAATCGCGAACGGCACATCCTCATGGGTTTCGAAGCGCCTGATCTGCAAGACCTGATGCGCACTGACGATGCTGTCCCGTGTAATGAGCAGCACACCGCGTCGCGTCAGCAGATCGTCGGCCAACCGCATGCCCTCCCGCAGTTCGGCCGCAGAGATCTGCCGCACAGGCATCACCTCGCCCTGCTGCCTGAGCACGGCCACGAAGCGCACGACCACGTCGGGGTCATAGCGCAGGCCCGATTGCGCCTTGACCATCTCCATGGCTTGATCGCCCGAGACGTGGTCCTTGATGATCTCGCCCGTCAGAAGCCCCTCGAAATCGCGTGCGACAGCCACGATGCGTGCGCCGATCGGGATCGCCGTTCCGGCCAATCGGTCGGGAGTGCCGCGGCCATTGAAGCGTTCGTACTGGTGCCGGATGATTTGCGCCACATGCTCGAGCTGCGGCACGGGTGTGAGCACCATCTGAGCACGCAGCGGATGCTGATAGAACTGCTGTGCCTGTTCAGCCGAAAGCCTGTCGAGCGACGTATTCAGCAGGGCATCGGGCAGCGACAACTTGCCAATGCCGTGCAGCAGACCGGCGTGAAAGATGTCCTGCACCTGCAGCCCCGTCAACCCGCATTCGATGGCAATGCGGCGCGCCAGATCGGCCACGCGCAGCGACTGGCGCGCCATGGCACCACAGCGCATCTCGATCATGCTGGCGCATACCTTGACCATATTCGTGAAGTTCGCTTTCTGGTCACGCTGAGCACCTTCCAGGAACATCACGGTCTGGCGAATTTCTTCGGTGCGCGCCAGCACCTGGGTTTCCAGCCCGGCATTCAATTGCTGCAGCGTTTCGTTCTGCCGCTGCGTCAACTCGCTCAGGCGGCGCGCCTCGCATGCGAGCGTGCGCTGCTCGATCGCGTGCTTGACGGTGAGCAACAGGTCCTGGTCATCCCACGGCTTGTTGAGGTAGCGATAGACGCCGCCCTCGTTGATGGCACGCACAGCCGAGTCGACTTCGGAGTAGCCGGTCAGCAGGATCCGCATGATGTCCGGATAACGCTCACGAGCACGTGCCAGGAACTCGGCGCCGTTCATGCCGGGCATGCGCATGTCGGAAATGACCAGATCCACCGGATACACCGACAGCATGTCGAGCGCCGCCGCACCGCTCTCGGCAGTGATCACGCGGTAACCCGTGGGCCTCAGCAACCGGCGCAGCGACGAGAGCACGCCTGGCTCATCGTCCACCAGCAGGATCAACGGCGTGGCGTCCGCAGGCGTTGCAGAAGCGGGCGCGCTTTCTGGCTGCGCGGCGGCTTTGATGTCGGGCGCGCTCGCTTGCGCGGTGTCTTCGTCGTAAACAAGCATGGCTGGCGTCTCACGGTTCGATGGCTGGCGGGGCGCGTCTCAAAGCGCCTGCAGGAATTGCTCCAGCGCGTGCTTCATTTTTCGGATGGCGGTTTCAGGTAGCAGCATCACCAACTGGGCCACAAAGCCGCCGCGCTCAAGGGTGAAGCGCACTTCCAGCAACAGCGCCACATCCCAACGATGGAACTGTTCGCCCGACAAGGCTTGCTGCAGCACCGCAGCCGGAACAAAGCTTGGCCGCGAGAACGACAGATTGCGGCCGAGCTGCTCGAAGACGCTGCGCACACACGCACCCACGAGCAAGTTGGCGATGTCGGACAGGGCCTCGCTTTCGCTGTTCACGTCGGCATCGCCGTAGCCCATCAGCTCTTCGAGTTCTTCGCGGCCGTCCTTGCCGAACAGCACGATCGCCTCGCCCGAAATGTCGGACTGAAACGCCTGCCGCACCGGCGAGGGCGCGTCTCCGGCCACGTCGCGGCCCAGCAGCTCTGCCATCAGTTGTGCCGCGTTGACAAGCTTGATGTCTGGCACCGAGAGCGTCACAAAGGCGCCCAGCAGTTCGGCCAGTGCCGCCCCCGCTTTGCCCATCCCGATATTGGCGATTTCCTGCAGAGCGTCGCGCTGGTCTTCGTTCAGTGTCAGGTCATTCATAGAGACCGTACCCTCGCAGGATCGGAACAATGCGCTCGGCCGATACGGGCTTCGCAATGAAGCCGATGGCACCGAGGTCCTTGACGCGCTCGACGGCGCCCGACTGGATGTCAGCGGACACCACGATGACGAAGGCATCGTCGCCGGCCTTGCGGATGTGTTCGAGCACCTGGAAGCCGTCCATGTCCGGCATGGTCAGATCAAGGAAAACGACCGTGCCCTTACCGGCACGAAACAGCTCCAGCGCCTGCGCACCGTTGGCTGCCTGTGTGACCTCGACATCCCAGTCGTCAGGCAAGGCGTTGATCAGAAGCTTGCGCGCCAACGATGAATCGTCGGCAACGAGCACAGGTAGCGCCATGATGTCTCCCCCCTTCAGGCGTAAAGCGTGAGGCTTACGTTATGGCCAGCGCGGTATCGGCCGGCGGTTGTTGTTCGACAGGCGGGGCTTCCGGCCTGCATCGTGGCAACGTCACGCGAAAGATCGTCCCCACGCCCACCGTGCTCGACACGTCGATGCGCCCGCCATGCGCCCTGACAATGCCGTAGGTGAGAGACAGCCCCAGCCCGGTGCCCTTGCCGACCGGCTTGGTGGTGAAGAACGGGTCGAAGATGCGCTTCAGGTTTTCGGGCGCGATGCCGCTGCCGGCGTCTGCTACCTCAAACCAGATCGATGCAGCGTCGGTCGCGTCAGTTCCGGTGCGGACGGTGATGGTGCCGCGCCCGCCGCCCTGCGTGCTTTTGCCCGCATACGACTGCGCCGCGTTGACCACCAGGTTCAGCACCACCTGATTGATCTGCGACGGGATGCAGGTCACGGCCGGCAGTTCGCTGTACTCGCGCACGAGGTCGGCCTGGTATTTGATCTCGTTGTTGACGATGTTGAGCGTCGACTCGATGCAGCGGTGAATATCCACCTGATCCCACTGGTGTGCGCTGTCGACGCGTGAGAAATCGCGCAAGTCCACCACAATGTCGCGCACCCGGGTCAGGCCTTCCTGCGATTCGGCCACGAGCGCGGGAGCGTCTTCGGCCAGAAACTCGATGTCGGCCGCCTGCGCAAGCGCCAAGAGCTGTGCGTCGAGTGACGGCGCATGCTGGCCGATCAGCTGATCCAGGGTACGTGCGTAATCGAGCAGCGTGTTCATGTAGCGCTGCAGGCTGTTCAGGTTCGAGAGCACGAACCCCACAGGGTTATTGATCTCGTGCGCAATGCCGGCGGCGAGCTGGCCAATGGCGGCGAGCTTTTCCGACTGCAACAGCTGCTGATGCGCCTGGGCCAGCTCTTCGTTCAGCGCAGAGAGTTGGGCGTTACGCACAGTGAGTTCCTGAAGCGCATCGGTTACGGTTTTTTCGCGCTTCTTCAGCTCGCCATATGCAAGGCACACGTCCGTCGCATCGAGCAACGTAATCCCCACCGCGACGACCACACCATTTCCATCTTCGATCGGAATAAAGCTGCAGTTCTGCTGCATCCATTCAATCGTGTCGGTAATGGGCCGCGTATGACGAAAACGAAACAAATACGGGCGGTGCTCCCAAGATGTGTACGCAGAGACACCCAGAACGAATACGCTTTCGATTTTCTTGCGCAGCCATTTTTCCGGCAGTTCCGGAAACAGCGCGAACATGTCCTTCCCGATCACATCCTCGCCGGAAAAACCGCTGTGATATTGCATGAAGCGGTTCCACGACAGGATGTGCATTTGACGATCCACGGAGAACACGCCGCAACTTACCAATTCCGCAATGGCGTCAGATAACTGGGGCTCGGTAATGTCTGCCATGTTTGACATGGTTCCTGCGGGACAATGGTGTTCGCTATCAGCCACTTGAATTGCGTGGCCGTCTCTCTATTTATCGACCAGATTTTGCCCAGGCAGATGAGTACAAATCCCTATTAACCGGTGAATATCCGGATCGCCACGCTAAAACCGGATCTCATCATTTTTTTGGTAGGTTGGATTCGAGCAAAAAGGCCCGCAGGAATGCTGCGGGCCTTTTTGCTTTCGGCATATCAGGTGCACGAGTCACCACCCGTGAAACCGCCCCCACGTCTGCACCCTCCCCCGCGACGACACCGCCTGGTACTCCGGAAACTGGGCCCCCGTGGCGCACGCATGGTTCGGAAGTACACGCAGCTTCGTGCCGACCGGAAAGCGCGCCACCAGGTCGTCGCGTACCGAGCCATCGCTGGCCGCCAGAATGCCGTGCTCCTGGTTCGCGCCGATCAGCATGAGCCCGTCGAGTGGCGTGCCGTCAAGCGCGCACGGCAGCCCGTAGCCGAAGTCATGCGACTGCTTGGCGGTGCCGCGGTCACGGCTCATCGCCATCCATCCGGCGTCGACAATCACCCAGCCTTTCTCGGGCTGATGGCCAATCACGGTAGTCAGCACGCTCAGTGCGATTTCATCCAGCGCGCACACGCCCACGTTGTGCATGACCAGATCGAAGAATACGTAGACCCCCGCGCGCACCTCCGTCACGCCTTCGAGGTGCTCGGTGGCCAACGCGGTGGGTGTAGAGCCCACGCTCACCGCCGTGCACGGCACGCCGGCATCCCGCAGGCGCTGCGCGGCGCGCGCGCAACCGCCACGCTCCTGCTCGGCCAATGCGGCCAGCGCGGCACGGTCGTTCAGGTCGTAGCTGGAGCCGGCGTGCGTCATCACACCGCCCACGTCGATGCCGCCGTCTTTCAGGATGCGGCCGACTTCCAGCAGCGCCTCCTGCTCGGGCGTGATGCCGGAGCGGTGCCCATCGGTGTCGACTTCGATCCACACTTCACAGCGCTCACCGTGTGCGCGGGCGTGGTCGACCACAGCGTGGGCGGCCTCTGCGTTATCGACCACGAGCTTCAGATCGCAGCCCCGCTTGCGCAGCGCCATCGCACGCGGCAGCTTGGTGGCGACAATGCCCACCGCGTACAGGATGTCCTTGATGCCGGCGGCAAAGAAGGCCTCGGCCTCCTTCAACGTCGATACGGTGATGCCTTGCGCGCCGGCTGCCATCTGTGCGCGCACGACATCGAGGCACTTGGTGGTCTTTACATGCGGGCGAAATTTCACGCCCAGCGCGTTCATGCGGTGCTGCATGCGGGCGATGTTGTGCTGCATGCGCGGCAGGTCAATCAACGCAGCGGGCGTATCGAGGGTTTCAAGCGAGTGCGTGTCAGGGGTCATGGTTTGCATCCTCATGCGGCAAAACGGCGGGCCCAGGGCAGCAGATCGTCGAGCGTGGGCGAGATGATTTCCGGCAGTTGCGCGCCCTCCACCGGCGTCAGGCCGACGCGGTTGTGCCAGTACGTGCGCAGGCCGACCGCCGCTGTGCCGAACATGTCGTAGCTGGAGCCCGCAACAAATGCCGCGTCGGCGGCGTCCACGCCAAGCTGTTCAAGCGCCATGCGATAGGGCTTCGGATCGGGCTTGTACACGCCAGCTTGCTCGGCCGTGACAACAACATCCCACGTGACGGGCAACAGCGCGGCGGCTTGCAGGCCCAGTCGTTCCGAACAGTTGGTGACAACGGCCAGCTTGCAGTGCGGCTGGAGCTGGGCTAGCGCTTGCGCAGCGCCGCTCCACGGTGCGAGGTGCAACCAGTTGGCTTCCAGCGATTCAGGGGCGGAGGCCGGCAAGCCGACGTTCTGCGCGGCCTGCCGAACCATCGTTTCATAAGGGACGTATGCGCCGCAGCCGTACGTGAGCCGCAGATACTCGGCGCGCCAAGTGCGGCCTGCCTGTTCAGAGCCAGCGGCGCGGTTCCACAGCGACCACGAATCGAGCAGCGCGGTCAGCAGATCAAACAGGATGGCCTTGGGATAGCCTGCATCGGGAGAAACCGTGGAAGCGTTCACGCTTGTCACCTGCAAATCGGTAGAGATCGATGCCACCGATTGTAGGTACCGCGCACCGGCTTTCGGTGAAGCCGGTTTGAATCAAAGATTCAGTGAAGCTGCATCATGCGCGCCACGGCGGCTGCGGCTTGAAGCGGTTCTGCAGCGCCTGCATGAAATGACGCGTACGTTGTGGCAAGCCGGCGCGGTTGTGCGTAAGCGCGATCACGTTGGCGTCGGGCGCTTTCCAGCCTGGCAGCAATCGCACGAGGCGGCCCGCGCGCAGATCGTCCGCCACATCCCATTCGGAGCGCAGGATCACGCCACGCCCTTCGCACGCCCACTGACGGATGACATCGCCGTCGTTGCAGATCAGGTGGCTCGGCACGCGCACGCTGCGGCTTGTGCGGCCCTTGCTGAAGTGCCAGAGCGACACGTCTTCCTTGTTCTCGCGCAACACGATGCAGGGCAGCGCGGCAAGGTCATCGGGAGTTTCCGGCGTGCCGAAGCGCTTCACAAATGCGGGCGACGCGCAGACAAAGCGCGCATTTGGCGCAATCGCATGGCCGACAAGGTTCGACACCTGCAACGCGCCGATGTGCACGACCACATCAAAACGGTCCGCGGCTTCGACCAGCGGCGCATCGGACAGCGCCAGTTCGATGTCGACATCGGGATGCTGCTGCTGGAAATCGGCAATGACGGGTGCCACGTAGCGTCGCCCAAACCCCAGCGGCGCATTCACCTTGAGCGTGCCAACCAGGCCGCCCCGGCGCGTGTGCAAATCCTCTGACAGTGCGTCGAGCTGGCGGATCAGCTCTGCCCCGCGCTCGCACAGCAGCATGCCTTCCTGCGTAAAGCGCAAGCTGCGCGCCGTGCGATAGACCAGCCGTGTACCCAGCTTCTTCTCCAGCTGCTGCAGCCGCTGCGATACGGCGGATGGCGTCAGGTCCAGCGCGCGCGCCGTCGCCACCAGGCTGCCGTTGTTCTGGATGGCGAGCAGGAAGCGCAGGTCGGCGGAATCCGTCATGGGTTACTTGCCGGCAAAGCGGTCCGTTGCGGCCAGCAGTTGATCGAGGATGCCCGGTTCGGACCACGCATGGCCGGCACCTTCGATCAGGTGGAAGTCCGAATCCGGCCACGCCTGATGCAACGCATACGCGTAGCGCGCAGGGCACGGCATGTCGTAACGGCCATGCACGATTACGCCGGGAATGCCCGCCAGCTTGTGTGCCTCGCGCAGCAACTGGCCCTCTTCCAGCCAGCACTGATGCGTGAAGTAGTGATTCTCCAGCCGCGCGAAGGCCAGCGCGAAATGGTCGTCGGCGTGCTTGGCGCTGTTGCTCGGGTCGGGCAGCAGCGTGATGGTCTCGCCTTCCCACACGCTCCAGGCGCGAGCGGCTTCGATCTGCTTGGCGGTGTCGTTGCCGGTGAGCACTTTGCGATAGGCCGCAATCATGTCGCCGCGCTCGGCCTCTGGAATGGGCGCCTGAAAACGTGCCCATTTCTCGGGGAACATCTCCGACACGCCGTATTGGTAGTACCAGCGCAACTCGGCCTGCGTGACGGTGTAGATGCCCCGCAGCACGAGTTCGCTCACGTGCTGCGGATACTGCTGCGCGTAAGCGAGCGCCAACGTCGAACCCCATGAGCCGCCGAAAACAAGCCAGCGCTCAGCCCCGGCAATCGCGCGCAGGCGTTCGATATCGGCCACGAGATGCCACGTGGTGTTGGCCTCCAGGCCTGCGTGCGGCGTGGAGCGCCCGCAGCCGCGCTGGTCGAACAGCATCACGTCGTAGCGTGCGGGATCGAACACGCGGCGGTGGTCAGCAGAAACGCCACCACCCGGCCCGCCGTGCAGGAACACCGCGGGCTTGGCACCGGGCGTACCGACGCGCTCGTAGTAGACCGTGTGGCCATCGCCCACGTCGAGCATGCCGGTTTCATAGGGCTCGATTGGCGGATACAGGGTACGCAGTGCAGTCATGGTCGATCCTGTCGAAAGGTTGCCGGAAGAATGGGCTGATTCTACAGAGGGGTTCTCGCTTGCACACATTTTTGAACGACGTATAAAATTGCACATCGTTTAAAAAAACAGCGGGCCCACCATGTCGTCCACCCCGATCCCCATTGAAGCCGGCCGCCGCGAGCGCAAGCGCAACCAGACGCTGGACCATCTGGCGGCCACGGCCTTTTCCCTGTTCGAGCAGCACGGTTACGACGCGGTGACGATGGAGCAGATTGCAGCGCAGGCCGATGTGTCCAAGGGCACGCTGTACAACCACTTTCCGGTCAAGGAAGCGCTGTTGGCGCACCAGTTCCACGCCGAGCTGGAGGCAGGCGGTACGCAACTGCGCGCACAGATCGAGGGGCAGCCGAATTTCGCCTCCCGCCTGGCGGTGCTGCTTTCCGCCTCGGCCGATTGGTGCAACGTGCGCCGGCCCTATCTGGCCGCGTATTTCCGCTACCGCTTTGCCAGCGCCGACCTAGCCGCCCGCAACCGCGACAGCGACAAGCGCAGCGGGCTCGAAGCGGTGTTCATGGCACTTATCGACGCGGCGCAGCGCTCGGGCGAACTCGACACCCGATTCGATGCCGAGCAGCTGGCAGGGCTGTTCGAGTACTTGTATCTCGGCGCGCTCATGCGCTGGCTGGCACGTCCCGAAACAGACCTGCACGCGGGTTTCTCCGCCGTCATCGACCTGTTCCTGCACGGCATGGCCCGCAAGGAGGCGTGATGAATCCGCTCGTGCTCGATTGGCCGGCAGCGGCGCAGGCCGGTGCCGCAGTGGCGGGCGGCAAGGGCTGGCAGCTTGGCCGCATGGCGAGACTCGGCGTGCCGGTGCCCGATGGTTTCGTGCTGGCCGCAAATGCCAGCCGCGGGCGAAATCACGGCGATGCGGTGCCCGATACGGTACTGGCTGCCATCGCGCAAGCGCTGGCCGCGCGCGGCTGGCAGAACACGCCGCTGGCTGTGCGCTCCTCCGCGCCGCAGGAGGATTCCGCGCGACGCTCGTTCGCGGGCATTCACGAGACACGCCTGAACGTGATTGGCGTGCAGGCGCTGGTGGAAGCGGTGCGCGCCGTGTGGGACTCGGCGCACGCACCGCAAGCGCTGGCATACCGCGAGCGCTTTGGCATCGACACCTCCGACCTGGCGATGGCCGTGGTCATCATGCCGATGTTGCCGGCAGTGGCCGCAGGCATCGCGTTCACCGGCGACCCGCTGAGCGGCCGCGACGACCACATCGTCATCAACGCACACTGGGGCCTGGGCGAAGCGCTGGTGGGCGGCGACGCCGATGGCGACGTCGACCGACTGGAAGTTGCGCCGCAAGACGACACGCTGCATGTGGTCGAACGCCGGATCGGCACGAAGCACCGCATGACGCGCGCGCTGGCCGAAGGCGGCACCGCACTCGCTGATACCGCCACCGAAGATGCGCGCCGCACCGTGCTGGAAGACGCCCAGCTCATCGCACTTGCCACGGTGGCGCGCGACACGGCACGCGCACTGGACTTTGCGCAGCCGCGCTATGACATCGAATGGGTCTGGGACGGGCAGCGCTTCTGGATCGTGCAGGCTCGCCCGATCACCACGACCGCGCGCCAGACCTACGCCGCCCTGCAAACCCAGCCAACGTTCTGGACGCGCGGCAACACGCGCGAGGTGTTTCCCGCGCCGCTGTCGCCCATCGACTGGACGCTCTACGGTCACGCGGCCAATCGCATGCTGATGCTGGCGTACTCGCTGGCGGGCTATGCGTTGCTGCCGGGGCTCGCGCGCGCCAAACTGTTTGGCGGCTGCGTGTACCTCGATGTCTCGTTGATGCAGTGGGAGGCATTTGACGCGTTCGGCATTGCGCCGGAGGCCATTAACCGCATGCTCGGCGGCACGCAGCCCGAGATTGCGCTGCCGCGCGCCACATGGCCGCAGCGGCTGGCACGCGGTGCGCGGCTCGTACGTTATTTGTGCAGTGCCGGGGCCGCGCGCCGCCATGCACAGAGCGATCTGAATCGCGCCCGCAAACAAGCCGCGCAATGGCGTGAAGACACGTGGCCGGAAGCAACAGCGGAGCTGGCCACCTGCCTGCGTGAACGCTTCAACATCGCGCGCCGCGCAGACGGCCTGTTCTTCCTGCAGGGCTCGGCGGGCGGTTCCGTTTCGGGCCTGGTCGACGTGATCGAAAAACAGTGCCCCGGCGAGGGCCACGCGCTGGCCGCCGCGCTCATGGCAGGCGCAGAACCCAGCGTCACCGCGCAGCAAAGCTACGACCTGATGGCTCTGGCGCAAACCGCCACCGCCGACGCCGAAGCCCTCGCCTGGCTTCGCGCCGACAACCGCATCGGCACGCAATGGGCGCTGCAACTGCCGGCGCACAGCGCGTTCCGCCAGCACTTCAGTACGTTTCTGGAGCGCTACGGGCACCGCGCCATTGAAGAGAGCTACTTCCGCCGCCCGCGCTGGCGCGAGCAACCCGACTATTTGCTCGACCTCGTCGTCGGCCTGATCGGCAGCGACGCGAATGCAGTGCGGCAACGACAGTTGGCGGCATCTGAGCGTGCGTGGGCGCGCCTGCCGTTCTGGCTGCGCCCAATCGTGCGAGGGATGCTCAAGGGTGCCGTGCGCGATAGCAACCAGCGCGAAGCCGCGCGCAGCGCGCTGGTGGCGTATCTGGAAGCGCTGCGCATCGGTCTGCTAAAGCTGGCTGACAGGCTTGTCGGCGAGGAAGGACTCGATACGCCTGAAGACATCTTCAACCTGACGCTGGACGAATGCGTGGCCGCGGCCACCGGCACGTTACCCCTGCGCTTCGCCGCCCAGCGCGCGCGTGAACGCCGCCAGCAGTTGGAAGATTGGGCCGCTGCGCAGGAGCCGGACATCCTCACCGAACATGGCGAGGCACCGGTCGTGGCCAGCACGCCATTCGCCCTCCCAGGAGATGCCTGGAGCGGCACCGCCGTGGGCGCTGGCTCGGCACAGGGGCAGGCACGTCTGGTTGACCACGCTGCCGCCGGCACGGCGCTGCAAGCGGGCGATATCCTGGTCGCCCCCAGCACCGACCCGGCCTGGACGCCTCTTTTCCTGAAGGCCGGTGGGCTCGTTATGGAAACCGGCGGCTACCTCTCGCATGGCGCCATCGTGGCGCGGGAGTTCGGGATTCCGGCCGTGGTGAACCTGCCCGGCATCCGGGCACAGTTGGAGGACGGCGAGACGATCTGCGTTGACGGCAATGCCGGCACGGTCAGCAGAGTGGCGGGTTAGGCACCCATATGTGGCGACGAGGCGACACTGGCGAATGCGGCTTTGCTGCGTCGCAATATTCGGACTAACATTCGGGTATTCCCTACTAGGGTTATCCCTAAATCAGTCCTCAGAAGGAATCGCCATGAACACCGTCGCTCTCAAAGCCGCCCCCGCCTCGCGCCTCGCCCGTTTCTGGCAAATCGTGCGCCGTGAAGCCAGCCGCGCCGTTGCACTGCACGTGGAAAGCTGCGGCATGATGGCCGAGCTGTATCGCCGTTCGGGCCACTAAGCCGAAGCGCACAGTTCGTGCGAATACTGCGCCCCACCTTCCTCGGAGTGGCGCTGCAGACGCGGATCAGGTCTCGCTCCACTGCCGCATCAGGTTGTGATACACGCCGATGAGCGTGCGGCGCGCGGTGGCATCCGCGTCGGTCTGGTTGAGCGTTTGGATGGCGTTGTCCAAGTCGAACAGCATGGCGCGTTGCGCGTCATCGCGAATCAAACTCTGGATCCAGAAGAAGCTCGCCACGCGCACCCCGCGCGTGATGGGCGTCACCTGGTGCAGGCTCGTTGCCGGGTAGATGACCAAGTCACCGGCATTGAGCTTGACGCTGTGCATGCCATAGGTGTCTTCAATCTGCAGTTCGCCGCCGTCGTAGCTGGCAGGGTCTGACAGAAACAGCGTGGCCGAGATATCGGTGCGCAGCTTTGTGCCGTTGTGCGGATGGATACGCACGCTGCCATCGACATGCGCGCCGAACGTCATGCCCTCGCCGTAGCGGTTGAACATCGGCGGGTACACCACGTTCGGCAGCGCCGCGCTGATGAAGCGCGGGTGCCGCTCCAGCACGCTCAGGATGAGCTGCTGGCACTGCAGGGCCACTTCCGCGCGCTCATCAATCTGCTGGTTGACCTTGACCGGCGCCCCCGAATACCCGGCTGACACGCGGCCATCGACCCAGGCATCGCCTGCGCTATCGAGCAGACCGCGCAGCGCAGCCACCTGCGCGGCGTTGAAGACGTTGGGAATGCAGACGAGCATGGCGATGGAAGGAAACGAGGATGCAGCCGAGGGCCCATCCCCCGGCCATTACATCCGATACACCACCGACAGCATCGCCGCACGGCCGGTGCCCGGCACGGCACGACCGCCATCGGACGGAATCAGCGCATCGTAATACGTCTTGTTGAACAGGTTGAACAGGTTCAGCCGCACGTCGTATTTCGGCTGGTGGTAGGCCAGCATCGCATCCCAGCGCACGAAGCCGCCCACCTGCACCGTGTCGGTGTTGTTGGCGTAGCGCTGCGACATGTAGAACGCGCCCGCGCCCGCCTCCCAGTTCGGCAGGAAGGTGTAGCTCGTCCACACCGTGGCAGCGTGCTTGGGCGTGTTGGCCGGCGTCATGCCCTGCGTGCCCGCGGCGATGCCATTGACGATCTGTGCATCCAGGTAGGTATAGCCCGCAAAGATCTGCAGCTTGTCGGTCACGTGGCCCGTGGCACCCAGGCGCGCACCGCGCACGCGGATCTTGCCGGCCGACGTGTACGTCGTGCTGTCGATCTGCGTGCGGGCGTTGTCCTTGGTGATCTGGAACAGCGCCGAGCTGACCGACAGATCGCCGTTGAGCAGATCCCACTTGCCACCCGCTTCATACGACTTGTTCTTCTCCGGGTCCAGGTTCTGCTGGCCGGTGGTGCCTACGAGTTGTTCCAATGACGGGTTGAACGACGTGCCATACGACACGTAGTACGACTGCCAGTCCGTCGGCTGCCAGATGCCGCCAAGGCGCGTGCTGACAAAGTTCACGCTCTGCTGCGCATACGGCAGCGCGGTGATCTTGGCCGACGCCGGCGTGTTCGCCGAATTCAACGAATTGGAAATGCTCGCCACGTAGCGGTCATAGCGCAGGCCGGCCACCGCCTTCCACTGCTTGGTGAATTCGATCGAGTCGTTGAAATACGCAGCCACCGTGTTGGCCGAGCCGCCCTGCAGGTTGCCCAGGCTCGACGGCGTGCTGGCCGGCGACGTGGTGTAGCTCGGGCTGACCAGCGGCTCGCACGAGACGAAGCCGCTTGTCATGCTCGACTGCGCGAGCGGCGTGCCGTTGCACGAGCCGTTGCGGTAATAGTTCTGGTTGTCGTAACCGTCGTGGCCGAACTCGGTGCCAGCCAGCAGCGTGTGCTTGACCGAACCCGTATCGAACTTGGCCGTCAGCTCGGTCTGGTTGAACAGCGAATAGTCGCGGATGCGGCGGTCATGGCTTTGCAAACGCACCGACAGCGCCGAGAGCGGCAAGTTGCTGTTGGCGAGCGCCGTGAACACGCCCGACGAATTGACCGTACCCACAGCGTTGGGCGCCGTCTCCCGCGCGTCGGTCTGCACGTAGTTGAACTGCGTCTGGTTGCGCAGGCGCAGGTTGGGCGAGAACTTGTGATCGATATTGGCCGAGAACGACGCCACATCCTGCGTGGTGCGGTCATCGGTGTAGCCGTAGTACGTCTTGGGGCTTACGTTGACCGGATGGCCGTTGAGGTTCGGCACGCCGTAATCGGGCATGTCGCGGTTGTGCTGCAGCAGCGCGGACAGCGTCACCTCGGTCGGCGTACCGATGCCGAAACGCCACGACGGCGCGATGCCGAAATCCTGCGCGGTCATCTCGTCGCGCGTGCTGGTCTTGTCGTTCTGCGCCATCGCGGCGATGCGGAAGGCAGAAGTGTCGGACGTCGGTGTATTGACGTCGGCGGTCGCGCGCACCAGGCCGTTGGTCGTGACCGAACCCGTGATTTCCGTGGCCGCCTTCAGCTTCGGCTTCTTCGTCACCTGATTGATGACGCCGCCGGTGGAGCCGCGGCCGAACAGCATCGACGACGGGCCCATCAGCACTTCCACCGAATCGAGGGCGAACAAGTCGCGGTAGTACTGGCCGCGATCACGGAAGCCGTCGAGGTAGATGTCGGTACGCGCCGAGAACCCGTTCAGGTTGATGTTGTTGCCGATCTGCCCGCCTTCGGCCGCGCCGATGGTGATGCCAGGCACGTTGCGCAGCGCATCGGCCAGCGAGCTGCCGCCTTGCGCATCGGTCAGGGCCTTGGGCACGACCGTCACCGATTGCGGCACATCGCGCAGGTTTTCAGGCAGCTTGGAGATGGAGCTTTTGGCGGCGTTGTAGTCGTCGCGCGGGGCGGAGCCCTTCACAACGGCTTCCGGCAACGTGGCGGTGGCCGGTGCCTGGGCAAGCGTGGCCTGCTGGGCAAGTGCGACGGTGGGGGTGGCAAACAGAGCCAACAGGGCGCTGGCGACGGGCGTGCGGCGGTTCATTGCGTGGTTTCTCCGGCGGCACTCTTCTATTGGGTGCCAGCCGCTCCGGAACGCCCTCCTGCGCCCGTGCCGCCGTGCACGAGAGCGCACTACGAATTGCGGACGCAAATATAAATGATAACGATTCGCAACAGCAACAAAATGTCGCAATAACTCCCGGAAGTTCCCGGAAACGCACAATTTAAAGAGACTTATAGAGCGCTTTTCCTTGGATTTAGCTGATTGGGCAAGCTTGTCCACAAGGAATATCTGTGGCCAGGCAAGTCCCAACCAGCAAAGCGTACCTATTTCTGCGTGCTCTCTAAGGGCGATGGAAGGTGCTGCGCATCGTCGCCAGCATCTGCGCGGTTGCGCGCCAGCGCACGCGCATACACCGACGGCGCACCGGCTGCATGTGCCGTCACATAGCCGGTAATACACGCCAACATGAGTGGCAACACCACCTGATACGACAGCGTCATCTCGAAGATCATCAGGATCGACATGAGCGGCGCATGCGTGGTGGCTGCCAGCAGCGCGCCCATGCCGACCACCGCGTAGCTGACCGGCACCGGCGCAACACCTGGCAGCAGCGCGTGCATGCCCGTGCCGTACAGCAAACCGAGCGCCGCACCACAGAACAGCGTGGGCGTGAACACACCACCCACCGCGCCAGAGCCCGCGCTCGACGCCGTCGCCACCACCTTGCAGATCAGCACCAGCGCCACCGTCTGCCACAGCCACGGCTCGTGCAGAAAGCTATTGACCACGCTGTAGCCGTTGCCCCAGACCTCGGGCACGCCCGTGGACAGCGCACCGACGATCAATCCGCCAGCGGCCAATCGCAGCGTGAGCGGCAGCTTGGTCTGTGCGAACGCATCACGCGCGCGGTCAATCAGCCCCAGCAGCAGCGGCCCCACCATCCCCGCCGCCAAACCAAGGCCCAGATACGTCAACACTTCCCAGCCGGAAACGAAATCGAAGTGCGGCATCTCGTAGACCGCCCCGTACCCGAAGAACTGGCGCACCACGATATCGGCGGTGACAGCGGCCACCAGCAGCGGCCCGAGCGTTGCCGTGGTGATGACGCCAAACACGATTTCACAGACAAACACGGCGCCCGAGATAGGCGCGTTGTAAGCAGAGGTGATGCCAGCGGCCGCACCGCACGCGACCAGCAGACGCAATTGCTCCACTGGCACAGAGGTCCAGCGCCGCAACACGCGGCCGACCAGCGAGCCGCACATTGCCGCCAATTGCACCATCGGCCCTTCGCGCCCGATCGACGCGCCACTGGCCACCGAGCACAACGACGACGCACTGCGCACCAGGCTCTGGCGCGCGCTGAGCACGCCATGGCCCACGGCAATGGCTTCCATATAGTCTTCCGAGCCTTTTCGGGGGATCCACTTCAGGCCCACTTGCAACGTGATGCCTGCCAGCAGCCCACCCGCGGTCGGCACCAGCAGGCGCGCCCACCACGGCAACGCGCGTGCCGTGGCCACCAAACCCTGGTCCGTACCCGAGAGCCACCATTGCAGATGGCGCAGGCACTCGCGAAACAGGATCGTCGACAAGGCGCCCGCGCAGCCGATCACCCCGGCAATCACGAACACCAGATGCTCGCGACCGAACGGCAGCCGGGCAGTCGCGCGCCGCCACCGTGGCTGGCGCGGCACTTCAGATTGAGGCGGCGGCGTGTCGGTCATGTCGGTTCGCGCAAGGACAAGCCGACATGATAGCGGCGGCGCCGCACCGGTTTTAAGTCGATGTCGCGACCAGGGCGTCTGGCAACCACGCCTGCGGTGTGTCAGCGCTCCGACGATTCGGGCCCCAGGCAATGACGCGTGCCTCTACGAGTTTTTCGATCACGAAAGGGTCGCGCGCGACGATGGCGTCGATCTCTTCGCGGGATTCGGCACGCGCGAGGATGCCGCCGCCCTCACGCGGGAAAAACGGCCCCGACATCAGGAAGTGGCCGCTCGCATAGTGAGCGTCCAGATGCGCGCGGTGCGCAGGGAGCACCCGATCAAGTGCTTCGAGCGGTGCGGTGTAGTTGAAAAGAATCAGGTACAGCATGCGACGGCTCCTTGTGGGATGAGGTGAAACCTTCGAAACGCGAGACCCGGCAGCGTGAAGCAACGACGCTGAGTGTCCCGCAGAAACGGGTACGCTTTGCACGGAAACCCTTCGGCGCGCAGGGTTCTCAAGGGCGCAAGAGCAGTGCGCCCGAGGTCTGTCCGGCTTCCAGTGCGGTATGCGCGGCGGCCGCATCTTCCAGCGCATAGGTGCCGCCCACCGGCACGCGCACGCCATCCAGCATGCGCTGCAATGCCGCCTGCGCCCCCGTCCGGTAGTTCGACAGATCGGCCATGTAGCGGAATACGCCTGGCCGCGCCAGCGCAATCGAGCGCGACGGTCCAAGCGCCGCAAGATCGACGACATCCGTTTGGGCGTTGCCCACATCGCCCGCCTGACCGATGCTGGCCACCATGCCGAACGGCCGCGTCACCGCCAACGACGTCTGCAACATCGCGCCGCCAATCCCATCGATCACATAGTCGACGCCTTCTCCACCGGTCAGCTGCAGCACGGCTTCGCGCACCTCCTGCTGGCGATGCAGCACGACGTGGTCTGCGCCATGGCCCAGCGCGACGGCGGCCTTGGCCTCGCTGCCAACCGTGCCGATCACGCGCGCACCCTGGCGCTTGGCCCATTGCACCAGCAACACGCCCAGGCCGCCGGCAGCGGCGTGCACGAGCACCGTATCGCCGGCGCGCATCTGCCGTACACGCGTCAGCAGCATGTGCGCGGTAATGCCGCGGACCAACGTGGCCGCGACGGTTTGGTCATCAAGCGCATCCGGCAAGGCAATCGCCCGTTCGGCCGGGATGTTGCGATGGCTGCTGTAGCCACCGGGCGCGCCGTCCATGAGGCCGGCCCAGGCCACGCGCTGGCCAACCACAAAGCCGCGTACATCCGTACCCACGGCTTCCACCACGCCCACGCCCTCCACCCCGAGCACCGCTGGGAATGCCGGCACCGGGTACAGCCCGACACGGTGATACACGTCGACAAAGTTCACGCCGACGGCGGTATGCCGCACCGTCAACGCATTCGGGCCGGGGGGCGCCAACATCAGGCTGGCGGGCCGCAAACCCAATGCCGGTCCGGGTTCGCGGAGTTGGATCACCTTGGCATGCATGGCAAAAGTCCTCGCAGAAATGGGTACGCTTTTCGGTTTTGGTGATGACGGGTACCGCGTTCGTCACGTTGTGAAACAAGCGTAATCCGTTCAGAATCACCCGGGAATTCACAAAAACTGATCAGCTTCTGTGCAAAAAAGCCCAGGTCGACCAAAAAATGTGCGTGCCCTGGCGCGTGTGGCGGCGGCCGAACCTTCCTCTTCCTTGCAATGGGATGACGTACGCTACTTTCTCGTGCTGGCGCGCGAGGGCAGCTTGTCGGCCGCTGCGCGGCGGCTGGCGGTGGAACACACCACGGTAGCGCGGCGTGCCGATGCGTTGGAGCAGTCGTTGGGCGTGCGCTTGTTCGACCGCCTGCCGCGCGGCTGGCGCCTGACCGCTGAAGGCAACGCACTGGCCGAGCGCGCTGAACGCATGGAGCAGGAAGCCGCCGGCTTTGCGCGTGCGGCTGCGGGGGCGGGCAGCTTGCGCGGGACGGTGCGTATCTCCGCGCCGCCCACGGTGGCCAGCCACATCATTGCGCCAAACCTGGCGACACTGCGCCGGCAATGGCCCGGCATCGACCTCGTGCTGCTCGGCGAAAAGCGCAACGCCAACCTGATGGCGCACGAAGCTGACCTGGCAGTGCGCTTGTCACGCCCGACGTCATCTACTTTGGCGACACGGCCGCTGGGCGACCTCGGCTACGGCCTGTACGCCACCGCAGAAGTGCTCGCACGCCCCGAATCAGAGTGGGAATTCATCGGCTACGACGAAAACCTGCGCCACGTCCCGCAACAGCGCTGGCTGGACAACTACGCAGGCGAACGTCGCGTGGTCTTACGCTGCAGCGATCTGGCGGCGATGCATCAGGCGGCGCTCGCCGGACTGGGTGTCGCAGCGCTGCCGCACCTGCTCGGCGCGCCCGCAGAAACGGGTACGCTTTTGCGTCGATTGCCCGTCGACGACCCTGCGTTGCATCGAGAAATCTGGCTGGTCATCCACCCCGACGTTCGACGATCACCGCGCGTGCGGGCCGTGGCCGACGCATTGATCGCGCTGTTCGACGCACAGCGACACGTATTGGCGGGGATTTGAACGTACGCAGAAACGGGTACGCTTTTGGGTCAAAATGAACCGCAAACCCAATGGATATGCGGTTCTTACACCTCGGCAATATTGCATGCCGAGGCATGTTCGGAACGCTCAGCCGCCCAGGTAGGCTTCGAGCACGCGCGGATTGCCCAGCAGGTTTTTGCCGCTGTCAGCGAGCACGATCTGGCCGGTCTCCAGCACGTAGCCGTGCTGCGCGATCTTCAATGCCTGGCGCACGTTCTGCTCGACCAGGAAGATCGTCAGACCTTCAGCATTGATGGTGCGCAGGATGCGGAAGATCTCCTGCACGATGATCGGCGCGAGGCCCATCGAGGGTTCATCCAGCAGCAGCACGCGCGGGCGAGCCATCAGCGCGCGGCCAATGGCCAGCATCTGCTGCTCGCCGCCCGAGAGGTTGCCGGCCAGCCCATCGATACGCTCCTTCAGGCGCGGGAACAGGTGGAACACGCGCTCCAGGTCAGAGGCGATCTGTCCCTTGTCCTTACGCGTGTAAGCGCCCAGCTCCAGGTTCTCGCGCACCGTCATCGTGGTGAGCGTGGCGCGCCCTTCGGCCACCTGCACGATGCCGCGCTCCACACGCTTGTGAGCAGACCACAGCGTGACGTCTTCGCCCTCGAACAGGATCTGGCCGCGCACATCTCCCTGCGACTTCGGGATCAGCCCCGAGAGCGCCAGCAGCGTGGTCGATTTGCCCGCACCGTTTGCGCCCACCAGCGAGGTGATCTCGCCGGCCTTGAGCGCAAAGTCGATGCCCTTGACGGCTGCGATGTGCCCGTACGACACGTCCAGCCCTTTGACTTCCAGCAAGGTGGTCATGCCGTCTCCTTCTGCGCGGCATCGCCGTTCGCTTCATCGTCATCATCGCGGCCCAGGTATGCCTCGATGACCTGCGGGTCGTTGCGGATCGCCTCGGGCGGCCCTTCGGCGATGATGCGGCCGAAGTTGAGCACCGCAATGCGCTCACACAGGCCCATCACGAAACGCATGTCGTGCTCGATCATGAAGATCGTGTAGCCGCGCGCCTTGATGTTCTCGATCTCGGCCATCAGGTCGACCTTCTCGCCCGTATTCATGCCGGCGACGGGCTCGTCGAGCAACAGCAGCTTGGGTTCGGTGGCCAGCGCCCGCGCGAGTTCAAGCTTGCGCTGGTCGCCGTACGAGAGGTTGTCGGCAATGTCGTGCGCCTTGTGGTCGAGCTTGACCCAGGAGAGCAGTTCCAGCGCACGGTCGCGCGCGCGGCGCTCGGCGGCGCGGTACTTGGGCAGCGACAGCAGCAGACCCGGCGCGCCGTAGTCGAGATGCCGATGCATGCCGACCACCACGTTCTCCAGCAGCGTCATCTCTTTGAAGATGCGGATGTTCTGGAACGTGCGCGCGATGCCCATCTGCGTGATCTGATGGGGCTTCTTGCCGACGAGATTTTCGCCGTTGAACGTGAGCGAGCCGCCCGTAGGCGCCAGCAGGCCGGTGATCAGGTTGAAGACGGTGGTCTTGCCGGCGCCGTTCGGGCCGATCAAGCCGAAGATGGTGCCCTGCGGCACTTCAATGTTGACGTCCTGCAAGACTGACAGGCCGCCAAAGCGCTTGGAAATGGATGTGAGCTTCAGCATGGCGGCCTCAGTGCGATTCATTGGAAGCAGCTCGGCTGTCGCCCGTGCCCGGCATGGTGCCGCCGCGCTTCATGCCGAACCAGCGCGCGAAACGCGCCGGATCCCAGATGCCCTTGGGCAGGAACAGCACGATCACCATCAGGATCACGCCATTGACGACCAAGCGGAAATCCTTGAACGCACGCAACAGCTCGGGCAGCAGCGACAGGATCAGGCTGCCGAGCACAGGGCCTGTCAGGCCGTTGGTGCCGCCCAGAATCGTCATCGTGAGAATTTCCACGCCGCGATCGAAACCGAATTCGTTCGGGCCGATGAAGAACGTCAGGTGCGCATTGAGTGCGCCCGCGAGCCCGGCGATGGCCGCACCCAGCGTGAACGCCAGCAGCTTTGTGCCGGCCACGTTGATGCCCATGAGGCCTGCGGCGGTCTCGTCTTCCTTGATGGCCTCGAATGCGCGGCCAACCTTGGACCGCCGCATGCGCGCCAGCACGAACAGCGTGGCCAATACGGCCAGCGCCACGTGCCACCACTCGGTCAGCTGCGGAATGCCGTTCAGGCCCAGCGCGCCGCCGGTCCAGTCTTCGGTGTTCAGGATCAGTACGCGCACGACTTCGCCAAAACCAAGCGTGGCCATGGCCAGATACACGCCCGAAAGACGCAGCGTCGGCCGGCCGATGACAACGGCCACCACGGCCGGTGCCGCCATGCCGCCCAGCAGCGCGACCGAGAACGGCATGTCCGCATTCATCGTCAGCAGCGCGGAGGTATACGCGCCGATGCCCATGAAAGCCGCATTCGCCATCGCCAGAAGGCCGCACGACAGCGTGAGATAAATGGACAGCGCCAGCAACGCGTTGATGCCCAGCGTAAGCACCAGGTTGCTGTAGACCGACCAGAAGTTGTCGAACCATTCCATGTCGGTCTCCTTATGCCTTGCGTTCGAGCACCTTGCCGAACAGCCCTTGCGGCCGCACCAGCAGGATCAGGAACAGCAGACCGAACGCCACGGCGTCGCGCATGGTCGAGCCGATGTAGGCCACTGACAGCACCTCGGCAAAGCCGAGGAACAGCCCGCCGAGCATTGCGCCGCGAATATCGCCCAGGCCGCCCAGGATGATGACCGCGATGCCCTTGTGCAGCATCGGCTGGCCCATCAGCGGGAACACGGCGTTGGAGTACAGGCCGATCAGCACGCCCGACAACCCGCCCAGCGCTGCGGCTGCAAACGAGGTCAGCAGGAACAGCCCTTCGACGTTGATACCGAGCAGTGCCGCTGCCTTGGGCGACTCCGCAATCGCGCGCAGTGCGCGGCCGAGTTGCGTGCGCTTGAGCAGCAGCATGAGCGCACCCATCAGCACGAACGACAGCACGATGATGCCCAGCTCGAGCGGCGTGAGGTGGATGCCGCCCAGATCCAGCGAGGCGTCCGACACGAGCCCGGCCGGGAAGCGCAGGTTCTCGGCGCCAAACGCGCCTTGCATGGCGTTATTGATGGCGATGCCCGCACCGATGGTGCCGATCATCGGAATCAGGTGGGGCGCGTTGCGGCGACGCAGCGGTCGCAGCAGCAGCACATCGATGATGAGGCCGGCCACGCCGCTCACGGCAAAACCGACGGCCAGCGCCGCCCACAGCGGCAGATCGAAGTGGAGGACGACCTGCAGCGCCGCATAGGCACCGAGCATGAAGACCGCGCCGTGCGACAGGTTGATCACGCCCAGGATGCCGAAAACCAGCGTGAACCCCAGGGCGAACAACGCATACACGCAGCCGAGCGACAGCGCATTGACGAGTTGCTGTTCCAGCATGATGAATCAGAGTGAGGTGCGGCCGAATGTCACCAAAGCAGCCGCAAAAAAAGCGATGGGGCGTAGGTTTAGCTACGCCCCGCGTTTCGGTTTCAACGAGAACCGAAGATTACTTCTCGATCGTGTACTTGCCGTTCTTGGTCACGCTCACGATCGGCGTCTGCACGGCGTCATAGCCGGCCGGCTTGCCACGTGCCGTCACCTGGCGGAACGCAAACGCCCCGGTCGCCCCAACGTGCTTGACTGCCGGCAGCGCATCGCGGATCGCCTTGCGATCGGCTTCGAGGTTGCCGCTGAACTTCACCTTCTTCAGCGCTGTCGCCGCGATGTACATCGCGTCATACGACTGCGCCGCAAACTGATCCGGCGCTGCCTTGTACTTGGCGGTGTAGGCGGTGATGAACTTGCTGTTCTCGGCCGTGTGGTTCTCGATCGACCACGGGCTGCCCACCCACAGGTTGTCGGACTTGTCCTTGGCCAGGTCGAACACCTTGACCGAGTTCATCCCATTGCCGCCGATGATCGGCACGTTCAGGCCGAGCTGACGCGCCTGCACCATGATCGGACCACCTTCGGCAATCAGCGCCGACAGCACGATCGCATCCGGATTCGTCGCCTTGATCTTGGTGAGTTGCGCCTTGAAGTCGACGTCGCCCTTGGCGAAGGTCTCGGTGGTCGTCACCGGGATCTTCAGGTCTTCGAGCGCCTTCTTGAAGTTGTCGTAGCCGCTCTTGGTGAAGACGTCGTCGTTGCCGTACAGCACGGCCACCTTCTTCACGCCTGCTTTCTTCACAACGGTCTGGATCGTGGCCGGCAGCACGTCGGCTTCGGTCACGGAATTGCGGAAGACGAAATCACCAATGCTGGTGATGCCGTCTGCGGTGTTGGAAGTGCCAAAGGCAACCGTCTTGGAGGCCTGCGCGATCGGATCGGCCGCCTGTGCCGAGTTCGACAGCGTGGGGCCGAACACCATCGCCACCTTGTCCTGGAAGATCAGCTTCTTGAAGACGTTGATGGCCTCTTCCTTCTTGCCCTGCTCGTCTTCGATCACCAGCGCGATCTTGCTGCCGTTGATACCGCCCGCGGCGTTGATCTCGTCAGCGGCCAGCTGGAAGCCGTTGCGGATGGCCACGCCGTACTGGGCTGCGCCGCCCGACAGCGCTTCGGCCACACCAATCTTGATGTCCTGGGCCGCGGTTGCCGCGCCCGTTGCGATTGCCGCCCCCGCAGCCACTGCCGTCAACAGCAGCCGTTTGATCATTTTTTGCATGCGAACCTGCTCCTTGTTTGTCCGTCGCGATTGCTTGAATGCGATTCGTCTCGAAGATGCGCTGGCCCAACACCGTCGCTCCCCCCGCATGCGCCCTGCATCGCGTCCGGACGCTCGCCTGCCGGGTTTCGCGCCACGAAGTCAAACAACGTTGGCGAACGGCGGAAGACCTGCCGGGCGAGCGATGCCGGATCGGGCATGCGTGCACCGGAAGTGCGTCGGAGTGTGAAGCGAAGGCGCCATGGGTACAGCGCTCTTGTGCGACGCGCCGGGGTGGCCGGCACGTGCAGTCAGTCGCGGGACTTTACCGGAAAGCGCACGACCGTGCGATAGGGGATTGTCCGCCGCCCGGCCTGGGGGGCGGTCATTGCGGCGCAACATTACCTGCGCAATACCGCCAGATCGACGTGAAGCGTACCCGTTTCTGCGTGCCTTGCCGCACTGCGAAATCAGTCCGTCGGCAGCTCGTCGGCGCTGACAAACAACCCCTTGCCGCGCGATTTGGCTTCGTACAACGCCTCGTCGGCGGCTTCGAAGACGACGCTCTGCGCCAGCGTACGCGCGTCGAAGGTTGCGATACCGATGCTCGCGCCAACCTGAACCATCGTCTCACGCAAGCGAAACGGCTTGTTGCATGCGGCGAGGATATTCGCGGCAACCGTCTTTGCGTCGCCCGGGTGCGACAGGTGTTCCAGGATGACGGCAAACTCGTCACCGCCAAAACGCGCCACGCCGTCATACGGGCGCACTGCACGCGCCAGCCGCTGCGCGAAAGTACGCAGCAGCGCATCGCCAACGGCGTGCCCGTGCGTATCGTTGACCACCTTGAAGTGGTCGAGATCGATCAGCAGGAGCGCTCCGGTCGATCCATTCACACGTGCCTGGTCCAGCGCCGCCTGCAAACGCGCTTCAAAGCCGGCACGGTTGGCCAGGCCGGTGAGGTGGTCGGTGGTTGTCAGCGCGCGCAGGCGCAGCTCCTGCTTCTTGCGCTCCGTAATATCCAGCGTCACCGAATGCACACCCGCCACGCGGCCTTGCGAATCGAACTGCGGAAGGTAGCTGACCTCTTCACACCGGTACTGATCGAGGGCCCCGATCTCGCGCTCGAAGACCATCGTCTCGCCGCCCAGCGCACGCTGCAACGCATCGCGCAGGTTGCTGTAAGCGTCCACACCCGCGACTTCACGCAGCGTCTGCCCGAGCATGCTCGCGGTCGATCGTCCATACGCTTTCTCGTAGGCGGCGTTCAGAAAGCGGAAGCGCTCCCCGGTATCGATGAAGGCGACCAGCGCAGGCAGCGCATCGGTCACGGTCTGCAGCGTTTCGCGGCTGCGCTGCAGCGCTTCTTTGGCGGCCTTGTCCTGGGTGATGTCGCGCATGACCGACGAGAAATACTCCATACGCCCGGCAGGATCGCGGTGCGCGATGATCATGTGGTTGATCGGCACGACCTGACCCTCGGCACCTCGCGCGGTGGTTTCGCCAATCCATACGCCATCGCGCGAGGCTGCGGGTACAGCCACCTCGCGCAGCCAGCCCATTGTCTCGGGCGGGTAGAAATCCGCAATCGTCAGGCCTTGAAGATTGGCATCCGGCGCAATGCCGGCAAAGCGGCGGCCGGCCGGATTCATGTACGTGACGTTGCCCTGTACGTCGCTCTGCGCAACGAAGTCGGTGGTGGAGTCGAGGATCTTGGTCAGCACGCGCGAGGCCTGTTGCGCCCGCGCCCGCACGGTGATGTCTTCCATGGCCCCAACGTGGCCAACCACCTCGCCGTCCACCCGCACCGGCGCTGTCGTGACGACCAGCAATCGCTCACCGAGGCCTGGCACGATCACGCGCTGCTCGGCGTTGTAGCCAGCCCCGCGTGCGACCGCATCGCGCCAACCGGCCATGGTGGCATCGCGGTCGTCCGGATGCAGACGTGCGAGCCACACGTCGGCCAGCGCCTCTTCATGCGTTGCGCCGAGCAGCCGGCGATACGCCTCGTTGGTATAGACGGTCCGACCCTCCGCATCCGAGCGGAACAACCCGAGCGGCGACGCATCGTTCACAGCTTCGAGTTCGGCGCGCTGGCGGACGACCTCGCCCATCAGTTTGTGGAACGCCGTCGACACCGCGTCGATTTCCGCCGAGGTACCGCCCAGCTCGAGTGGCGGCGCATTGCGCAAGTCCGTGGCCGAAAGCTGCGTCATGGCTGCATGCAACCGGCCAAGCGGGCGCAACAGCCACAGCATCGCCGCCCACACCGATGCGCCGATCAACGCCGCCAGCACCAGGAGCGACCAGCGAAAACGCTGGCGCATAAGGAAGAGCTGCCGGTTGGCCTCGGCCCCGGGCAACACAGCAGCGAGGGTCCAGCCGGCCGAGGTGATGTCTTGCGTGGTGACCACGTCACCACCGCGATCAGGCAGCGCATCTGGATTCGCTTGGAAGGCCGCGGCCACCGCCGGATCGGCATCGAGCGGCGCCAGCGTCTTGTCGGCCTGGGGGTGGACGATATAAACGGGGTTGTCACCTCGCGTGGCCAGGTAGACGTGGCCGGTCTGGCCCACGCGCATATCGCGCATGTCGCCCAGAAAGTTCGGCTTGAGCAGGTACAGCGACGCGCCGATCAACCCGACGAGATTGCCGTCCTGATCATGCACAGGCGCGGCCATGATGACGATGGGCTCGCCGCCCACCCGGTTGCGCAGCGGCGCGGAGATGGTCGGCTGATCGACCACCATGACCTGCTTAAAGTAATCCCGATCCGAAATGTCGATGCCGACTACGCCCGCGCGGCGCCGCGAGGTGGCTGTCACCTTGCCATCGGCCGAGGCCAGGAACACGCCGTCGAACAGGCCGCTGGCGGGCTGGATGGATTGGTAGAACGCCGCTTCCTGCGCAGGCGAGTCGAAGCGCACGGTGCGCATCTGCTGCGCGGTGCGCTCGAGCACGCCCAGGTAGGTGTCCAGCCGCTGCTTGAGGTCTTCCGCCGACTCCTTGACCATGGCCGTCTGCTGCGCCTTGATCTGCGCCATCACCTCGCGGCGGATCGGCTCGCGTTGCGACCAGCCGAACACGCTCACCACCGTCACGCTGATGACGGTCGCCATGATGGCCGCCTGCGACTTCAGGGTCAGTTTCATCGGACCGTCGGCTGGCACCGGCGCCCCTCGCGACCGGTGTCTTGTTGTAGTGGGAGGGCAAACACCATAGTGCTATGCCCGCCAATCAATGTCGAGTCGCCGCGATGTCTAACGGCGGCCGCAGACATAGGCGGCGGAGCGCGCCGCGAGCGTACCGGGGCGGATGCGCATCCAGTGCGCCCCGGCTGCGGTATCGGTATCGAGCGTGGCGCCGTCGGGAGCGCGCACCACGTAGTCGATCAGGCGGATGCGCTGGCGATGGCAGTCGATCTCCTGCCGCGAAAGGATCACCGTGCCGGGCCGGTAATGGGCGCCATGGGCGCGGCGTTCACTGCGCTTGAGCACCGTGCGCGCCAAAAAAATTTTGTGGCCGGTACGGTTGGAGCGCAGCGACGTGCGATCGATGGACGCCACGACGGACGTCGTCGTCAGGTATTGGTGCCAGCGCGCAGCCTGGGCAGGCACCGCCATGCCGAAGGCGCCCACGCCGACACTGCATATCCAGATCCACCGCCACATCATGCGTTTCACGAACGTCCGTCCTGCCATATCAAGAAGTCAAGAAGCGGCACTGCTGCCGCAGGCACATATTGTAACAATCGGCCCGCAAGACTCGCGCCCGCGCCCTCAGGTAGCATGCGGGCGAACTCGTCGCCCCAACTGCGCCATCCGCCATGCCCACCGTCGCCCTGTCTGCCCTCGTTGCCCACGCCATCGCGGCCTTGCTCATCGCAAGCGTGCCGGTCGTGGCGTGGTTCTGGTTGCGGCGGCGCTTTGACCTGGCGTGGCGCGACATCGGCGTGGGCGCGGCGGTGTTTGTCGTGTTTGCGCTGGTACTGGAACGCACGCTGCACCTGTATCTGCTGCAGCTCAACCCGATCACGGCGCACTGGTTGCGCATGCCCGTGCTGTTTGTCATCTACGGCGCGCTGATGGCTGGTTTGTTCGAGGAAAGCGGCCGCTGGCTTGGCCTGCGTTTTCTCGTGCGCAAGCCGGGGGGTGCCGCCACACCTGTGGCCTACGCGCTCGGTCACGCGGGCATCGAAGCCTGGCTGGTCGGTGCGGCATCGCAGGCGCAGATGGTGATGTTCGGCATTGCCGCCAACCGCGGCGAGCTGGAATCGCGCCTCGCGGCCAGCGGCGCCGATGCCATGGTCGGGACCATCCACGCCATGCTGGCGCAGCTCTCGCCGTGGCTGGCGCTCGGTGCAGTGAGCGAGCGCATTGCCGCGATGCTGATCCAGTTCACGCTCACGCTGGTGGTGTGGAACGCGGTGCGGCAGCAGCGGTTTGTGATTGTCGTGCTGGCGGTGCTGCTGCATGCGCTGGCAGATTTGCCCGCTGCGCTGTACCAGGTACATGTGCTGCCGCTGGCCGTGACCGAAGCGATCTATGCCGTGGCGGCCGTGCTGCTGGCAGCAACGTGCTGGCCCCCGCAAGGCGGCCGCAAGATCGGCGAATCCTCGCTGCGCTAACTGCTGCGGAAGCGGTCCGGCTCGATCCCGTGCCGGTTGAGCTTGTCGTACAGCGTCTTGCGCGGCACGGCCAGCAGATCGGCCGCGCGTGCAACGTTGCCCTCCGTGGCGCGCAGTGCTTCCTCGATGGTGGTACGTTCGACCGCCATCATCCGGCCCGCCAGAGAATGCTGGCTCGCTTCTGAAACCACCAGGCCATCGTCCAATCCGAGGCAAAAGCGTTCCGCCACGTTCTTGAGTTCACGCACGTTGCCGGGCCAGTCGTGGTGCTGCCAGCGCATCATGTCCTGCGCAGACCAATCGGGCGCCGCACGCTCGTAGCGCACCGCGGCCTGCTGCAGAAAGTGGGCCATCAGCAGTGGTATGTCTTCGGCACGCTGGCGCAGCGCCGGTAGCGCAATCGACACGACATTCAGGCGGTAATACAAGTCCGCGCGGAACTGGCCGTGATCGGAAGCCTCCTTCAAGTCGACCTTGGCGGCGGCCACCACACGGCAATTGACGGGCACGCTCGCGTTGCTGCCCAGCCGTTCGATGCTGCGTTCCTGCAGCGCGCGCAGCAGCTTGGCCTGCAGCGCCAGCGGCATCGATTCGATTTCATCCAGGAACAGCGTGCCGCCATCCGCATATTCCATCTTGCCGATGCGGCGGCGGTTGGCGCCTGTGAAAGCGCCCGCCTCGTGGCCAAACATCTCGCTCTCGAACACGGATTCCGGCAGCGCCGCGCAATTGAGCGCGACGAACGGCCCGCGACGTCGACTGCCTTCGTGAATGGCGCGCGCGAGCACTTCCTTACCCGAGCCGGTCTCGCCCGTGACGAGGATGTCGGCATCGGTCGGCGCCAGTGCGGTGACGAGCCGGCGCACGTTCTGCATGACGGCGCTCTGGCCGATCAATGGGTACGCCTGCCGGCCCTGCAGCGCTTCACGCAAACGCAGGTTTTCGGAAGTGAGCCTGCGCTTTTCCAACGCGCGCCGCACCACATCGACCAGGCGCTCGGAGTGGAACGGCTTCTCCATGAAGTCGTAGGCGCCGGCGCGCATCGCGGCCACGGCCATCGTCACGTCACCATGGCCGGTGATGAGGATGACCGGCAACTGGCGGTCGTGCTGCAGCATCTCGCGCAGCACAGCCAAGCCATCGCGGCCGGGCAGGCGCACGTCGGTGACGACCACGGCCGGTGTTTGCGTGGCGAGTGCGGCCAGCGCGCTTTCCGCATCTGCAAAGGATTGCACCGGCAGATCCGCCAGCGTGAGCGCTTGCTCGCAGCCCAGGCGCACCACGTCATCGTCTTCGATCAGGAAGACGTGCGCGTGGTCGATGGGGGAAGGGTCCGGCGTACCGTGTTCAGTCATGTGGGTTTCACAACGCGTTCAAGCTCGATGATGAATTCTGCGCCACCCGCTTCGTCACCCGCATTGCTGCCCTCGAGCCGGCCGCCAAAGTCTTCGATGATCGCCAGCGAAATCGCCAAGCCGAGCCCCAGGCCCTGGCCATCGTCCTTGGTGGTGAAGAACGGCTCAAACAGGCGCGGCAGCACGTCGGCGGGAATGCCCGGGCCGAAGTCGCGCACGGTGATGCGTACCCATTTCTCGATGGGTTCGACGCTCACGCGCACGGTAGCCGAGTCGGCTGCGGGGGCCTCGGCGGTGGCATCAATGGCGTTGCGGATAAGGTTGACGAGCACCTGCTCGAGCCGCACAGCGTTGGCCCAGACCGCAAGATCGGCCGGCACCGGCTCGGCCACCACCGTCACGCCGGCCTGGCGGCGACGGGTCTCAACCAGCATCAGTGCTTGGCGGATGGCCTCGTCCACCGACACGGCCGCGCGTGCCGCATCGCCCTTACGCGAGAACGCCTTGATGTGCGAAACGATACGCCCCATGCGCTCGGCAAGCTGGCTGATGTGTGTGAGGTTGCCGCGCACTTCGTCGATGCGGCCGCGTTCGGCAAGCTGGTTGGCGTTGTCGGATAGCGTGGTCAGTGCGGTGAGCGGTTGGTTGAGTTCATGCGTGATGCCGGCGGCCATCTGGCCGAGCACGGCGAGCTTGCCGGCCTGCACGGCGGCATCGCGCGTTTCGCGCAGGATGCGTTGCGCGGCATCGAGCGCCTCGACCTTGCCGGCCAGCGCGGTGTTGGCGGATGTCAGCTCCGCAGTGCGCTGTGCGATGCGCGCTTCCAGATCACGCTGGACTTCGCGCAGCGCGGCGCGCGCGCGGTGCTGCTCTTCGCGCCGGCGCGTACGCAAACGCAAAGCAACGAGCACGGCGAAGATCAGCGCCATCGCAAACGCGGCACTCGCACCGGCCACCAACGCAGTGCGCTGCTCGTCGCGCGGGTCGATCAACACGGCGACCTGCCAGCCGAGCAGGCCCACCGGGCGGTACTGCACGCGCAGTGTCGACGCAGATTTTCCGGGCAACGCCACGCGCACAGTCTGCGGTGGGTGGTCCGCAGAAAAGGGTACGCTCGCGGCTTGCCCGTCGGCCATTCCGAGCGGCGCAAGTACGTGGGGCGCGTACTGGCGCGTCGCGTCGAGTGCTGCGCGCTGGTCCGCGCTCAAGGTGCCGAGCGTTCGGTATTTCCATTCGGGTACGGACGATAGGAAGATCACGCCGTGCCGATCCACCAGCAGCACCGTATCGCCGCTGCGCGACAACGTGGCTTCGAACGCATCGAGGTTGACCTTCACAACCACCACGCCGATCGGCTTGTTGTCTTCGCGCACAGGGGCGGCCACGAAATAGCCCGTCTCGCCCGTGGTATTGCCGACACCGTAGAAGCGACCGAGCCCTTCGCGCATGGCCTCGACAAAGTACGGGCGGAATGCGTAGTTCTGGCCGACGAACGAGGTCGGCAGATCCCAGTTGCTGGCCGCAATCGTGAGGCCTGTCGTATTGATCAGGTGAGCGGCGGCCAAGTCGGTGGCCGCCTGGACTTCTTTCAGATAGGCGTTGGCCGCGCGACGCATGACGGCGTCGCCGGCCTGGGGATTCTCTTGCAGCGCGACGTGCAGCACGTGCTCCAGCGCCGCCAGCCTCGGCAATGATTCATAGCGGGCCAGCGTGCTGCGCAGGTTCTGTGCGTAGAAGGTGGTGCGCTGGCCGGCCTCTTCGGCGCGCGTGGCAACGTAGCGCTGCAGGGCGATGGCGTAAGCGCCCCAGCCCGCTGCCGCACAGCACGCCGCCATGGCCAGCGCGACAGCCACGCGCCAGCCGCGCCCGTGTGCGGGGTGGGCAAGGTCGGCGTGGCCGTCGGTTGGCGACATGGGATCAATGTTCGATGCGGGAATGCTCGCGAGTATCGCGCATGAACACGTAGACCAACAGCGACAGGAAGATCGTGCCCGTCACATACCAGTAGAACAGCGATTCGTGACCCGCCTGCTTGAGCCACAGCGCGATGTACTCCGCCGTGCCGCCAAAGATCGACACCGTGAGTGCATACGGCAGGCCCACGCCCAACGCACGCACTTCCGCGGGGAACAGCTCGGCCTTCACCACCGCGTTGATCGACGTGTAGCCGGAGACAATCACCAGCGCAGCCATGATCAGGAAGAAGGCCGTCCACACGTTGGTGGTCTGGCTGATGCCGGTCATGATCGGCACGGTGAACAGCGTACCCAGCACGCCAAACGCAATCAGGATCGGACGGCGGCCAATGCGGTCAGACAACCCGCCCACGATCGGCTGCAGCATCGCGAACAGCAGCAGCGTGGCGCCGGACACCAGCGTCGCCGTGTCCTTCGACAGCCCCACCGTGTTGGCCAGGAACTTCTGCATGTAGATCGAGTACGTGTAAAACGCCACCGTACCGCCCATCGTCAGGCCCACGACCGTCGCAACGGCACGCGGATGCTTGGCCAGTTCCGACAGCGTGCCGCGCTTCTTGTTTGCCTTCGCGGCGGTAAAGGACTGCGTTTCCTCCATGTGCGAGCGCATGGCCATTGCCACCAGCGCACACAGTGCGCCGACAAAGAATGGAATGCGCCAGCCCCACGCCTCAAGCTGCGCCGGCGATAGCACGAACTGCTGCAGCACGATCAGCAGCGCCAGCGCCGTCAGTTGGCCGGCGATGAGCGTGACGTACTGGAAGCTCGAGTAGAAACCGCGGTTTTCCTTGTTGGCGACTTCGCTCAGGTACGTGGCCGAGGTGCCGTATTCCCCACCGACCGACAGCCCCTGCAGCAGACGAGCCAGTACCAGCATCACGGGTGCCGCAACGCCGATGGTCGCGTAGCTCGGCGTGAGCGCAATGATGAGCGAGCCCGCGCACATGAGCACCACCGAGAAGAACAGCGCGCGCTTGCGGCCATAGCGATCGGCGTAGATGCCCATCAACCAGCCGCCCACCGGACGCGCCAGGAAGCCGACCGCAAACACCGCCGCCGTATTGAGCAGTTGCGCGGTCTGGTCGCCCTTCGGGAAGAACGACTTGGCAAAGTACAGCGCAAACGCCGAGTACACGTACCAGTCGTACCACTCGACCAGATTGCCAATCGAACCAGAGAAGATGGAACGCAGACGACGGCGTACGTCTGCGGGAGTGTCTTTGGTGGGGGCCTGCGCGGGCGAAAAGTCGCCCGTGACCGCACCAGCCTGGGGCTGCGTCATGGTGTCTCCTTGGAGCGTTGCGGCGGCCTTTGCTGGTGACAAGTCGCACACCAAGCTGCGTGTGCGACGTCCAAGCGGTCCGCCGGTTTATGGGTGGTCGCTCTTACTCAAGAAGCATTCCATGCAGAAAACAGGCGCGTCGATCCGCCGCAAAGGCCCATGGCACAAGGCTTTGCGAGAAATCGACGGAACGTTGGGGAATAGGAGAAGTGTGCGGTTTCTCAGAATCGGCCGAGCGGCCTGTGCGGAAACCCGCACGACCGATTCTGAAAGAGGCGAAGCTCAGGCGGCCACGCTCAGCGGAATGGTGTCGCGGACCAACGAATCCATCTCGGCAGACACATCTTCATGCGTTTGGGACAGGCCCAGACGCTCATGCAGATACGCCTCAAAGTCAGCACGCACTTCCGGATGGCGCAGCGCAAACTCGACCGTCGCCTGCAGGTAACCGAACTTGCTGCCGCAATCGAAACGCTGACCACGGTAGCGATACGCCAGGATCTGCTCTTCAGCGAGCAGACTCTGGATGGCGTCCGTCAACTGCAATTCGCCGCCTGCGCCAGGCTTCAGATTGCGCAGATGATCGAAGATGCGCGGCGTCAGGATGTAACGCCCGACCACGCCCAAGTTGGACGGTGCATCCTTCGGCGCCGGCTTTTCGACGATACCATCAAGCTTGACCAGGCGGTCATCCCATTCGCGGCCGGCCACCACCCCGTAAGAACGCGAGGCTTCCGGCGCAATCGTTTCGACGCCGACGATGGAGCAACGGTAGTGATCGTAAAGCTCCGTCATCTGCTGCATGACGGGCGGCTGGTTGTCCAGCAAGTCATCAGCCAGGATCACGGCGAAAGGCTCGTCGCGTACCAGTTTCTGCGCGCACAACACTGCGTGGCCAAGGCCCAGCGTCTCGGGCTGACGCACGTAGAAGCACTCGACGCCGGGCGGCTTGATCGACTGCACCATCTCCAGCAGCGCATGCTTGTTCTTGGCGGCCAGCTCAGTTTCAAGCTCGTAGGCCTTGTCGAAATGGTCTTCGATAGCGCGCTTGGCGCGGCCCGTGATGAAGATCATTTCCGTGATACCCGCGGCGGCAGCCTCTTCCACCGCATATTGAATCAGCGGCTTATCGACGATCGGCAGCATCTCTTTCGGGCTGGCCTTGGTGGCGGGTAAAAAACGTGTACCGAGCCCCGCCACGGGAAACACGGCCTTGGTGATCTTCTCGTTCATGACAACTCCATTGGTGAGACGTAGCGTCATGAGCAAGTCATATGCCAGCGCAAATTAAAGGGGTCGACCCTTTGATGGAGCACCATCTGGCGCGCCCCCGCCGCAACGTCGCGAGCACGGCATCGGCACCTTTCCTACAACGGGTTGAAACTCCGTCGCACCAACTTTCAGCGCCGAAAGTCGAAAAGCGTACCCAATTCTGCGTGCCGTTCTGAGCCAACTCGCGGTCGACCAGACCAGTAAGCACCCGCTAACAGTGCTTGGAAAATCAGGAAGATGGCTTGACCCAGCCGCGCGAGACCGGCGCGGTGCGCTCGGGCGTGCGCCGGTAGGCATCGATCTGGGCGTTCAGTTGCGCGACCTCGGCTTCCAGGGTGCGGATGCGCTGGCGCAATTGATCCGCTTCGTTTTGCGTCTGCTGGCGCACCGCATCGTTCTGCAAGCGTAGAAAGCGCTCGGTACCCGCCAGCGCGCTGGCCGCGCCCTCCAGGCGGGTCACGGTTTCCATGGTCTGTTCCAGGCGCTCGAGGGTCGCGTCGGTCAACTTGGGCGGGACGGCAGGCGCCGTGGCAAGCGCCTCGCCGAGACGGCGTTCCAAGTCGGCCATGGCGGCCTGCAATTGCCGATTGCGCGCGGCTTCGTGTTCCAGCGCGCGCTCCGCCACCTCAGCTCGGATGCGCGCTTCCATCCATTCGGCGCCGGCACCGGGCGCGCCGATGGCGCGCGAAGCGATACGGTTGCGCTCGTCACGCGCCGAAAGCGTACCCGTTTCTGCGTGTGCCAACGGGATCGGCCAAGGCTCAACCGCATCCGTAGCGACACCACTTGCAATCGGCCCGCGCCCCTGCGCCCGGTCTATCGCCTTCTGTAACGTCGAATTGCTCGGACGCCGGCGTACTCCCGCTTCCGCCAACCACTGCACGTAACGCCGAACGCCGTAAACACGGCGCGTCACGGCCTGGACGGCTTCGATTACCTCATCAAGGAACACAGCGTTGTCGTGCGGGAAGGCGATATCCAACCGTCGAATCGCTTCAACGATTCGCTGCTGCTGCTCAGCCGAGAAATAGAGACCGGGGCGTGCCATAGGGGCTATCAAGTGTCCATATAGTGTACATGAAGGGTTAAAAACCTCAAGCAACCCGTCTTACAGGTCATTATTTATATTTAGTGTATTTATAATTGCAGTCGAGTCTTGAAACATAGACATCCCCTTTGAAGGGGGAATCCACTCAATTCGGTGCCGAGCGGGCCGGGAAACGAGCCCTTCGATGGGGTACACCGGACACCGTTGAGCCGGCGCAGAAACGGGTACGCTCTACGCTCCGATATGACTTCCGAGCCCGAAATCAGGGTAAAAAAAAAGCGCCCCATGGGGCGCTTCTGGTGAACAAACCTGCGGCGAAACTACAGTAGGGCGACATCCAGGCCAAATCGACTTTTCAGCGCTTCCACCAGCGATTCCCGGGCGGCACGATCTCCGAGCTTCACATCGAGCATCACTCTTCCGGAATCCCACTCCTTGATTGTGCCGAGAAGATCACCTTCCGCGCTTCGAATCTTATATTGGCGGCTGACTTCCTTCACCTTGCGGGTACGCCCTTCTTGAGCCACCTTGCGGATCTGCTCCACGTCGCGGCTTGAGAGCCCCTCTTCCAGGACGCGATGTACCAGCTCACGCGTGCGGTCTTCGCCCGCGCTCTTGAAGTACAGCGTCAACTCGTATCCGGTCGCGATACCGATGCCAGCCGGTCGTTCCTTCATGACTTCGAGCACAGACTCCGGCAGTTTCAGCAATGCCAACGTCTTGTTGACCGTTCCCGCGGATACGCCGGTAATCTCACAAATATCTTCTTCTTTTTTAACTTTTCCTTCATCTAGCAGCTGCCGCCATGCGATGGCGTTGTCCAGCACGGATTGGCCAGAACGCTGCTCGTTCAAGACAAAGGACAGACGGTAGAAATCGATGTCGGACAGGCCGTCTTCGATGAAGCAGTCCATCTCGGCCTTCCCAGCAGCGGCCAAGGCACGCTTCCGATAGTGACCGTCGATCAGGACATACCAGCCTGGCCGTGCGGGGTCTGGCGCCGCCAACCCTGGTGTCTGCTGACCATGCGTAGCGATGGATGCCGCCCGCTCCTGAACGATCTGCGGATCGTAGATACGACGGGCGTTGAGCGGATTTTCCTGCAGCCGTTCAAGCGAAACCTTGACCACCCTGCGTTCAGAAGTATTTGCAGGTGCGGGACTTTCAGCGCTGAAAGCAGGGGCAGGAGCCGCTTGCCCAAGCAGCCCGCGGGGGTGCGATGTAATCGCTTTTTCCGCCAAAGCAAAGCGATCAACCGGTGTCGCCTTGGTCTTCTCTGCGGCGATGCCGGCCAGCATGCCGTCTTTGAGCGATTTCAACTTCGCGCTCATACACGTTCCTCCTGCAACAACTGCAACACCTCGTCGATCAGGATGTCGACTTCACTAACGGCTTCCCGGGCGCCCGGCACACCGTGCACCGTCGCACCGATCGCTTGGCACTCACGAAATGCAGAGCGCGAGCCGATCATGGAATCCATCAAAGGAATATCACCATCGTCACCAAGAATCTCAATTGCTTGCTTGGCAAGCGAGACACGCCGCTGAACCATGTTTGCCAGTACGCGAATACGCAGTGTCTCGTTGGTCACCTGAGCCTGCTGAGCCAAGGCTTTGGCTGCCACAGCAGCCCACAGATCGGGGGGCGATGGCACTACGGGGATCAACGCAATATCGGAGATGAGCAGCGCGCTTGACGACGACGGTGAGTGGACCGCCGGAGGGCAATCGACGACGATGTAATCGTAGTCCGCCACAAACTTGCGCACCTCTCGGTGCATGGCGCCGCCAGACGGTGCTAAACCGATCACCGAAGCCGGAAAGGGCTTGTCTTCGGGCGCTTGGGCGGCCCACCGTGTGGCCGTTCCTTGCTCGTCCATATCGACCAGCAGCGTCTTATTCCCCCGCAAACCAAGGGTTCCGGCGATGTGCATGCTGACCGTGGTCTTGCCGCATCCGCCTTTCTGATTGAATACCGTTACGATCTTGGCGCTCACTGGTCCTCCACTTTCAGCGCTGAAAGTCAGCAGCGCTCATCTTAGGGAAGACAGCACAAAAACACAAGTTCGATAAATTTCAATTCATACAAATTTCATCCGAAGGGCCCCGTCAAAAAAGGGGCCGGTCAGGTGGTTTTCAATTCGCCTAAACTGAGATGTAAATGCGGCCTTTAACGCATAACTTTCTGCGTTCATCCCAGCATTTACAGGCTTTGTAGGTGTTTACCAGTGGGATGCATAAAAGCGACATTTTGCGAAAATGCCGCCCATCGACACTCTGCCTCAAACTGGTTATGATGCTCAGACAGTCGTCTGAAGACTTTGTCTACGCAAGATTCGGAATCAGCCGGTTCTTCGTGCGATGTCCGGATCGGCTGGACGACGTGTTTTTTGTTTTTTAAAGGAATTTTTGCATGGCCACGGGTACTGTCAAATGGTTTAACGAAACCAAAGGCTTCGGCTTCATCACTCCGGACGGCGGCGGCGCAGATCTGTTCGCGCACTTCTCCGAAATTCAGGGTTCGGGCTTCAAGACCCTGAAGGACGGCCAGAAGGTCACCTTCGAGGTGAAGCAAGGCCCGAAGGGTCTGCAAGCCTCGGCGATCAAGCCGGAATAAGTTTCAGGCTGATCGCCTGAGATGAAAAAGGGGAGCATCTGCTCCCCTTTCTTTTTGTCCAACGCTTTTGCGTACCTCAGGCCAGCTTCCGCACGCTGGTACGCGATGGCTGCAGAATCAAGGCCTTGGACGAGTCAGCATCGACTTTCGCGTCTGGATAGACAACCAGCACGTCCTTCAGCGCCTTGCGGAACAACGCACGGAATTTCCGCTCGCTTTCGGTCTCAGTACCGAATTGCATCTGCAGCGCTTCCCAAGGGATCTCTGTACGCTTCTGGATCGTAAAGAAGCGGTATGTGAGCCACGAATACACATCCAGCGCAAACGGCGATTGCTTGAGCGCCTTCAACGCACGCATATCCACCGGCACAGGGCGATTCACGAGTTCGTTGAAGAACGGTTCTGACAGCACCACGAAGCTCTCGAACATCGAACCCTGGCCCGGCTGCATTGGATCCCACCACGTCGACAATTGATCGGCCAGCAGGTAACCGATGCGATCGATCGACAGTGGTTCCTGGTTCTGATTCTGGCTGCTGGGCGCCGACTTGTTTTGCACGATGGCAATCGTGGCAGAGAACAAGCGGATCATCTGCTGGCGGACCAGCGTCATGGTGCCACGCTTGCCGCCGGTGGCCATTGGGATGCCCAGGTTGTACATGAACTCGGACAACGAGTTGCCCAGCGAAATGCGCCGGTCTTCCACCGTGCCTTGGAATTCGCCGCGCTTCTTCTTGGCCATGATTTCCTTGCCGATCCAGGCCAGCATGAGCCGAGGATACGAGCCATAGGGATAGCCGAAAGAGACCGTCTCGGAGACGATGCGCTGCCGCCCGTTGCTGGCCCGTTCAGAACGCTGCTGCGTGAAGTAGCCCGGCTGAATCATCAGCGAAATGTTGCCGCTGGAACGCGTCCAGACTGGCGGCGCACCCTTGGGAGCGCGATAGGGGAGGGTGACCTGCACGCTGGCGCGGCTGAGAAAGCCAACCTCGCCGCTTTGCCAGGCGTCTTCCCGTTCCATCGCCTGTGCTTCGTCGAACAGGCGCTGAAACTTCTCTGGCGCGGCAATGACTTGCCCTCCCGAGGGGACGATGATGCGGCCGGGCGATTCGTCGGCCGGTTTCCCATTGGGTGTAAGGCGTTTGGTGACCATGGTGGGCAAGAATTGTTCAGAGCCTTTGTACTAAAACGCCTTCGCCTTGTCACGCAGAATCGGGTACGTTTTCTTATTTTTGCTCGTTGTCGCGGGAAGGGCATCGGTGGGCAACCGTTAAGGTTGTCCACGGAAGACCTTTCCTCACTACAAGCTATATATACCTTCTACGTTTACTACAGGTAAACCGTATACGCGGCCCGCAAAGCCTTGCCAGCACTGGGTTTAGGGGGGCAAACCGAACCAGATTCTGCGGACGTGCGAACCAGATTCTGCGCGATGGCGTACCCGCTTCTGCGCGAAACCGTACCCGCTTCTGCGCATTCGGCGTACCGGAATCTGCGGGGACAACATCATGTTGTCCACAGTGTTATCCACAGAAAACTGGGGTCGGGCGACGCCGTTCGATGGGTTTCTGCACGTGCGTACCCGTTTCTGCGGCCGATTTGATGACTTTTGAGACCGGTTCAGCCTGCTCGCCGTCGAAGCGTACCTGTTTCTGCGTGGATCAAGGTAATTTCTGCACGTGCTGGCGTACCCAAATCTGCGCGCCTGCCGATTCTGGTGATTTTTTGGCGCTCCTTATTACAGACCATTCCATGAAAGCGAGCGCACGCTTCTGGCAGCCCGCCTAGGATTCACGCGTACCCGTTTCTGCGTGGCGGCTCGCAAGCTGTATGTGGCCACACCTCACCGAGCCTGTCGCCTCGATGGGCGAATTCTGAACTTTCATCGCTGAAACCTGCACGAGAGGATGCGGCTTGCCGAGGTCTTGTGGCTCCCCGTTCTGGCTACCGTACCTGTTTCTGCGGGTAAAAAGCCTTATTGGCCAAGGGCTTGGCGCGGCGGCTTGCAGATAAGGCGTACCCGTTTCTGCGCGATGCTCCGCAGAAACGGGTACGGCCCATTTAAGGCCACTTTCGCAGAAACGGGTTCGCTTTGAGTCGAGCCCGGCGTCATCGCGCGCAGAAACGGGTACGGTGTGCTCTTCAAAGGCGCGCAGAAACAGGTACGCCATCGCCTTTTCGTCACACGTTCCTACATTTGCAGAGGTTCGTACCCGTTTCTGCGGAGACAGGCGCAGAAACGGGTACGCCAATCGCAACGCACGCCGCGCGGCTTCGGGTGTTCGCAGAAACGGGTACGGTTTGCCGGTGGAGTCACGCCTTCCGTTGCCGAAGCGATGCGTCCCGCCGGGCGCGTGCACACGCCCGGCGTTTCGGGCATCATGCGCATCCCGCGCGCCGGCGTGGCACTTGGCTGGCGCGTTTTCCATCATTCGATTCGCATGAACGGTATTTCGACCGCGCTGCCTTGGGGCGCCGGAATCTTGCTAAGAGTAGCCTCGCCCCGTGGTGGGCGTGCATCGGGGGAGCCAGGCGCAGGACGGCGTCGGCCAGCGATGACACTTCACAACAAGAGGAGACAACCTGAATGACCTGGCTCGCGCGCACCTTCAAACTCGAGGAACACCAGACCGACGTCCGCACGGAAGTGCTGGCCGGGCTGACGACGTTCCTCACGATGGCGTACATCATCTTCGTCAACCCCAACATCCTGGCTGACGCGGGCATGCCGCACGACGCGGTATTTGTCGCCACGTGCATTGCCGCGGCGATCGGCACGATCATCATGGGGATGTACGCGAACTACCCGATCGCGATGGCGCCGGGCATGGGGTTGAACGCCTACTTCGCGTACGCGGTGGTCAAGGGCATGGGCTTCACGTGGCAGGCGGCACTGGGCGCGGTGTTCATTTCCGGCTGCCTGTTCCTGCTGGTGAGCGTGTTCCGCATCCGCGAGATGATCGTGAACGGGATTCCGCATTCGATTCGCGTGGCGATCACCGCGGGTATCGGGCTGTTCCTGGGCATCGTCTCGCTGCGTGGTGCGGGGCTGATCGTCGGGAATCCGGCGACGCTCGTGACGCTCGGCGATGTGCACCAGCCTTCGGTCATCCTGGCGGTGATCGGCTTCTTCGTGATCGTCGCGCTGGACCACCTGCGCGTGAAAGGCGCCATCCTGATCGGCATTCTGGCCGTGACGGCAGCGAGCTTCTTCTTTGCGGGCAACACCTTCCACGGTGTGGTATCGATGCCGCCGTCGCTTGCGCCCACGCTGATGCAGCTCGACATCATGGGCGCGCTGTCGGTGGGCATCCTGAACGTGGTGCTGGTGTTCTTCCTGGTGGAGCTGTTTGACGCGACGGGCACGCTAATGGGCGTGGCCAACCGCGCGGGCCTGCTCAAGCAGGGCAAGATGGACCGCCTGAACAAGGCGCTGCTGGCCGACAGCACGGCCATCATGGCGGGCTCCCTGCTGGGCACGTCGTCGACCACCGCTTATATCGAAAGCGCTTCGGGTGTGCAGGCCGGCGGCCGTACGGGGCTGACGGCGCTGACGGTGGCGGTGCTATTCCTGCTGTGTCTGTTCTTCTCGCCACTGGCTGGCGTGGTGCCGGCCTACGCGACGGCGCCCGCGCTGCTGTATGTGTCGTGCCTGATGTTGCGCGAATTGGTGGATCTGAACTGGGAAGACACCACCGAAGCCGTGCCGGCCGTGCTGACAGCGCTGATGATGCCGTTCACGTATTCGATCGCCAACGGCGTCGCGTTCGGCTTCATCACGTACTCGGGGCTGAAGCTGTTCACGGGGCGCATGCGCGAGGTGCCGATCATCGTGTGGATCATCTCGGCGGTGTTCCTGTTCCGCTTCTTCTATCTGTCGGGCGGGCACTGAGCGCCAGGGTCTTCAGGCAACGCACAATGAACGCGGACTCTCGGGTCCGCGTTTTTTTTTGGGAGCATTTGCGCCAAAGCGTACCCGTTTCTGCGTGCGATTTCGGAGCCGAGCGTACCCGTTTCTGCGTGCCACCGTCGACGATTCAGCGGCGGAGCGTACCCAATTCTGCGGACGACGTAAGCGACAACTGTCGCGCGAATCGCGTCGACAATTGGTTCCGACAATGCGTGAATACGGCATCCGCGCAGGCGGGGCGTACCCGTTTCTGCGCGATGTGTGGAGGAATGTCAGGCGGACGGCAGGGCCAGTTTGCGGGCTGCGTCAGCAATGCTGGCGGCCAGATCGGCTTCGCGTGCACGCACGGAAGCGCTTGGCAGGGCGGCAAGGCCAAGCGCATGGGCGATGTCGGCTGCGGCCTCACCGGCCGCAAGCCGCTCGCGCAAATGAGCGCCGCGCACGCCGCGCAACGACGCATTCGCCAGGCGTACTGCCGCGTCGGCGTGGCCCATGGCGCGAGCGTACTCAGCGGCTTCGCCGAGCATGGCCTTGACGATGAGCAGCAGTTGCGAACGCGAGGCGATGCCCTTGCGCTCGCCGAAGTCGCGGCGCAGGGCGGGCGAGTCGATGATGGTGCCGTCTGCGCGTCGTGGCGATCGCTTGCGCACCGACAGCAGCAGCGGCGTGGCTTCATTCGGCAGTGGCAGCGGCGACAGGCCAAAGGCCGCACGGTATTCGCGCAGCGCAGACATCAACGCATCGCATGGCAGCCAGCGCTGCGAGCGGCCTGTGCCGATCGCCAGCAGCCAGACCGACGTCGGCAGCAATGCATCCGATGTCGCGTGCTCTGCCGGCACGGCGTGCAGAGCCACGTCGCCCATGCGGGCGGACACCAGCTCCGATACACGTATGCCCGCCTGTGCGAGCAGCACGGCAAGGAAGTGATCGCGCGCCTGGCGCAAGCGCGCTTCACGGCCCAAGGCGACACGGGCGCGCACGGCATCGATCATCAAAGCCATGTCGGATGCGCTCAGTGCCGTGTCCGGTTCGGATGCCGCGACGGATCTGGTTGCAGGCGTGCTTGGCGCAGGCACGGTAATGACGATCGCATCGTCATCGAGAAACGGGTTCACGCGCAGATAGCCCGCACGCTGCAGCCAGCCACAGAGGTTCGCCGCGATGATGCCGCTTTGCCGTGTGGAACGTGCCGAGAGCGGGCCGCGCAGCGGCGTCCAGTTGGCATCGTCGCGTTCAATGCCGCGCGCACTGATCGCCCATGCAGGCGGTTCTTGCAAAAAGCGCAGATAGGCCGACGCGTCATCGCGCTGCCAGCTTGCGATCGGCTTACCGAACGTGCGCGCGTACCAGCACACGCGCTCGGCTTCCACGCGGTACTGCGACAGCGTGGAAGCACTCACCGCACGGGCGCCAGAAGCGCGCGCAGCGAGCCACGCCTGCACGCGTTCGCGCTCTTGCGCGAAAGCCTGCAGATCGGCCTGGGAAGCGGCGTTATCGGGAAGGGGCACGGTATCAGCCGGGCGCGGTTCGAGCATGCGGAGCGTGTGTGGCGCACGAAGACAAAAACGGATCGCGCAAGTATAGCGATCCGCCTCCACGCCCAGGTCGTGAGACCCGATTGGAGTGGTCATTCAACTGCGATGGGCACGCGCCGTGCTCAATGCGGGAACGTCGCTTCGTATGTCGGACGCATCCGACAAAACGATCGGAACCGGTTCGACAGGCGCGCGGAATGTGTGCGTTTATCTTCGGCTCCACAAGTTGACAACAACGTACATGGGCGAGCGATGTATGCGGCCCGATTCATGAAAAGACTCTCCCTCCGAGGTGCAAGAATGAAGATACAGATCAGGAAGATTGTCGCCGTGCTGGCGCTGGGTTCGTTGGGCGTGCTTGCCGGATGCGGCGGCGGTGACGACGACATCGGGCAGATCATCGGTACCAGCTCGCCGCAATACCGCACGGTGCACGCCAACCCGTTCATCGGCAACGTTGACTTTGGTGTGAACGGCACCACGAAGATCACCAATGTCGGTTTCAAGAACGTCAGCAACTATTTCGGCATCGACGCGACGGCCAGCACGGCCACGGTGTCGAACACGGGCAGCAGTACGCCGCTGGCCTCGACCGGCTTCACGCCCGCAAACGGCCACCGCTACACGGCGCTGGCCATCGTGGGTGCCAATGGTTCGGCGACGAGCCTGGCGCTGATCGATGATCCGTACAACAAGTCGATCCTGTCGGACAAGGCGCGCGTGCGCACCTTCAACGCTTCGTACAACGCGCCCAACGTCGACGTCTACGTGACCGCGCCGAATGTGGATCTTTCCGCCATTGCGCCGACCATGAGCGGCGCTGCGTATGGCGGCGCTGCGCCGGCCAGCACGCAGGATTCGATCTACGTCGACGGCGGCACGTACCAGGTTCGCGTGGCGACGGCGGGAACGAAGAACATCATCTTCACCTCGCAGCCCTTCAGCCTGGCCAACAACGCCGACTGGCTGATCACCACGCTGCCGGCGGGGGGTATTGGCGCGGTTACACCGAACGCGATTCGCGTGCTCGTGGCCCAGGCCAACGGCGCTTCGCAAACAGCTTCTGAATTGCCCTCGCAGTAACTTCGCTCCACGCTCTATGATGCGGTGCTGCGGCACCGCATTTTTTTCGCGGTGCCCCGGGAATGAAAACTGCTAACGAAGGGCGCAATGAGTGAATCCGTAACGGGCTGGTCGGCACCCGTGCGCGCCGCGCGCGAGACGCGTACCCCACTGGCCGCAAGGAAGCAGGTTGATGTGTTCTGGGTAGACGATCCGTTGACGGGTACGCGTCTGCACGTGAGCGCCGGGGCGCAGACGTGGGGCGTGCAGCCCGATTCGTTGTGCGGTATCCGCGACCGCTGGCTCGTCCATGTGCATCCGGATGACCATATCGCCCTGCGTGCCGCCTGGGAGGGCTTGGCGCGGGGGCAGGAGTTCGTCCTCGAATACCGCTGGCTCGGCACCGACGACGGCCAAACGCGCGAATACCGCGTTCGTGAGCGCGGCTACCTCATGCCAAGCCTCGACGGTGCATCCGCCCACGCCGTCGGCGTGGTCGAAGACGTGCCGCAGGGCCAGCAGACCCTGGCGGCACTCGCCGAGTCGGAATTCCAGCTGCAATGGCTGACCGAAAGCGTGCCGTTTCCGCTTGTGCAGATCGACCCCGAGCACCGCGTGCGCTTTGCAAACCGCGCTTATGCAGAGCGCTTTGGCGCTCGGCACGAAGACGTGCTGGGGCGCCATCTGCGCGAACTGATGGGCGAGACTGCGTACGCGCGCGTCCTGCCATACCTGAGCGATGCATTCGCGGGGCAACGCGTCGAATTTGAAATGGAGCTGTCGTACCCGGCTGATGTTGGTCGCCGATTTGTGCATGCCGCGTATTCGCCGCAGCACGGTCCGGACGGCAGCGTGCAGGCGCTCGTTTGCGTGGTGGAAGACATCACCGAGCGCAAGGAGGCCGAGCACGAGCGCTTTCGCCATCAGCGCGAGTTCGTCACGCTGGTCGAGAACGCGCCCGACGTGATTGCCCGGCTCGATCGCGAACTGCACTGCGTGTATGTCAACCGCGCCGTAACCGAAGCCTTTGGCGTGACGCCTGCCGGGCTGATTGGCAAGACGCTGGCTGCATCGCCCCTTTCCGTTGACGTCACCCTTCCGCTGGAGGACGCTGCGCGCCGCGCATTCGCCCTGGGTGCGGAACAGACGCTCGCGCTGCATCTCGAAGTGCAGGACGGACGCCCGCGCATTGCGCACTACAACGCGCGTGTCATTCCCGAAGCCGACCGGAATGGTGCGATGGAATCGGCGCTGCTCATCATTTACGACGTGACCGAACGTACCGAGGCCGAGCGCGAGCGCGATGCCTTGTTGTTGCGCGAACAAGCCGCACGTGCACAAGCGGAGGCCGCAGCGCTGGCGCGCGATCAGTTCCTGGCAGTGGTGTCGCACGAACTGCGCTCGCCGCTCAATGGCATCCAGAACTGGGCGTATGTGCTGGAGAGCCAGATCGCAGGCGGTGCGCCGCTCATGCAGCGGGCGCTAGCGGGCATCAAGACCGGCGTCGAGCAGCAGGTGCGCTTGATTGAAGATCTGCTGGACGCCACGCGCGTGATGAGCGGCAAGCTGCGCCTGACACGCGAGCCATTCGTGCTGCGCGCGGCGCTGGAAAGCGCGCTCAACAGCGTGCACGTGCTGGCAGCCGAACGCCGCATCACCCTGCATACCACCATCGAACTGAACGATCACGAGATTGACGGCGATGCCGATCGTGTCGAGCAGATTGTGTGGAACCTGCTGACCAACGCCATCAAGTTCACGCAGGAAGGTGGCGAGGTCTGGCTGTCGGCCGATCTGCTGGGCGAGGTGGCGCGCATTGTCGTGCGCGATAACGGCCGGGGGATTGCGCCGGCGTTCCTGCCGTATCTGTTCGATCCATTCCGTCAGGCTGACGGCGCGCACACGCGGCGCACGGGCGGCCTCGGACTGGGTCTGGCGTTGGTCAAGCGCTTGACCGAACTGCATGGCGGGCGCGTGTATGCGCGCAGTGAGGGCGACCAGCAAGGCACCACCTTCACCGTATATCTGCCGCTGCATGCCGGCGCCGATCTGATCACACCGCTGGCTGAAGACTCCGAGCGCACTGGGCCGTTGCCCTCACTGGCGGGCCTGCGCGTGCTGCTGGTCGACGATCAGGAGGACGCGCGCGACGCGCTGGCCACCCTGCTCACGCAAGTCGGTGCGGAAGTCGGCAGCGTTGGCTCCGCCCACGAGACGATGGCGCTGCTCGACGTCTGGAGCGCGCGAGGCGAAGCAGGCCGCCCGCAGGCGGTGGTCTGCGACATCGCGCTGCCCGATGAAGACGGCTACGCGATCCTGCAGAGAATTCGGGCGTGGGAACACGAACATCTGCCAGCAGGTGCTGCGCCGATGGCCGCCATCGCGCTGACCGCATTTGCACAACCGCACGATCGTGCTCAGGCATTGGCCACCGGTTTTCAGGAACACCTGATCAAGCCTGTGTCGCCGTACGATTTGGTGCGCACCTTGCGCATGCTTGCCATGCCTGTTTCCACGACTTCATAGGCGCCCCAAGGCACAACTTTTGCGCAGAGAACGGTGAACCACATTCTCTGCCATGCCAGCCGAACTCACTCCTCCTCCCACGCAGCCGGAACCGCTGCACGGCAGCCTTCTCGACGGGCTGCGGCAGCCGGCCTGGCGCGTGGCGATGGTGCTGGTGGCCATTGGCGGCACCCTGGTATTTCTGCAATGGGCACGCGCGTTTCTGGTGCCGTTCACCCTTGGCGTGGTGCTCGCGTTTGCGCTGAACCCGGTGGTCGTGTGGTTGCGGCGCTGCTATGTGCCGCGCCCCATTGCAGCGGCCATCGTGGTGCTCGGCCTGTGGATTGCCGGTGCAGTGCTGGTCTTCGGGATGCAAGACGGCGTCTCTGCCATGGCGGCCCGGCTGCCGTTGGCCGCGGAGCGCGTGGCAGAAGCCGTCGACGGTATGCGCGGGCACATGGGCGGCGCATTCGACAAGATGCGCGAGGTGACCGTCGCGCTCGAGCACGCCGCCGAAGGCGTGCAGGGCAAGCCGGCGCCAGCGCTTGCCAAACGGTCGCCTGCAGTCGCTGCTCCTGCCGCGCAGCCGGTGCTGCCGCTGCGCGAGTTTCTATGGACGGGTTCCGCCAACCTCTTCGCGCTGGTGGGGCAACTCGTCGTGGTCTCGTTTCTCGTTTACTTCCTGCTTGCTTCGGGCCAGGCACTCAAGCGTAAATGGGTGCGCGCGGTGGGCAACACGTTGAGCGAAAAGAAGCGCGCGGTGCGCATGATGGCGGTTATCGGCACGCAGATTCAGTATTCGCTGCTGGTGCTGTTTGCAACCAACATCGTGTTGGGCGTACTCACCACGGTGGCCTTTGTGCTGCTCGGCATGGAAGACGCAGCGGTCTGGGGTCTGGCGACGGCCGTTCTGCACTTCGTGCCGTATCTCGGTTCCGTGGTGATTGCCGTGGCCAGCGGCATCGGTGCGTACCTGCAGATGGGCGCGTGGTCGGATGCGCTTGTCGTGGCAGGTGTCACGCTGCTGCTGGCCACGCTGGTCGGCACGCTGCTCGTGACGTGGCTGCAGAGCCGGGCGTCCAAGCTCGATCCGTGCGTGGTCTACATCGGCCTTCTGCTGTGGGGCTGGCTGTGGGGCCTGTGGGGCTTGCTGCTTGGGACGTCGATCACGGCGATGATCAAGGTGGTATGTGATCACGTCGATCGGCTGCGTCCGCTCGGTACGCTGCTCGGCACCACTGACGCGCCGGCAGGTGTGTCGCAGCGGTTGCTGGACCGACTGCGCGGCCGCCCGACGCGTCGCTCGGAACGCGTGCGGCTTCCTCGCTGATTGCACAAGAGTCACTTTGCGCAGCAAGCGTTACAAGCGCGCATGTAACGCTTACGCAACGACCACGCCACGACGCTGGCGGATGCGTGGGTACGCTGCAATGTTTCCGTCGCGCCGTTGTGCAGCGGTGGTGCAGGTCTTGTCGATTGCAGCATGCGCGCGTGGGTTGTGGGCACGGTGGTTGCGGTGCGCAAGGCAACCAGATCACGTCCGCAGGAGGGCACCATGAACCGACTACGCCCCACCTTACGCGGCTCACATGAGCGCGGCGAACGGCCGGCAGGTACGACACCGCCGCGTGCGCCAGGCGCGGGCCGAAACGCTGAAAACATCGACAAGATGCTCGGCAAGCCGGAGCAGGGCAAGCCGGGGTCGGGATCGCAAGACCGGCTGCCGCACGAGCGCGATCAACACCTAGAAGAGCAACGTTCCGCCCCGCGCAGCAATGTCGAGCAGGCCGCGCGCGACATCGAAAGCGGTCAGCTTGACACCGATCTGCACAATACCCCCGGCGTAGAACGCGTCGTGCGCGAGCGCCATGCGGCCAACCGCGACGACAGCGATCGCCAAGTCGCCAATCGCAGCGCAGACGACCTTGCTGACAAACGAGGCCAGACGGGCGGCCCCTCGCACAGCCGCGATGAGCACAAAGGTTGATCGGCCCATGCGCATTGCATATGTGACCGAAACCTGGCCGCCGGAACTTAACGGTGTATCGCTCACTGCCGCGCGCACCGTGGCATTTCTGCAGGCGCGCGGGCATGACGTGATGGTCGTGCGCCCGCGCCAGCGTGTCATCGACGCCGGCCAGCCTGCGTTGGCGGACGACACGCTCCGCGTTCCTGGCGTGCCGATTCCGCTGTATCCGGATTTGCGTATGGGTCTGCCCGCACGCAGGCGGTTGCTTCGTGCGTGGGCCGCCTATAGACCCGATCTTGTGCATGTCGCCACGGAAGGACCGCTCGGCTGGTCGGCCGTTCGGGCTGCGCGGCACCTTGGTGTGCCCGTGACCTCCGATTTCAGAACGCGCTTTGACGAGTACGGCCGCCACTACGCGTGGGAAGGTGCCGTAACGCTGGTGCGCGCCTATCTGCGCTCGTTTCACAATCGCGCCGATCGCACCTTCGTTCCCACGCGCGAACTGCAGCGGCAGTTAAGCGACCTCGATTTCGAGCGCCTGACGGTCAGTACGCGCGGCGTGGACGCACACAGGTTCACGCCGCAAGCCCGCAGTCACGCATTGCGTGCGCAATGGGGGGCTGACGCCGACACGCCGGTCGTGCTCGCGGTGGGGCGTCTTGCGTTGGAAAAGAACCTGGGCGTTGCGCTGGATGCGTTTGATGCCGTGCGCGAGCGCGTGCCCGAGGCACGCCTCGTCATGGTGGGCGATGGTCCACAACGCAACGCACTGCGCCGTCGTTGCCCCGGTGCCATCTTTGCAGGCACGCAGCACGGCGAGGCGTTGGCCGCGCACTATGCATCGGCAGACGTGTTTCTCTTTCCAAGCGTGACCGAGACCTTCGGCAACGTGGTGGTCGAGGCGATGGCCAGTGGCTTGCCCGTGGTGGCGTTCGATACCGCTGCGGCCGGCATGCACGTGCGGAGCCACGAGAACGGTTGGCTCGCGCCCCTCGGCAATGCCGCGTCGTTCACGCAGGCTGCCGTCACACTTGCCACCGATGCCGGCTTGCGGCAGCGCCTGGGGCAAGCGGCGCGGTTGACAGCGCAGGCGCTGGATTGGCCGCGCGTGCTCGAACGTTTTGAAGCCGCGCTCATCGCCGTGCACGACGCTGCCACCAACGGGGAGGCCTACCATGGCGACCCACGCCTGGCCTGACTGGAAGCGCTGGCGCGAGCGCGATCGGCAGCTTGCCGTGGCGCTCAATCACGTGGCCGGCGATGCGTCGGCCATGCGCTTCTATCGTGGTGTCAGTCGCCTTGGCGACGGCATGCTTTGGTATGCGTTGATGGCGGCGTTGCCCGTGGTAGGCGGTGACACCGGCTGGGAATGCGCCAAGCAGATGGGGCTCACGGGGCTGCTCTCGCTGGTCATCTACATCCTGCTCAAGCGCGGCGTGTGCCGGCCCCGGCCTTACCTCTCTTGCGAAGAGATCCACCTGTGCGGGCGCGTGCTCGATCAGTTCAGCTTTCCATCGGGCCATACGCTGCATGCGGTGTCGTTCAGCATTGTGATGGCGGCGTATTACCCGCGCATGGCGCTGGCGCTCGTGCCGTTTACGCTCATGGTGGCCGTCTCTCGCGTCGTGCTCGGCCTGCACTATCCGAGCGACGTGCTTGCGGGTGCCGGGCTCGGGATGCTGATCGGCGGATTGTCGGTGTGGTTGTTCTAGCGCTTGCGTTTAGTACGACGTTTGCGCGTGCCCGCCGACGGTGGTTTCCGGGCCGCCCATCCAGGCTTGGGCCAGCACCTGCGCAAAGCCGTTCTTGGTAACGGGCGTGCGTGTCTCCAGGCATGCAGCGAGCAATTCCTGCCAATGGCGAATGACGTCGGGATGCGCCGCGTCGGCCGGATGCAGGCCCAGGCGCACCAGTGGCGCCTCCGCGTGTCGCTGCGCCAGCCAGCGCAGGTAGTACCGCGACACCAGCCGGCGCGCCGGCGAGCGCACGCTGTACGTCAGGCATGGCGCCTTGAGCGGGCGCCGCGGGTGCAGCAAGTAGAAGCGTTGCAGCGTGGTCGTATAGCGCAGGGGCAGGCCGTCGAGCGCCTCCCAGGTTGGCCGGTTCATCAGCCACGCCGGGGCGACAAAGCCATGCAGCGGCCAGCCGTTGGCTGCAAACCACGCGGCGCCGGCCTCAATGCGCGCACGTGCCGCTGCCAGCGGAATTGCAGAGAATTCGCCTTCGCCCGCGGTATAGCGGGTGCGGATCAGTTGGTCGATCACGCCGCCGGGGGGCTGGTCGTCCAGGTGCGCATAGCCGTGCAGGACAAGCTCATCGCCCTCGGCCAGGCATTCGCTCATGACGCGGCAGAAACGCTCACTGCTGCGTGCGGTCGGGCCGCGATAGAAGTTCGGAATGACCAGCAGCGACTTGGGTACGCGCGCCACCTCATCCAACGCAGAAAGCAACACCTTGCACGCAGGCCATGTGGCGGGCGTGACATCGTGCATGGCAAGAATGAGATGGCGCGACATGATGAACAGGATCGATCAGGGCTACCGGCCGCGCGATGCACGCACGCGCTCGCGAGCCGGTTGTGGAGGTGTCTCCGCAGCGGCGCTGGTTTGCCGGCCGAGCAGCGCGCGGTAGCGTTGCAGAAGTTGCGGCAGGATGGCCTGCCAGTCGTACTGCATGGCATGCCGGCGCGCCGCGTGCGCCAGTGCGACCGGATCGCGCTGGCGCAGCGCCTGCAGTGCCTGCGCGAAATCGTCAGCGCGGCAACGCGGCACCGCATAGCCGACACGCTCGTTCACCAGTTCGCTCAAGCCGCCGGCCGCGCAGGTGACGACCGGCACGCCGCTGGCCATCGCTTCCAATGCGACGAGGCCGAATGTTTCCTGGTCGCCCGCGTGCACAAACGCGTCGGCACTCGCCATGGCCGCAGCTAGGTGCTGCGTGTCGCCTTCATAAGCGAGCGCGCGCACATGCTTGCCGCGTGGGGGTGTGGGACCCGAACCAATGGTGACGAGCACGCTGCCGTCGTCGAGCTTGTCCACCGCGTCGCACAGCACGTGCAGATTCTTCTCGGGTGCGTAGCGGCCGACGTAAAGCAGCACACGTGCATCGCGCGGTAGGTCAAGCTGTTCGCGCCAGCGCAGCGAGCGCCGCGCGGGGTGGAACAGGCGCGTGTCGACGCCCAACGGTTGCAGTTCAATGCGTTGCACGCCAAGGTCAGCCACTTTCTGCGCGATGTAGCGGCTGGGCACGAACACCGTATCGAAGTGCGGATATAGCTTGCGGGCGTACGCGGCAGCGGCCAGCTCGGCAGGCGGGCCGCCCAGGCGGCGGAAGAACGCGGGCAGATCGGAGTGATAGAACGCCGCCACCGGCACTTGCAACTGCGCGCCGGCATGCACCGCCGCCCACGACAGCCGGTACGGGTCACCCGCTTCAATCAGATCGGGCGACAGCGCACACAGCGCCCGCATGGCTGGCCCGGTCCGCAAGGGAATGCGATAACCATGCGACAGCGGCAGCGGTACGCCCGGCACCACGGCGATCTCATTGGTAGCGTCGTCCGCCGTGCCGGGCACGACCAACGTGTGCCGCCATTGCGTGGAGCGCAGGAAGTCGTGCTTGGCGCGCAGGTAGCGTTTGACGCCACCGCTTTCCGCCGCCCAGAACATCGTCACGTCGGCCAGATGGAATGACGCGGTCATCGCATCGTCGATGCGGCGTGGCGGGTAATGATCGGTGGGCAGCTTGCGCACGGGGCTCCTGTCGGTGGCGGGCGCGTCAGACCTGGCGCCGCATTTCCGCCGGCGCAATGCGCATCAGCCCGCGATATTTGGCCACTGTGCGGCGCGCAACGATCACGCCCTGCTCGGCCAGCATCTTGGCGAGCGACACATCGGAGAGTGGAGCATCCGAATCTTCGGCTTCGATCATCTCCTTGAGCAACGCCCGCACCGAGGCCGCCGAGCATGCGCCGCCGGTGTCGGTTGCCAGTTGGCGCGAGAAGAAGTACTTGAACTCGAAGATGCCGCGCGGTGTGGCCATGTACTTGTTGCCTGTTGCGCGCGAGATGGTCGATTCGTGCAGGCCCAGCTCTTCGGCCACGTCACGCAGCACCAGCGGCTTCATGGCCACCTCGCCGTATTCCAGGAAGTGCTTCTGGTGCGCGACGATCGCCTCGGCCACGCGCTGGATGGTGGCGAAGCGCTGCTGCGCGTTGCGGATCAGCCAGCGTGCTTCCTGCAGTTGGTGTGCCAGCGGCGTGCGATTGTGGCCGCGCGTCTGGGCAAACAACTCCGCGTAGACCTTGTTGACGCGCGCGCACGGCGCCACCGCCGGGTTCGTCAGGGCAATCCATTTGCCCTTGATCTTGGTGACGATCACATCCGGCACGATGTAGCCCGCATGGGCCTGCGAAAAGCGCAGCCCCGGGCGCGGGTCCAGCATGCGGATCAGTGCGCAGGCGTCGCGCAGCTCCTCTTCGGTACAGGCGAGCGCGCGACGCATCTGCGTGAGTTCGCGCTTGGCCAATCGGGGCAGGTGGCTGCGCACGATGTCTTGCGCGATCTCCTGGATGCGTTCTTCAGCTTCGGTGTCGGCGGGGCGCGCTTCAATCTGCAGGCGCAGGCACTCCGCCAGATCACGCGCCGCCACGCCCGGCGGGTCCAGGCTCTGTACGAGCGCCAGCGCAATCTGCATCTCCTTCTCGGTGGGCGGCGGCTCCACCGGCGCCAGCGGCATCAGCTCGGAGAGCAACTGACGCAGGTAACCGTCGTCGTCCAGCGCTTCAATCAGCGTCTGTGCGAGGAGGCAGTCGCGCTCTGACAGGCGATAGCTGCGCAACTCCTGATGCAGATGTTCGCGCAGGCTCGGCGTGGAGTGCACCCATTCGCCGATGTCGCTGTCTTCACCATCGCCATGGTGGGCGCCACCGTGGCTGTAATAGGTGCTGAAGTCGGTGGGGAAATCTTCCGATGCGGCCAGCGTCGGATCAGTCTCGATGGCGCTCGTGGTGGTTTCCAGCGGAGCGTCGTCTGCAGGCGTGTGATCGGCTGCGGCGCCGTCCCGATCGGCAGAAATGGCAATGTCGCCGGTGCGCGCGGCATCAGGCTGCGCACCTGCTTCTTGCTCGACTTCTTCGAGGAACGGATTGCTTGCGAGCGCTTCTTGCATTTCCTGCGCAAATTCGGTTGCAGACAACTGCAGCAGCTTGACGGATTGCTGCAGTCGCGGCGTGAGCGCGAGATGCTGCTTCGCACGCATTTCCAGAGCGGCCTTGACCATTCGCCTTGCCTCCTTTGGTGAGTGGGCGTCGACATTTCCGTCGACCGGTCACCGCATCGATGCAAAGGGTATGCCATGCGAACGAAGCCAGTCGCCACAAGGCTTTACGGGCGGCTGGCACGCCGTTTCTACATGGTCATGTCGTTTTTATATGCCCATTGTTGCCGGCACATGACAGCGCCGACGGCGGTTGCGGGCAGCCTGCGCGGGTGCAGATGGGTGGCACCGCAGGTACATGCGTTGCTGCGGTGGGAGGCGGGAGACGCGCCGCAGTGCGCTTCCATCGCCTTCTTATCGAGCATCACATCGCAGGAGAAACCACATGCGAACACGTTTCCTGACCGCTGCGCTCGCCAGCGCCATCTTCGGGCTTGGCATCGGCACGGCCGTGGCCCAGAAACGACCGCGCCGGTCGATAACCAGGAATCCAGCAACCCGACCAAGGCGCCGGGCAAGCGCACCGATCCGCCGTCTTCGACTGCCGACCGCACGGCCAATACAGCGATGCCCGGCAGCGAGGCGGCCCCCGCCGCAGGGAGCGGCAACGACACCAGCAAGCCGATGCACAAGAAGTATCGCCATCACAAGAAATCGAATTCGACCGTGCCGGGCGGTACCAACAGCGCGGGCGACATGTCGCACTCGGGCGTGCAGGCGGGGGGCAATGACGCCGCAACGACCACCGGGAATTCCTACCCCGGTAGCTCGAAGCCAGGCCAGTAACGTTGAAAGGGAAGGGCTCGCCATGCCGATGAAACTTACCACCGCCGTCCGCACGGGCCCGCGCGCCCGCGCGGAGACCGAACCCACTCCGCGCCGGCCGACGCCGGAACCGCAGGAGCGCCGCCGCCATGAGCATCCGGGCGAGCGCGCGCACGCGCATCCGCGCTAGAACGTCAGCGCGGATGCGCCGGGTGCGTCAGGGCCGGGGGGCGTTTGAGCTTGAAAGCGCGCGGTCAAGCCGCCATGGCGGCTGCTGCGGTGCTTTGATAGAGGTCGAGGCGGTTGTACAGCGTCTTCAGGCTGACGCCGAGCGTCTTGGCGGCCTGGCGCTTGTCGCCATGAAAATGCTCCAGCGTGGCCAGGATCATTGCGCGTTGCGCATCCGCCAGCGTCACGCCCACCGACAGGCTGAGCACACCTTCCTTGACGGTCGGGCGCGCAGGGCCGCGGGCAGGCGCCAGCGGTGCGGCCAGTTCGACGGTTTTCTCGCCGAGGATGTAGCCGCGCTGCACGGCGTTGCGCAACTCGCGCACATTGCCGGGCCACAGCTGGCCACGCAGTGCCGCCAGGGCTTGGCGCGAGAACACCTTGTCGGTCTGGTGCGCAGCGTTGAACTGGGCAAGGAAGTGCAAGGCCAGCTCTTCGATGTCGTCTTCGCGATCGCGCAGCGGCGGCACCTGCAGCGGCACCACGGCCAGGCGATACATCAGATCTTCGCGAAAGGCACCTTCACTCACCGCTTCCAAGAGATTGCGGTTGGTGGCCGCGATGATGCGCGCGCGCGTCTGGATCGGCTCAGTGCCGCCCACCCGCATGAACACGCCGGTCTCCAGCACGCGCAGCAGCTTGACCTGCATCTCGACCGGCATCTCGGTAATTTCATCGAGGAAGATCGTGCCGCCGCAGGCATGTTCGAAATAGCCGACATGACGCTGGGCCGCCCCGGTAAAGCTGCCCTTCTCGTGGCCGAACAGTTCCGACTCGATCAGGTTGGGCGAGATGGCGCCGCAGTTCACCGCGATGAAGGCCTGGTCTGCGCGCGGGCTCATGTCGTGTACCGTGCGCGCGATCAACTCCTTGCCCGTACCCGATTCACCCATGATGAGCACCGTGGCCAGCGTGCCTGACACTTTGCCGATCTGGTCGTACAGCGCACGCATCACGGGCGAGCGGCCGTAGAGGTGACCGAAATCCGGCTCGGCGATCGGTTGGGTAGGGGATGTTTCGGCGTCGGACGGCACGCGTTCGGTGTCGCCAAAGTCGGCCAGGGCAGGGGGATAGCGCAGGCGCCCGACGGTCACTGCGCGGTCGTCGGCGAAGGCTTCGCTCAAGGACATGGCTCCCTCGTGGTTGGTCGCGACGGGGACGTCCTGGCGAGCGGCTGCATCTTCAGCGATGCAGTCTTCGGAAGGCAGGGTACGTCGTCATCCCGTCACATTGTGTTGAAAAGTTGAGCCATTATCAGGGCCGCCCAAGCGCGTTGTATGTCGGGCATGCGCTGACGTTTCTTCCATCCTGTCGGCCAAACGCTGACAAGAAACGGGCCTGAGACGCAGATGCCGCGCGGGTTTCACATTTGTCATGCGGCGTAAGGTGTCCATTTCGGCCCGCAGGTGGCGAAGCGCTGACCTTCTCAACTATGCTGACTCCTGCGTAGTACCAGTGGCCCACCCTGGAGTGATGTATTCGATCCATTTCTTGCATGCGTGCGTGTAAAAATTACCGACCCCCGCGTTGACGACACGGGTTTAGGCGCGTGATGGCGGAGGTTGTATTGGATGGAATACTTTTTGCACTTGCCGCCGGTCCTCTAGTCGAACGGGCCGTTGTGCTCTGCATGACCGCCGGCACATAACCGGCTCATCCAACCAAATCGAGATGCCACATATCCTGATTGTCGAAGACGATGCCAACGCACGCGCCGCTCTAGGTGAGCTGGTGGGCGCCGAAGGCTTCACCACCGCGCTGGCCGGGTCGCTGCGCGATGCGCGCATTCAGATGTCGCGTCACAGCCCCGATGCCGTGCTGATCGACCTTGTCCTGCCCGACGGCAACGGCATGGATCTGATGGAAGACATCGCGCCGCACTCCGGCACCGAGATCATCGTCATGACAGGCCACGCCAGCGTGGAAACCGCCGTCGAGGCCCTGCGCATGGGCGCGGCCGACTACCTGGTCAAGCCCGTCAATTTCCAACGTTTGAAATCCGTACTGGCGCGCATCCCGCGCCCGGGCGATCTGAAAGCCGAGATTGGCAACCTGCGTGGTGAGCTGCGCCGCCTGGGGCTCTTCGGCCAGATGCTCGGCAATTCGACCGTGATGCAGACGCTGTATGACCAGGTCAGCCGCGTGGCGCCCACCGAGGCGACCGTGCTGCTGATTGGCGAATCGGGCACCGGCAAGGAACTGGCCGCGCAGACCATCCACGACCTCAGTCTGCGTCGCAAGCAGCCGTTTCTGCCGGTCAACTGCGGTGCCATTTCGCCCAACCTGATCGAGTCCGAAATGTTCGGCCACGAGCGCGGCAGCTTTACCGGCGCAGACCGTCAGCACAAGGGCTATTTCGAACGCGCCAACGGCGGCACGCTGTTCCTGGATGAAATTACCGAGATGCCGGTCGAGCTGCAGGTGAAACTGCTGCGTGTGCTGGAAACCGGCGTGTTCATGCGCGTGGGCACCAACCGCGAGATCGACTCCGATGTGCGCGTGATTGCCGCCACCAACCGTGACCCGGAAGAGGCCGTGGCCGACGGCAAGCTGCGCGCCGACCTGTATCACCGCCTGAACGTGTTTCCGTTGCAATTGCCGCCGCTGCGCGAGCGCGGCAAGGATGTCGAGCTGCTGGCTCAACATTTCCTCGACCAGCTCAACGCGCAGAGCAATACCAAGAAGGCATTCCTGCCACCGGCCATGGAAACGCTGCGCGGTTATCACTGGCCGGGCAACGTGCGCGAACTGCGCAATTACGTGCAACGCGCATACATCCTGTCCGACGACGCCGGCATCGATACAGCCAACGTGCCGCTGCAGGTGTCGAGCACGCAGGTTTCGTCTGGTTCCACGCTGACGATTTCGGTAGGCACCTCGCTGGCGAGCGCCGACAAGAAGATCATTCTTGCCACGCTGGAACAGTGCGGCGGTGTGAAAAAGCGCGCGGCTGAACTGCTCGGTATCAGCCTCAAGACGCTCTACAACCGGCTGGAGGAATACGGCAACAGCAACGCCGACGACGGCGGCGACGGCAACAGCGCGGGCTCCGGCCGCGCGCATGCCACTGAGGCATAACCCGGACTCCTGGCGCGGTACGCGGCTTGCTGAACCAGTGGGGTATCCGCCCCATGGCGGCAAGCTCACTCAACTGCACAGGAGGTCACCATGCTGCGTTATGCAGTCGTCTTTTTCATCATCGCCCTGATTGCGGCCGTGCTCGGGTTTGGCGGCATCGCTGCCGGCGCAGCGAGCATCGCCAAGATCCTGTTCATGATTTTCGTGGTGCTGTTTGTGGTCAGCCTGATCTGGGGTCTGGTCGCGGGCAGAGGATGACGCCGGGATGATGCGCATAGCTTTCAACCCGGCTCTCACGATGCCACGCAACTCCAGGAGCGCTGACTGATGGAACCGTCTCAAACCAACCCGTTTCCCAAATCCGATACCAACGGCAACCTCATCCGCGGCGACGTGGCGCAAGCCGCCGAGCGTGTAAAGGCGACCACGGCACAGGCCATCGACCGCACTGCCGACGCAGCGGCCACCGCACTTGACGAGGCCGCTGCCAAGCGCGATCAGTGGCGCGCCTCGCAGCAGCGTCTGATGAGCGATGCGGCGGACTGCATGCGATCGCATCCGCTTGCGACGATCGGCCTGGCGTTCGGCGCAGGCTTTCTGATCAGCCGGTTGCTGGGCAGCGGTAACGACTGAGGGCGCAAGCCCTCAAGATTCCTCGCAGCCACGGTCGCGCTTGCGCGCGTGCCGTGCGCTGACTAGGCTCAAGGTCGAGGCCGGCACAGCGCTGGCCGCATCGCCTTGCAAGGAACCTCCATGCGCCCGGCTGCCTTCTTCGACCGCGACCTGCTCAAGCGCTCTGCCCAAGTGCTGATGGGGGCGGTGCGGCAGTGGTCTGCGCACCGCGCTGCGAGCAAGGGCGCGGCGCTGTCGTTCTACACGCTGTTCTCGATGGCGCCGGTGCTGGTGCTGGTCATTTCCATTGCCGGCTTGTTCTTTGGCGAACAGGCGGCGCGTGGCGAAATCTTTGGGCAGATCCAAGGTCTGGTGGGAGCGCAGGGCGCCTCTGCGGTGGAAGCCGTGCTCGCGGCTACCCGGCGCTCGGGCAGCGGCCTTTTCGCTGCAGTCACGGCCGTCGCGCTATTGCTGATAGGCGCCACCACGGCCTTCTCCGAACTCAAGGACAGCCTGGACGAACTGTGGGAAGTTCCGCCGCGCCAGCAAGCAGGGCTCTGGGGCTTGTTGCGATCGCGCCTGCTGTCGTTCAGCCTGATCCTGGTGCTGGCGTTTCTGCTGCTGGTGTCGCTCACCATCAACGCGGCGCTGGCGGTGGTGGAGCGCTTCTGGGGGGCGTTGTGGGCGGGCTCCACTTCGGGCATTGCGCTGCTGGTGGCGCAGGTGCTGTCGTCGGCGTTTTCGTTTGCTGTCGTATCGCTGTTGTTCGGCACCATTTTCAAAATGCTGCCCGAAACGCGCGTGGCCTGGCGCGACGTTGCTCTGGGCGCCATCGTTACGGCGCTGCTCTTCACGCTGGGCAAACACCTCATCGGTCTGTATCTCGGCAACAGCGCTGTGGCGTCGTCTTACGGGGCGGCGGGTTCGGTGGTGGCGCTGATGCTGTGGATTTACTACTCTGCCCAGATTTTCTTCTTTGGCGCGCTGGTCACGCGGCAATACGCGCTGCGATTCGGCAGCCGCCAGTACGAAGCGTCACGTCAGACCGGTGCGGCCGCGCAGGCGGCGTTGCTCAACCCGGCGCTGGCGGCAAACCTGTCCAACGGCGAACGGGCGGTAACCCGAACGCAGCGCGCAACAGCCGCTAAGACCTAAGGACGCCGGCTCAATCCCGCGTCAACTGCTCCAGCAGCATTCCGGCCACGAACGCCAAGCCGATCGTAATGACCGGGTGCTGACGCACGGAACCGCTTGCCTGCTCCGACACATTCGCGTGCAGGTTCTTCAACTGTTCGGTGCGCTTGTCGAACTGCGTCAGCGCTGTGGAAAGAACGCTTGCCAGTCGGTCGATGCCTTCTGCCGTGGCATCTTTGACGCGCTGCGCGGTGTGATCGATCTGCGGGTGCAGCGTGGTGACCGTCGCACCGTTGGTGCCATTGCTGCTGGTGGGCGGCTTGGGGGTCAGTTCGGTCATGTCGGCCTCCTGAGTTGAGTCGTGTCAGCCAATCACAAGCAACCGCCATGCCCCGTCTCATGGCACCCGATCGTTGCGTGACGCCCAAAAGAAAAGGGCCACGACTGTGGCCCTCGACACGGTGAGGAACTGCGCGACTAGCCGACCGTCACCACGGTCTTGCGCACGGCCCAGATTTCAGCTTGTAGGGCGAGTGCGGCGAGTGCCTGCAGGCTGTCCTGCGGCAAAGCCTTGATCCGTTTGCGGCGATTGGCGGCACGCTGCTGACGCGCCGCGCGCACGCTTTGCTCGTCGAGTTGCCACGCCTTGCGGGTGGTCTCGATGATGCGTTGCACTGCCGGATCGACAGGGATTCGACTACGCACGATGTTGGACTCCTTGCTTCTTTGCTTCTTTCGACGTCGCGGCGTACCCAAAGGCGGGTTTCGCGACGGCCTCCACAATACGGGAGCTTCATGACAACTTCGATAACATCGACTCCGAAAGGGTTGTCAGTGCATTCCCACAACGGGTTGGTCTCCTCCGTCCGGGGGACGGTTCCTAGGGAGTTTCCCCTGTTTGCCGCTCGGATCAGTCGATCTTAAGCAAGGGCGCCGATCGCGTACAATCTCGGCTGCCCGGATTGACAACTCTGATCGGGCAGTCCATCGGCCGCCGGGATGACCCCGCCAGCCAGCGCCCATGCCATGGGCGCATTCATCACTTCTCCCTTTCGGTTTTTGCCCGTGAGTACGCTGCAGCAGGAGATCCGGCGCCGCCGGACGTTCGCCATCATTGCCCACCCGGATGCGGGTAAAACCACGCTCACCGAGAAACTGCTGTGGTTCGGGGGCGCCATCCAGATGGCCGGCGCCGTGCGTGCGCGCAAGGCCAACCGCCACGCCACCTCCGACTGGATGGAGATGGAAAAGCAGCGCGGCATCTCGGTCACGTCTTCAGTGATGCAGTTCCCGTACCGCAACGCCGGCGGCGATTACATCGTCAACCTGCTCGACACCCCGGGCCACGAAGACTTCTCGGAAGACACGTACCGCACGCTCACGGCAGTCGACTCCGCCGTGATGGTGATCGACTCCGTCAACGGCGTGGAAGCGCAGACCATCAAGCTGCTCAACGTCTGCCGCCTGCGCAGCACGCCCATTCTCACGTTCATCAACAAGCTCGACCGCGAAGGCCGTGCGCCCATCGAATTGCTCGATGAAATCGAAAGCGTGCTGCAGATCCAGTGCGCGCCGATGACGTGGCCGATCGGCATGGGCAAGTCGTTCAAGGGCGTGTATCACCTCGTGAACGATACGGTCCAGCTGTTCGACCCGAACGCCGACAGCGAGAAGGGCGCCACCGCCGGCCTGATTCAAGGCCTGGATAACCCCGAACTGGACCGCGTGCTGGGCTCGCAGGCAGAAGAGCTGCGCATCGACATCGAACTCGTGCGGGGCGCATCGCACACGTTCGACAAAGAGGCATTCCTGGCCGGCAAGCAGTGCCCGGTGTATTTCGGTTCGGCGGTGAACAACTTCGGTGTGCAATCGCTGCTGGATGCATTGGTTGATCAGTCGCCCGAGCCGCTGGCACGCCCCACCGAAACGCGCGAAGTCAAGCCGATGGAAGAGAAGTTCACCGGCTTCGTCTTCAAGATTCAGGCCAACATGGACCCGAAGCACCGTGACCGCATCGCCTTTGTGCGCGTGTGCTCGGGCCGCTTCGAGCGCGGCATGAAGCTGCTGCAGGTGTCGACCGGCAAGACGGTTGCCATCAACAACGCCATCACGTTCATGGCGCAAGACCGCAACACCACGGAAGAGGCATTTGCCGGCGACATCATCGGCGTGCCCAACCACGGCACGATCCGGCTGGGTGATGCCTTTACGGAAGGCGAGGCGCTCAAGTTCACGGGCATCCCGTCGTTTGCGCCGGAGTTTTTCCGCCGCGCGCGCCTGAACAACCCGCTGCGCCTGAAGCAGTTGCAGAAGGGTTTGCAGCAACTGGCCGAAGAAGGCGCCACGCAGATGTTCCGCCCGCTGGCGTCGAACGATCTGGTGCTCGGCGCCGTCGGTATCCTGCAGTTCGACGTGGTGGCGCATCGCCTTGAACACGAATACGGCGTCGATGCCATCTTCGAACCGCACGAATGCTCAACGGCCCGCTGGCTGCGCGGCAAGCAGGAAGATATCGACAAGCTGATCGACAAGGCCGGCCACAACGTAGCCCTGGATGGTGCGGGTGACTACGTGTATCTGGCGCCGAGCCAGGTGAACCTGCGGCTGACGCAGGAGCGCTTTCCGGACATCCAGTTCATGGAAACGCGGGAAATCGTTTAAGCGACGATGGGTGAAAAGAGACGGGGCGTAGAGCCCCGTTTTTTATTGACCTCTTCGGCGCGCCACCGGGCAAACCGCTTCAAGTCCGCGGGCACCGGTGTCGGCGTTTCGCTGTGAGAGCTGCAGAAGCTGCAGAAGCTGCAGAGGCTGCGGGTCTGCGGGTCTGCGCCGGTCACTTTGACCGTGATCGGCTTGCCTGTATGGAACAACGCGTAGAAGCGCGCCCGCGACTTCACGTCCCCCACGGCATACGCGTCCATGTCCGACACCTCAAGGCGCGCGGGGATCGTCAAACGGAGAGGGCCGGAAGCCAATTGGATGCGGAGGGCCTTTCCGTTTTGCTCCGGTTGCGCGTTTGTGAATACCGCAACGTGGAGCTGCTTGTCCTCGCAGTCGGCGGAAAAGCTCAGGCCATCGGTTTCATAACCGCCATAAGTCAATGACTGTGGGACGTAGTACCAGCTTGCCAGCTCCTCTTCGACGGTCTCCGTGGCGGCCGCCAACGCGGATGTGGCGAACAAGGTGGCGATGGCAGCAATGGACAGGACGCGCAATTCGGAGCCTCTCACGAGCTATGAAATCCGGTGCGCAACAATGCCGGAATGCCGCCGACAAATCTATGCTGCAGCCAATTCAAAGGCCATCCCCGCAGCGTTGGCGCTGTATCCGCACCCGCACCGCATCCAGTCCGCCGCCTGCATCCAGCACCGCATTGTCCGCAAACACACCCTGCGCCAGACGCGCCAGCGTGCCGCCACCCGGCACCTCCACCGCCATGCGCGCGCCGCGCTCGAGTGCATGCTGCAGCGTGTCGTGCCAAAGCACGGGCCGCGCCATGTTCCACGCAAGATCCTCGACGATGAGATTGGCGCGAAAGAGCGCTCGCGCCCGGCTGCTGCTGACGTAGGTGAGTTGCGGCGCGTGGGCCGTGACCTTTGCGGCGGCGGCAGCTAGCTCGGCAGCCTGTGCATCCAGCAGCGGGCAGTGCGACGGCACTGCCATGCACAGCCGCGTTGCCGTTGATGCGCCCGCCGCTTGCGCGCGCGCCATGACTTGCGTGAGCGCCGCATCGTTGCCCGCTACGACAATCTGCCGTTCCGCATTCAGGTTGGCGACATAGGCTGGCGTTGCGGCCGAGTTGACCTGCGCAACGATGGCAGCGACTTCGGGTTCGGTCAGCCCCGCCGTGACGGCCATGCCGTAACCGCTCGGATACGCGTCTTCCATGAGTTGCCCGCGCAGGCGGACCAGGCGCAGCGCATCGTTGAAATCAAGCACGCCCGCGATTACCGCTGCAGGCCACGCACCAATCGACAGGCCGGCCACCATGTCGGGCGCGGCGTCCTGCCGGACCAGCGTGCGCGCTACCGCAACACCGGCAATCAGCAGGCAGAGTTGAACGGCCACGGTCGACTGCAGTGCTTCTGTCGTATCCAGCGTGAGCGGGTCCGTACCCAGCACGTCGCCCGCTTCGGCCAGGGTCTGCACGACGGCCGGATCGACAGGCAACGCGTGCAGCATGCCCGCACGCTGACTGCCCTGGCCGGGAAACATGAAGAGCACGCTCATGCGAGTTCGCTCCACGGGTCTGCAACGAGGTGTGGGCCGTGATCGGTCTTGAGCAAGGTCTGGCGTGGCGAGGTCAGCCAGTCGCGCCACGCGAATCCACCGCGCCCGGTGTCGATCTGCAGGTCGACGCGGCATTCGGTTTCGGCCAGCACGTGCACGAGCTGATCGCGCTGCGCGGCCGACGGTGCATGCGGCATGCGCAGCACGAGATCGAGATCGCTGTCCGCATGCAGCACCGCCAAGCCGCTGGCGAGCGCAAAGCCCGCTCCGCCGGTCGGGCCCCACGCCCAGCCCAGCGCGTCGAGTTTTGGCGCAAGCGCACGCAAGGTGCGCAGTGCCGCAAACGGCGCGTCGGGTGCGATGGAGGCCGTTGTGGTCGCCAGCGCTTCGGGCGAGAGCACGCGCGTGATGGCGCTGGCGGCAACGGTGGCTGCACAGCGTTCATGCCGCGCACCGCCGCGCAGGCCGACCGGCACTGCACCATTGCTGCCGCGCGGCGCCCTTCGCACAACGACGGGCGCGCCTTGCCGGCATGCTGCAATGGCCCAGTCCGGCAAGGGTGCGCCATCCGCCGCCATGGGTGTCTCAGACACCCAAAGCAGATCGTGCGCGCGCAGCGGCGTCTGTGTCATCGCAGCAATGCCTGCGTGGCCAGGAACAGGATCGACGGCCCGAGCAGGCAACCGATACCCGTATGGAACGTCGCCACCAGCGAGCCGTAGGGCACCAGGCGCCGATCCGTGGCCGCCAGACCTGCCGACACGCCGCTGACCGTACCCGCCAACCCGCCGAACACCATGGCCGCGCGCGGGTTGTTCAAGCCCAGTGCTTTGGCCGCGAACGGCGTGCCGACCATCACCAGGATCGCCTTGACGAGCCCCGTGGCGATCGACAGCGCCATCACATCGGAGGTGGCCCCCAGCGCCGCACCGGTCACCGGTCCGACGATGTACGTGACGGCACCCGCGCCGATGGTGGTGACGCTCACCGGATCGGTGTAACCGAAGGCGTAGGCAACGCTGGCACCGACGATGAACGGCAGCACCGTGCCCAGCAGCAGCGAGATGGCGCCGATCATGCCCGCCTTGCGTGCCTCGGTCACCTGCACTTCAAAGGCCGTGGCAACGATGGCGAAGTCGCGCAGCATGGCACCGCCCATCAGGCCGATCCCGCCGAACAGCTTCAGGTCAGCCAGGCCGCGTTCGCCGCCGGTCTGCATGCCGCCCCAATAGGCGAGCACCAGCCCGATCATGATGGCGATGGCCGAGCCGTGCACGCGCCCAAACGTCAGCTTCTTGGACACCCACATCGACAGGCCCATGACGATGCCGACCAGCGCAAACGCCGCGACCAGCCCGTTGTGCTGCAGAACTTTCTCTAGCATTGACAGCATGGTGTGGCTCCTTAAGCGCGGGCTTGTTCGGATTCAGGCAGCGGGGGCAGGGGCCGCCGGTCTTCGGCGTTGCCTGTGCGGTTGATGAGTGCAATGCAGACACCGCACACGAGTACCGCGCCGATGGCGCCCAGCAGTGCGACAGGGCCGCCGCGCAGTGCCGTGACGACGTTCTGTGTGGCAGCCATCGCCACTACCACGGGGATGTACATCGCGCCCCAGAACGAGACGCCCGCCTCTGTGGCGGCAGGCATGAGCCCGTGCCTGTGCAGATAGAGCCGCGCGAAGATGAGCAGCAGCATGGCGATGCCCACGCCGCCCACATTGGCCTTCACGCCGATGGCCTGGCCGAGCAGGTCGCCCAGGAAGAGGCCGGCGAGATGACATAGCGCCAGCAGGGTTGTACCGTAGATGATCACTTCTTTGTCTCCTGAAGGAACGGCGATGGGTCGCCTGTTGTGCGTGTTTTGGTGATCGAGGGTTGAGGACTTTGTTTTGCTTTGCTGGTGCATCCTTTGTTTCATCCCCTGCCGGGGCTGACTTACTTTCTTTGTCTTGCCAAAGAAAGTAAGCAAAGAAAGGCGCGCCCAAGATGGCGACTTCTCCTTGAATTTCTGCAACCGGGCGGGGAAGGGGAAAACTCGCTGCGCTCAGACAGTTCCCCTTCCTTTTTCCGCCCGCTTGCAAAAATTCAAGGCGCCATCTAGGGCAGGTACGGCCACACCGTCTGGGCGCTTAGGTTTGCGCCCTGCAGGTGTTTCTATTCGCTATGCGTTTGCTGGCTGCGCGTTCCATTGCTTGCGCAGGCGTTTACGTACTTCTGACGACGCGCTGCGCAGTGGCGCGCCCAGGCGGCTTTCCAGCCCGCGCGATGGGTCGGCTGCGATATCGGCCAGCGCCGCTGCAAGCGCGGTCTGCACGGTATCGACGTCACCTGCATCGGGCGCGTCGGCAGACTTCACCTTCAGCAATTTCCACAGCAACCCGAGCGACGCGAAGCTGGCAATGTCGTACGCCATGGGCGGAATCTCTTGCGCGAGGCGTTCCAGATCGGCGACCGAGCGCAGCGTTACGCGCGCCGCCGCCGCCTTGCCCATGGCGTGCACCATCACCTCGGCATCGTCCAGGGCGAGCAGTCGGTTGGCTTGATAGCCATGTGCCAGCAATGCGCCCGACATGGCGCGACCGACGATGAGGCCGATGACGGGGTGGCCGGCCAATCGGGCAGCCGCGTAGGCATCCGCAGCTGCTGCCAGTGCGAGGTGGATGCCGTAGGCCTCTTCCCGGCGCCCGTAGGCTTGGCTTGCCACATCGATGACGGCGATGATGGCGCGCTTCTTTTCCTGCCCCGCATCTGCAGTCATGGCATCGCGCACGGCACGCGCAAGCTGCCAGCCTTCGATGAGGCCGACTTCACCGTTGCGTGCGCGGGGGAAGCGGTTCTGGGCATCGGGCACGACGGCGATGTAGCGCGCGGGCTGACCTGCGAGCGCCGCATCGACGACTTGCAGCGTGCTGCCGTAGCCCGCCACCTGCGTGCCGCCGGCAAGCGCGCGCATCCAGGTCGCGCCGCGCGTGGAAAGTTCGTTCTGGCTCATGCGACGTCCTTTGCATAGTGCGTGCGCACATCTTCTGCCGTGGCTTGGCGCGATGTGTCGACGGCGGCGAGTCGGGCGAGGTAGTGATCGATCTGCTCGCTGCGCTGGTGCTTGGGCGCGCCGGCGCGCAGCCACTCGATCACCTGCGCGCGGATGGCGACGGAATCGTCTTCGATGCAGACATCGGCCAGCCCGGTGGCGGCGCGTTGTTCGCCGCCCGTCAGGCTCCAGATGAAGGGGCGATCGCGCGAGTCGTATTCTTCAATGCCGGCTTCCTGCTCGATCACCTGTGGGCCGTTCAGGCCGAGGCGTGCCTCACGCGTCATCAGCAGGTAGCTGCACAGGCCTGCAGCGATGCTCATGCCGCCAAAGCAGCCGACTACGCCCGCCGTGATGCCGACCACCGGCCCGTACTCGCGCAGCGCACGGATGCCTGCGTGGATTTCAGCAATGGCGGCCAGGCCCAGGTTGGCTTCTTGCAGCCGCACGCCGCCGGTTTCGAAGACGATGACGGCGCGTGTGGGAATGCCGTTGCGGTTGTCTTCTGCCGCCAGCTCCAGCGCGCCGGCAATCTTGGCGCCGGACACCTCACCCATGCTGCCGCCCTGGAATGCGCCTTCAATGGCAAGCACCACGGCGGGCTGTCCGCCCAGCGTGCCGCGTGCCACCACCACGCCGTCGTCGGCCTGCGTGACGATGCCCTGGCGCGGCAGCCACGGCGAGGTCAATTGCTCGAACGGATCGAGCAGCTCGCGGAAGGTGCCAGGGTCGAGCAGGGTGATGGCGCGTCGGCGCGCATCGCGTTCGATAAAGCTGTCTCGTTCAATCGGGTTGCGCGACATGCGTGTCTCCTCAAGGCTGGGCGAGCGCTTCAAGCGCCTGCTCAAGCCGCAACCGGACCACGGCGGGTGTCGCGCCGAAGTCGTTGATGATGATCTTGGCCGCCGGCCACGCGTGCGAGCCGAACACGCGTGCAAGCTGCGCCTGCCACGTCGCGCTCATGCCGTTGACGGATGTAGTGATGGCCACGTCGATCTGGCCGGCGCTGCCGGGGGTCAGCAGCACTTCGAGGTCGCCCGAGCCGACTACGCCGGCATACGCGCGGCGCCCAGCGGGTGCGCCGCCGGTGAACTGAAAATCAAGATGCTCCATGTTCGGTTTCCTGATGAGCGGATTCGATGTCGGACGCGGCGTGCGCGCTTGCGGGCAGGCGGTCGAGGAAGAGTGCGGCAGCCAGCAAGTCGGCCGCGCCGCCGGGTGACACGTGCAGCGCCAGCATGTCTTGTTCAAGCGTGCGGAAAGCGCGGCGGCCTTGCGCTGTTGCCAAGCCGCCTTCTGCGCGCACGGTGGCCGCGCCCGTTTGCACGACGCGTAGCGCATCCGCGCCGCCGCGTGCGAGCACGCAGGTGTCGTCCAGTGCAGCCATGACGGCAAGCAATGCATCCACGCGTGCGTGGTCTTCGCGAATGCCTGCTGCACGCGCTTGGCGCAACGCCGGCAGCGCCACCTTGATCACATGCGGGAAGCCGGCGCTGGCCTGCCCCTTCGCACCGCCGACGCCATAGTCATTGCAGGCGCGCTCGCCCTTGTGGCCCGTGGAGACAGGCGCAAAGCGATCCGGAATGTTGGCCAGGCGTGCCGCGCGGCTTGCAACAGCGGCCGCGCCCAATGCATGCGGCGCTTGGCTCGCAGCCGTCACCAGCAAGCCTAGCGCCCAGATGGCGCCACGGTGCGTGTTGATGCCGCCCGTGGCATCGAGCATGGCCGCTTCGCCTTCGCGCCCCAGGCGGCCGATGCGCTCGCGCAGCGCGAGTTGTGCGCCGGCTTGCGTTTCGATCTGTGCGCCGGCCAACGCCATGGCTTCAAACGCCGGGCGCAGGGTTTGGGCGGAGTGCACCATTAGCGTCCAGTCGAGATCGTGATGCGCGCCGTTGCCACGCACATCCACAAGACCGGGTTTGGGCGACAGCGTTACCTCGTCGATGAGGGCGGACTCGACCAGCGCGGCCAACCGCTTTGCACGCGCTTTCGGGCTGGCTGGCAGAGGCCGTTGCAATGTCTTCTCCATTACCAGCTCCGGAAGCGTGCGGGCGGTTCGTACAGGCCGCCGGACCATTCGACCAGGTCGGCGATGCTCTTGGCGGCAAGCAGCTCGCGGCTGGCATCGCTGCGGCGCACGTCGAGGTCTTCGGGAAGGGCGATCAGGCCGTCGCGGCGCATCTGCTCGGTCTTGGACGTGTCGTGGCGCAGGCCGATCGACGTCACGCCCGCCACGGCGGCAATCATGGCGCGCCGCTCTTCCAGCGAGCGCGCCTTGTAGAGATATGCAATGCCGTCTTCGGTGAGCAGATGCGTGACGTCGTCGCCGTAGATCATGATGGGCGCGAGCGGCATGCCGCTTTGCTTGGCCACGGCCACCGCGTCGAGCGTGTCGACAAAGGTCGGCTTGCCGCCTTCCTGGAACGTCTCGACCATCTGCACGACGAGCTTCTTGCCGCGCTCGAGCATCGTCACCGGTTCGGTCATGTCGAGCCACGCAGGCGTGGCGTGGCGGCGGCCGCGCGGGTCGTGGCCCATGTTGGGCGCGCCGCCAAAGCCGGCCAGGCGCCCGCGCGTGACGGTGGACGAATGCCCGTCGCCATCTACCTGCAGCGTCGCGCCAATGAACAGGTCGACCGCATACTGGCCGGCGAGCTGGCACAGCATGCGATTCGAGCGCAGCGAGCCGTCGCGGCCGGTGAAGAACACATCGGGGCGCGCGGCCACGTAGCGTTCCATGCCGAGTTCCGTGCCGAAGCAGTGCACGCTTTCCACCCAGCCCGATTCAATGGCGGGAATGAGCGTCGGGTGCGGGTTCAGCGTCCAGTTGCGGCAGATCTTGCCCTTGAGGCCCAGGCGCTCGCCATACGTCGGCAGGATCAGCTCGATGGCGGCGGTGTTGAAGCCAATGCCGTGGTTGAGCGACTGCACGTTGTGCCGCTGGTAGATGCCGCGAATCGCCATCATCGCCATCAGCACGTGCACGGGTTTGATGAGGCGCGGGTCGCGTGTGAACAGCGGCTCGATGTAGAACGGCTTGTCGGCCTGCACGATGAAGTCGACCCACGAGCCGGGAATGTCGACGCGCGGCAAGCCGGCCGGATCATCGACGATCTCGTTGACCTGCACGATGACGATGCCGTCGGAAAACGCGGTGGGCTCAACCAGCGCGGGCGTGTCTTCGGTGCTCGGGCCGGTGTAGATGTTGCCGTCGCGGTCGGCCTTGAAGCCGGCCACCAGCGACACGTTGGGAATCAGGTCCACCACCAGCCGCGCATACAGCTCGATGTAGGTGTGGATGGCGCCAACTTCCAGCAGCCCGTCGGCCAACAACTGGCTGATGCGCAGGCTCTGCGGCCCCGCAAACGAGAAGTCCAGCTTGTGAGCGATGCCGGCTTCGAAAATGTCGAGGTGTTCGGCCCGGCTCACGCTCGGCATGATCATGTGCAGATCGTGCAGGCGCTCGGGGTTGACCTTGGCCAGCGAGCGCGAGAGGAAATCTGCCTGCTTCTGGTTGTTGCCTTCCAGCACGACACGATCGCCCGGGGCGAGCAGCGCTTCGAGTGCGGCGACGATATCGCTGGTGGGAATGACCTTGCCGTTGGCAATACGCCGGGCTGCAGTCAGGCGGCGTTCTTTCTCATCGCGCCGGCGGCGCCATTGGGGCGGGATGGGTGCGTTGGCCCCGTTTGCCGATTGGGTGGGCATCGGTTGCATTGGGTGGCGTCTCCAGCCTTGATTGATTTGATGCCCTGTACCGTAGGCGGGAACCCCGTGCGCTTCAATCAACCTAGACGCAGTTTCATTAACTTGAAGTTAATGAAACAATGGCCGATTCTGATAGCAGCGCGCCGACAGAACGCGCCCGGACAAGACCCAGCCATGGCAATCGATGAAGACATCACCCTGAAGAAGCTGGAGGTGTTCCAGTCGTTCATGACGCTGGGCAACATGGCGCGTGTGTCGGAAGCGCTCGGGCAAAGCACGGTGAGCGTGCACCGCGCGCTGCATTCGCTGGAGGAAGGTTTGCGCTGCCCGCTGTTCAAGCGCGATGGCCGCAAGCTGATTCCGCTGTCGACCGCCTATGTGTTTGCAGAACACGTGGAGCGCATCCTGGCCGAGTGCGAAGCCGGTGTGCGCCGCACGCGCGAAGCGGCGGGGTTCTCTTCGACCACGCTGAAGATCGGCGGGCTGTATTCGATGACGGTGGGCACGTTGCCGCGCATCTTTGCGGGCCTGAAGACGCGCCGCTCCGCGCTCGACATCGAACTCACGCTGGGCTCAAACCGCAGCCTGCTCGCCAAGCTGGAAGACGGCCAGCTCGACGCCATCGTCATCGCACTGGGCGAGCCGCTGCGCAATCCCGATCTGCTGACCGTGCCGATGTTTGCCGACGAGATCCTGTTTGCCGCGCCGCTCGGCTCGCCGTATGCGTCGTCAGCGGAGATTGACTTGCAAACCGTGCGCAGCGAAAAGTTCGTCGCGCTCGGCGACGATTTTGCGACGTATCACGATTTCATGGCCGCCTTCGACAAGGCCGGCTTTGCGCCGCAGATTGCCCTGCGCGTGGGCGATATCTTCTCGCTCATGAACCTCGTTAGCGGCGGCATCGGCTACGCGTTGCTGCCCCGTCGCGTGGCTGATTTCAGCCCCAAGGTGCAGCTGATTCCGCTGGCCGCGCGTTATGCGATCAGCCAGCACATCGTGCTGGTGATGCAGCGCAATCGCGAGCGCGATCCGAACCTGTTGGCGTTGTCGGCGGAGTGTCGTTTGCTGGGCGCGAGGTAGCGCGGGCCGAGCGGCGCACCAAGCTTCAGGGTGATGGGTGGGCGAGCCCAGGCAAGCCCCGCACCGATGCTGCAACATCGGCGCGAGTAGACCTCATGCGCCTGGGTCGCCCATGAAGTCAGCGTTGTTGATCCGGATGTTCTGGCGCAGGCGTCGCGCCTGTATCGCACGTGTTGCCCGCGGCGTTGCGGCTGAACATCGCGCGCAGGAATCTACGCGCAGACAGCACGCCTTTCTGATATTCGCTAAGCGCGTCGCCAGCAGGTGAGTTGGTGGCGTGGGAGATCGAGCGGGTCACGGCATTCCTCTTCATGTGATGAGCGGAACCGCGCCCAACCCTTGGGAGGGGTGGGCGAGCACAGGCAGGTTTGGAACACCGAGACATAACGATCGGCACGGCCGAAGCCGTACAAGCCTGGCTCGCCCAATGAGGGAGACGAAGCCAAGCCATAGCGGTTGAGGACAAGCACCTATGCCCGGCGCTTGCCCGTTATGTCCGAGGGTTCCAAGCCTCGATCGCTTTCTCTATGGCACGGAAAACGATGGCGCAGAGTGTACCGATGGCTGCTTCGTCTGAGCAGGGGCGAAACTATAAATCAGAATCGGCGTATGCCTGGTCGGATGTGTCCCGACGCTCTACGCTCGTGAAAGCTCGGCAGCTATTGCCGCAGGCCAAACAACCCTTGCCAGAACGTCTCGAACGCGCTTGAGTGCCGCTGGGGCGAAGTCGCTTCATCGGACGGGATCGTCGATTCACTGTCGGGCGTGTCTGTGGTGGCCACGTTGTCGCGCCGTGCTTCCTGCAAGGCCCACACGCTGTCGGCAATGCGCGCGGCAAGTTCTGCATCGCAGTCCCGGCCAAGCAGCACGCCGAACAGGACGTCGCGATTGTGGCCCTCGTCGGCAAAGCGCATGGCCGTGGCGACCATCTTTTCGTAATGCTCCTGCGCAAGGCGCTCGCGCTCGCGTTGCGCTTCCCGCTCCTGTGCTTCCTGCGCATCACGCTCCGCTTGCCAGCGCTGCATTTCCTGCGCGAAGACCTCGTCGTACACGCGGCGCTGTTCAGCGTCGGAGAGGATGGCGTAGGCTTCGCGAATTTCCTGGAACGCCGCATAGGCCTCGGCTTCGCGGCCGAGGTTGCGGTCGGGATGCCACTTCATCGTGGCGCGGCGGTAAGCGCGCTTGATTTCGTCCAGGGTCGCGTCCGGCTGCACGCCGAGTGTCGCGTAGATGGTCGTCATGTGCGGTGTGGCTGCTGCCGGGGGGAAGGTCATCCTAGCATGGGTGTGTGTGCATGCTGACCGGCCGCGCACCTGCGTTACAACATGCTGTCGAACCCGGTTGCATCAACGCATTCTCACGTATATAGTTAGCCAAATGGATAACAATGGAATTGCGCTAGACGCGGTATTTCACGCGCTTTCGGACCCAACGCGCAGGGCAGTTATTCAGCGGCTCGGCGAAGGGCCCGCGACGGTGAGTGAACTGGCAGAGCCATTCGACATGGCGCTGCCGTCATTCATGAAGCACATGCGGGTGCTGGAAGGCGTCGGGCTGGTCAGCTCGCAGAAGAGCGGCCGAATCCGGACGTGCACGCTTGAGCGCAAGAAGCTGGCCGCAGCCGAGCGCTGGTTTGAGAAGCAGCACGCGATCTGGGCGAGCAGGTACAGCAATCTGGACAACCTCTTAGAGAAACTCCAAGGAGAAAACAATGAAGGCTGATCTTCGGTTTGATTTCCTCGTCGACATGCAAAAGAGCAGCCTCACCGTGAGGCGAGAGTTCGCGGCGAAGCGCCAGCTAGTGTGGGATTGCCATACAAAGCGCGAATTGCTCGATCAGTGGTTTGCGCCCAAGCCGCTCGCCACCAAGACCAAGCATATGGAATTCAAGGAAGGCGGCTACTGGCACTACGCCATGATCACGCCCGATGGAGAGTCATTCTGGAGCCGTCTGGACTATCAGAAGATCAACCCGATCGACAGCTATGCGGCCATTGATGGTTTTTCTGATGAAACCGGCGCCGTGAATCCGCATATGCCTCGCGCCCGCTGGGATGTCACCTTTGCCGATGCGAACGAACGCACCCTCGTCACGACTGTGGTGCTGTACAACTCGCCGGAAGACGTGCAGAAGGTTATCGACATGGGGATGAAAGACGGCATGACCTCCACCATGGAGCGACTCGACGAACTGCTGCTGACGCTGGCTGAGCCGGACGCGCTGGCTTAAGGCAGCGCTCGCAGATGAAAACGCCCCGACTTGTTCGGGGCGTTTTGCGTTGGGCGTCGGGCGCTGGCCGCTGCGCTTCAGGTGACGGTCAATGTTCCATTCATCGTCTCGTGGCCCGAGCCGCAGAAGATGTCGCACAGGAAATCAAACGTGCCGGTCTTGTCCGGCGTGAGCGCCAGCCGCACGGTCTGCCCCGGCACGAACGCCGCAGGGGCGCACATTGCCTAGCGCGCCTGAATCTGCACCGCAGTCCCAAGCTTGCCGGACACCACCGGTGCAATCACAAGATACCGGCGCGTGTTGCCAGCGTCCGCGTTGCCAGGCGTGACCACCTGCCGAATCTGCCCGATCGAGTTGACGATGGCGCCACCGGCCGGGTTGGTCATGAAGCTCGCCAGGGTCTCAAGCGGGCCGCTGCCATCCGCATTCTGTGACAAGGCAATCGCATAGGGCTGCTTCGGCTGCAATCCGGTCACCGATGCCTGGAACACCTGGACGAGCCCCTGATCGAACAGCGCCACGCTGGTGGGGGCGGCCGATGCGTCGGACTTGTCTGCGGCGGCCGGTACGAGTGCGAGAGGGCTGACCTGCCCCGCTGTGCCAAGCGGTTGCAGGTTCTCCGTGCCGTTGCCTTCCGGCACAGCGTTCGGCACGTACGTCAGCGCCTGCGGTGCCTGCCCAATCGGAACAGTCGATACGACCTTGTTCGTCAGTGTGTCGATGACGGCCAGTGCGTCGTCATTCTCCAGGCCGACATAGATGCGGGTGCCGTCACCGGACGGCCATAGACCGTGCGGAAGCTTGCCGACGGGAATCGTCGCGACCTGTTCGAAATTGTCGGTCCGGAATACCTTGATCTGATTCGTGCCGCCGATCGTCACATAGGCAAACGTGCCCTTGGCGTTATGCGCGAAGTTGACGTGGTTGGTGATGGGCCCGGTCTCGAACGACGTGATCGCATTGAACGGCGGGCGGGCGTTGAATACCTGCACCTTGCCGATGTCCTTCAATGTGAACCACACCTGCTTGCCATCCGGCGTGGCAGCAATGTTGGGACAGAACGGCGATTCCTGTTTGATGTGTCCCACGATCTTGTGATCAGCCGTCGAGATCACGACCGTTTCCGGATTGAACGACGAGCACACGTAGCCGTACTTGCCGTCCGGCGAGAAGATCTGCATGCCAGGGCCCGCCGGTACGGTAACGCGCGCCTTCTCTGCATAGGTATTGGCATCGAGCACGGCGATGTAGTTTTCGCCGCGCACGGTCACCCAGACCTCGCTGCCATCCGGCGTGTAGAACGCTTCGTGAGGCGAGCGGCCAACATACGTGGTGTGTTTGACGGCGTTGGTCTGCGTATCGATGAACGTGACCGAGTTGGAGCCGATGGAGACCACCGCCAAGGTCCGGTGATCTGGCGAGAAGCCCATGCCGTGCACCAGCACCTGTCCGCGATAGAGCGGGCTGAAGTTGCCGGGCGCAGGATCGCCCAGCTTGATCACACCCAGGAGCGTGTTGCTGGCGGGGTCCGTGACGGACACCGTGTTCGAGAATTGCTCGGCCGCGTAGACGCGATCCCTGTGGCTGATGGGAATGTCAGGCGAGGCAAGGGATGCGGGTGCCTGCCCGGCGCTGGCGCTCGCGGCGCACGTGATGGCCGCTGCGGCAAGCGCCGTGGCAACAAACAGTCGGTTCTTCATCGGTCTTCCTGTTGAGGGGTGGCGGTGTGGGCGTGATGCGCCGCATGGGATGCGGGCGCAGTCGTTGCGGAGGCCGGGCGGAGCTGCGTGGGGACCGGTGCCGACGGGGGCGGCGGCTGGCCAAGCGCCAAGCGCATCGCTGCAATCTCTTGCTGTTGCGCGACGACGATTTCCTGCGCGATGCGGCGCAGTTGTTCGTTCTGGCCGTAGCGCAGGTAGGCCACGGCCATGTCGATGGCGCCCTGGTGATGTGGCGTCATCATCGCGACGAAATCCTGGTCGATGTTGCCGCTGGGCTTCGGGGCCATGCCGTCCATCATCTTTGTCATGGCGACATCGTTTTCGGCGAGGAAGGCCTGCTCGCGATTGGCCTGTGGCGGCGCCTCCTGCGCAACTGCAGCGTGCGTCCCGATGCCTGACATGAGTGTGAACACAGCAAACAGCAACGTGCGTAGACGACGCTTCGAACGTGACGACATGTAGGTCCTCCAGAGTGCGGGTCGATGGCGTGCTAGTGGAGTAAACACCGTAGGCCGACGGTTTATTCCCGCGCGTCGTAAAGAATCTGTATGCCGCTGCAAGCGCGTCATGCGTGCATCCTGTCAATGAAAACGCCCCGAACAGGTCGGGGCGTTTTACTTCGCTTTCTTCTTTGCTCTTTGCGCTTCAGGTGACGGTCAATGTTCCATTCATCGTCTCGTGGCCCGAGCCGCAGAAGATGTCGCACAGGAAGTCAAACGTGCCGGTCTTGTCCGGCGTGAGCGCCAGCCGCACGGTCTGCCCTGGCACGACGTCGGCGCGCACGTTGAAATCCGGAATCGAAAAACCCATCAGGATGTCCTGCCCGGTCAGCTCGAACACCACGGGCACGCCGCGCTTGAGCGTGATCTTGTCAGGTGTGAAGGTGAACTTGCGCGCGTGCACGCGAATGACCGTCGGCCCCTCGCCATGCGCAACACAGGCGAGTGCCGCACCTGCCGCGAGCACGGTGAACTGACGCAGCGCCAGCCGGCGCTTGGGGTTGTGTGCAATGAAGGGGCGCATGTCAGGTGGTCTCCGGCGTCTTGGTGATGGTGGCTTCGCTGCTCGGCTGGATCGGCTGTTCGGCCAGCGCCCAGGTGGCGGTGTCCTGCTGGCCGTGCTCGGTGATGCTGCGCCAGCCCAGGCCGCGATACGGCGCGGCGGCATCCCACGGGATCGGGTTGCGTTTTGCCTGCGAGCCCGGCGGGGGTGGCGCGGGTAGCGGAAACATCAGCGAGCGTGCCGAGTGGTGCGCAATGTGCCCCGTCATGTGATGGTGTTCCTGGTGGATGTGGCCGTAGAACACCGTCACGTTCGGGTGCGGCATCAACAGGTCGATGACCTGCTGGCCGTCGCGCGTGGCCCAGTCCCATTGCGGGTAGAGATCGAACAGCGGCCGATGCGTGAACACGACGATGGGCGTGTGCTCGGGCACGGAACGCACATCCGCCGCCAGCCACGCGAGCTGTGCTTCGCCCACGCGTGCCGATGGGTCGGACACGTTGTCGATGGCGATGAAATGCACGCCCTTGTGATCGAACGAATAATGCGTGCGGCCGAAGAATTCGATATAAGCCTCGCCGTTGTCGAGCGAGGCATCGTGCTCGCCGGGCATGTAATGCACCACCGGCACCTTGATCTTGGCGGCAATGTCGCGAAACTCGGCCAGGCGCTTGCGACGCTCGGCTGGGTCGTCGCTGATGTGGCTCAGGTCGCCCGTGAAGATGACAAAGTCCGGCGCGGGCGACAACGCGTTTACCGCCGCGATCGCCTTGGGCAGGGTGCCTTGCGAATCCGGATTGGGCGCGCCCTTGAAGCCCCAGTGGATGTCGGATAACTGCACGAAGTAGAAATCGTCCTGCTTGGTGCCGGCGGCGCGCGTGGTGGCCGCCATCGCCTGCCAGCCGGGCAGGCCGGATGCGTACACCAGACCGCCGACCGCGGCCAGTTGCAGGAACTGGCGTCGTCCGGGTTGCTTGCTCATGGGTGTCCCCTGCAATAGATGACTGAGTTGGGTAGCGGCCCAGCGCGATGGCAATGAAGGAAGCGCCGGTCCTGCCTGTCATACCGGCTGGGGTGCCCGCGTATTCCACAAGATTGGCGTTTTCACAAAATTTCTTCGGCGCGGGAATAAACTGGATCGCACCCCGGTATACGGAGGTCAACCGCCTCCAGGCCGCCATGCCCGACCTGCCAGACCCCACGCTCGATCTGCCCACCGACGCCCAGCGCTTTGCGCAGGCGGTGCTGCCGCATGTCGACGCCGCCTACAACCTGGCGCGCTGGCTCTCGGGTGACGCGCAAGACGCCGACGACATCGTCCAGGAAGCCTGCCTGCGCGCATTCCGGCTGTTTGGCGGGTTTCGCGGCGGCGACGGCCGCCCGTGGCTGCTGGCCATCGTGCGCAACACGTGGTTTTCGGAATGCGCGCGCCGCAAGCAGGCACCGGCCCAGCCGTGGGATGACGACGCGGCTGCTGGCCAGGCGAGCGACGACAGCGCCAGCTATGGCGTCGACCCCGCCGCGCTGCTCGCCCGCATCGACGATGTGCGCCGCGTGCATGCAGCGCTGGCGCAGTTGCCGGTGCCGTATCGCGAGGTACTCGTGCTGCGCGAGCTGGAAGACCTGCCGTACCGCGACATTGCCGCCGTGGTGGACGCGCCCATCGGTACGGTCATGTCGCGGCTGGCGCGTGCTCGGCAGCAACTCGCACGCCTGCTCACGGAAGACAACGCGCAACCGCGCGCCAATGTGACGCCCATCCGAGCATCGGGCGGTCTGGGAAACAGCACCAAGGAGTTCCGCCATGAACTGTGACGACATCCGCGCGCTGTTGGCTGCCCGCGCCGATGGCGAACTCGGAGCGGCCGACAGCCTGCGCATGGAAGCGCATCTAGCCACGTGTGCCGCTTGTACCGACATTGCGGCGCGCCACGATGGTGTGGTGCGTGCGCTGCGGCAGGGCTTGCGTGCGCCGGCGCTATACATGAAGGCGCCGGCGGGTTTGAACCAGCGTGTATTGCAAGCGGTGCAGGCCGCGCAGGCGGAGGCTGGCGTGCGCCCCGAATCGCCCAGCCCGCGCGCGCCGCGCCGGACGGAATCACCATGGCGGCACTTGGCCAATTGGTTGGTCACGCCATCTCGGGGGCTCGGCTTGGGATTGGGCGCAGGCGCGCTCGCGGCGATAGCACTCGGTGTGGGCGTGCTGGTTGGCCGGCCCGATACCGCTGCGCTTACCGCGCACGACATCACCGCCAGCCATGTGCGGGCGCTGCTGGGCGCGCGGGAGACCGACGTACTGTCGTCCGATCGCCACACGGTCAAGCCGTGGTTCAACGGCCGTATCGACTATGCGCCGCCCGTTACCGACCTTGCCGCCCGCGGGTTCCCGCTCATCGGCGGGCGGCTGGACTACATCGACGGGCGTCCGGTGGCGGTGCTGGTCTACCGCTCCGCGAAGCATCCCGTCGACTTGTATGTACGCCCCGAGGCCGGCAGCGACACCGAGCCCACGCTGCGCACCGAGCGCGGCTACCAGTTGATGGTCTGGCGCACTGCCGGCATGGGCTACTGGGCCATCACCGATGCCTCTGCCGACGTGGTGCAAGCGTTTGCGCATGCCCTGCGGGGCGGTTGAGACGATCGCGCAGACGCCGCCTATGTGCGCGCCTGTGCTCAATGGGCGGCGCGTCAATCTTGACCTGGCAGGGGCTTACCCTTGTATTGACGCGGAATCACACAGGTTTCGGTTCCGGTGACCGATACGTTCCTTTACCATTCCAAACAGTCCTGTGTGGCGCGCTCCTGGCCGCTTTCACGTCTTTTCGCCACGGCTTTCTTGTCGGTTTCTTCTAGGTTTCAAACATGGTCTCTGCGACGCCCCGCATCAACAACGCAACCCTGTCAGGCATGCTTGGCGGCGGCCGCTTCTCACTTGGCAACCGCATCGTCTTGAGCTTCGGTGTGCTGTTCATTTTGATGGTCATCATGGCGGCGGTGTCGTACACGCGGCTCCGCGCGATTGACGAAGAGGCCATGAGCCTGGAGCGCGATTCGGTACCGGGTTTGTATTTGTCGACATCGCTGCGCGCGGCGACGCGCAGTAGCCAGGCGATGCTCGAACGTGCATTGTTTGTCGATACCGATCCAGATGCCGTGCGGCGCGATCTGGACCGCGCGGCCAAAAGCGTGCGGGAGCTGGATCAATACTCGACCGCCTACGATGCCACCATCTTCCGCGAGGATGACCGCCAGCGGTTCCGTGTGTATCGCGCCGCCATCGACAAATACCTGGTCATGTTCAACGACGCTGTGCAACAGGCGGCCAAATCCCGGCCGGCTGCACAGGTTGTGGCGCAACGTGCCATTCCTGCCTGGGAAGAGGCCGTGAAGGTTGCCGAACAGCTCGTGACCGACAACCGCGCGGCAGCCGACCAATCGGCGCAGCAGATTCGCGGTTCCGTACAGAGCACCGAGGTGACACTGGCCGTGGCGCTTGGCGTGGTGTTGCTCGCCGCGCTGGTGTTGGGCTATGCGCTGTTCAAGGCGATTACGGTGCCGATGGCCCGTGTGGTGGATGCGCACGATGACATGCGCACCGGTAACCTGTCTGGCCGGCTCGATCTGCGCCGCAACGATGAGTTCGGCACGCTGGAAGAAGGCTTCAACCGCATGGCCGAAGAGCTGGCGAGCTTGGTGTCGCAGGCGCAGAAGTCTTCCCTGCAGGTGACGACGTCCGTGGCCGAGATTGCCGCCACCTCCAAGGAGCAGCAGGCCACCGCCGCCGAGACCGCCGCGACGACCACCGAGATCGGCGCCACCTCGCGTGAGATCTTTGCCACATCCCGCGACCTGCTGCGCACGATGAACGAGGTGTCGAGCGTGGCCGAGCAATCCGCCACGCTGGCCGGTGCCAGCCAGAGCGGCCTCACGCGCATGGAAGACACCATGCGCGGCGTGATGGAAGCTGCGGGTTCGGTGAACGCCAAACTGGCGATCCTCAATGAAAAGGCGACCAACATCAACCAGGTGGTGTCGACCATCACCAAGGTGGCTGACCAGACGAACCTGCTGTCGCTTAACGCGGCTATTGAGGCGGAGAAAGCTGGCGAATACGGCCGCGGGTTTGCGGTGGTGGCCACGGAAATCCGCCGGCTGGCCGACCAGACCGCAGTCGCCACCTACGACATTGAGCAGACGGTCAAGGAAATCCAGTCGGCCGTTTCCGCAGGCGTGATGGGCATGGACAAGTTCTCGGAAGAGGTGCGACGCGGTATGCGTGACGTGCAGCAGGTCGGCACGCAGCTCTCCCAGATCATTACCGAAGTGCAGACGCTGGCGCCGCGCTTCCAGATGGTGAACGAGGGCATGCAGACGCAGGCCACCGGCGCCGAGCAGATTACGCAGGCGCTGTCGCAGTTGTCCGAAGCCGCGCAGCAGACGGCGGAATCGCTGCGCCAGTCGTCGCAGGCGATTGATGACCTGACGCTAGTGGCCAACCAGCTTCGTACCGGCGTGTCGCGCTTCAAGATCGAAGCCTGACCCGCCGCGCATCCGCATTGAGGTGTCTTTGCCGTAGCGAGAATCGCCATGCTTTATCTCCTGTTCCAGCTCGATGGCGACCGCTATGCGCTCAACGTGGCGCAGATTGCTGAAGTGCTGCCCTTGGCCGCCACCAAGTCGATTCCCGGTGCGCCAGCGTGGGTGGCGGGCGTGATTGAACGGCATGGCGCGCCCGTGCCGGTGATCGACGTGCCGCAGCTTGCCTTGGGCCGCCCCGCGCGGCCGTTGCGCTCGACGCGGCTGGTGCTGGTGCGCTATGAATCCGGCACCCGTGGCGACGAAGCACCGCTGCTGGGCCTGATGCTCGAGCACGCAACGCACACGCGACGTATCGATGATGCGCACTTTGCCGACAGCGGTGTCGCCACGCCCAATGCGCGCTGGCTCGGTTCCGTGGCAAGCCTGGACGACGGCCTCGTGCAGCGGGTCGATACCGAGGCGGTGCTCGACGCGCGCGTGCGTGCGTTGCTGTTTCCGGCCACCGTTGGCTGATCGTCATGGTGGCCGTTGATCCCCGCTTTGAAGCCTGGCTCTCGCACGAGACGGGCATTGACGCGCCGTCGCTTGGTGCGAACACGCTGGAGCGCGCCGTGCTGGACCGCACGCGCGCAATGCTGGCCGAGCGCGGCATGCCGAACACCGTGGACGCAGCGGCGCTGGACGCGTACTGGCTGCGCCTGAACACCGCCCCGGAAGAACGGCAGGCCCTGATCGAAGCGCTGGTCGTGCCCGAGACGTGGTTTTTCCGAGACCGCGAGGCCTTCGTCACGCTGGCGCGCGTGGTGGGCGAAAAACTTGCGCGCGTGCCGATGCGCCTACTGCGCATCCTGAGTGCGCCGTGCTCGACCGGTGAAGAGCCGTACTCTGCAGCGATGGCGCTGCTCGATGCAGGCATCGACCCCGCGCGCTTTACCATTGACGCGATCGACATCAGCGCGCGCGCCATTGAACAGGCAAGGCGTGCGGTGTACGGGCGCAATGCTTTCCGAGGCCACCCGCTGACCTTCCGCGACCGGCATTTCACCGAGGTCGACGGCGGCTGGCAGTTGAGCGACACCGTGCGCGGGCTGGTGCGCTTTGCTCAGGCCAACCTGTCGGACGCACCGGCCGATGACACACGCTACGACTTCATCTTCTGCCGCAACGTGCTGATCTACTTCCACCGCGATGCGCAGGATCAGGCGATTCGCCGGCTCGATTCACAGCTGGCGGAAGACGGCATGATCTTCGTCGGCCCTGCTGAAACGGGCCTGATGATGCGTCATGCGATGAGCTCTGCGCGCATTCCGCTGGCGTTTGCGTTTCAACGCACGGCGGCCAGTGAAACAGGTGTTCGGGCGCCGTTGCCATTTCGCTTGCCACTGCCGCCCGAGCATGCGGCTCCGGTGGTGGGGTTGCCCGGCGTGGCGTTGCCGTCGGTGCCTGTGCGCCCTGTAGCGGTGCGCGCGCCTGCGCCCTCCAGGCACAATCCTGGGCCCAGCCTTGCCGAGCGGCCGTCGCGTCCGACCATTCCCGAGATCGACACCGTGCTGCGCGAGCCGGCCACCGTGGCCGACGCACGGCGGCTGGCCGACGCCGGCAATCTTGACGAAGCCGAACGTGTGGCGCTGGAGATCGCCAACCTGCGCGCCCCCGAAGCCGATACGTTCTACCTGCTCGGCCTGATTGCCGATGCGCGCGGGCGCCAGGCAGATGCAGGGAATTTCTACCGCAAGGCGCTGTACTTGGAACCCGCGCATTACGAAGCGCTGACCCACCTGGCCGCGCTGCTCGACGTTGCCGGGGATACCGTGGGCGCACGCCAGCTCATGCTGCGTGCGGAGCGCGCCCTGGCGCGCCAGGACAAGACCCCATCTGCACTCTCCGGAACCCCGGAGCACTCACGAGGAACGCATGGCGCACGCCGTCCATGACCACGCGGGCGTTACCACGCTCGTTGATGACTGCTGGAACCGCATCGGCACGCGTGGCGATCAATCTTGCCCGCGCCTGCCTGAGTACGCGCGCTGCCTGAACTGCCCCATCTTTGAAGAGGGAGCCGCTGCGCTGCTGGATCGTGCGCTGAGCGATGCAGATCTGGAAGCCGCGGCGCTGGCCCATCGCACGGCCGCGCCGCTGCGTACGCTGGAGCAGGCGGGCGCGGAGCTGGCCGTGCTCGTATTCCGTATCGCCGACGAATGGCTCGCGCTGCCGGCCACCGCGCTGCGGCAGATCGATACGCCGCGCGCCATCCACACATTGCCGCATCGGCGTAACCGGGTGGTGCTGGGGCTGGTCAACATTCGCGGGGCGCTGACGGTGGCGGTGTCGCTTGGCGAGTTGCTGGGGCTGGATCAAGCGGGCAGCAAGCACGCCGGGCGCAATGGTTATGCGCGGCTCTTGGTGGCTGCACACCGCGATGAACCGGCCGTCTTCCCGGTGGATGAAGTGGAAGGCGTGCTGCGCTTTCCGGCCACCGCGCTGCTGCCGGTGCCGTCCACGCTCACGCACGCGACCACGGCCCACGCACGCGGCGTGCTGGCGTGGCGCGATGCCACCATTGGCCTGCTTGATACCGACCGCGTGTTCGACTCGATTGCCCGGAGCCTGCGATGAGCATGGATGACGATCTGGGCCGCCAATCCTTGCTGGCGCTGTTCCATGAGGAAGCGCAGACGCAGACGCGTGTGCTGTCCACCGGACTGCTGACGCTGGAGCGTACGCCCGCCGATGCCGCCGCGCTCGAAGCCTGCATGCGTGCGGCACATTCGCTCAAGGGCGCGGCGCGCATCGTCGGCCTGCAGGACGGTGTAGACGTTGCGCACCGCATGGAAGAATGGTTCGTGGCAGCGCAGCACGGCACGCTGGTACTAACCGGTGCGCATATCGACGTGCTGCTGCGTGGCACCGATCTTCTGCTGCGTGTCGGCCTGCCTGCTACGGGCGGGCAGGTGCCGCGAGCGGAGGTCGATGCCGTGCTGGCTGCGTTTTCCGCGCCGGAGAGCGCCGCCGCCGCACGCGCAGCTACAACGTTTGCCGAACCGGAGCCCGCCACCGAAGACGCCACGCTGCAGGCCGCGATGGCGCTGCTCAATGCCGAGGTGGCGGCGCTCTCTACGCCTCCGGTGCCGCCACCCGAACCCGCTGCACCCGCACCGCAACGTGCGCCCATCGGCAGCACGAGCGATTCGCATCGCATGCTGCGCGTGCGCGCCGACAACCTCGATCGTCTGCTGAGCCTGTCGGGTGAATCGCTGGTGGAGTCTCGCTGGCTCAAGCCGTTTGGCGAATCGATGTTGCGCGTCAAACGCACGCACCGTGCGGCAGCGCTGGCGCTCGATACGCTTTACGAAACGCTGGTCGAGCGGCTCGACCAGCATGCCGACGCCGACATGCACGCTGCGCTGAACGACGTGCGCCAGATGCTCAGCCACATGCAGCAGACACTGGGCGAGCACATCGACGATCTCGACCGCTTCGATCGTCGCAGCACACACCTTGCTCAGCAGCTGTACGACGAGGCATTGCAGTGCCGCATGCGGCCGTTCGGCGATGCTACGCATGCCTATCCGCGCGTGGTGCGCGACCTGGCACGCTCACTGGGCAAGCAGGTGCGCTTCACCATCGTCGGCGAGGCCACGCAGGTCGACCGCGACATTCTCGACATGCTTGACGCACCGCTTGGCCACCTCCTGCGCAACGCCGTCGACCATGGCGTGGAAACGCCCGCAACCCGAGAGGCACAAGGCAAGCCAGCGGAAGCCGGCATCACGCTGGAAGCACGCCACAGCGCGGGCAAACTGCTGATTACCGTAGCCGATGATGGCGCCGGTATCGACCTGGAGGCGGTGCGTGCAGCGGTGGTACGGCGCGGGCTGTCCGATGCCGAGACCGCCAGCCGCCTGTCGGATCACGAGTTGCTCGACTTCCTGCTGCTGCCGGGTTTCTCGATGCGCGAGCAGGTGACGGATGTGTCCGGACGTGGTGTCGGGCTCGATGCCGTGCACGAGATGGTCAAGGCGGTGCGTGGCACTGTTCGCATCCACAACGAGCCGGGGCGCGGCACGCGCTTCATGCTGCAGTTGCCGCTCACGCTGTCGGTGATCCGCAGCTTGCTGGTGGACGTAGGCGGTGAGGCGTATGCGTTTCCACTGGCCTACGTGCGGCGCACGCTTGAGCTGGGCCGCGCCGAGATCGACATGCTCGAAGGCCAGCAACATTTCCGCTTCGAGGGCCGCCCGACGGGATTGGTGACGGCGCACCAGTTGCTCGGTACGCAACCCCCGGGCGAAGCGCGCGAGAGCGTGCCGGTGGTCGTGATTGGCGAGGGCGCGGAGACATACGGCATTGCTGTCGACCGCTTTCTGGGCGAGCGCATGCTGGTGGTTCAGCCGCTGGATGCTCGGCTTGGCAAGGTGCGTGACATTGCCGCCGGTGCGCTGATGGAAAACGGCGATGCGGTGCTGATCGTCGATGTCGACGACCTGCTGCGTTCAGTCGACAAGCTCGTGCGTGGCGGCCAGCTCGACAAGGTGCAGCGCGGGCAGGGCGTGACCGTGCAGCAGCGCAAGCACGTGCTGGTGGTGGACGATTCGCTCACGGTGCGCGAGCTGGAACGCAAGCTGTTGGAAAAACGCGGCTACGCCGTCACCGTGGCCGTAGACGGCATGGACGGTTGGAACGCCTTGCGCGGCGCAGACTTCGACCTTGTCGTTACCGACATCGACATGCCGCGCATGGATGGCATCGAACTTGTCACGCTCATCAAGCGCGACGCCGCGCTCAAGGCGCTGCCCGTGATGGTGGTGTCCTACAAGGACCGCGAGGAAGACCGCCGCCGTGGCCTGGATGCCGGCGCGGATTATTACCTCGCCAAAGGCAGTTTCCACGATGAAGCGCTGCTCGACGCAGTGCGCGACCTGATTGGAGAAGCGCGGACATGAATATCGGCATCGTCAACGATATGCCGCTGGCCGTTGAAGCCATGCGCCGCACGATCGCACGCCGGCCCGAGCACCGCGTGCTGTGGGTGGCGACCGATGGGGCGCAGGCCGTCGAATTTTGCGCTGCGCAGCCGCCCGACGTGGTGCTGATGGATCTGATCATGCCCCGCTTTGATGGCGTGGAAGCCACCCGACGGATCATGGCGTCGCGCAATCCGTGCGCGATCCTGGTGGTGACCAGCAGCGTGGGTGCTAACGCGTGGCGCGTGTACGAGGCGATGGGCGCCGGTGCGCTGGACGCCGTGGATACGCCCACGCTCGGCGGTGGTCCGGATGCCGGCGCCAACCACCCGCTGCTCACCAAGATCGATCAGATTGGCCGCCTGCTGGATAAACCCGTGGTGCCGAGGCCGTGTGCGGGCACCCCCGCGCGTGATGGCTCGGTGCCTCTGGTGGCCATCGGCGCCTCTGCCGGTGGGCCCACCGCGCTGGCCGCCGTGCTGGGCAAACTTCCAGCGGAGTTTGCCGCGGGCATTGCCGTGGTTCAGCACGTTGACCAGGCCTTCGCAGCCGGGATGGCCGAATGGCTGAACGGCCAGACTGCCCTGAAAGTGCGCGTGGCCGTGGAAGGCGACCGCCCGCATGCAGGCGAGGTGCTGCTCGCGGCCACCAATGACCACATGCATGTGCTGCCCGGCGGTACCTTCGGCTACACGCATGAGCCGGCCAGCACGCCCTATCGGCCGTCGGTCGACGTGTTCTTCCACAGCGTGGTCGAGCACTGGCGGGGCAACGCCATCGGTGTACTGCTTACGGGCATGGGCCGCGACGGCGCCATCGGCCTGAAGGCAATGCGCGCCAAGGGTTACCACACCATCGCGCAGGACGCGGCCACCAGCGCGGTGTACGGCATGCCCAAGGCCGCGGCTGCGCTGGATGCGGCGCGCGCCATCCTGCCGCTTGACCGCATCGCCGACGAACTCATCGCGCTCGTGCGCGCCTGAAGCACGCACGAGCCATCGCCATGACACACATAACCAGAAACGGGGAGCATCACATGACCAACCAACCACCTGAGATTCCGGATCATCCGGATGGTGCTGACCAGAATAAGCCCATGCCTGCAGCGGAAGCCGCGTTGGAGGCCGCACGCGCGCTGTTGCGTACACCGGCAGCTGCCGATGTGCCAGTGATGGTGCTGCTGGTGGACGATCAGGCCATCGTGGCCGAGGCCATTCGTCAGGCGCTGAGCAGTGAAGATCGTATCGATTTCCACTACTGCGCGCGCTCTGACGAGGCGATGATCGCCGCCATCCAGACGCGTCCCACCGTCATCCTCCAAGACTTGGTGATGCCGGGCACCGACGGCCTGACGCTGGTGCGCGACTATCGCGCCAACCCGGTGCTGCGCGACGTGCCGATCATCGTGCTGTCGACCAAGGAGGAGCCGGTCATCAAGAGCGCTGCGTTTGCAGCGGGCGCCAACGACTACCTTGTCAAATTGCCGGACCGCATCGAATTGCTGGCGCGTATCCGTTACCACTCGCGCTCGTACGTCAACCTGCTGCAGCGTGACGAGGCGTACCGCGCGCTGCGCCAGTCGCAGCAGCAGTTGCTCGAAGCCAATCTGGAACTGCGCCGCCTGACCAACTCCGATGGCCTGACCGGCTTGGCCAACCGCCGCTATCTCGACGAATACCTGAGCGCGGAATGGCGGCGCGGCGCACGCGAGGGCACGACGCTGTCGTTCCTGATGATCGATGTCGACAACTTCAAGCTCTACAACGACACCTACGGCCATGTGGCCGGGGACGAGGTGCTCAAGCGCATCGGCAGCACGGTGGAAGCGTGCCTGGGCCGCCCCGGTGACTTGGCGGCGCGTTTTGGCGGAGAGGAGTTTGCCGTCGTGCTCCCCGGCAACAGTGCCGAGGGGTTGAAGCTGCTGGCAGAGAAGATCCGCGGTGCGATCGAGACCCTGCAGGTGCCGCACCTGCATTCGTCCACTGGCGACTACGTAACGGTCAGCATCGGCGGCGCGCTGGTGAATCCGGTGCACGACGTGCCGACCACCACGCTGATCGAAGCCGCCGACCTTGCGCTGTATCAGGCCAAGCACGAAGGCAAGAACCGCACCGTGGTGGGCGCGGGTTCACGTGCGGCCCGGGGCGTCTAGTAGCTGCAAGCCATACGGGCCGAATGATCGAAGCGGCCTGCGCCGTGGTACCTAGGTTTCGGCAAGCTGGCTTTTGGCCACAAAGGCTTCAAACGCGGCGGGCGGCACCGGCGGGCAGAAGAGGTGGCCCTGGCCGTAGTCACAGCCCGCCGCCACCAGGATCGCCTTCTGCTCCTCGGTCTCAATCCCTTCGGCAATGACCTTGATGCGCAGCGCGTGCGCCATGCTTACGATGGCGCTGCACAGTGCGATGTCTTTTGGGTCGTGCGCGAGGCTGCGCACGAACGACTGGTCGATCTTGATGTAGTCGATATCAAAGCGCTTCAGGTACGAGAGCGACGAATACCCCGTGCCGAAATCGTCGAGTGCAATATCCACACCCGCGCGCCGGAATTCGTGCAGGTGCTCGATCACCTCCGCGTTGTCGTCCATCAACGAGCCTTCGGTTATTTCAACGACCAGACTGTGCGGCGGAAGCCCCCGGCGCTCCACCACCTTGGGCCACGATTCGGTGCCCGACTGGTGCGCGCGGAACTCCAACGGCGACTTGTTGACCGACACCTGCATCGTGTTGTCGAGCGTGGCCTGCCAGTGCGTGAGCTGGTCCAGCGCTCTGTTCAGCACCCATTTGCCGATCTCGACGATCAGCCCGGTGTCCTCAGCCACCGGAATGAAATCTCCCGGATCGATCTCGCCTCGCACGGGGTGCGTCCAGCGGATCAGCGCCTCTGCCTTGCGGACCTTGCCCGTGAGCAGATCGACGATGGGCTGGTAGTGCACCGCAAGCTGCCCGTGCGCGAGCGCCACGCGCAGGTCGCTGGTCACGCGCAGGCGTTCCTGTTCGGCGCGCTGCAATGCCGGGGTAAAGACGGCCCATTGATTCCGTCCCGCGCTCTTGGCCGCGAACATGGCCTGGTCTGCGCGCACGAGCAACGATTCTGCGGAGTCGGCATCACGCGGGTACAGCGCCACCCCGATGCTGGCCGACACTTCCACGCTTTCCTGGCCAAGCTGCAGCGGCGTGGCAATGCGCGCGAGCAGGCTGCGAATGATGGGCGTGACCGCCCCGGCATCGGACAGGTCTGGAAGGATGATGGTGAACTCGTCGCCCGCCAGCCGCGCGACCGTATCGGTGCCGCGCACGATGGCGGAGATGCGCCGGGCGATCTCCTTGAGCAGAACGTCGCCCTGATCATGGCCGAGCGTGTCGTTTACTTCCTTGAAACGGTCCAGATCGATGAACAGCAACGCCAGTTGTGTAGACGTCTGCCGCGCCCGCGCAATCTCCTGCCGCAGGCGGTTGTAGAACATATGCCGGTTTGGCAGATCGGTAAGCGCATCGAAATTCGCCTGCCGCCAGATCACCTCTTCGGCGCGCTTCTTCTCCGTCATGTCGTGGATGAGCGCAACCCGGCGTGGCTCGCCCAGCGTGCTGTCTGCAAAGGTGTCGATCGTGAGCAGCGCGGGGAATTCGCTGCCGTCCTTGCGGCGGATCAGGTATTCGCCGCTCCACGACCCCTTGGTTGCAACGCCCTCGCGCATGGCTTCGATCACAGCCCGCTCGTTGCATTCGGAGCGGATGGCGTCGCTGGACTGACCCTTGAATTCCTGCGCCGAATAGCCCGTGGTGACGGTAAAGGCAGGGTTCACGTCGATCACGCGCCCATCAAGCGTCGTCACCATCATCGCTTCGCTGCTCGATGCATAGACCATGGAGGCCAGGCGCATCTCTTCGATGTGCCGCTTGCGCTCGGCCCCCTGGTAGCGAAGCGTGAAATACAGCAGCGCGAGCAGCAGGGTGGAGCCGGCCGCCTCCACCAGCGCAGTGCGCCGATAGCCGTCGTAAGGCGCGAGCACCGAGGCCACCGACTCGCCCACCAGGAAGTAGAGCCCGATCTCGGGCACATGGTGATAGCCGATGATGCGCTCCACGCCGTCGGTGCCCGATACCACGCGGTAGTTACCTGTTCCCAGTGCACCCGGCTTGTTGAACTGCCGGGCGCGCGGCGGTTTTTCGATACCCGCGGTCGGGTTGGGCACGCGGGCCAGGACCTGCCCAGACTCGCGGATGATCGTGGCAGCCCCGTCCTTGCCAATCGCAAGCGTATTCGCAAAGCTGGCGAACTGTTCCGGGCTGACCGACACCACGACCACACCGGCAAACTGCCCAGCCCTGAGGATGGGGCGCGTGAACTGGATCGACCACTTTTTCGAGACCTTGCCCTGCACCGGGTCGCTGATGAACAGCACGTCGCGTCCGCCCGATTCCTTGTGCACGCGAAAGTGCTCGCGCTGGCTCAGGTCGAGGCGTTCCGTGGTGGGGCCGATGCTGGAGTAGACCAGCATTCCGTTCTCGTCGATCACGGCCACCTGGAAGGTCAGGTCGCGCACGGCCTCCTGCCGTTCGTGGATGACGTGCTCGAACACGTCGCGACCGGACAGCCAGCTCGCGCGCAGATCGAGCAGGAACTCCGACACGCGTCGCACGCTGCCAAGTGAGTACTCACCAAATGCCCGTGCTTCAACCTGCGTGCGCGCCTGCGCATCACTGATCAGCCTGTCGCGCTCTTGGGTGAGTTGATGGAACGTGAACGTCCAGATGAACAACAGGACCAACACCGCGCCGACGTTCAGCGGCGACAGCAGCGTTCGCCGCCATGCTTGCCACGGCGAGGTATCGGTCGTGCCATCAGAAGAAGCGTTCGATCGTTTTGCGGGCATCCCCACTCCAGCGTTTGCGTGTCCAGTTGTCTGGGGCACGCGCGCAGCGTGCCTGGGCGTCGGCAATTTCAAGTGTCTTCCACTCTATATCGGAGTGAAGCACATGTGTCTTAAGCCGAACGACCGGGCCAGCGAATGGATGCGCAATCGTTTGCTTTTGGGGGCAGGACTCGGGCTTACCCGGGGGTGGTGTTTGGGCGCAACGCTTGTCGGTGAGGCGCCGCGCAGACGGTGCTCGCGCGGCGCCGGAGGGTCAGCGTTCGTAAAACGCGGTATGTTTGTCTGCCATGTCACGCAGCAGGGCGGGGGGCGCGAAGCGGCGGCCGTGTTTCGCAGCCAGCCGATCGCACAGCTCGACAAAGGCGCCCACCCCCATCCGATGGATGTGCGACACCGGCCCGCCCCGGAATGCCGGGAATCCCCAACCGAGCAGCGCGCCCACATCGGCATCGCGCGGTTCGGTCACCACGCGTTCGTCCAGGCAGCGTGCGGTTTCCACGGCCTGCACGGTGATGAGGCGATCGACCAGCGTCTGCACGTCGGGCTGCGCGGCGGCTTTTGGGTATTCGGTCGCCAGCCCGGGCCACAGCGTTTTCTTGCCGCTCTCCGGATAGTCGTAGAAGCCCTGGCCCGCTTTGCGGCCGATGCGGCCCAGCGCCACCATGCGCTCGGCCACGGCTTCGCCCGGGCGCTCGATGTAGGCAACACCCAGATCGGCGCGCGTCTGCTGGTTGACCTTGTGGATCAGCTCGCTCGAAACCTCGTCGATGAGCGCGAGCGGCCCGACGGGCATGCCGGCCAGCAGCCCAGCGTTTTCGATCAATGCAGGCGCCACGCCTTCGGCGAGCATCGCCAGGCCTTCGAGCACGTAGGTCGAAAATACGCGGCTCGTATAAAAGCCGCGGCTGTCGTTGACGACGATGGGGGTCATGCCGATGGCCTTCACGTAATCGAGCGCCTGCGCCAGCGTGGCCCGCGTGGTCTGCCGGGCGACGATCACCTCCACCAGCGGCATCTTGTCGACTGGCGAGAAGAAATGCAGCCCGATGAAGTTGCCCGGCCGCTGGCTTGCCTCCGCCAGCCCCGTGATCGGCAGCGTGGACGTGTTGGACGCGAAGATGGCATCGGGCGACAGCACGGCCTCGGCCTGGCGCGTGACGTCGGCCTTGATTTCGCGCTGCTCGAACACGGCTTCCACCACGAGCCCCGCGCCATCCAGGTCGGCGTAGGACGTGGTGGGCTGAATGCGCGCGAGCAGCGCTTCAGCCTGGTCGGCATGCAGACGGCCGCGCTGTACCTGTTTCTCGACCAGCTTGCGCGAATAGTCCTTGCCGCGCTCGGCGGCTTCTTGCGTGGTGTCGAGCAGCACGACGGGCAGCCCGGCCTTGGCGGTGACGTAGGCGATGCCGGCGCCCATCATGCCCGCGCCCAACACGCCCACCTTGGCGTAGCGGCGCACCGGCACATCGGCGGGACGCGCGGCCAGTTTGTTGGCCGCGTTCAGGCTGAAGAAAAGGGTACGGATCATCGCGCGGGCCTCCGGAGACAGCACCGCTTGCACGAAGTAGCGTGCCTCGGTTTTGAGGCCCGTATCAAGATCGGTGATGAGCCCTTCGTACACGCACGACAGGATGCTGGCCGCCGCCGGATAGTTGCCGTAGGTCTTCTGCCGCAGCATGGCGTTGGCCGCAGTGAATAGCTGCTGCACGGCAGGGCTGGAGATGCCGCCCCCGGGCACCTTGTAGCCCTTGATGTCCCACGGTTGCTGCGCGCGGGTCTGGCCTTCGCCCAGCAGCCACGCGCGCGCGGCATCAACCTCTTCCCCCGCGTTGACGACCGCATCGACAATGCCGAGCTTGAGCGCCTCCACCGCTTTGACGCGCTTGCCTTCAAGCAGCATCGGCAGTGCTTTCTGCACACCAATCAGGCGCGGCAAACGCTGCGTGCCGCCACCACCCGGCAACAGGCCGAGCGTGACTTCTGGCAGGCCGAAGCGCGCGCGGGCGTTGTCGGCCGCCACGCGGTAGTGGCAAGCGAGCGCAATCTCCAGCCCGCCGCCCAGCGTGGAGCCCGGGAGCGCCGCGGCCACGGGTTTGCCGCAGGTTTCCAGCTTGCGCAGCATGCGGTGCAGCTCGCACGTGCGTTCAAACAACGTGGCTGCGTCGTCGCTGGCCTGGAGCCATTCGAGGTCGCCGCCGGCAATGAAATCCGCTTTGGCGGAGGTGACCAGAATGCCTTTGACGCTTGCATCCGTGCACACGCGGTCGATGGCGGCAAAGAAGGCTGCGCAGGTTTCGCCGTTAAGCACGTTCTGTGCGCGGCCCGGCTGGTTCCACGTCAGCGTGGCGATGCCGTCGGTGTCGATGGTGATGTCGATCATGTCAGCACGCTCCTCAAATGCGTTCGATGATGGTGGCGGTGCCCATGCCGGCACCCACGCACAGCGTGGCGAGGCCCGTGCTCGCTCCACGCCGTTCCAGCTCGTCGAGCAGCGTGCCGAGAATCATGGCGCCCGTTGCACCGAGCGGATGGCCCATCGCGATGGCGCCGCCGTTGACGTTGATGCGGTCATGCGGCACGGCCAGCACCTCCATGAAGCGCAGCACGACGGAGGCAAAGGCTTCGTTGAGCTCGTACAGGTCGATGTCGGATGCAGACATGCCGGCGCGCTTGAGCGCCTTCTCTGCTGCGTAGGAGGGGCCGGTCAACATGATCGACGGCTCCGAGCCAATGCTCGCAAAGCTGCGGATGCGCGCACGTGGCTTGAGGCCCGCGCGCTTGCCGGCCTCGCGGCTGCCGATCAGCACGGCCGCCGCGCCATCGACGATGCCCGAGCTGTTGCCGGCGTGATGCACGTGTTCGATGCGCTCTAGCTCCGGATAGCGCTGGCGGATCACCGCGTCAAAGCCGTATTGCTCGCCCAGTTCCGCAAACGACGGTTTGAGCTGTGCGAGCGTGTCCACGGTGGTTTGCGGGCGGATCATCTCGTCGCGGTCGAGCATGGCTAGGCCGTTCTGGTCGCGCACCGGCACGATGGAACCCGTGAACCAGCCGGCTGTGCTGGCCGCATGCGCACGGCGGTGGCTCTCTGCGGCATAGGCATCGACATCGTGGCGGCTGTAGCCCCACTTGGTGGCGATGGTGTCGGCCGACACGCCCTGCGGCACGAAGTACAGCGGGATCGCGGCTGCGGGGTCGACCGGCCATGCGCCACCGCTGGCGCCCATCTGCACGCGCGACATGCTCTCCACGCCGCCGCCGATGGCGAAGTCGCTCTGCCCGGCCATCACCTGCGCGGCGGCCATGTTGCAGGCTTCCAGGCCCGAGGCGCAGAAGCGGTTGATCTGCACGCCGGCCGTCGTCTCGGCATAGCCGGCTGACAGCACTGCCACGCGGCCGATGCACGCGCCTTGTTCGCCCACGGGCTCCACGCAGCCGAGCACCACGTCATCCACGAGCGATGTGTCGAGCTGGTTGCGGTCGCGGATGGCGCGCAGCGCGGTTGCGGCCAGGCGCAGCGGCGTCACACCGTGCAGGCTGCCGTCCTTCTTGCCCTTGCCGCGCGGGGTGCGCACGGCGTCGTAGATATAGGCTTCCATAGCGTTGAGTCCTGAAGGTCGTGCTCGTTAAAGGGTGCGGGCGATCAGCTCTTTCATGATCTCGTTGGTGCCGCCGTAGATCTGTTGCACGCGCGAGTCGGCCCATGCGCGGGCGATGGGGTATTCCCACATATAGCCGTAGCCGCCATGCAGTTGCACGCAGCGGTCCATCACCTTGAATTGCAGGTCGGTGGTCCAGTACTTGGCCATCGATGCGGTGGCGGCATCAAGCTTGCCGGCAAGCTTGAGCGCGATGCACTGGTCAACAAACACGCGCCCGATCTGCACTTCGGTTTTCAGTTCCGCCAGTGCGTGCCGCGCGGTCTGGAAATCGAGGATGGATTTGCCGAAGGCTTGGCGCTCGCGCACGTAGCGCAGCGTCCATTCAAGCGCGCCCTCGGCCGAAGCGATAGCGCCGATGGCAATCTGCAGGCGCTCCCACGGCAGCTCCTGCATCAGGTAGGCAAAACCGCGGTGTTCCTCGCCGAGCAGGTTGCCGGCCGGCACGCGCACGTTGTCGAAGAACAGCTCGGCGGTGTCCTGCGCTTTCATGCCAACTTTCTTCAGGCGCTTGCCCTTGCTGAAGCCCTCCATGCTCGTGTCGACCACGAAGAGGCTCGTGCCCTTGGCGCCGCCTTCGGGCGTGGTACGCGCCACCACGATCACCATATCGGCGTGCCAGCCGTTGGTGATGAAGATCTTTGAGCCGTTGAGAACGTAGTGGCTGCCGTCGCTGCTACGCGTTGCGGTGGTGCGCACGCCTTGCAGGTCGGAGCCCGCGCCGGGTTCGGTCATGGCAATCGCGCCGATCATCTCTGCGCTCGCCAGCCTGGGAAGGTAATGCTGCTTCAATGCCTCGCTGCCGTAGTGCAACAGATAGGGCGCGACGATTTCCGAGTGCAGGCCGAAGCCCAGGCCCGTGGCACCTGCACGGGCAATCTCTTCCATCAGAACGGTGCTGTAGCGGATGTCGGCACCTGCGCCGCCGTAGGCTTCGGGCATGCTGGCGCAGTGGTAGCCAGCGGCGGCCGCTTTTTCCCAGATGGCGCGGTCGACGTAGCCCTGGTCTTCCCAGCGCTCGTGGTGGGGCAGGACTTCCGCGTCGATAAAGCGGCGGACGGATTCTCGAAAGGTGTCGTGTTCTGCATCGAACAGCGTGCGGGCAATCATGGCGGCTCCTGATGGCGGCTCTGGATCGGCGGCGGATGGGTTGCCGTATTTCAACAAGGCCGCGACAATTCCGGTTGATCCGGATCGCCACTTTATTGACATGAAGCGCCAGCCGAAAGCAGCCTCCAAACGCCACGGTGTGCACGCGCGGGCGCGCATCGCCATCCTGCTGCCGCCTCGCCTGTTTGCCGGCTACGTGTTTCTCACTCAAGAGATGCTGCTGGTGGCGGGCACCATGCAGGCGCGCAGCGTGGACGTGATGGGAAGCCGGCTCTTCGACATTGATCTGCTGTCCGCCGACGGTGCCTCCGTATCGAGCTTTGGCAATATGCCCGTGCCCGCCACCGCCGCGCTGGTCGATACCGCTTATGACGTCGTGATCGTTCCCGCACAGTTCGCCCCGGAGGCGGCGTTGGACGTGGAAGAGGCGCGCATCGCCGGTTGGCTGCGCACGCGCTATGACGCCGGCGCCCTCGTGGTTGGCATGAACGCGGCGCCGCTGTTTGCCAAGGCTGGACTGCTTGATGGTTGTAGAGCGACCGGGCTGGCGAGTGAGCGCGCCTGGTTTGCCCGGCATTTTCCCGACGTGCGTTACACGCCGGACCAGCCTCTGGCAGTGGATGGCCGCATCATCACCGTCAGCGGCATCAACCCCGCCGTGGACGCCTGCGCGTACATCATCGATCACTGCTGCGGGGTGGGTGCATCTCGCCGGATGTTGCGCACGGCGCTCACGCAATCGCTGCCGTCATACGAGCACATGGCCGTGTGGACGGCGCAGTTCAAGCGCCACGGCGATGCGGCCATCCTGGCCATCCAGGAAATCCTGGAGCGGGAATTGGCCGTGCCGCCTGCATTGACGGAACTGGCAGCCCAGGCAGCGATGAGCGAGCGCACCTTGACGCGCCGTTTTGCCGCCGCCACGGGCAGCAACCTGCGGCGTTACGTGGCGACGCTGCGGTTGGAACTGGCAGCGTTTCTGCTGCGCACGGGCCGACTGCCCCTCGATCACATTGCCGATGAATGCGGCTACGGCAGTGTCAGCGCACTGAGCCGCGCGTTTTCTGCCGGCCAGGGTTGCAGCCCCCTGCAATACCGGGCGCAACAGCGCACGCGCTAGAGCGTTACGGACGCAGAAGATCGAAGCCAGCCAGCAACACCACGCCCGAGAGCGCGGTCAGCGGCAACGAATGTTGGCCAAAGTACAGCAAGGCGGCGGCCAGCCAACTGGCCGCGAAGAAAGCGCTCATGCGGTTCATGATTTCACCTGTTCTTTGTTGGGTGGGAGCGACGCGATCGACACATTTACGCGTGCTGGTAGCGGTACTCCTGCGTCTTGCCGCCGTAGCCGTAAGCTGCGGCGCGAACGTCCTGCACATAGATATAGCTCTCTTCATGCAGATTGCCGAGTAGCTCAGCAAAAGCCGTGAACGCCTCGGCGATGTATTGCGCCTTCTCTGCCTTGGTATTCGTTTCGTCCGTCACCTTGATGTCGAAATAGATGCTGTTCTTGCCTTGCGCGGCCAGCGTCTGCCCGCCGACGATCCAGTCTTCCGGGTCCACATAGTCGATGGCGATGGCTGTGACCTTCGGGTCTTTGCCCAGGATGCGAGAGGTGAGTTCCAGCAGCGTGCTGGAGATCTTCTGCGTCATTTCCGCAGAACGTTGGGCGCTGACTTTGACGTTGAGGATGGGCATGATCGTTTCCCTTATTAGTTAGCAATGCAATTATTTAATCAAAAAAAAAGGACGCTCATGTCAGGGTGGAGCGCACACCTCGGATCTTCGTCACCGTATCGGTGAACTCGTTGCTGCCCAAAACGCGCTTCAACCTTGCGGTGACGGCGCCGCTCGCCTCGTTCAACGCTGCACCGATCTTGACCGCTTCCCGCGTCGGAAAGATGGCGGTCTCGCGGCCGTCGGCTTCCGTTTTGCGGCGCTCAATCAAGCCCTTGGCCTCCAGGCCATCCAGCGCGCGCGTTGCCGTGGGGCGTGTGACGGACATCGCTTCCGATAACTCGCTTTGCAGCATGCCCGGGCGGTCGACGATTGCGCGGAGCATGAAGCCTTGCGGCGGCGTGAGATCGAAAGGCGCGAAGGCGTCTGCCCAGACGCGGTCGAGCTTGCGGGCCAGGGCGGTGGTGTTGAAGTAGAGGCAGTGGTCGAACATGGTGAAGTGGATGGTAGGTTAGGATGGTTAGATATGCAACTTGTTTTTTTGTTTTTGTGGTCCATCCCTCTTTCGTTCCCTGCCGGGACCGACTTACTTTTCTTTGTCTTGCCAAAGAAAAGTAAGCAAAAGAAAGGCGCGCCCGAGATGGCGAAAGACTCCTTGAATTTGCGTAACCGGGCGGAGGTGGGGAAAACTCGCTTCGCTCAGACAGTTCCCCACCTTTTTTCCGCCCGCTTACGAAAATTCAAGGCGCCATCAAGGGCTCCACGTCAGAAGAGAAAAGCCAACCCGTCGCGAGGTTGGCCTTGTCGTCCTGGCAGGTGCCCAGAGGGGGTGGCTTTTTTGTTTTGACTTTCCTGCCCTAGATGGCGCCTTGAATTTCTGTTGCAGGGAGGAAAAAGAGGGGAGGCCTGTCTGAGCGAAGCGAGTTTGCCTCCCCTCCCTCCCTGCGACAGAAATTCAAGGGGAAGTCGCCATCTCGGGCGCGCATTTCTTTGCTTACTTTCTTTGGGCAAGACCAAAGAAAGTGAGTCAGCCCCGGCAGGGGATGAAACAGGGGATGCACCACCAAGATCAAGCTCCGAACCAAAAACCAAAACATCAAAAATAAACCGTAGCACTAGCCCTAAACGTCCGAGGCGCCCCCTGCACAAGAATGAACCCCCAGCTCGGTAACCAGTACTTCTCATTCGTCAGGTTGTCGACATTGAACCGCAGCGTGACCGGCTTGCCGCTCACCTTGGTCGAATACCGCGCCCCCACATCAAACGTGTGATACCCCGGCACGATGTTGCTGTTGTTAGCCTCCAGCGCCGAGTTGCCGACGTACTGGCCGCCCGCTGACAGCACGAGCCCCGGCACCGGCGGCACGGCATATTCCACATACGCCGTCGCCTTGAAGCGCGGCGACCCATAGGCGCGTTTGCCCAGCACGGAGGCATCGGACTCCGTGTTCTCCGAATTCATGAACAGCACCCCGCCCAGCAGCGTCCAGTCACGTGCGAGCTTGCCGCGTGCGCTTAATTCGAGCCCGCGATAACGCGTCATGCCGTCTTGCGTATAGACGTTGTCCGGCCGCAGATACGCCAGTCCGCGCTGCACCTGGAACAGCGCCGCGCCGAATGTCCAGTCGTGCAGTTCGGCCTTGGCGCCCACCTCCACCTGCTTGCTTTTGAGCGGCCCGAATACCGTGCCTGCGTTGACTGCTGTGATCGGTGCGCTGGCGCCCGCTTCAAGCGATTCCACGTAGCTCGTGTACAGCGTCACCGGCTGCACGGGTTTGAACATCACCGCCAGCGTGGGCGTGATCGGCTCGCGGTTGTACTTGGCTGAGGTGCTGCCGTCGGCGTTGTAGCCGGTCTGGTTGAAGCGTGTGTAGCGCAACCCGCCAAGCACCGACCACTGCTCGCTGAATTTGACCGTGTCGCTGGCAAAGACGGCGGTCTGGTCGATACGGGATGTGCGAGCCAGACCGTCGGACGAGGGCACCCGCATCGGTGTCGCCCCAGACGACACGAACGCCGACGTGTCGTACAGATTGCCCGTGCCGAGCAACGTGGAAGCAAAGCCGCCCGTGGCTTGTGTGAGGCTCTGCCACGACGTGCCGAAGACGAGGTCGTGCTCTATCGAACCCGTGCGCACTTTGCCGTTGGCCATCACCTGCGCCTGGCTGTACTGGTAGCGCTGGTACGAGCTGTACTGCAACTCGCTGAAGTTGCCTGCGTTGTCGGTCAGCTGGATCGCGCTGTCGGCGTTGCCGCGGTTCTGCTGCGTGTAGCGATAGGCAGCGCGCACGTTCCAGTCGGGCGTGGCGGCCCAGTTGAGTTCAGTGCCGACGGATTTGATCTCGGTCTCGTAATACGAGCCTGGTGATGACACACGCTGGCTGCCGTCAATGGCACGGGGCGTGCGCACGAACTCCGTCACCGGCACACCAAAATCCTGGCCGGGGATGATGCCGTAGTACGCACCCTGCACGTTGCGCTGCATGTACAGGCCATCGAACGACCACTGCAGATCCGGCGTGATGCGCGCATCGAGCGCCAACGATGCGGAGTCGCGCTTGATATGGCCGCCGTCGACAAAGGTGTCGCCTTCTTCATGCACCACCCCAACGCGGGCGCCCAGCGCCTTGGTCGGGCCGAAGCGCCCACCCACATCCACCGATTCCTTGAGCGTGCCGCCGCTGGTAAAGCCGAACGTGGCGCTGCCGCCAAAGGTGTTGGTGGGGCGCTTGGTCACGAAGTTGGCGATGCCGCCGGGCGTGCCGAAGCCATACATGAATCCCGACAGGCCTTTGAGCAGCTCGACGCGTTCGAAGTGTTCGAGCGGAACATCGCTGCCCCAGTTGGGCACGGCCAGGCCGTCGACCTTGTAGCCCTCCAGTAGATCCAGCTGCAGGCCGCGGATGGTGATGTTTGATGCCTCGCCGATGTAACCGTCGTTGTTGGCGGTGACCGCCGGATCGCCTTTGAATACCTCGCCGATGGTCTGCGCCTGTCGGTTCTGAATCAGTTCTTGCGTGGCAACGTTGATGGTGAACGGTGTGTCGAGCACAGCCTTGTCGCCCAGTGCGCCGGTGCTGGCCTGCTTCGCGCCATAGGCAGCAGGTTTGCCTGCAGTGACTTGCGTGGCGGGCAGGTCGACCTGCGTGGTTGTCTGCTGCGCCTGCGCCGATGCGCCTGCACCCATGGCAGCGAATGCCAGCGCGAGCCGGCGCACCAACGGCGTAGGTCGAAGGAAGGCGATAGGACGGCGTGAAGCGGGTAATAAAGCAACGGCTCGCATGATCAAGCTCCCCTGGATCAATGTTGTGGACAGGCGTGCGCAGTCCCGCGCGAGCCGGCGGGCGGCATGCGCGGAGTCTGTGCGGGTGGTTGTGGTTATTTGGTGCGGAGCGTGTGGAGCTATGGCTCTCTGGCGGCGCTCGGGTGCAGATCGTTGCCAACGCGCGATTCACGTACCGGCATGGCCCAGACAGAATCGGGCGCACCGTGGCGCGCCCGGCGCAGCGTCGCACGCGCAAGGCCGACAAAGCCGCACGCGAGCGCCAGTGCGCCCAGGTCGAAACCGGCCACCATCCAATCGCCGCGCGCCATCGTGCGCAGCAGGTGGTCACCGGTGACGACGGCATTGGTGATGGGCGCAAGCACCGCTGCAATGGCGGCAGCGCTCAGCAGTTCGACGGCGCCGCGTGCTGGCGGCCGAAGCATCGCCCAGGCAAGCGCCGCGAAGAACACGGTGTAGTACGTCACGCCGGCCGAACGCTCGGGCCACAGCAGCGCCGCCGGGAACGTCGCCATCACGCCGACGCAGCATCCGATGCACACGCCAACCGTGGCGCGTGCCAGCAACTGATGCATGCGTGGCTGATCGGCCTTGCGCTGCTTGCGGCGCGATTCGATCCACAGCAGGTTGCCCGAATAGAAGACGAACGCCCCCGCCAGCCCCATCACGAGATACGCCAGACGCAGCACGATGTCGCCGTAAGTGCCGAAGTGCAGGCCGTAGACCAGGCTGTAGATGGCGTGGTTGGTGTCGCGTGCATCGGGCGTCTGGTTGCCGACGAGCTTGCCGCTGTCGGGCTGATTGGCAGCCGCATGAATCGCTACGGAGCCGTAGTCGCCGATCGCTCGCGTGCTGCTGCCGCGCACTTCCGCCACGGCATTCGCATCGCCAATGTGCTGGTAGTGGATCGATTTGACGGTGAAGTTCGGGTCGGCCAATTCGCGTGCACGGGCGAACAGTTGCTCGGCCGGCAACATCGGCGCCGCATGATTGGCCGCAACCACCGTGCCGGCTGCCGTCGTCACACGCGGCACCGCATCGAACAGCTTGCCGTTGAGCGCTACGGTGTTGAACACGGTCATCAGTACGATGCTCAGACACAGCACCGGCGCGGTGATCGCAAAGATCAGGTGGAAGGGCAGGCTGAACAGTCCGAGCACGTTGTGCATGTCCATCCAGAAGCGCTTGAGGTTGCGCCCTGGACGCACGGCCAGTAGATCCTTCTTCAGGCGGGGCAGGTGCAGCAGCACGCCCGAGATAAGCGCCACGCCATAGAGCACCGAAATCACGCCCATGAAGTACATGCCCGGCGCTTCCAGACCCAGCGAGTAGTGCAGCCGGTTCAGGAAATTGGCCAGTTCGCCTTTCGATGGCTCGATCGACAGATCTTTCGGCGAGGTCCTGCCCGCAGCGAGCCCACTGCGGGTCGTCACTTGCCAATCGCCCTTGCTGTTCTGCCAGTACGCGGAGAACTCCGGCTCGCCCTCGTTGGGGAAGATGACGTACGCGCTTGCGGCAGCGGCCGGGTGCGTGCGCACCAGCGCGTTCACGAAGTGATCGATGTCGACCGGCTTGATGGCAACGGCGGCATGGTCGGCGCGCAGCGGGTTCTGCCACGCATGCAGCTCTTCGTGGAACACAGTGAGCGCGCCCGCAAAGAACGCGATGAACAGCGCCCAGCCCGCTATCAGGCCCACCCAGGTGTGCAGCGTCTGATACAGACGTAAGGTCGTCGATTTCATGGCGAGGTCAAGCCACCATCAGGCGCGGTAGCCATAGCACGCCGAACGACAGCGCGTTGGCCACCGCCAGCACGCCCCACGCATGGGCGCTGCTCCGAAACAGCACGCTCACGCTGATGATCACGGCCCACAGCGGCAGGCACACGAGCAGGGCGCCGATGACGCCGCTTCCCCAGCCGCCCGGCAGCCACAGGATTGCCAGCGTGCACAGCGCAACCGACAGCGGCAGCCCGAGCACGGTACCGGCCAGCCACTTGGTGCCCATGCCGTTCATGACCGCGCCTCAAAGCCTGCACGCCGTTGCTGTGTCCACGCACCCAACATGGGCCATAGCGACAAGGCCCCCGTCACCACCAGCACCACCGCAATGGTTGCCCCCGGCCAGCCGAGCGCGTCGTTCCACAGCACGGCGGCAGTGCCCGACAACGTAACGGCAACGCTACACAGCACGCGCCCCCGCAGGCGCGAAGCGCGCGCGAGCAGCACTTGGTTGGGCGCGGCCGCATACAGGCAGCCTGCCGCGAGCAGCCCGAACAGGAGGGCAATTCCGTGCATGGCAGTGTTCAGTTTTGTTAAGAATGCAAATAATAATGATTCGTATTAAAAAAACAAGGCGAGGCAATATGACCTCGTAAGGGAAGGGGAGATGGGAGGAGCATGCGGCGGCCCTCATCGCCGGCGCATGCGAAGTTGTCAGGACAGCGCTGCCTCGACGAAGTGCAGACGATCCTGCCCCCAGAACATCTCGTCGCCGACAAAGAACGTGGGCGCACCAAACACGCCGCGCGCCACGGCCTCTTCGGTCGTCTTGCGCAGCGTCTGCTTGATGCGGTCGTCCTGCACAAGCTCCAGCATCAGCGCGGGGGAGATGCCGGCCGCTTCCAGTACCGCAGCGAGTTCCTGCAGATCACCGAGATTGCGCGGGTGCTCGAACATCGCGCTGAAGATGGCGGCGAGGTAGCGGTGGAATTCCGCGTCGCTGCGCAACTGCATGCCCACCGCACCGCGCATCAATTGCAGCGTGTTGATCGGAAAGTGCGGGTTCTGCTGGATCGGCACGCCAAAGTGTTTTGCCCAGCGCTCCAGATCCACGTTGGAGTAGCGGCCCTTGGCGGGAATCGTCGCCGGGCTGCTGTTGCCTGTGGCCTGGAACACGCCACCCAGCAGCATCGGCCGCCAGACAATCTCCGCGCCCTTGGCTTGTGCGATCTTCGGCAACTGGTGATACGCGAGGTAGCTGTAAGGGCTGCCCACATCGAAGAAGAATTCGACCTGCTTCATGCGTGTGTCTCCTGGTTTTGTGATGTTGCGATGGGCGTGGAACAGGCGTCTACCAGCGCTCGATCCAGGGCCGCAGGTCGAGCTCATGCGTCCACGCGTCGCGCGGCTGCGTGTGCAGGTACCAGTAGTTCTCGGCGATGTGCTCGGGGTTGAGGATGCCGTCCTGGTCTTTCAGCGCGTAGCGCTCGGGAAAGTTCTCGCGGATGAACGCCGTGTCGATCGCACCATCGACCACCACATGCGCCACGTGTATCCCCCTCGGGCCCAGCTCGCGCGCCATGCTTTGCGCCAGCGCGCGCAACGCATGCTTGGCACCCGCGAATGCCGCAAAGTTGGCCGCGCCGCGCATGCCTGCGGTTGCCCCGGTGAAAAGGATCGTGCCGCGCCCCCGCGTAACCATGCGCTTGGCCACTTCGCGCCCCGCCAGGAAGCCCGAAAAACACGCCATCTCCCAGATCTTGAAATACTTGCGCGCGGTCTCTTCCAGGATGCTGCTCGGCACGTTGGCGCCAATGTTGAAGACCATCACCTCGATGGGGCCGACGTCGCGCTCGATGTCGTCGACGAGCTTGATGACGTCGTCTTCCTTGCGCGCGTCGGATGCAAAGCCCTGCGCTTGCCCGCCTTCCGCGCGGATCGCCTCGACCAGCGGTTGCAGCTTGTCGGCCGAGCGGCGCGTCACGCAGGCGATGTAGCCCTCGCGGGCAAAGCGCCTGGCGATGGCACCGCCCGTGGCATCTCCCGCGCCGATGACGAGGGCCGCCTTGTTGTTGCTTGTCTCCATGTCCACCTCGTTTATAGAATAACGATCGTTACTGAAAAGAAAATTATGCTACTGGTTGCATAGTGTCAAGCGGGAAAAAGCAGGGGAAAACATGCGATACCAGCCCGGCCACAAGGAAGAAAAGCGCAAGGAGCTGCTGAAGGCGACCGGCCGCAAGGTCAAGGTGAATGGCTTTGCCGCGACCGGTGTGGACGCGCTTGCGCAGGCGGCCGGCATGACCAGCGGCGCGTTCTACAGCCACTTCGGCTCCAAATCGGATTGGCTCAAAGCGTTGATCGAGGCCGAACTGGCCGCCAGCCGCGAGATGTGGGCCGGCAATCCGCACGATACGGCCGAAGATTGGCTGCGCTTCGAGCTGGATCGCTACCTGTGCCTTGCCCACGTGAGGCATCCCGAGGCAGGTTGCGCCGTGCCCGGCCTTGCCGCCGAGATCGCGCGCGCAGATGCCTCAGTGCGCGAGCTGTATCAGGACGAGATGCGCAAAGGGCACGCGATCCTGGCGCAGCGTCTGGGCGACGATGATGCCGCGTGGGCGATGATTGCGCAGCTCGTGGGTGCCATCCATATTGCGCGGGCCATGCCGGAGGAGGCCATGCAGCGCACGATTGTCGAGGCGAGCAAGCGGTTTCTGCAGGACGCCGTGACGCGCCTTGCCGCCAAGTCCTGACGTACGAGGCGCGCTATTGCAGGTTGCCCCAGCGCGGCACGGCGGGCTCGGCGTTGGCCCATTGCCATGTGGTGCCGTTCTGGCACGCATAAATCGTGTAACCGGCACCGGGCGCGTTCTTGGGCGCCAGGGCTTCCTGAACGGTCAGGATGGCCTCTCGGCAGGTGGCCAGCGGCGTCGTGAACGTGCGCACCAGAACGACCTGGCCGTGCGCCTTGGTCAAGCCCATCATGCGTTCGAGCGACCAGTTGAGCGAAGGCGTGCTGTCGCTCAATCGCCCGACTGCCATCGCGAGCGCATCCTGCTCGCTGGCGGCCCATTTGCGCGTTGCGTATTTGATGGACGCATCGGTCGCGGCGTTGACCGACACGGCCACGCCATAGGCCACCGCCGGGTTGCCCGTGACAGTGCCCGTGGCCACGCCCGCTGCAGCGCCGGTCAACGGCCCCACCGACGAGCAGCCGGCCATCAGGCCCGCACATCCTGCTACAAGCCAGCGCGCGCAGCTCATTGCAGCGAACCCCATCGCGCCGTGGCCGGTTCCGCGGTCGCCCACTTCCATTGCTTGCCGTCGTGGCAGATGGAGGCGACGAAGAAGTCGACCTTTGCGGCGCCATCTTCCATTCCGTCGACGGTAAAGAGGATTTCCTTGCAGTTGACGAGCGGCCCGTTGATCGAGCGCGTGACCACCACGCGGCCATGTTCGTCGGGCTCCAAGGGGATGCGGTGCTTGACCTGCCAGTTGCCGACGGTGTTGTCGGCCAGCGCGCCAGCGATCTGCGCGATGTGGTCTTGAGTTTCGGTGTGGATGACACGTTGGCTGTGTTGCAACGCAGCCCGTGCGCCGGCTTGTACGCCCAAGCCGATGCCGGTGGCCACCGCCGCGTTGTCGGTCACCTTGGCTGCGAGGGCTGCACCGCCGATACCCGCTGCGGTGGTCGTGCCTTCCGACATCAGTGAACTGCAACCGCTGAGTGCCAACGTGCTCAGGGTGAGCGCGCTGCCCAGCATCCGGGCAGATGCGAACCGAGGTGTGCGCATGTGTGGACTTCCAAATCTGCAACAGAGCGAATTCTAAAGGACACTGTGGCCCGCAAACGGCGATGCGGCGCGGTTTCTCACAATTGTTTTTAGTTGTAGCGGCGCGGTGTCGCCAGTGCTCAACCTGGGCAAAGCGCCTTCAACTGCGTGGCCACCGCATTAAAACCACCCGCACCCGTGTCGATACCGGGCCTCTTTGCGACCGATACACGTGGAGCGTCCAGGGTTGCGGTTCGAACCGTTGCCGCACGCGCACGCTGCCGCGCGCTTCGGCCGCGTGGTGCCGATGGCCTATGCGGCGGGGCGTTCGGTATCGCCGCACATTTGCCGGCGATAGCGTTCGGGCGGAAAACTGACCTGCTTGCGATGATTCCCCACGCATCACACACTGATTTTCTTTTTCCACCTCTGCTATCCGCTAATCTTCAGTCGCGATCCAGTTCCGCCTTGAGCAGCTTCAACCGCGTGCCGCCGTCGGGCATGAAGTGCGTGCCATATCGGACCAGCCCAAGCTGATGCAGATGGCAGCTCATGGTGAAACTGAGCAGCATGCCGGGGTCTGGATCGTCGATCTCGATGTCAATGGACTTGAGCCGCGGCTCATAGGCCAGCAGCGTCGTCTCGATCTCGCGCTTGAGCGTGTGCGCGGACGCTGGCAAGTGGCGATACACCTTTGTCAGATCGCCTAGCCCGTAATCCGGCACGTGCGCCAGGCAATTGCGCCGGCTGTTCAGGATGCGTTGGATGTTGTCCTGCACGGACAAGAAGGTTTGTGTGGCTTCATCAAACGCATCGATCGGCGCACCATTCGCAAAGTGCCCCGTGATGGCCTCGAACAGCCCTGCACCGCCGCGCGTCATGCAGCAATGCCCTCGTGTTCATCAAAGTGCACCGCAATCCCCTCGGCCTCATCAAACGACAACCGGATCGCGGTGGGCTTGCCGCGATTGGCGCCACATAGCAGCAACTCGCGCGAGAGCACCGGTAAGATCTGCTGATCGAGCAGGCTATCAATATTGCGAGCGCCAGAGTCCGGCAACTGGCACGCCCGCACGAGTTCGCTCACCAATGCGTCGTCACATGCTAGCGGGACTTCAAAACGTCGCGCGATGCGTGTTGCCACCTTGCCGAGCTTCATGCGCACGATGGTCGTCAACGCGTCAGCAGACAGCGGCATGAACGGAATGGCCTGGAAGCGCGCGAGCAGCGCAGGCTGGAAATGCTCGACCAGGAGTGGCCGGATCGCCTCCATCAGCATGCTGGGCGTGGCGACGCCACCGGCTTCCGAGACGGCGTTGTTTGCCGCCAGGATCTCGTCGCTGCCAAGGTTCGATGTCATCAGGATCACGGTATTGCGGAAATCGATGATGCGCCCCTCGCCGTCACGCATAAAGCCGCGATCGAAGACTTGGTAGAACAGGTTCAGCACATCGCGGTGAGCCTTCTCCACCTCATCAAGCAGGACTACGCTGTATGGTCGTTGACGCACAGCTTCCGTCAGCACGCCGCCTTGCCCGTAGCCGACATAGCCCGGTGGCGAGCCCTTTAGCTGGGATACCGTGTGCGCTTCCTGGTATTCCGACAGATTGATGGTGATGAGTGAGCGTTTTCCGCCAAACATCAGGTCGGCGAGTGCGCGGGCGGTTTCCGTCTTACCCACGCCGGACGGGCCGGTGAGCAGGAACACGCCCAGTGGCGAGTCTTCTGACTTGAGCCCGGCCTTGGCGGCGCGCAAAATTTTGCCCAACGCGGCCAGCGCATCGTCCTGGCCCACCACGATGCGCGCCAGCCGAGCTTCGAGCTCCAGCAGCGTAGCCAGTTCGTCTTCGAGCAAGCTGCCGATGGGCACACCCGTCCAATCCGCGACGACCTGACCGATCACGCCTTCGTTGACTTCCAGCGGCACCAGCACAGCGCCTCCCGGCGCAGCAGCCGTATCGCGTTGTGCCTTGATGGCTTGCTGCCAGTCACGTCGGGCGGATTCGTCGGTGGTGTTTTGCCAGGCGTGGCGCAGTCGCTCAAGTTCCTGCGCCGTATGCTGTTGCTCGGTCCACGTCGCTTGCAGGGTTGCAAGCTGCGTGTCCAGTTCAGCGCAACGTGCCTCGATGCTGGCGAGTCGGGCGCGGGCATCGATGGCAGTGGCCCCTTGGTCTTCCAGCAACGCGGCACGTTCGATGTCGAGCGCGGCGCGTTCGCTTTGCGCTTCGCTGATCGCCAGCGGCGTGGTGTCCATGCCAAGGCGCACGCGTGCAGCAGCCGTATCGAGCAGGTCTACCGCCTTGTCCGGCAATTGCCGCCCCGTCAGGAAACGGCGCGAGAGCTTGACCGCTGCCGTGACGGCGGCGTCGGTAATGTGTACGTTGTGATGCTTGGCGTACCGATCTTTGAGGCCACGCAGCATCAGGCATGCGCTGTCGTCGTCCGGCTCGTCGACCTTGACCATCTGGAAGCGCCGCTCCAATGCGGCATCGCGCTCAAAGTACTGCTTGTATTCGGACCAAGTGGTGGCGGCAATCGTGCGCAACTCGCCGCGTGCCAGCGCTGGCTTGAGCAGGTTGGCGGCGTCTGCGCCGCCAGCCGTATTGCCTGCGCCAATGAGCGTGTGCGCTTCATCAATGAACAACAGAATCGGTGTGGCCGACTGCTGCACTGCTTCAATCACGTTTTTCAAACGCTGCTCGAACTCGCCCTTGACGCCCGCACCCGCCTGCAGCAGCCCCAGATCAAGCGTCAGCACGGTTACATTGGCGAGCACCGTCGGCACGTCGCCTTCTGCAATCTTGAGCGCGAGCCCCTCGACCAGTGCGGTCTTACCAACGCCAGGCTCACCGACCAGGATCGGGTTGTTCTTGCGTCGGCGCATCAGGATGTCGATCATCTGGCGAATTTCCACATCGCGCCCGAAGACAGGATCGATGCGGCCATCGCGCGCTTTCTGCGTGATGTCGACGGTAAAACGTTGCAGTACGCTCGCGTCGGCTTGGCCTGGAAGGGCAGCCGTCGCTGCAGGCGCACCAGTTCCGGCAGGTCGCGTTGATGGCGCTGCCGTCTTGCTGGATGGCGTTGCGGAGCCAGAGGCAGCCTTTGGCGCCTCGGTGGAGATTCGATCCAACTCCGGCATGAGTCGCTGGATCTGTACAGCGGAGACCGATAGCAGCGGCCAGGCATCCGGCGCGCGCAGCAGGCTTGGCGACTCCACCAGAGCCGCCATCAGGTGCGCCGAGCGGATGACTGGTTGCCCTTCTTCCAGGGAGGCGTGTATCCAGGCCGCTTCCAGCAGCATCCCCAACCGTTGCGACAACCCTGGTTTGCCGCGCAGATCGTGCGGCAGCCGCTCAATCGCGGCCAGCAAGCCGTTCCAGATCGCGTCCGTATCCAGCTCGTAACGGCGCGCGATCGCTGTCAGATCTCCCTCGCCCAGCTCCAGCAGCTTAATGAGCCAGTGCTCAACCTCGATATTGCGATGGGCGCGTGTCTCGCATAGGCTGGCCGCATCGGCAAGTGCTTGGGCGCAGTGAGGGTTGAGTCGACGCAGGAATGGGGAAAGGTCGCGGGCGGTCATGGCGGGGGATCGGCATTCAGAAAAAGCGCCAGGCGTGAACGAATTCCGTCCGAACCTGGCGCAAGAACCGGCACCCCGTGTTGGTGGGCACTGCAGGCGCCGGTGGTCAGCAACGTGTTATGCGCGCTCGTTCCAGCTGTCCGCGTGGATGATGTTGCCGTCCTTGTACGACCACGTGATCTTTTCGTAGCGCAGTTCCACGTCTTCCAGGTGGTTGTGCTTCTCGAACGCCGGGTTCTTGATGTCCAGCATCTTCGGTCGTACGGCCACGACCTTCACGTTGTCCAGTTTGGTGTTGAAGTACTCCTTCTCCTTGCCCGCGTCATCGATTTTGTACCACTTGATTTCAATCGACTTCAGGGTCTGGCCGCTGGTCACGGCCTTATACAGATAAGGCGTGGCCGCATCGGTCTCCTTCGTGAAGGTGATTGGCTTGTGCACGCGCGTGCCGGTCAGCTTGCCGGTGTTGCCATCGGTCGGGATGTTGACGCAGTGGTCCAGTGCCACGATCTCGACGCTGCCTTCTCGGCCCTGCACGGTGACCGAACCTTTGATGTCGGCGCCGCCATCGTCCTTGATCCACATGTATGCCGGAATTGCCATTGCTTGAGCTCCTTCTACTCGAATGAACAGGCCGATTGGCCTGGGGGGGAATCTGTGGTTTGCTCATCGCGGCAGTCCGGGATGAGCGTGATTTCAACGCGGCGGTTGGCAGCGCGCCCTGCATCGGTGTCGTTGGAGGCCTTGGGGCGGGTATCGCCGTAACCCTGGATGGCGAAGTGCGACGGGGCAATCCCCGAGGTATCGGCCAGCCAGTCGCGAACGGACGCCGCGCGAGCTTCTGAGAGCTTCTGGTTGCTCGCAGGCTTGCCAACCGAATCGGTGTGGCCGGCCACCAGCACGCGCTTGTTCGGATGCGACTTGATCATCTCTAGCGTGCCGAACATCACCCGGTTCGAGCCGGGGTTCAGTACGGCGCTGCCACTGTTGAAGAGCGATAGGGCATCCAGCTCGATCATTGACGGCGGTGGTGGGGGCGGTTGGTAGCTCGCGATTAAGGTGTTGACCGACGGCAGCAGCGCACCTGCGCGATAGAAGCCCAGTCCAAGCCGAGGCGGCACACCCATGCGGGCATAGCGCTCGAGTTCATCCCGGTCGTGTTTGATCGTGGCCAGCGTGTCGAGTCGCGCGGCATCGCGCGCGGCGGGGATGGCTTGGTAGCGCGCCATGTTGCTTTGGACGCGCGTGACCAGCCCTCGGTTCTGCCAAGCGGAAGCCACTGCTGCTGCGCAGAAGGCTGCCGCCAGCCCAACAAACGCGTGGGCTAGCGCGCGTGGCGACGCGCGGCGTATGGGCTGCAAGGCAATGCCGCGCAACAACGCATCCGGCAAAGGCAAGCGAGTGCGCATGCCCGAGGGCGCCGAAAGCGCCAGCCCAGTGATGGCAACGGCGTACCGTCCCACCAAGGATGCGGATGAGGGATGGCCCGGCGCCATCGTGAGGCCGAAACCCGCCAGGTTGATCGGTCGTGCGCCGCGTCCACCATCCGCTAATGCGGGCAACACGGTCTCTGCTGCCCAGCGTGCCGAGGCATCCAGGCGGGTCACACGGTTGGCCCAACGTAGTCGATCTTCCGACGCGACCCAGCGCCCGTGCGCGCATGCCGTGTTGGCAACCTGATCGGCCAGCGCCTGGCGGTCTGGCGGCAACGCGCCGGACACGCCAAACCACGGGCATGCTTCTGGCCCGGCACGTGACCCGATCCCAGCCTCCCCCGCATAGATGGCCACGCAAACCGGCAACGCATAACCGACCGCGCGGCTGGCTTCATCCACGGCCGTACGCCAGTGCCGGGTTGAGGCGGTAGAGGCCGCATCATCGACGGCGCTGTCCGCGTCCACCAGATACGCGACGGCATCCGGCCCCTGACCATCGCGCCAGCGTTTGAGGGCATCGGCAATGTGCTTGAGCCGCGTCGGCTCGTCCACGCGCACCCAGATGGCGGTGTCGGTGATCTGCACGACATCCGTTCCGAACGCCTGCGTCAGGACGCCCGTTGGCTCACCCACGGAAAGTACAAGCGGCGTGTTGCGCCGGGTGTCGCCAGGTAGCGACTGGAGGGCGCCGTCGATGGACGCCAGTACTTGGCGGCTGGCCGCAAGTTGTGCGCGGATGCGTCGTGTGACGACGATGAGCGCGATACAGTCTGCTAGCACCACCGCAATGGCAATGCCCGTGTTCCACGCTGCTGGCCACGGCGAACAAGCGCCCAGCCAGAACAGCACAAGCGCAGAAAACCACACAAACAGGGTGCGAATCGGATAGCCGGTCAAGCGTCGCATCGTCAGTGGGGCAACGCGTCAATCGACGCGGTCAGCCAATGTTGCGCGCCAACATAGACCAGGCCGGAGGCCACACATGCCAGTACGATCCAGCCGAACGGCGGCAAGCCCGTGAAGCGGCGTGATGTGCCTGGGCGTACCAGCACGGCTCCGGTGGTTTCTCGCCCCGCTTTGCCGTCCAGCCGTTCGTTGACCGAGCGGATCAGGATCTCGCGGGATTCGGCGCCGCGCAAGACAAAGTTGCCTTCGAAACCCAAGCCCAGCACCGCGCTGAAGATGGCCAGGAGCGGCAATACGGGTTGTGGCTCGGCTAGGCGGCGCTCGATGCGTCTGATCAATTCATCCCCTGCATCGTGACTATTGAAATACCGTACCTGCAGCGGCTCACGCTCCCAGGTATCGCGATCGCCGCCACTCAGGTACTTGAGCGCGATTTCATCCAACAGCGCACATTGCGCGTACACCGCGTCGTTGATCACGTCGGGTGCACAGTCTGCAGCGGTCAGTTCGGTGCGCAACAGACCAATCTGTTGATCACATTGCGCGGCGAAGGTCATAAATGTTTCGGGTTGCGCTCCGTTGGCAAGGTTCGTGACGATGAGCGCCGTATTGCGCAGTGCAAGCGGCAACCCGATTGGGGCGGAAATTGCGGTTGTCGAGGAGGTCATGCCGGTAGAACAGCGTAGAGTTCGAGCGACACGTCGGGAATCGATGCCGGCACGTAGAACTGGCACGCGCGCGCGTTTAACATGCGGCCAAAAGCGGGGTGCGAACCATCGAGCGCGAAATACTGGTTCTCGACGCGCACGGGAATCGCCGCGGGCAGTCGCGCACTTGCTCGCAGTGGAATGCCGGCGAGCGCCGAATTGATAACCTGCTCAACCTCATCCGGCGCCCCGGCCTTGCACAGGCGGGGAAACTGTTCGAACAGCGCGTGCGCGGGCAGTCCCGATTGGACGGAGAGGAAGTAGTCCGCCCCCTCGACCAGCCGTTCGTCGTGGATCTTGCCGGCCCACACGGTGGGCTTGACGCGCTCCAGCACGATCGGCACCACGCGTGATGGGACAACCGTATCGATCAGGGCGCGAATCATGTCTTCCAGCGCCGCGAACACCGGCTCCGGTTTCACGTGATCGTAGGCTGGGATGGCCTTGAGCGACTCAGTGGTGGAGAAGGTCAGTAGTGCCCCAGCCAGGCGCGTGAGCGCGGCATAGAGCCGTTCGGGATGTTGGTCCGGGGAAGCGCACAATCGAGCCAGCTCCGGCCAACTGCTGTTGACACTGTGCAGCAGCCAGAACAACGCCACGTCGGCAACTGCAAAGTCGGCAATCTGGTCCGAGCGCTCGCGTCGGCGCACGGCAAGGCTGGCACTTTTTGCACCGAGGATGTCTGACAGGCGCTGCATGCGCTCAACCAGGCGCGCGCTGGCCGATAGAAACAGGCACGGCGGCACAAAGGTGGAATCCAGTTCAAACCGCCCCTGCGTATTTCGTACCAGCCTCGCCACCGGACAGGTCACATAGTCACCGTGTTCCTCGAAGTCGAACAGCAGCGCCAGCACGTGGCGCTCCACACTGATCTCCTCACGGCCTTCGCCGTTGAGGTCGCTCACTTGCAGGTATTCGCGCATCAGGCGGCGTGGGCGCGCAGGCTTCTGGCCTGCCTCGATGCAATTGCCGCCTTGCGCATCAAGCAGCGGCAAGCCTGCCAGTACAACAACTGTCTCAGTCTGCGTCGGGACGTCGCCAAGGCTGCGCGCGGTGGGCAGGAGGTCAGCGGTTTGCGTGTCAATCAAGGTGCCGTCAGGCAGGCGTACGTCCAACGCGGTCAGCTGCAGCCGGTCGATCGCCAGTGCATGGGTGTCGATCTCCACCCGGCGCACGCCCCATGGGTCAGGCCAAACCAGCCGTGCAAGGCGTTCGTCGGCAAAGCGGTCCCACATCGCTTGTTGCTGGAAGTGCTGGGGCGTCATGAATATGCCCTGTGCCCACAGCGGTCTGGTGATCTTCATCGTGGTAATTGGGGTCAAACGGGTGCGCGAAGTTGCGACTTCGCATGGCGTACCGCCACGCGGTGCCCGAAGACACCGCGCGGTATAGCTATGACGTTTTTTTGATGTGAAGAGAGACGCTTCCGATCAGCTCTTGGCCTTCGGCATCTGCGAGACGAGCGACAGGTTGATGTCCATGCCCTCGATCTGGAAGTGCGGCACGATGAAGAGCTTGACGCGGAAGAAGCCGGGGTTGTCTTCGATGTCCTCCACGATTACTTTCGCTTCGCGCAGCGGGTGCGAGGCTTGCAGATCGTCGCCCGGGTCCGTCATTTCCGTCACGAGCGTCTTGATCCAGGTGTTCAGCTCCAGCTCCAAGACGCGGCGGTCCTTGGTGGTACCGATGTTCTCGCGCTGAATCAGCTTCAGGTAATGGGCGATGCGCGAGAGCAGGAAGATGTACGGCAGGCGCGCGTTGACACGGCTGTTGGCGGTCGCTTCCTTGGTGTCGTACAGCGTGGGCTTTTGCGCCGAGTTGGCCGAGAAGAAGCTCGCGAAATCGTGGTTCTTGTAGTAAGACAGCGGGATGAAGCCCAGATTGGCGAACTCGAACTCGCGCGTTTCCGGGATCAGCACCTCGGTCGGGATCTTGGCCTGGTTGCCCGTGCCCAGGTCGTACAGGTGGATCGGCAGATCTTGCACTAGGCCGCCTGCCTGCGGGCCGCGAATCTGCACGCACCAGCCGTTCTTGATGAAGCTCTGCACCATGTTGGCGGCAAAGGCAAATGCGGCATTGGCCCACAGATAGCGGCTGTGGTCGGGGCCCTTGACGGCCTCCGTGTAGTTGAAGGCGCGCACCTGCACCGTTTCCGGTCCATAGGGCAAGCGAGCAAGGAAACGTGGCATTGTCAGGCCGATGTAGCGTGCGTCATCCGAATCGCGGAAGCTCTTCCACTTCAGGTATTCCGCTCGGTCAAAGTAGTTGCCGATGTCGCGAATGCTGGCGACTTCTTCCATCGACTCCTTGCCGAAGAATTGCGGCGACACGGCGCCAACAAACGGCATATGGGCCGCTGCCGATACTTTGGAGATATTGCGCAACAGGGCAATATCCTGGGGGCCGCGATCAAACTCGTAATTCGAGATGAGCGCGCCGATCGGCTCACCGCCCGGCGTGTCGTATTCCTGAATGTAGGTGTGCAGGTAGAGGCCGCTCTGAATGACTTCAGGTGTGTCTTCAAAGTCCTGGCGCAACGCGTCTTTGGAGACATCCAACAGCTCGATCTTGACGTTCTTGCGGAAGTCCGTACGGTCAACCAGAAACTTCAGGCCGCGCCACGCCGACTCGATCTGCTGGAACGTCGTGTCATGCATGATGGCGTCGAGCTGCCGGCTGATCTGCTGGTCCAGAGCTTCGATGTGAAAGTCGAGCAGACTCTTGTCGAGTCGGTCCACTTGTTGCGACGACTCCTGAATCATCTTCAGGAACACGTTCATCGCTTGTGCCACTCGCTCGTCCAATGTCGATTCCGACAGCGCATCCGCGCTCTGAAAGGACTCAAACGGACGGGTGGCGGTGACTGGCGTCAGATTGATCTTTTCGCATAGGGCTTCGTAGACGCTCTTGCCCGGCGCGTCCAATGTGAGCGTGTCCACGGCACTCGATTCGAGTCGACTGTTTTCTTGCTTTGCCATGTTGCTTATTCCTTGAGGACAGCGGGATTACTGAACGGAATTGGAGGTCGGCGGCGTGGTTTCGCCGATTTTCTGCAAATCGGAGCGCAGGCGATCCGAGAGGGTCGGGTCCTTTAGGATCTTTTCGAGTTCGCGACGGAACGTTGCGTTATCCAGCAAATTGGATTTCAAATCACGAAGCAAATTGCGGGCGGCCATGAGTGCACGCAACTCCGGCACTTTGCCCGCCACAACATCCGGCTTGAAATCGTCCATCGACGTGAAATCGAGGTCGACCGGCAACTCCGAACCGTCGCCCGCCAGGGTGTTCTCGACCGCCAGCTTGGCCTTGGGGTTGAGCTCAGCCAAGACCGCGTTAAAGTTGTTCTTGTCGATCGAAACCTTTGCCCGATCGGCCAGGGGCGCCGTACTTTGGCCATTGCTGTAGTCGCCCATCACGAGGAGCTTGAGCGGCAGCTCCACCTTCTTCTGCGCACCACCCGTATGCAAGTCCAGCTTGATATTGACGCGCGCCTTCGGCACTTCGTTCTGGAAGCTCTCAGCCATGTTGTCCCTTCATATAATTAAATCAGAATTAAGCGGATTTTATTTCTAAATGAACTCTTTTTAATGAATAGCATGGGGCGACACGGAATGAAAATGGTTTAAATATTGATTTTTATGAATTCACAAAATAACAAGTAACCAAACTTCCCAAGCCGAAAGAATTTGCTTACCTTGCGTCCCCGCACGCGCAGCATGCTGCCGCATAGGGCGCGCGATGAAACCCAATCAAGGTGAGCAACGATGGCAGAGTGGCAAGGGGCATCCGGAGCAGTTGGCACAAGCGTTGAGCGAGTTGTTCGAGCTGTCACCGGCCGGCAGCCGTATCGTCTCGACGTGCCGGGTACGCAGAGCGCACAGGCGTTGTCCGTGGTGTCGTTCGAAGCCATTGAGCGCCTAGGCGAGCCTTATCGAATCACCATCGAACTCACGCACCCCGACGAGTTGGTGCGCGCGGATTATCTGGGCAAGGATGCGACGTTCAGCATCGACAGCGATGATGGACGCGAGCCGCGCAAGTTCAGCGGCTGCATCACCGGCTTCAGCAAGCTCAAGGCCACGGCGGACTTCACCGCCTACCAAATCGTTGTCGAAGCGCACGTTGCCCGCTTACGGATTGTCCGTAACACGAGGATCTTCCAACACAAGACCGGTCCCGAGATCATTGAAGCGATCCTGCGCCGGCACGGCTTCAAGGGCCACCAGTTCCGCTTCAAGCTGCGCCGGGAAACCTATCGCACGCACGCGTTTCGCTTCCAGTACAACTGCTCGGATTGGGACTACATCAAGATCCTGATGCAGCGTGAGGGCTTGTTCTGCTACTGGACCCAGGGCGAATTTGGAGATGAAATCGTCTGGGCTGATGACATCGATTTTTACCTCTACACCCCTGATCGGACCGTCCCTCATCGGGAAACGGCCGGTCTGGAGTCATCTGGGGTCGAGGCCATCTCCAGCCTGCAGACGCATGCCCAGGTCGTGGCGCAGTCGGTGCGGGTGGCGGACTACAACCCGGATGCCGCGTGGGAGCGCATTGACGGCGAAGCCAACATCGCCCGCAAAGACACCACGACGTTTGGCCAACCCTACATCTGGGGAACCCACCACCTCGACCAGGCTGAAGCCAAGTGGGAAGCCCAACTGCAGCATGAAGCCGAGATCGCCTGGCAACTGATCTACGAAGGTCAGGGCAACGTACGTGACCTGTGTCCGGCGCAAATTCTGCGCATCGACAAGCCCGAGCCCGATGCCCCCAACGGCATGGTCGCCATCGAGGTCATCCACCATGGTGCGCGCGACCGGGCGTACAGCAACACCTTCAAGGCCATCCCCAGTGATCGGCGGTTCAGATTACGCATCGAGCGTGATACGTGGCCGAAAGTGGCTGGCACTCTGACCGCCAGGGTGACCTCGCCCAGCAACAGCACCTACAAATACGCCTATTTGAACGCCGCTGGCCGGTATGTGGTTCGGTTCGAGTTCGACCAAGAAGGTTGGGACTCCGGTGCCGAATGTGTGCCGCTGCGCATGGCCAAGGCGCTTGCGGGCAAGAACCAGACTGGTCTGCACCTGCCTGCGCTCCCTGGTGATGAGGCTGTGATTGCCTGCCGCGACGGGGACCCCGACAAGCCGGAAATTGTGGGCTTCCACCACAACAGCATCCACCGGGACTTGATCACCAGCGAAGACCGCTGGCTCTCGCGCAACCGCCTCACTACCCAAAGCCGGAATCTGTTGGAGCTGGATGATTGGGAGGGCGAGGAATACGTCACGCTCAGAACCGAGCATTCGGGCAAGAGTCAGCTCACGCTGGGGCACATCAACGACGGGCGGTGGGAGAAGCGCGGGGAAGGCTTTGAGCTGCGGACCTCGGGATGGGGTGCCATCCGTGGTGGCAAAGGGTTGTTCATCTCTGCGGATGACCAGCCGAATGCAAGCGGCCAGCAACTGGAGATGCAGAAGGCCCAGAGCCTGCTGCAACAGGCGCTGCAGATCAGCGAATCGTTGGCCGCCACGGCCAACGCCGCGCAAGCCATTGCAGCGGACTATGCGCGCCAGAAAGCCTTGCTGGACGACACGCTGGATCAGCTCAAGCGCGCCGGCATGCTCTTCAGTGCTCCCGCTGGCATGGCCCTCGTTTCCGGCACTGACCTGCAACTGACGGCCAACGAGAACCTGATTGCTACCGCCGGTGGCCACGCGGACGTGAGCGTGCTCAAACGCCTCACGGTTGCAGCGGGTGAGCGCATCTCCATGCTCGCGCAAAAGCTCGGTGTGAAGATATTCGCCGCCAAAGGCAAGGTCGAGATACAGGCGCAGAGCGACGAGATGCGCCTGCTGGCTGACCAGAATGTCACTGTCACCAGCGCTAACGGGCGGGTGGTGATCGAGGCCAAAGAAGAGTTGCTGCTCAAGTGTGGTGGTTCCTATCTGCGCATGTCGGCCACCGGCATTGAAGACGGCACCCGCGGCGAGCGGGTCATCAAATCCAATGGGTTCGGGCGGCAGGGACCGGCGTCCATGAAGGACCCGGAGCCACTGCGCAATCAATTGCCGCCGCTGCCGATGTTCCTCGATACCAAATCATCGCCGGCCTCCCGAGCCGCCATTCTTGTCGGTATGCCCTATCAACTGTTTGTTGACGGCACGCCAGTCAAGCAGGGTGTGATGGACGCAAGCGGATATATCCCAGTCGAGCACCGGGAAGGCACACAGTCGTACCGCGTCGAATTGGCCAATGGCGTGACCTACAACATTCCCGTAAGTGACGAGTTTCAGGGCGACCCCGGCAACGGATTGCTCGCCAACCAAGGGTTCCACTTCCACGAAGAAGGCGCGCAAGGCACGGGGGTCGATCGTGCCGTCCACCGCCAGACCTATCAGCGTTTGCTCGACAACAACGAGGAACAAGCATGAGCCGCAGCACCCAGACTAACGTCCCAATTGCCACCGGCCAGTGCAACAGCGCAGTGCTCACGTTGCCTTGGTTCGTGCAAGGTGCCGAGTACTGCCCCGATCCTGCGACCTTTAAGCCTCTGGTCAATGGGGCGGAGGCGTTCAGCGCTGTCTACGATGCCATTGCCGCCGCCAAGCACACCGTCGACATCATCTGCTGGGGTTTCCAGCCCTCTATGTACTTCAAGCGCGGCCCAGGGGGGCAAGGCTCGCTGCAGATCGGCGACCTGTTGGAAACCATGGGCAAGAAGAACAAGAACGTCAAGGTCCGGTTGCTGGTGTGGAGCGACGGCCTGCATGCCGCCCAGCTCAGCGAGAACATGATGCCCGGCAACAACGGAGCCAGCCTCTCTGCCGGCACTCGCAGCCCCCAGCAACAGACTTTCGATTGGCAATGGTACCGACGTGCCAACCTCACCAACGTCACGAGGACCGGCTTGCCGCACAAAGCGGCGCAGGCGCTCACCGATCCGACGCTCTTCGCCAGCGCGGTGTATGGCGCAGCCAGCGGCCCCATGCGCAACATCGAATTTGCCACGCGCGACTTCGCCCCAAGTCAGCACGCAGAACTCGCATGGCGCACTTGGCTGCGGAGTGCCGACACCGCGCGCCCTACCGGCACCAAAGCCATCAACGCCATCGCCATGGCGGCCGAGCCCACACACCACCAAAAAATGGTGCTTGTGGACTACGAAACGCCCGAGCGCGCAGTCGGCTTTGTCATGGGCCACAACACCCTCGACGAATACTGGGACACCGATGGACACAGCTGCCGCCGCATGGCCCCCCAACAGGGTCGCAACGGCGCACACCCGCGCCAAGACATCTCCAGCCGCGTCACCGGCCCAATCCTTTGGCGCCTGAATCAAAATTTTTGCCAAGCCTGGGACGACGCCACTGGCCAGAACCTGAAGCAAGCGCGCGCAGGAGCGGATGCTGCCACCAAGAAAACCGAAGCTCGCAAGGGTGGCGATACTCGTGTTATGGCGCAAATCCTGCGCACACAGGCCCAGCACGGTAAGGACGGCATCCGCGACATCGAGGCGATGTATCTGCAGGCCGTCAATAACGCCACCAACTTCATCTACATCGAGAACCAGTATTTCCGATTCCCGCCCCTGGCGGAAAAACTCAAGAACCTAGTCGCTTGCTACCAGGCGGGCGGGCGTAAAGAACCCCTGCACCTGTTCGTCGTGACCAACGACAACAAAGAAGGCATCGGCCCAGGCACCTACAACACCTATCGCATGCTTGACGCCCTGGGCAAGGCCGACCGCATTGATGGCATTGCCAAGCTGGAGCGCACCGAGGCGCTGCAGACGCAATATGAAGCCGCGCGAAAAGAACAGGCTGGCGCTCAAGCGGTTGTGTTGGGCATGGAAGAAATAGCGAACCATGATGCTCGCGCACGGCCCGGTCTGGACAAGGCTAGCCAAGCCGAGAAAGCCAAGCGTGACGCTGCGGAGAAGTTGAAGACGGAAGTCAAGAACGCGGAGACCACCCCGATACCCGTTGGGGAAATCCCCGGCCTGAAGGTCCACATCTGCTCACTGGTCGCCCCAGACTCCCCACCGGGCAAGGAGTGGGAATACGTCTACGTGCACGCCAAGCTGATGATTGTGGACGACGTGTTCATGACGCTGGGCTCGGCCAACATCAATACGCGCAGCATGATGGTGGATAGTGAGTTGAACATCTGCCACGAGCACATGGGCGTGACGCAGCCGCTGCGTGAACGCTTGTGGAACATTCACACGAAGGGAATGGGTGTGGGAAAAAAAGACAAGAGTGGTCGGATGGATGCTGCTGACGCATTTAAGAAGTGGGGAGACATCATGAAAGAAAACAAAAAACGCATCAAGAATGGTTACAAGGAGTCGCCCTATGCCTCGCTCGTCGAGTTCCATTACGACAAGGCCAACCGCAGCTATGCGGACTGAATGATGGTGAAACCACTCGCCATTCTGCTGACCTTACTCAGCCTGATTGCTTGCTCCAAGGAGAACACTGTGCCGAGCTTGCCCGACCTGAAGGAGGTGCGCGCCAACCTTGCCTTCACCTGCACACATGAGGCTGAGCATTTACCGCCCCTTGATCCCGACGCCGATCAACTGTTCCGGTACGGGCGTTATCTGCAAAAGCGAGACGGGCCCAAGGACTTTGATCAGATTGCTCGGTACTACCGCATTGCGGCGGCGCACGGGCACTACAAGGCCAATCACAATGCGCAACTGCTCGTGTCTCAGGGTACGGCCAGTTCGCCTTACGCGATGCGCGAAGCGATTGACTGGGCTACGCAACTGGTCGACCAAGGCATACCTGCCGGTTACTACGATATCGGGCATTACTTGAAGTTGGGCTATGGCTTCAAGCAGAACGAAGAGATGGCCTTGCGCTATATCCGCAAAGCGGCGGACTTGGGGAATCCGGATGCACAGTATTACGTTGGCGACCTACTGGCCCCATTCGATATGGCACCTGAGATTGCGCAACAGATGCAACGCTGTGCTGCCGAGCAGGGGCATGCAGAGGCAGCAGTGGATCTCGGGTTCAGCCTCAAGGGCGACAAGAAATATCGGGAGGCAGCAGAGGTGTTTCAATTGGGTGTTGTTGCAGGAAATAGTCTGGCAGCTATGAAACTTGAAAATGCATTCGATGCCCCGCCTCAATCTGATGAACTTAGCTACCTGGCGCTAGACCGGGATTCCGAACGCGTACGCCGTTACAAACTGATCGGCCAGTTTCTCGACAAGAACGAATTGAGCAACCCCAAAGTCCCCGACATCGACCGGATCGTCCCACTGCCGCCCGCCAAACTCCCGCCGTGGGACGGCACGTTCCAATGGGAAAAAGACCAAGCCAAGATTCCGCCGCAACCGTCGGAAGCGTTGATTGAACGGATGGCCAAGGAAAAGAACCTCGACCCCGCGACAGGGCTGGCCTTACCTGCAGCGCCCAAAGCCGCGCTAGGCACCTGCGCGAATACCGGTGAGCAGTGCCCGGAATCTGGCGAATGGCGAGCCTTTCATCCGACGCAGGGCTTCGCTTATCGAGACTCGACGCGCTATTTCAGCAAGGGCGGCACGCTGCCGTACTACATGTTTGAGCGCCCGCGTGCGTTTGCCATGCTGGATTGGCTGCGAGGCCCGGAGCTCGTGACAACTGCTGTGCAGTGGCGATTGGTGAGCTACGGAGAGCAGGCTTGAAGGGGGTCGCCACGAAGCGCATGAGCGGGGCGCTATGGCCTCTGTCGCTGGCCCTGTACTCACCGGCAAGCGGCGCATTTGCATCGGGTGATTCCCTCGGGGCTGTGGCATTGCTGTTCAAGGTTGTTCGGATAGCGTGGTGCTTCCTAACGCTTGTCGTGTTCCTCGTGCTTTATGAGGAGCCATTCGCTAAGCGACTTGCTTGGACAGCACTGTTTTTCTGTTCGCCATTACTGCCGGTGGTGCTGTTCTTGGTGTTCGTCGCATATGGCAGTTGATTTCGCTCTACTCCCTGCCGAAGCGCCCTTCGACGAATCGCCACCCTCCAAGCTGATGTGGGGCATCGTGTTCGTCGTCATGACCGCACTCGGCGCGGGCGCCGTGCTGCTGTTCTGGCCCAAGGGCATACCCACCAACACTTGGCAGTTCTGGGCCACCTTGGTGGTCTTTCCCATCGGCATGCCGGGCTTTCTGGTGCTGCGACGGTTCAGCAGCTTCGAGGGCCGCAAGCTTGATGTCGAACTTCGCAACGAAGCGACACGTGCACTCAACGAACGTGTCTTTAGCGCGGCCAGCATTCCGCTGGCCGTGTTGGGCGCCGCATACCGGTATTCGGCGGACGCCAAGGAAAACGCCATCCAGACTGTCCAGCAAGGTGGTGCCATGCTCAAGACGCAAGTCCCTATCGCGCTTGCGGCCGAGCCAGTCAGAGCGCGTTGGCTGGTGGCGCCGAAGATGCGGACCAAGCCGGGCGATACGAACGATGACTTAATCCGCCAACGTCATGTCACGACGTGGTTGTTCGATGAAATCCTAGTTGAGTTGTTGCCGTCTCTCCAGGCATTTCCACCCAGCGTGCCATTGGTTGCCCAACTGCTGATAGCAAACGGCCATCCACACGAGCAGAACAAGCAGTTGCTGGAAGAGCGCTGGCGCGCCAAGCAGGGCAGACCGTTGACCGTGGCACCACACGCTGAGCCAACGGCAGACCTGGATGCGCTGGACACCTGGATGGATGAAGTACTCGGGGGCACAGGCACACACGCCACACTCGTGATCGCAATGCAATTGCATCCCTTGCTGGCGAGTGTTCCGCCGGCTGATGCAACCGAGGCAGGCGTGGCGATCTTGCTAATGCCAGATACGTTGGCCAGCCAGCACAGGGTATCGCGCATCGCCAATCTGCATCGTCCAGTACGCAGTCCGGTAGCGCAGCCTGCAGAAGCGTTATCGACTGCGCTGCGTTGGGCGGGCGTGTCAGCAGCGCAGATCAAGGCAGGCTGGCAAACCGGCTTGGACGCCAAGCAGATTGGCGCGTTGCGTGAACCAGCCGTCAAGCTCGGCCTCACCTTACAGGCAACCGATGTCGATCGAACGATCGGTAATGCGGGGATCGCCGCACCATGGTTGGCGCTCGCTTGCGCGGCATCCTCTCTTACCGAGGATGCCCCCGAACAGATTGTCTTCGTTAGTCAAGGCGGGCAATTCGACTGTGCCGTCGTGAAATCCGCAAGCACTGCATCAACACCAAAGGCATCCATATGACCCGACGCTACGACATCCTCAAAGGCGACAAGACCACCGCAGGCGGAACGGTCGAAGGCGGCGATCCCAACGACTGGATTGGCAACCGCGAACAAGCCTATGAAAACGACCCCGTCTGGTGCCCCGCATGCCAGTCGATGGGCCAGATTGCCTGCGTTGGACCGCGCCTTTCAATGACAGGCCCGGATGGCCGGCAAGGCGCACTGAGCGACGACCTGTGCATCTGCAAATGCACGCCAAGTCCAGTGCTCGTCCCGTCCCAGGATGCGTCCTACATGGACGTGTGAGCTATTGCGTTGTATTGCCGGCCGCCGGCCGGACGTGTCTGTGAAGTGAAAAGAAGCAATGAAGAAACTGCGACTCGACCTACTGTCCATTCTGCTGTTGGCGCTCATCGCTGGCTGCGCGGTGCTGATCTGGGGTGAGCCCCTGCTCGGTATCAAAGCCCCTGAAGATCGGAGCTTCTGGCTGTCCGCAGTCGCGTTAGGCGCGATCGCGCTTGCCGTCGCCACGTCGTTCGACTACTGGGGTCGCTGGGGCGAGGCGCTGCGTAGGCGAGGAAAGTGGCTGCAAGCCAGAAAGCCTGTTATGAAGGGCACAACGCAAGACGCGGTTCTTGCTCAGGGCGAACAGCAGGCGCCTGCACCCACATCGGTCCAGTCATTGCGTGATCACCTTCGTGCCGCCCATGGCCGCCGTTGGCGCTACCGGCAACCCTGGCTGCTGCTCACCGGCAACAACGCCGCCATTCGACGCTTGCTGCCCACCATCGTAATTCCTGGCTGGCTCTACACTGATACCGCCATCCTGCTCTGGAATGATAAGGGCGACGGCGGTCAACCCGACGCTGCCTGGCTCGAACAACTACGCAAGCTCCGCCGCAGCCGCCCAGTGGATGCCGTCGTGCTGGTCGAAGACGGCACCGCACAACTGGCTGCTCAACACCGAGGTGTCAGCACCGACAGCCTGAACCTCACCCGCATCGCCGAAGCGCTCAAGTGGTCGGCCCCGGTGTACGTACTGGACGTGGCGGACATGGATGGTGTTGGTGACGGTCAAACGCCCGTCATGGGCTGTGAATTTGGCAAGGGCGCCGACGCCCCCGCCATCGCCGATGCACTGCTCGCATTGCGTGACCAACTCGCCCAACGTGGCGTCGCCCAGATGATCGCCAAACGCCACGATCGCTACAGCGCAGAACTCTCCGAGCGCCTGGATGACCGCAGCACCAAGCTCGCCGCCTGGATCGCCAGATTGTCCACCAAGAAGCGGAATCACCAACCCATCGGCGGCGCGTTCTTTGCCCCGTACCCGGCAGAGCAGGGGGCGGGCGACACGCAAGCCGACTTGCCGCTGTGGCACCACCTCGGCCAGTTGGCGCGCCGCACGCGCGGCAAACGCGTTGGCTTACACCCTGTCACCGTCTTCTCCACGATGGTGCTGGTTGGTGTGGGTGCCTGGACAACCGGCATGCTGGCCTCCGCCGTCAGCAACGCCCGCGAAGTCCACCTCACCAATGTAGCGCTGCGTGACTTGAGGTCCGCCCCCGACACCGCCGCCAGCCTGCGCGCACTGCTCGGCGTCCAACACCGCATCGAACTCTACGAACACCGGATTGGAGAACACTCCCCACTCTGGACCCGCTTCGGCCTGAACCAAGACCGCGCAACGCTGGCCGCCCTCTGGGTTCCATACGACCAAGCGGCCAATCGTTTGCTCATCACCCCGGTCGCACAGAACATCGAGGCCGAGCTGGTCGACCTAGCGCAAATGCCGACCGACCAGCTCGATGACCAAACGAATCAGATCGCTCTGGAAGGCCACCACGCCCTCAAGGCCTACCTGATGCTGGCCGAGCCCGCGCGTGCAGAGGCCGCCTTCCTCACCCCGCAACTCACTCGCCACTGGCGCACCAGCGCCAACTTGAGCGATGGCGCCAAGCTAGACCTTGCTGAACGCCTGCTCGGTTTCTATGCCCAGCAGCTCGAAGCCCATCCCGACTGGCGCATCCAGCCGAGACAGGATCTGGTCGGTTCCGCCCGGCAGACCTTGCTCGCCCTCATCGTCGTCAAGAACTCCGAAGACACCGTCTACCAGAGCGTGCTCGACACCGTCGGCGGCAGGTACCCCGACCAGAGCCTGGCGACGCTCACCCCCGGCACCGACCCGCGCGGCCTCTTACGCACCAGCGCCACCGTCCCTGGCGTTTTCACCCGTCAAGCCTACGAAGGCACCATCCAGACGGAGATTGACAAAGCTGCCGAGCGCAGCGCCGCCGCAGGCGATTGGGTCTTGAACACCAGTAACAGCCACCAAGCCGAACAAGGCCTCACCGGCGACGCCCTCAAGGCTGACCTCACCACCCGCTATTTCGCCGACTACGCCGACGCTTGGGCCACCTTCATGAACAGCCTGCAATGGGAGCGCGCGGCCACCATGCCCTCCGCCATCGAGCAGCTCAAACCGATGACCGACACCCGCCATTCGCCCGTCATCGCGCTTATGAAAAGCCTCGAGTACCACGGCAAGGCCGGCGCCCCAAAGGCGAGCCTTTCCGACACCCTGGTCGCCAAAGCCCAAAATGTCTTCGGCAAGAAGGAAGACGCCCCGAGCGTGCAGTCCGACCCAGCCGGCCCCCTTGGCCGCACCTTCGGCCCGATCCTGCGGCTGATGGCACAAGACACGCCCAACCAGGGAGACCTGAGCCTGCGGCGCTATCTGGATCGCGTCACCGCGCTGCGCCTGAAGCTTCAACAAATGAGCACCAGCCCCAACGCCGACGCCCAGGCCAAACAAGTCGCCATGGCCCTGTTCCAAGGCAAAGGCTCGGATCTGGCCGACATCCAGGACTACGCCGACCAGATCGCCGCCAGCCTCGGCGCGCAATGGGCCGGCATGGGCGAGGCCTTGTTCGTACGGCCGGTCGCCCAGGCTACGCAAACTGTGCTGCTACCCGCCCAGGCCAGCCTCAACGACGCCTGGCGCCAAACCATCGCCACCACCTGGAACCAATCCTTCGCGGGCCGCTACCCGTTCGCCAACACCAGCAACGACGCCTCCATCCCCGAGCTCGCAAGATTCCTGCGCCCCCAGGGCGGCCTTATCAACGCCTTCCTCGCCACCCAACTGGCCGGTGTGCTTGAACTCCAAGGCGACCGCTGGGTACCCGCAGGACGTGCCTTCGGCACCGCCACCGGGGGTGACAGTCTCGCCTTCGACCCCAGCTTCCTCAAGGCCATCAACACCCTGCAACGCATCGCCGCCCACATGCTGGTGCAGGGTGAAGCCCAATACCGCTTCGATTTCCAGCCCGTGCCCACGCCTGGCTTGACTGACACGCTGCTCACCATCGATGGCCAGACGCTGCACTATTACAACCAACGCGAGACATGGCACGCGCTGACCTGGCCCGCGAATAACCCGCAAAACCTTGGCACGCGCATCCAATGGCAGACCGAGCAGGCGGGCACGAACAAGAGCTATGAGTACACCGGCCGCTGGGGCTTGGTACGCATGCTTGAGGGCGCCAGGATCGAACCTATCGACAGCGCCACCGTGCAACTGACCTGGCAGGCTGTATCCGATGCCCGCGCCACGCAGCCTAAGCCAGACCACGACGAACAAGTCGACAAGGACCCACTGGCCGCCGTGCCCAGCACGATGACGTATCCGGTTCGCTATCTGATGCGCACCGAGGTGGGTAGCGGGCCGTCGGAACTCCTGGCCTTGCGCGGCTTTGTATTGCCAGAGCGGATTTTCATGAGTGGGCGTGGCCCGAGGCAGGCGCCTGCTCGGGCAAATGCCAAAACTCCCTTGCCGAAGACCGTGCTGGATGCGGCACGCAATGTGGCCGAGCGGGGTGAGTGGGCTGCATTGTCGGAGTCTTGACCCATGTTCGCCAATCTCTTCCAGTCCCTCTTTGGTAGCCGCACGCCGACTGACCTCGCTCGATCTACTCAAGGACGTTGGGACACTTGGCTTAGGCCGATCAGCGATGATGCCCCAGTCGGTACGGACCCCGTCTACGACGACGACTTCCTCGCGGTCAGAGAAGAAGTCGCCAAGCTCAGCGACATTGACGACGACCTCATCGTCACCACCACCGAACGCCTGCTCAAGAACAGCGCCAAGGACGCCCGCATTGCCACCTACTACGTCTACGGCCGCATGCGCCGCGACGGCGCGGAGGGTGTGGCCGACGGCATGGAATTGCTCTCCGCCCTGGTCGACCGCTTTGGCGAGACCCTACTGCCAGAGCGAGGCCAAACGCGCAAAGCTGCGCTCGAATGGCTTGCTGGCACCACCTTCGCCAACCGGCTTGATCGCGTACAAGGCCTGACGGATGTACTGCTCGAACGCACGCTCTCAGCCCTGGCCCTCATCAGCGAGCGTACCGAGACCTGGCCCGAAGCTGCACGCCCCGACCTCGCTCCTTTGCTGCGCCGCTTCGAAGACCAGATCGAGGCCTCGCAGCCGCCCCAAGCAACCACCAGTACCCAACCGGCCAGCTTGCCGGCTGCGAAGGAGGTTGCATCCACGCGGGAATTACTAGACCGCGCCCGTCAGATGGCGGCCTTCTTGCGTGAGCAACCGCACGGCTATCTCGCCGCCTATCGCCTCATGCGTTGCGTGCGCTGGGACACGCTCACCGAAGTCCCCCCGCACGAAGTCAGCGGCAAAACGCGCCTGCCAGCGCCAAGAGCAGAGCTACGTGCCCACCTGCAACGCCTCATCCTGCAAAAGCAGTGGCCCGAGTTGCTCGAGCGCGTCGAAGCCGCCTTCGCGGAAGGTGCCAACCACTTCTGGCTTGACCTCCAGTACTACGCCTTCAAGGCGCAAGAACAAGCCGGTGGCGACTACGCGCAGGTGCGCGATCTGGTGACCACCGACTGCGCCCTCATGCTCGAACGGTTACCGGGCTTGGAGCATCTGTCCTTCACCGACGGCTCCCCGTTTGCCGATGACACCACCCGCGAATGGATCGCCCGCCACGCCACCGTCCGCGACATGGAGCGGGGCGATACCGTTGTCCCCGTTGCTCTGGATACCGCCGGCACCGACTGGGCCGAAACCGAAACCCAGGCCACGGAGATAGCGCACCAGCAGGGCATCGAAGCCGCCTTCGCCTGGCTGCAACGACTGCCTGCCCAAGATGGCGAGCGCGACAGGTTCTTGCGCCAACTTGTGATGGCACGCGTCGCGGAGCGTGCCGACAAGCTGGACACCGCGCTCCACCTGTTCAGTACGCTCGACACGGTTGCGCTGCGCTACCAACTCGCCACCTGGGAGCCCACGCTCGCCTTCGACGTGAAGCACCACCTATTGCGTGTACTCAAGGTCCGCATCAATCGCAAGGACGCTGACAAGCCAGCACTGGCAACCCGCATCGAAACACTGACGGGTGAACTGACGGCCATCGATCCTGCTCGCGCCATCGCACTCCCTTAAGGCCTATGCGCACACCTACCCAAGACAATTCCATCCTGCGCTACTACGAAGCGGAGATGCGCTACCTGCGCGAAGTGGGCAGCGAGTTCGCCCGCGCGTACCCTGATCGCGCCCGCATGCTCAATCTCGACCGCATTGGCGAGCGCGACCCGCACGTGGAACGCCTCTTTGAAGGCTTTGCCTTCCTCATGGGCCGCCTGCGTCACAAGCTCGATGATGAACTGCCCGAGCTGACCGAAGGCATCGTCAGCATGCTCTGGCCGCACTACCTGCGGATGATCCCGTCGCTGTCGATTCTGGAGCTGCAACCTAACTATGGCAGCCTGCAGCAGCACGAAACCATCGAGGCCGGACACGAAGTCGCGTCCAACCCAGTGGGTGAGAGCCGGGTTGAATGCGCCTATCGCACCACGCAGCCCGTCGATCTCTACCCGCTACGCCTGACGGATGCCAGCACTTACGCCCGCGAAGACGGCCGCTCAGTCATTCGTCTGCGCCTGGAAGTGCAATCCCAGGCTCGCCGAGAGCAGTTGAACGTCCCGCGCCTGCGCTTGTACCTGCACGCCGACCGCCCGGTCGCCTTGGCGCTGTACGCCGCGCTGACCGCGGAACCGCTGGCCATGCAGGTCCGCATTCCCGGCTACCCGGAAGATCGCCCTGGCGCTCCACAAGCCATGCCCGGGTTGTGCTTGGCTCCCGCTGGCTTTGCCGCAGACGAACGTCTGTGGCCCAAGGCAGACAACGCCTTCGGCGGCTATCAACTCTTGCTCGAATACTTCACCTTCCCGGAGAAGTTTATGTTTGTCGACCTGCTGGGCTTGGATCTGCAGGCCATCCCAGCCGACGCAACAAGCTTCGACCTGGAGGCCGTGCTGAACAGGCCGTACCCAGACGACATGCGCTTCAGCGCAGACAACATCCGTCTGTACTGCACTCCCATCATCAACCTGTTCGAACTGGAGGCCGACCCCGTCACCGCCACGCAATTCGAGACCGAATACCGTGTACACGCCATGGAGCAGTACGGCGAGCACGTCGATGTGTACTCGGTCGATGCCGTGCAGGGCTTCGCTTCTGGTAACGGCCAACGCTTCGAGTACGCCCCGTTTGCCGCGTTTCGCCATCGCGGTGGCATGCTGCGCCACGAGATGCCCGAGCGCTACTTCCACACGCGCATGCGGCAAGGTCCCTCCGGGCGCTTCGATACCTGGATCGTGTTGGGAGGGCACGTCTGGGAGCACCAGAGCACATTGAAAACGGAAACCCTGTCGCTCTCCGTGACCGGCACCAACGGCATGCTGCCGCGCAAGGCCTTGCGCGAAGCTGCCATCACGCGCATGCGAGGTGGCTTTACCAACGTCACCAGCGTGCGCAACCTCGTGGCGCCCACGCCACCCGTGTATCCGCCCACGGGCGACCGCTTCCAGTGGCGCGTGCTCTCGCATCTCGCCCCCAACTATTTGTCCCTGCTGGATGCGGAAATCCTGCGTGGCAGCTTGGCGCTGTACGACTGGACGGACGGCGAGTTGAACAAACGCCGCATCGAGGCGATCACCGAGGTCAAACACCGCCCATTGCAGAAGCTGGTCAAGGGCGGCCTGGAGCGCGGTGTGGAAATCGAAGTCACCCTCGACGCCAACCAGTTCGCCGGCGACGGGGATCTTGAGTTGTTTGGCGGCATGCTGAATCGCTTCCTGGGGCTGTATGCCACGCTCAACCTGTACACGCGTCTGGTGATCGTGGTGCAGCCGACAGGCAAGAGAATCACCTGGCCTGATACCAAAGGAGAGGGGGCACCGTTTTGAATGCCCCCGAGAAAGTCCCGCCCAACCCAGGGCCGACGCTTCTGCCAGCGCTGCTCCAGCACGCCACGCAGATGAACTTCTTCCGCTTCTGCGAACTGATGGAGCTGGCTGCGCCTGATCGAGCGCCGCTTGGGGCAGAAGATTCGCCTAAGAACGAGCCTATCCGCTTCCGCTCACGGCCCAAGCTTGGTTTTCCAAACCGCGAGATCGATGCCGTCGAATTCGATCTGGATGAACCCACTGCGCCCCCCGCCATTCGCACCACCTTTCTGGGTCTGTATGGTGTGAATGCGCGCATGCCGTCGTACTTCATCGACGAGATCGCACAGAACCGCGATGGCGCCGAGCCCCTGGCCGCGTTCCTGGACCTGTTCCACCACCGCATCGTGACGCAGTTCTACCGCGTGTGGCGCAAGTACCGTTACCCGGCGGGTTTTCGCAAGGACGCGAGCGACAAGGTGTCCAGCTACCTGCTCAGTTTCAGTGGTCTTGGGATTGGTGAACCGGAAATCCGGCAGGAGCTGGAAACACGTACCTTGCTCGCCACCCTGGGCTTGACCGGGCAACGCACTCGCACCGCCGAAGGGCTGGCCGGTGTGTTGCAACACGCCGTGCCGGAGGCCACTGTCACGGTTACCGAATTCCACCCGACCTGGGTCCGGGTCAGCGACTTCGAGCCCATGACCCTGGGGGAGAACTGCCTGCTTGGGCGTGGCTTTACGGATCGCAGCAACACCGTGCGCGTCAGGTTTTGCCCGCAAACCAAAGAGGCGGTGCAAAGCCTCATGCCGGGCGACCCTGCGCACAGCAAGATCATGGCGCTTTTGCGCTACTACATGGGCTACGAAGCCCAAGCGCAACTGGAGATGGCGGTGCGCTCAGACCTGATGCCCAAGCCCGCGCTGAACTCGACCCAAGTGAGCCTAGGCTACAACACGCTGCTGCCACTCCTCGCCATGGATACAGAAAAAGCCCCCATCCGTGTCCAACTTGGCACCTGGGGCGGCACTGCACACCAAGCATGAACACGATGAAGACACATACACAGGCGGCCGCGCTGGCTACCGCAATCCTCGCAGGATGCGGCGTGGCACAGTCCGTCAAGGACGGCACTGTGGACGCCGGCCAAATGGGCTTTTACAACCCAGGTGAAAACAATGAATCTGGACTTGACCAGCCGTGCATCGATCAACCCCAATGGTGGGGGCCAATCGCTGTCCACCGTGGTGCGCATCTACCAGCTCAAGGACGCCAAGACCTTCGCTGCGCTTGATTATGCGCAACTGGAGTCCAGTGACTTAAAGGAGCTCAAGACCGAGCTGCTGGCGACCAAGGATGTGGTGCTGCGCCCCAACGCCAGCGTGAGTGTGAGCGAACCTATGAGCGAGGATGCCGAGTTCGTTGGCGTGGTGGCGTTCTTCCGCAAAGCCGACAGGGATTCGGCATGGAAGCTCACCATCCCCAAGAAGCAGTGGAAGAAGACGGACCCAGTGCAGATTCAGGTCATTGGCAACGCGCTGCAGCTTGCGGGGGCCAACCCAGAGCCGATCAAGCGGACGGCACCCGTCCAGAGTGCACCTGGTTCAGCAGGCCAAGACCCTGCTGCCATGACACAGCCAGACAAGCAGGCAGGGTGAGCATCACGAGTCCAGCCATCAAGCGCATGATTCTCCCGTCCGAGAAAAAGACGACATTTAATGCTGCCTGATCCAAGCGGGGCTATGGAATCACGGGTTAGGATCGGAATTCCGATCGAGGTGCCCTTGCCGCGCTGGATCAGAATTGCGAAGCGCAAGCGCTCGCTGACTCGCGCATGGCGGCCTGGTCAAGATGGATCTCGTGCCTGCCAGCGGACGGCTTCTGGGTCAAAATCGGCGAGACAGGAGATGGTTGGTGCTACGAGGTGCGAATGATCGGAGCAGGTCTGAACCTCAGCGGAGGCAGTAGGGGCAACTCCGCGGGTGACATTCGCGCTGCATTGTTGTGACCGCGAGGCGATAAGTTGGGTAAGATCGGCTTCCCGACGGGCGGTGTACAGGGTATCAGCCACGGTTGTCGCTTTCGAGGGGTGATGTTGTCTGGTTTGAAGTATATGTTTTGAACCAGACATTACTAAACTGCGGTCTTCCATTGTTCGAGGAGGCCGCCGTGCCTGTGCTGTATCCCTTGCTGGCGGTGCTGATCTGGGCTGCCAACACCATCGTCTCCAAGGCCGCGGCCGGCGTGGTGGACCCGGCGGCCATTTCGTTCTACCGGTGGTTGCTGGCGGCCATCGTGCTGACACCTTTCTGCGTGCGGCCGCTGTGGCGCCAACGTCAGGCTGTGCTGGCGCAGTGGCGCCGCTTTGCGGTGCTCGCGCTGCTGGGCATGGTGATGTACCAGTGCCTGGCGTATTACGCCGCGCACAGCACGAGTGCGACCAACATGGGCGTGATCGGCGCCTTGATACCGATGCTGGGGCTGATCCTGAACGTGGTGGTATTTCGTCAGCCTGTCGGGGCGCAGGCAGTGATTGGCGTGGTGGTGTCGCTCCTTGGTGTGCTGTACCTGCTGGGGCGCGGAGAACCTGCCAACCTGTTCGATGGCGGCATCAACCACGGCGACGTGCTGGTGCTTGCCGGCGCCACTGCATACGCGCTGTACAACATCCTCTATCGCCGTTGGGCGCTGCCGTTTGGGCAGTGGCTCAATCTGTACGTGCAGGTGCTGGTGGCTGTCGTGATGCTTGTGCCGGTGGCCATGACCGCGCATAGCCTGGCCGTACCGGCCAAGGGCATCGGGCTGGTGGTGTTTGCGGGCATTGCCTCGTCGATCGTCGCATCGTATTTGTGGATGCAGGGGCTCAAGCGCATCGGCAGCGAGCGTACGGCGGTGTTGATGAACCTGATGCCGATCTTCACGGCGGGCATGGCTGCGGTGATGCTGGGCGAGACGGTGCACGGCTATCACTGGATCGGCGGCGGCCTCGTTCTGCTAGGCGTGAGCCTGGCGCAAGGCATCGCTCGGCTGCCGATCGGCCGTTCGGGATTGAGCGCCCGTTAGTTTTTTTGGCCGCGCGGCTTGGGGGTTGGCGGTAAAATCGAACACATTGGCGGGCGCGTGATAGCGCCCGTTCCGTGTTCCAGAACCACTCTCGCCAGACCATCGTCAGACCATGAAGCGCAACGCAGGAGCTGTCACCGTCGATGATGTTGCCGCGCATGCGGGCGTGTCTATCAAGACCGTCTCGCGCGTGCTGAACCACGAGCCCAACATCAGCGAGAAGACGCGCGCGAAGGTGGTTGAGGCGATGCAGACGCTCGACTATCGGCCCAATCCGGCCGCCCGGCGACTGGCCAGCAAGCGCGCCGACATCATCGCGCTGGTCTACGACAACCCCTCCGACAACTACATCGTCAACATTCAGCACGGCGCGCTCGAAGCCTGCCAGGCGCTCGATTACAGCCTGCTGCTGACCCCTTGCAACTACCGCGACCCGAACCTCGCCGAGCAGATCATCCAGAGCGCGCGCCAGCGTGCGCTGGCCGGCATCATCCTGACGCCGCCGGTGTCGGATGTGCCGTCGCTCATTACGGCGCTGGATGAAGCCGGCATCGACTACGTGCGCCTGGCCCCCGCCGACCGCGAGCACAAAGGGTTGTCTGTCAACACCGAAGACCGTGCTGCCGCGCGTGACATGACGCTGCACCTGATCGGGCTCGGGCATCGCCGCATCGGCTTCGTGGTGTGCGATCCCGCCCATGGCGCGGCGTATCAGCGCGTATTCGGCTATCGCGACGCGATGGCGCAAGCTGGCATCGAAGTTGACGAGCGATTGGTAGAGCAGGGCGAACACTCGTTCGAGTCCGGCGTTGCCTGCGCTGAGCGGTTGCTGTCCTGCGAGCCACGTCCGACTGCCATCTTCGCAGGTAACGACGACATGGCCGCCGGCGTGCTGCGGGTGGCCCAGGCGCGCGGCATCAAGGTGCCGGAAGAACTCTCCATTTGCGGCTACGACGACACGCCGCTCTCACGCCAGCTCTGGCCGGCGCTCACCACCGTGCGTCAGCCGATCCAGGCGATGGCGCATGCGGCTGTGGAACAGCTCATTGCGATCCACCGCCCGCATCTACCAGGCCTGAAGCCGCATTCGGTGCACGAAAACTTGCAGTATGAGTTGGTGATTCGGGAATCGACTTGTGCGCCGGCGTAAGGCGCGGCATTACCACTGTCGATTGGAAAACATGCCGCTTGTCCACGGGGATGCACTTCCGTTCTGTCTGCAAGTCCCACATTAGTCAACCCACACGGTGGAGGGTACTGGCCAAAAACCTAAGCCATTATCGTTCCGTGCCCGAATTTTGCCTCGTCGCGCAGCTGCAGACCTTGATGTCGGGTGCAAAACTGCCGAGAATCACCTTGACTGGGCAATCATTTGGGGTGGGGCGCAAAGCGCGTATTTGATTTCGTCCATTTCTCATTCCAATTGTCCAGTTCGTCACTAAGCTGTAACGATTTTTACAGCCTCATATTGTGTGGGGCGGCCCACAGCGCTGCGCCGAAGCCGGCGCAACAAAAAAAATGCATTAGGTGACCCCTGGTGCACCTGCCTGCAAGCAGTTGGCAATTTTTTAGGACGGTAGAGGTAATGAAGAAGATTAATCCTGCGGCGTATGACGACGGCGATCCATTCGATTTTGATTTGCAAGCCTTCATTGCGCGCTGCTGGGAACTACGACGACAGATCATTCTGTTTGCGACCGTATTCTCCTTACTGATTCTTGCGTTCTCATTTTGGATTGGCCGTCAGTACTCCAGCGAAGGGTTCATGCGCGCGCCCCGCAAGTTTGCGGAATACAACGTCCAGAAGGCTGCGTTCTGGGATCGCGAGACGCTACATCGCTATCTCGAAGACAACAAGAAAATCGGCGATGTCAACGGTCAGTATTTGTTGGGAAGTTTGAGCGAACGCTTCGTCCAGGCGCACGTGCAAGCGGTTTTGCCGTTGTCGAAAGATGATCTGCGTTACATCACCGACGCTAAGGGGATGCTCGACACCATCGGAATCCTAGGTTTCTCGATCACGTTCAAGGATCGGTCGGCGGAGAACGCGCAAGCCCGTGTTCAACTGATGGGGGACTACATCAAGGACACCATGCTGAGTGAAGATCTGCTGGATACGATCTATACCAAAGCTGGCGAAGCCAAGGCGAAAAAGCAACAGATCGACAACCTGATCATCCAGAAGAGGCTGGCCCTGACCCAGGCTTCCAGCCGGCTCGAAGCGGCCCGCTTGATCGCGGGCAAGTACCCTGAAGCATCGAAGATGGAAGCGCGCCAACTGCTTTCGACCGGCAGTGACGCCAACGCGTCGCGCTATCTGTCTCCCGTTGCGCAGCTCGTTGGCATTGAAACCGAAATTGCTGACCTGAAATCGCAACTCACTTTGCTGGAACGCGACGCCGAGCAGAACGCTTTGCGCAATGAATTCTACGAACGCATCGACCAAGGTACCCGCCAAGCTAAGACCGGTAGCGCGTTGCTGGCCGAGTTTGTAAAGACGGCTCAAGCTGTGTTCACGGGCAAAGATCTTAAAGACGACAAAACCCGCGAGATTTATAACCAGCTAATGGTGATTGCCGAGCAGATGCGCAACAAGCACATCACAGAGGCACGCTTCGTTTCGGGCCCGACTTTGCCGGAATACCGTTCGGGGCCAAGTTCGCTGGCGCTGGCGCTGCTGTCGCTCATCGGCGGAGTCGCGCTCGGGACCCTGAACGTGCTGCTACTGGACAAGCTCCGTGCTTTTAAGGCTGGTCGTGGCAATCCCGCGTTCGATGAAGAGCTGGGATCGGAAGGAGAGAGCCTGCGGCCGGTTCAAGTCGCCTGATTTTCCTACGTTCCAACGCAAAGCCCGGCCATTAGCGCCGGGCTTTTTCATGCGCCTCACTGCGATTGCTTGATCAACGCATACAAATCATCCTGCGGGTCATACCCCAGCAACTCCCGCCCGGTCTCCAGGCCCCAATCCATCCCTCGATTGTTCGACACGCCATTCACGACGATGGCCGGTGCAGGCCAGCGCGCGGGGTCTGCCGTGATCGAGCAGAGGAACAGCCGGCGCAGATCCCCATTTGAGAGCCACATGTTGCGGAACCAGCGCAGCGCCACGTGGCTGGCTTCATCGGGCAACTCGGTCGGCACGGGCGTGTCGGCGGTGCCGGAATAGTTGATCTCGTTGGGGTCGTTCTCGTCGGGCAGCGCCCAGCCGATGCGCAGCGACACGATCGAGAGCTTGCCGCCGTTGGCTTTGGAGACGGCGCCCACTGCTTTGCAGAGCCGTTCGCCCATGGCCTTGGACGTTCCGTAGGCGAGTGAGTAGACGTCTTCTGTGCCGTTATTCCAGCGCGTGCCTGGGGCGGGCGCCAGCTCGGCGGTGAGTTTGCCAGGGCCGATGGTGCCGGCCAGGGGTTGGTCCTTGTACGCGCCCATTGCGTGGTTGGACGAGGCGAACACGAAGCGGCGCACGCCGTGCGTGGCGGCGGCCTGCAGCACATTGAGCGTCATGCCGTAGGAGGCCAGCGCTTGCTCCCACGTTGCGTCTGGCGTGGAGTGGATGGCGGCCAAGTGGATGACCGCATCGACGTTGCTCAGCAGATCCGTCCATGCACCATCGGCTTGCGTGAGGTCGGCCTTGACCCATTGGAAACGTTGGGCCGCTTGCGGCGAAAACTCGACGTTCTGTGCCACCCAGTCGATGCCGATGATGGAGGTGCACCACGGGGCGGAGGCCAGTGCCTCGACGACCTTGCGGCCTAGGTTGCCAGCTACGCCGGTCACAAGAACGCGAGCAGGGGTTTGGTAGTCAGCCACGATGTGGAATTCCGTTCGGGATGAAGGAAAGAAAGGCGCGACCGGCGGCTGGCGCTGCAACACCATCGCGCGCCGCCGTGTCGTTCCAGATCAGGAAGGGGGCCGGATGGGCCCAGGAGTTGTGTGGCGTTTGCCGACGGGTCAGCCGCCGAGGTCAGCCGCGATTGGAGCCCGACAGCACGTCGATCAGCACCGCGACCACCAGCACCACGCCCTTGACGATCATCTGCCACGAGGCGTCGACGTTCATCTGCTGCATGCCGTTGTCGAGGCTGGCCATGACGAGTGCGCCGATCAGTGCGCCGTACACCGTACCCGAGCCGCCGCGCATCGACGTGCCGCCGATGAAGCACGCGGAGATGGCATCCAGTTCGCCGCCAACTCCGGCGGACGGCGAGCCCGCGGCCGAACGTGCCGTGGTGATGATGCCCGCGAAAGCGCACATCAGGCCCATCAGCACGAATACCAGCAGCTTGACGCGGCCGACGTTCACGCCGGACAGGCGCGTGGCTTCCATGTTGCCGCCCACCGCATAGACGTGACGGCCGAAGACGGTTTGCGTAGCGACGTACGAAAAGATGGCCAGCAGCACCAGCAGGATCAGCACCGGCAGCGGCACGCCGCTGGCGTCGTTGAGCACCGCGACGAAGCCGAACGAGGCGGCAGCGATGGCCAGCAGCTTCAGTCCGTCAGCCCAGATCGGCGTGCGCGAGAGCGACAGGCGGGCACGCTCGTGACGTCGGCGCACGGTCAGCACGACCGAGCCCACAACGATGATGGCGGCCAGCGACCACGACAGCCATGCCGGCACGAAGCCCTGCGCGAGGTTGCCGAGGTCATCGGGCACCGGGGCAATCGTCACGCTGTCGGTGCTCCACTGCAGCAAGCCACGGAAGGCCAGCATCCCGCCCAGGCCAACGATGAACGACGGCACACGCAGCTTGGTCGTGATGAATCCGTTGACCACGCCGATGGCCGCGCCTGCCACGAGCACCGTGCCCACGGCCAGCCAGGTGTTCCATCCGAGGTTGACGGTGAGGATGGCGACCAGCCCGCCCAGCAGGCCCAGCAGCGAGCCGACTGAAAGATCGATCTCCCCCGCGATGATGACGAACACCATGCCGCAGGCCAGCATGCCGGTGACCGACATCTGCAGGAACAGGTTGGAGATGCTGTTGGGCTTGAGGAACGTGCCGTTGGTCTGGAAGTAGAAGAAGATCCAGATGAGTGCGACGGCCAGCAGCAGCGCCAGCACCTTGTAGCGCACGAACAATTGCTGGATGGCGCGGCTATCCAGACGCGGGCCGCCATTGCCGCCGTTTTGGCGGGCGAGTTGGGATTGCAGGATATTGGACATGGCAATTCAAGCCGCTTGGCGGCCGGGTTCAGCGTTGATTGCAGCAGCCAGGATGCGCTCCTGGGTCAGGCCTTGATTGACGAAGTCGCCGCGCAACTGGCCTTCGCCGATGACCAGGACACGATCGCTCATGCCAAGGATTTCCGGCATCTCGGAAGAGACCATGATGATCGCCACGCCGCTGGCGGCCAGGTCGGCAATCATCTTGTAGATGTCGTACTTGGAGCCGACGTCGACACCGCGCGTCGGCTCATCGAGGATAAGCACCTTCGGCATCGCCAGTACCATCTTCGTGACCACGGCCTTCTGCTGGTTGCCGCCGGATAGGCTGGCAATCGCCAGTGCCGGGCTTGCGGTCTTGATGCGCAGGCGTTTGATTTCGCGGTCGACGGTGGTGAGTTCGGCGCCCTTGTCGACACGCAAACCACGCGCGTACTGAGCCAGCGTGGCGAGCGTGATGTTCTCGCCCACGGCCATCAGCGGGACGATGCCGTGGCGCTTGCGGTCTTCGGGCACAAGGCAGATGCCTTTGGCAATCGCCTGCGCGGGTGTGCTGACCTTGACAGGCTTGCCTTCCATGATGATCTCGGCGCTGGAGCGGCCGGGATAAGCACCGAACAACGCGGACACCATCTCCGTACGCCCGGCGCCCACCAGACCGGCAATGCCGAGAATCTCACCGCGGCGCACGGCAAAACTCACGTTGTCGGTGCGCTTGCGGTTGGGGTTGGTGACATCCCAGCAGGTGACGTTGCGCGCTTCCATCACCACTTCGCCCACGGTGTGTTCCACCTTGGGGAAGAGCGATGTCATTTCGCGGCCGACCATCATCGTGATGATGTTGTCGATGGTCATGTCGGCGGCGGGGCGCGTGCCGATGTGCTTGCCGTCGCGGATGACGGTGACGGTATCGCACACGCGCTTCACCTCATCGAGCTTGTGCGAGATATACACACACGCCACGCCGCTGCGTTTGAGGTCGTCAATGATGGACAGCAGCACCTCGATTTCTTTGGCGGACAGCGATGACGTCGGCTCGTCCAGGATCAACAGGCGCGCGTTTTTGGCGAGCGCCTTGGCAATCTCAAAGAGCTGCTGGTGGCCGCTACCGTAGTTCATCACGGGGGCGGCCACGTTCACGTCGGTCAGACGCAGGCGGGCGAGCAGTTCTTCGGCCTTGGCGTGCATGGCGTCGTAGTCCATGCGGCCACCCGGTTTGGTGATCTCGTTGCCGAGGAAGATGTTCTCCGTGACGGAGAGCTGCTGCACCAGCATCAGCTCCTGATGGATGATGACGATGCCTGCGCGCTCGCTGTCACGCACGGAATGCGCGTGCAGCGGCTCACCTTCCCACAGGATCTCGCCTTCGAAGGTGCCGTAGGGGTAGACCCCCGACAGCACCTTCATGAGGGTCGATTTCCCGGCGCCGTTCTCCCCGCACAAACCGACGCATTCGCCTGGCTTCACTGCCAGGCTGACGCCGTCGAGCGCGCGCACACCGGAGAACGACTTCACGATGTTGCGCATCTCGAACAGGGTGCCGTTACTGCTCATGGCGTTCTCCTACTTACTACGACTGACCACTGACCGCCGATGACCGACGACCGACTGCTGCATCGGCTGCTTACTTGCCGAAGATCTGCTGATGCGTGTAGAAGCCGTCCTTGACGACAGTGCTATCCAGGTTGTCCTTGGTCAGCAGCGTCGGGGTCAGCAGCACGGTATCGACATCCTTCTTGCCGTTGTTCAGCTTGGTGTTGAACTTGGGCGTGGTGCCCTTGACGAAGTCGACGGCCATCTCGGCGGCGGTGGCGGCGATTTCCTTGATCGGCTTGTACACCGTCATGGCTTGCGTGCCTTCAGCCACGCGGCGCACGGCGGCCAGGTCGGCATCTTGACCCGACACCGGCACCTTGCCCGCCAGCTTCTGGCGTGCCAGCGCCTGGATGGCGCCGCCGGCCGTGCCGTCATTGGACGCGACGATGCCCTGGATGTTGTTGTTGTTTGCGGTCAACGCATTCTCAACAATGTTCTGTGCCTTGGAGGGGTCCCACTCAGGGGTCCATTGCTCGCCGACGATCTTGATGTCGCCCTTGTCGACGTACGGCTTGAGGACCTTCATCTGGCCTTCGCGCAGCAGGCGGGCGTTGTTGTCGGTTGCGGCGCCGCCCAGCAGGAAGTAGTTGCCCTTCGGCGCGATCTTCACGACGCCCTGCGCCTGCAGCTCGCCCACCTTCACGTTGTCGAAGGTGACGTAGCCGTCGATGTCGGCATTCAGGATCAGGCGGTCATACGACACAACCTTGATGCCCTTCTTCTTGGCGCTGGCAATGGCATTGCCCAGCACCTTGGAGTTGAACGGCACGATCACGAGCACGTCGACGTTCTGGGCGATCAGGTTTTCGATCTGGGCGATCTGCTTGGCTTCGTTGGCGTTGGCCGACTGCACGTTCACGGTCGCGCCCAGCTTCTTGGCCGATTCGACAAAGTAGTCGCGGTCGTGCGTCCAGCGCTCCACGCGCAGGTCGTCGATCGAGAAGCCGATCACCGGCGCTTCCTTGCTAGCGTGGGCCGACGTGGCTGCGAAAGTGAGGACCGCTGCAGCGGCAATGGTGTTCAGTACGCGGAAAAGCATGAATGTCTCCTTCTTCATTGATGTTGTCGTTCAGAACGCTATGCCGGCTGTCAGCCTGATCACGAACGCGTTCTTGTTCTGGCTGGTGCCGTCCGGATGCAAGATGTACTGCAGATTAGGACGGAAGTACATCGACGGCTCTGTGGCCAGCCGCAGGACGGCTCGCGCACATGGAGGTTCGTCGCCATCACCCGCAAGAGCGTTTTGGCCGGCACCGGCATCCGGTTCACGGGCCGGTTGGGACTGCAGAATGGTCAAAATTGACAGCGCTGTCAATCTCGGGATTTGCCCTAGGTCTAAGGCACCACACGCGATTGTCTCCAACGCCTTGCAATGACGTGCCTTGGCTAAAAACTAGGGCAACTCCCTACATTGACAGCGCTGTCAATTCTCCTCATTCTCCTGTCCGGGCCCGCCAAGAGACTCGGCTCGAACGAACAAAGACAACGCCAAATCAAGGAGACGAAAGCTATGCGTATCAAGAACCCATCCCAGCGGATTGCCATCGCTGCCGCTGCAGCCCTGCTTGCAGCCACTAGCGGCCTGGCTGCCGCGCAGAGCAGTGTCACGCTGTATGGCCGCGTCGGCGGCGGCATCGACTACACGAACAAGATTGCGACTGCGAACGGCACCGCCAGCAACCTGCAGTACGGTGGCAACCAGTGGGGGACGAGCATGTGGGGCCTCAAGGGTTCTGAGGATCTGGGTGGCGGGCTGTCTGCCGTGATGAACCTCGAGAACGGCTTCAATTCCGGCTCGGGTTCATCGGATGCGTTGTTCAATCGTTTCGCTGTCGTGGGGCTGTCGAGCACCACATACGGCACGCTGTTGCTCGGTCGGGCCATGGGCATTCCCGATGGCGAGACATGGTCGATTGACCCGATGGGTCTGCAGAACATGGGCGCCGAGACGTTGCAGGCCAACCGCACCTGGGGCTCACGCCAGAAGGCGATCACCTACAACTCGCCGACCTGGGGTGGCTTCTCGTTCCGCGCGCAAGCCGGCCTGAACGGAACGGCGGGGCACTTCAACGCTGGCAGGCAGCTTGCCGGCGCCATGGCCTACCAGAACGGCCCGCTGATGCTTAAGGCCTTCTACGAAGAAATTCGCGACACCAACGGCGAGTTCACCAACCTCTATACCGCTTCCCGCCTGTTCACGGCCGGCGGTACCTACCAGATTGGCGACCTCAAGCTGTTCGGTGGCTACAGCCGTATCCAATCGGGCGGCGCTACTGTTGCGGACGCGGACAACCCGAGCGGCGCGACCCACCAGCAAACCTACTGGCTGGGGGCCAACTATCAGGTCACCCCGGCTTTGACGCTGATCGGCGGTGCATACAGGGCAAACCGCAACCAGGGCGGCGGAAACGGCACGCTGCTGACGGTGGGCGCCAACTATTACTTCTCGAAGCGCACATTGCTGTACGGCACCATCGGTACCGTGATGAACGGCAGCAATGCGTCCTTCTCGGTTGAGGCGGGTGGCGGCAAGCCGGCCCCGGGTTCTGGCCAGCAAGGTGTGTACACCGGGATCATGCACTGGTTCTGACGCGCTTCGCGTCGAAGTCCCAAGCGCGATGGCGGCATGGCCGTCATCTGCGCGACCCCGCGAGGGGCGGCGTTCCCGGGTTGGCATCGACCTTGCTCATGTCGCGTGCTGTTTTCTCACCCAACCCAGGGAGCCACCATGCACCGCGAAGACGTAACGGATCTGATCGTCCTGCAGAAAATCAAAAAGAAACTGACGTGGACGCAATTGGCCGAGGTGATCGGCCACAGCAAGGAGTGGAGTACCGCCGCGCTGCTCGGCCAGATGACGCTGACCGAAGCGCAGGCAAAGGCCGTTGGCGCAGCGCTGGATCTGCCCGAAGAGGCCATCGCGCTGCTGCAGGTGACGCCGTACAAGGGGTCGCTGCCCACAGCGGTGCCTACGGATCCGCTGATCTACCGCTTCTATGAACTCATCAGCGTGTACGGCACGACCTTCAAGGCGCTGATCCACGAAGAGTTTGGCGACGGCATCATGAGCGCGATCGACTTCAATATGGATCTCACGCGCGAGCCCGATCCCAAGGGCGATCGCGTTCGCATCGTCATGAGCGGCAAGTTTTTGCCCTACAAGACCTACTGAGCCGTCATGCGCCGTCGTCGCTATGGCCGCTGTCGTCCGGGTCGTCCAGCTGCGGACGATTGCGGCGCGGCATCTCGGAATCGAGCACAAGACGGCCGTGCACGCGGCCCTTCATGCGCGTGACGTGATGCGTGCAGTCTTCCATGTGCGTGCTCATGAGTGCGCGCACAGTCTCTGCGTCGCGCGCGCGTGCCGCATCCAGAATCTGCCGGTGGAACTTGACGTTGGACGCGCCGAACTTGGCGTGGTCCTTCGGTGAGGTTTCATTGCCGAACACTACAAGCTGCCGAATCATTTCGTTGATCAGCTCGCAGCTGAACCGCAGCATCGGGTTGGGATTGGCCGCAGCCAGGATGTCGTGAAAGCTCAGGTCTTCCTGTCGCTGATCGAGCGGCGCGGCGGCCTTGGCAGAAGCCGGGTCGCACAGGTCGATGGTGTGTTCGAGCGCGCGGAAGTCGTCTTCGGTCAGATGCGGCACCGCTCCGGCGGCAAGCTCCGGCTCCAGCAGCCGACGCACGGTGTAGACGTCTGCAATGCCGATGTCTTTGAAGAACAGATAGTTCTGCATGAGCTGGAACGTGCGGTCCAACGGCACCTCGACGATGGTGCCGCCGCCGGCCGGGCCCGTGCTCACACTCACCAGGCCCTGCACCTCCAATGATTTGAGCGCCTCGCGGATCGTGCCCTTGCTCACGCCGAAGGTCTCCTGCAGCTTGATCTCCTGCGGGAGCCTGTCGCCGGGCTTGAGGTTGCGCTGCGTGATCAGCCGCTTGAGTTCTTCGGCCACGAGGTCGGCGCGCTTCTGCTTGCGGATGCCGATCGACGCCGTCTTGCCTGGTCCGAGTGTGGCCATGGATGTCCGTTCCTTGTTGCGCGCATTCTAACTGCGGGGTTGTGCCGCCCGGCTGTCCGGCGTGGTGCATGCATGCCCTGCGAGCGTGCGCACGCACCGCGTCTCCGCATCGTCGCCCGGTACCTTCATCACGCACACCTTGGCGTAAACACCGACCTCGTCGTCGTTGACGCGGCGCGGACACGGCTTCTATGATGATTTCGCCTATTTATCATAACAAATATAAGAAACTGGTCTGGTTCTTGCTCGACTCGATGGTCGGCGAAAACCTCGCCGGTCAAGGCCAGGAGGAAGCTGCCGCCGGTGGTGGCTCCAAGCGCTGTTCTGAATCCACACGAACCCCAAGGAGTGCGCTTTGAATCGTCGAGACTTGCTCAAACTGGCGGCGCTGTCCGCCGTGCCCACGTCGCTGCTGCAGGCCCGCCTTGCATGGGCTGCCGATGCCATCGAACTGGGTTGCCCGGTGCCGATGTCCGGCCCGTTCGCTGCCAACGGCAAGTTCGCCGACCTGGGCATGAAGCTGGCCGTGGAGCAATACGGCAAGGTGCTTGGCCGGCCGCTGGCGTACAGCGTGCTCGACACCGAGGGCAAGCCGGCCACCGCCGTGCGCAAGGTTCAGGAACTCGCCCAGCAGAAAAACGCGCGCTACTTCGCAGGCGGCATCCTGTCGTCGGAATCGCTGGCGATGGGCAAGGAGGCCGAGAAGTTCGGCGGCGTGTTCATCACCACCGCCGGGGCCGATGAGATCACCGGCAAGGACTGCAACCGCGCGACGTTCCGCTGGTCGGTGCCGACGTACGGCGCCATCGAGCGCACCGTGCGCCCGCTGATCGAATCGATGCCCAAGGCCAAGCGCTGGTACACCATCACGCCGCAATACGTTTTTGGCGATGGGCTGTTGTCGGCTGCCAAGAACATCTTCAAGGAAAAGGGCATCGAGCATGTGGGCAACAGCTACCACGCGCTTACCGAAAAGGAATTCAGCGGCTACCTGACCAACGCAATGGCCGCCAAGCCCGACGTGCTGCTGATCCTGAACTTCGGCTCGCAGTCGTCCGATACGCTGCGCCAGGCGGTGAGCTTCGGCATGAAGAAGAACACGACGATCCTGGTGGCGTGGGCATCAGGCCTTGAGCAGTTCGAATCGCTCGGTGCGGACTTGTGTGAAGGCGTCTACTTCGGTGCGCAGTACTGGCACGACGTTGATACGCTCGCCAACCGCGATCTGGTGAAACGCACGCAGGCCGCGTTCAAATCCAACCCGAACTACAGCCTTGCAGGCTCGTACACCTGCACGAAGATCCTGCTCGACGCGATGGTCAAGGCCGGCAGCGCCGATCCGAAGGCCGTGATCGCCGCGCTGCAGGGCATGAAGTACGACGGCCTGACGGGCCCCGAAGAGATTCGCGCGGCCGACCACCAAGTGCTCAAAAACTACTACCTGCTCAAGGGCAAGCCCAAGAGCCGCATGAAAGACAAGGACGACTTTGCCGAGGTGGTGGCGGTTGGCAAGGCATTCCTGCCGGTTGAGCAGACGCAGTGCAAGCTGGCCTGAGGGTCTGATCTGCCGCTCGCCCGCATTCGGCCACTGAAGCGCGGGTGCTTGTCTTTCTGAGTGCCATTTCGGTCAACGCAATGAACGTCTACCTGCTCCAGGTCGTCAACGGCATGGGGATCGGCATGCTCTACTTCCTGCTGGCGGTGGGGCTGTCGATCATCTTCGGGCTGTTGCGCTTCGTCAATTTCGCCCACGGCGCGTTCTATGCGCTCGGTGCGTATCTCTGCTTTCAGGCCCTGCAGATGGGCATGAATTTCTGGCTGGCGCTCGTGCTCGCGCCCATCGTCATCGGCGCGCTTGCCTGGGTGACGGAGAAGGTGCTGCTGCGCCATGTGTATGCGCAGGCGCACGAATTCCACATCGTCGTCACGGTGGGTCTGGCGCTGGTCGTGCAGGAACTCATCATCGTGGCCTGGGGGCCGCTGGGCGTAGATGTGCCTGCGCCCGATGCGCTGCAGGGCGTGGTGATGTGGGGCGATTTCGTCTACCCGAAATACCGCCTGTTCGTGATCGGTTTTACCGCCGTGCTGGCGCTCGGGCTGTGGTGGCTGCTGGAAGGTACGCGGCTGGGCAGTGCGGTGCGCGCGGGCAGCGAATCGACCGAGATGGTGTCGCTGCTCGGCATCAACGTGTTCCGACTCTTCAGCGTGATGTTTGCGCTCGGTGCAGGCACGGCCGCGATGGCGGGTGTGCTGGCTGCGCCCATTCGCGGTGCGGAGCCGTTCATGGGGGTGGAGGCGCTGGGCATCGCGTTCGTTGTCGTGGTGGTGGGCGGCATGGGCAGCTTTGCGGGGGCGCTGGTCGGCGGGCTGCTGGTGGGCATCGTGCAGAGCCTGATGAGCACGCTGTGGCCCGAGGGCGCGCGGCTGATGATTTACGTGGCGATGGCGGCCGTGCTGCTGCTGCGCCCGCACGGCCTGCTGGGGAGGGGATGATGCAAGCCGCATTCCATGGACTTTCGCGCTACCGCTTCTGGTGGCTGGCGCTGGGCGTGACCCTGTTGCTGCCGCTGGTGCTGACGTCCGGCACGTTGGCCACCGAAGTGCTCGTCTACGCGATGGCCGTCATGGCCTGCAACCTGCTCCTCGGCTACACGGGGCTGCTGTCGTTCGGGCAGGGCATCTTCTTCGGGCTGGGCAGTTATGCCGTGGGCGTCGGCCTCACGCAACTGGCGCTCCCGATGCCCGTGGCGATTGTTCTGGCCGTTGTGGTCGGTGCGATCGTGGCGGCGGTGGTTGGGTGGTTTGCCATCCGCCAGCGCGGCACGTACTTCGTCATGCTCACGCTGGCCTTCTCGCAGATGTTCTACTTCCTGGCCTACACCACGCCCTCGCTCACGGGCGGCGATAACGGCCTGCTCGACATCCCACGTCCGGCGTTTGCCGGTTCACCCTGGGCGTTCTATGCGTTCGTGGCGGTGCTGTTCCTTGTTGTGTTCTTCCTCGTGCAACGTGTGACGGAATCGGTGTTCGGCCGCACGCTGCTGGCGATTCGCGACAACGAAGAACGCGCGCTTGCCGTTGGCTACAACGTGCGCGCGTTCAAGCTGCTGGCCTTCGTCATCTCGGGCGCCGTCACGGGCCTGGCCGGCGCGCTGCACGCCATGCTCACGGGCATCGCGCCGCTGGCCAATATCGATTACCACGTCAGCGAGATGATCCTGGTGATGACCGTCATCGGCGGCACGGGCAACGTGTTCGCCTCGGTGTTGGGTGCGGCGTTCTACGTACTGCTGTCGGACTGGCTCTCAAGCCTGTGGCCGCGCTGGCTCATGTTGCTCGGCTTCCTGCTGATTGCGGTGAGCCTGTTCATGCAGCGCGGGCTGTTCGGGCTCGGACAGAAGCTGTGGCAACGCATGCGCGCACCGCGTAACGCACCGGCGGTGCAGGAGGAAAGCGCATGACCACCACGCCCATCCTCCAAGCCACCGGCATCGTCAAGCAATACGGCAAGTTCACTGCGCTGGGCGGCGTCGATTTACGTGTGATGCCAGGCACGGTGCACTCCGTCATCGGCCCGAACGGCGCTGGCAAGACCACGCTGTTCCACATGCTCACAGGCACACGCATGATCACCAGCGGCACCATCGTCTTCGATGGCCACGACGTGACGCGCGAGGCAGACTTCCAGCGTGTGCAGCGCGGCATCGCGCGTTCGTTCCAGGTGACGAGCCTGTTCCCGAGTCTTTCTGTGCGCGAGAACCTGCGCCTCGCGACGCTGGGCACGACGCCGCGTCGTGCCATGCACGGCTGGCGCCTGCCGCAGGGCGATCTGGCGTGCACCGATACGGTCGACCGCGTGCTTGATCGGCTTGAATTGCCACGCCTGGCCGACACGCCGGCTGCCGCGCTCTCGCATGGCCAGCAGCGCCGGCTGGAGGTGGGCATGGCACTGGCCGCCAACCCGCGCGCGATCTTCCTCGACGAACCCACCTCCGGCATGGGCGTAGACGATTTGCCCGCCATGAAGGCGCTCATTCGCGGCCTGGCGCAGGACCATACCGTCGTGCTGATCGAGCACAACATGGACATCGTCATGGACATCTCCGACACGATCACCGTCATGCAGCAGGGCAAGGTACTGATGGAAGGCACGCCCGATGCTGTGCGAGCGGACCCACGCGTGCGTGCCGCGTATCTCGGCAACATGATCACGGGAGGCAAGAAATGACGACGACGATCCTCGACGTTGCAGACCTCCACGGTTATTACGGCAAGAGCCACGTGCTGCAGGGCGTGGCGCTCTCGGTGGGCGAGGGCGAATTGGTGACGCTGCTCGGCCGCAATGGCGCGGGCAAGTCGACCACGCTCAAGGCGATTGCCGGCGTGGTGGCACCGCATGGGCATGTGCGCTTTCGGGGCAAGGACATTGCCGGACAACCGGCGCATCGCATTGCCGCGCAGGGTTTGTGTCTCGTGCCCGAGCATCGCGGCATCTTCAAGCTGCTGACGGTGGAAGAGAACTTGAAGCTCGGCGCGCGGCGCGATTCTCCGTGGCAACTGGCCGACATCTACCGCATCTTCCCGCGCCTGCACGAGCGGAGGCGCAACGGTGGCGCCAACCTCTCCGGTGGCGAGCAGCAAATGCTGGCCATTGGCCGCGCGCTGATGAACCACCCGCGCCTGCTGATGTTGGACGAGCCGGTGGAGGGCTTGGCGCCCGTCATCGTCGAAGAGATCGTCGCGCAGTTGAAGATGATCAAGCAGGCGGGCGTGTCCATCCTGCTGGTCGAGCAGAACCTGGAGGTCTGCACGCAGCTGGCCGACCGGCACGTGATCATTGAACAGGGCCGCGTGGTCTACACCGGCAGCAACGAAGCCTTCCGCGCCGACGACGCTATCAAGGACCGTTACCTTGGCGTCGGCCTGGCCGCATGAACTCGCGAGAAATGATGACGACAGAGACTCAACTTCGTATCAACGGCGCGCGCCTGTGGGACACGCTCATGCAGCAGGCCAGCATTGGCGCGACGCCCAAAGGTGGCGTGCGGCGCCTGGCGCTGACGGATCTCGACCGCCAGGGGCGTGACTTCTTTGTCGCGCAGGCAAAGGCTGTCGGGTGCACCGTGCACGTCGATGCCATCGGCAATCTGTTCGCACGCCGCCCGGGGCGCAACAATGCGCTGCCGCCGGTCATGACGGGTAGCCACATCGACACGCAGCCGACCGGCGGCAAGTTCGACGGCAACTACGGCGTGTTTGCCGGCATCGAAGTCGTGCGCACGCTCAACGACGCGGGCATTCAAACCGAAGCGCCCATTGAAGTGGCCGTGTGGACCAACGAAGAGGGTTCGCGTTTCGTGCCGGTGATGATGGGCTCTGGCGCGTTCATCGGCGAGTTTGCGCTGGACGCCGTGCTGGCCGCGCAGGACCGCGATGGCGTGGCCGTGGGCGAGGCGCTGCGCAGCATCGGCTACGCGGGCGCCGAGCCGGTTGGCGGCAGGCAGGTCGGTGCCTACTTCGAAGCGCATATCGAGCAAGGGCCGGTGCTCGAAGCGCATTCCACGACGATTGGCGTGGTGACCGGCGCGCTGGGCCAACGCTGGTACGACGTGGTCTTGACCGGTATGGAAGCGCACGCAGGTCCCACGCCGATGGAGCTGCGCCGCGATGCGTTGCTGCCGGCGGCGGAGCTGGTCGGCATTGCCAACCGCATCGCGCTGGAGCGCCCCCCGCATGCGCGCGCCACGGTGGGCTGCCTGAGCGTACATCCGGATTCGCGCAACGTGATTCCGGGCCGCGTATCGATGACGATCGATTTTCGTGCCGCCGACGATGCGATGCTGTCCGACATGGACGCCGCACTCCATGACGCCGTGGCGGCGTTGGCCGCACGTAGCGGCATCGACATCGCATTGCGCCAGGTCGTCTACTTCCCGCCGCAGCCGTTCGACGCGACGCTCGTGAACGCAGTGCGCAGCGGCGCTCGCCAGCTAGGCTTGTCGGAGATGGATGTGATCAGCGGCGCAGGCCATGACGCGGTCTACCTTGCCCGTGTGGCTCCCACCGCGATGATCTTCGTGCCGTGCAAGGACGGCATCAGCCACAACGAGATCGAAGACGCTCGCTCCGAACATCTGGAAGCCGGCTGCAACGTGCTGCTGCACGCGATGCTGCAAGCCGCCGGCCGCGTTTGACACCATCACCCGACCGCTCATGCGCATCCTGATCGCTCGCTTCAATCACGAGACCAATACGTTCTCGCCGGTGCCGACGCCGTTGGCATCGTTCCATCCGCACTACGGCGATGACGCTTATCGCGCCGCCAAGGGCACGCGCACAGCGGCCGGTGCGTTCATTGATCTGGCCGAGGCGGCCGGCGCAGAGATCGTCGTGCCTGTCGTTGCCGGTGCGAACCCCAGCGGGCGCGTGGCAGCGCAGGCGTACACCACGTTGTGCGACGCCATCGTCGCGGCTGCGCCCGGGTGCGATGCGCTGCTGCTCGATCTGCACGGCGCGATGGTCGCTGAGAACAGCGACGACGGCGAGGGCGACTTACTCGATCGCTTGCGCGCGGTCGTGCCCGATGTGCCGATTGCTGTCGCACTCGACTTGCACGGCAATCTCACGCAGCAGTTCATTGACTTGGCCGACATCGCGGTCAGCTTCAAGACGTATCCGCACGTCGACATGTACGAAACCGGCGAGCACGCGGGCCGCCTGCTGTTCGACAAGCTGGCCGGCCGCGCGAACCCCGTGCTCGCGTGGCGCCGCTTGCCGCTGGTCACGCACACGCTGCGTAGCCGCACCGATGAAGGTGCAATGCACCGCGCCGTGGCGTTGGCCAAGCAGGCGGAGAACGACGGCATGCTGGCCGTGTCGATCCTGGCCGGATTCGGGCTGGCGGACATTGCCGCGCCATGCCTTTCCATCGTGGTGGTCGGCAATGGCGACAAGCACGCTGCGGAAGCTGTGGCGCAACGCATTGCTGATGCCATCTGGGCCGACCGCGAGGGGTTTGTCTACCGCTCTGAACCGCTGACCGAATCGATCGCGCGCGCAGCCAAGTTGGCAGCCACGCCGGGCAGCGGCCCCGTGCTGCTGCTCGACCATGGCGACAACTGCATGTCCGGCGGCACGTGCGATGACATGCACGTCCTGCACGAAGCGTTGCGGCAAGGCTTGAGCGGCATCGCCGTCGGGCCTGTGTGCGACCCGGAAGCCGTCGCTGCGATGATCGAGGCAGGCGTGGGCGCCACCGTCACGCTGCCGGTGGGCGACAAGGTGCCGCTTGCGCAACTGGGTATCTACCCGGTGCCGCGCGCGCTGACGGGCAAGGTCGCCGCCATCAGCGACGGTGAATACACGATCACGGGGCCGACCTATACCGGGCAACGCATCCGCATGGGGCGCACGGCGCTGCTGGACATTGGCGCGGCGCAGGTGGTCGTCACCGAGACGCCGCAGGAGCATTGGGACCTCGGCATCTTCACGCACATCGGTGTGGATCCGCATGCCGCGCGCTTCGTGCTGCTGAAGTCGCGCATGTATTGCCGGCCCGTGTTCGTGCCCATCGCAAAAGCCGTGGTGGAGTGTGACGGCGGCGGCGTAACGAGTTCGGATTACGCGCGCTTTCCGTTTGCGAAGGTGCAGCGGCCCGTGTTTCCGCTCGATGCAGAAGCGGCGACTGCCTGAGCGCTACGCGCTGTCGCGCTCAACGAGGGTGAAGCCCACGTCGACCGTGCGGCGTTCTTCGTCGCCGTGCTCGATACGATCGATGAGCAACGTTGCCGCCAGCTTGCCGATGCCCGTGCCGTCGATGCGGATTGTGGTGAGGGCAGGCGTGGTGTCCTTGGCGAACACCTGGTCGCCGTAGCCGATCACGCGCAGTCGCCCGGGCACGGCAACGCCGCGATGTTCCGCTTCCATCAACACCCCGAGCGCGAGGATGTCGGCGCCGCAGAAGATGGCGTCGGTGTCCGGATGCTGCGCGAGCAATTCGCCTAGCGCACGCCGGCCGTCCCCCAGGTTGGCGGGGGATTCAGCGGCAATCACGGGAATGTCGACATCCGGGCCGAACGCCTTCACGAAGGCTTGCGCGCGTGCCTGCGCCCGGCGGTCGCTCGGCGTGATCACGGCGGGGTGCTTTGCGCCGCGCTGCTTCAGATAGCGCGCCGCCGCTTGCCCCACCTTCTGGTGCGAGAACCCCACCAGCATGTCCAGCGGGTTGCGCGTGATGTCCCACGTTTCCACCACCGGCACGCCGGCGGCCTGCAGCTTTTGCCGCACGTTGGCTGAGTGCACCACGCCGGTCAGCACGATGCCCGCAGGTCGCCGTCCGACAATGGCATCGAGCAGCGCATCTTCGCGTGATTCGTCGTAGCCGCTCTGGCCGATGAGCAGTTGATAGCCCGCCGCCGCAAGTTCCGTGGTGAGTGCGGCCACCGTTTCCTGGAACACGCTGCCCGCAATCGTGGGGATGAGCGCGACGATCAACCGGCTGCGGTTGGACGCCAGTGATCCGGCCACCAGGTCCGGCGTATAGCCCGTCTGCCGCACCGCTTCGCGCACGCGTTCCAGCGTGTCGCTTGACACCAGCTCTGGCGTGTTCAGCGCGCGCGATACCGTCACCTTGGTCACGCCCACCAGCTTGGCAAGGTCGCTCAATGTGACGCGCCCGGTGTTCTTGCGCGCACGGCGTCCGGCGGCGGGCGCGGTTTCTAAGAAGGACACGGCGGGGGACTTGGTCACGTGATCGAGAGGCCGATTAGGGAAACACAGGGGAACGAAGGGGCTAGCAATTATCGCAAAACCCGACTACGATTGCGCAAATGTTACCGGTTACATAAACCGGTAACATAAAACTGACGATAGACGACGGCTGCACCAGAAGACAGCCCGGAGGAGCAAAGGATGTTGCAGGCAACCCCAGCGTACGCTGGGCCGCTGATTCAGTTGAACGCGGCAGACAACGTGCTGATTGCGCGCGAAGGGCTGTCGCTTGGGGCGAACCTGTCGATCAACGGCACCGCGGTGCGCCTGCGCGCGCAGGTGCCGGCCGGCCATAAGATCGCCGCGCGGCGGATCGCGCAGGGCGAAGCCATTCGTAAGTACGACACGATCATTGGCCGGGCAGCGCGCGATATCGAAGCGGGCGAGCACGTTCACACGCACAACGTCGAGCTGATCGATTACGCACGCGAGCCCGGCTTTGGCCTGGATGTGCGCCCGGTCGATTACATCCCGGAGGCACAGCGCGCAACGTTCAATGGCATCGTCCGCCCCGACGGCCGTGTAGCCACACGCAACTTCATCGGCATCCTCGCGTCGGTCAACTGCTCGTCCACCGTTATCAAGAACATTGCGGCGTGGTTCACGCCGGAGCGCCTGGCGCCGTTTCCCAATGTGGATGGCGTGGTGGCATTTGCGCAGACGAGCGGTTGCGGAATGTCGTCGCCATCGGAGCATTTCGATGTGCTGCGCCGCACGCTGGCGGGCTATGCGCGGCATCCGAATCTGGCGGGTGTGCTGATCGTCGGCCTGGGCTGCGAGCGCAACCAGGTGGCGGACTTGATGGCCAGCCAAGGGCTGGAAACAGGCAAGCTGATGCACACGCTCGTGATGCAAGACACCGGCGGCACGCGCGCCACCATCGAGGCCGGCATCGCCGCCATCCAGAAGATGCTGCCGGCGGCCAACGACATCGTTCGCCGCCCGGTATCGGCCAGCCATATCAAGATCGGCCTGGAGTGCGGCGGCTCCGATGGTTTCTCGGGCATTACCGCCAACCCGGCGCTGGGTGCCGCGATGGATCTGCTGGTGCGCCACGGCGGCACGGCCATCCTGTCGGAAACGCCGGAGATCCACGGTGTGGAAACCATGCTCACGCGCCGTGCGGTGTCGCCGGAAGTCGGCCAGAAGCTGCTCGATCGGCTCGCCTGGTGGGAGAACTACACGCGCGGCCACAACGGCCAGTTCAACGGCGTAGTTGGCCCCGGCAACCAGCAGGGCGGTCTGGCCAACATCTTCGAAAAATCACTCGGCTCGGCCATGAAGGGCGGTACCACGCCGCTGCAGGCCGTGTACGAATACGCCGAGCCCATCGACCGCGCGGGCTTCGTCTTCATGGATTCCCCCGGCTACGACCCCGTTGCCGTGACGGGCCAGATTGCCAGCGGCGCCAACCTGATCTGCTTCACCACGGGGCGCGGCTCGATGTTCGGCTCCAAGCCCGCACCGACGATCAAGCTCGCCAGCAACACGCCCATGTTCCGCCGGCTTGAAGAAGACATGGACATCAACTGCGGCCGCATTCTCGACGGCGAACGTTCGGTGGAAGAAATGGGCCAGGACATCTTCGAGCACATCCTGCGCACCGCCTCGGGCGAGCGCACCAAGAGCGAACTGCTCGGCCTTGGAGACCATGAATTCGTGCCCTGGCACATGGGCATCGTGAGTTAGCGCCTCGACTCGAAGGCACGCATCACCTATTACAAAACAGGAGACAAACCATGCAGGACACGTCACAAGGCGGCCCGCGTTCCAAAGTGCGCTGGGTTGTCGCCGGCCTCATGTGGGCGGCGATTGCCATCAACTACATCGACCGTACTGTGCTGTCGGCCGCCGCGCCGCACATCCAGAAAGAGTTCCACCTGAGTGCGGTGGAATTGGGCGTCGTCATGTCCGCGTTCTTCTGGTCGTATGCGCTGCTGCAGTTGCCGGCGGGCATTCTGGCCGATCGTTTCGGGCAGAAGAAGGTGCTCGGGTTTGCGGTGCTGTGGTGGTCCGTTGCGACGGCGTTGACGGGCTTGGCAAACGGCTTCAAGTCGCTGGTGGGCTTGCGTGTGGCGCTGGGCATTGGCGAGGCAGGTGCGTATCCGAGCAGCGCGGGCATCACGGGGCGCTGGTTCCCCAAGCAGGAACGTGCCACGGTGGCGGCCATTTTCGATAGCGGCTCCAAGCTGGGTAGCGCTGTCGCCTTGCCGCTCATTGCCTGGCTGTTGGTGATGTTCGATTGGAAGATCACCTTTGCGGTAACGGGCGCACTGGGCATCGTGTGGGCGGTGGTGTGGTGGGCGGTGTTCAAGGAAACGCCCGAAACGCACAAGGGCGTGAACGCCGCCGAGCTGGCCCACATCCAGCGCGGCCTGCCGCCAGCCCGCAAGGATGAACCCAAGGTGCCCTGGACGAAGCTGCTCACGCACCGGAACATCTGGGCGATGTGCATCGGCTTCTTCATGATCAACTACAACTCGTACTTCTTCATCACGTGGCTGCCGACGTACCTCGTCAAGGAACGCGGCATGGGCCTGATGGAGATGGGCTTCATGGCGTCGCTGCCGCTGTTCGTGTCGATGTTTGTTGAGGTGTTTGCAGGCTGGGCGTCGGACCGCGTGTATGCGTCGGGCAAGCTCTCGCTCACGGCCACGCGCAAGCTCTTCCTCGTGGTCGGGCTGGTGATGGCTTCGAGCATCGGGCTGGCCGCGTTCGCGCAATCGGCCGTGGTGGCGGTGATCCTGCTGTGCATCGCCAAGTCGGGCACGACCGTGGCAGCGTCGCAGGTGTGGGCATTGCCGGCGGACGTGGCACCTGGCAACAACGTGTCGATGGTCGCTGGCCTGCAGAACAGCGTGTCGAACATGGGCGGCGTGGTTGGCCCGATCGTCACGGGTGCCATCGTGGGTGCCACGGGCTCGTTCATTCCGGCGCTGGTGTTTTCTGCCGCGCTGATCGGCCTGGCGATCCTGAATTACCTCTTCCTGCTCGGCAAGGTGGAACCCATCAGCTTCGAGCCCACTTCTGAAACACGCCCTTCGCATGACCAACGCAATGCAAACGCCCGCGCTTAACCGCCCGAACAGTTTCAAGGCCGCGCTGGCCGCCAAGCAACGCCAGATCGGCTTCTGGCTGGCAATGAGCGATCCGTACCTGGCGGAGGTGAGCGCCACCGCCGGCTTCGACTGGCTGCTGATCGACAGCGAGCACGCCCCGAACGACGTGCGCACGATCCTCGCGCAACTGCAGGCCGTGGCGCCGTACCGCGCCGAGCCCATCGTGCGCCCGTACAACGGCGATCCGTCGCTCATCAAGCGCCTGCTCGACATTGGCGCGCGCACGCTGCTCGTGCCGATGGTCGACACGGCGGAAGAGGCGCGCGAACTGGTGCGTGCGGTGCGCTATCCCCCGCACGGCATTCGCGGCGTGGGCAGCGCAGTGGGCCGCGCATCGCGTTGGAGCGCCCGCACGGATTACCTGCAGATTGCCGATGAAGAAGCCTGCCTGCTCGTCCAGGCGGAGACCGTTACCGCGCTGCAAAACCTTGAAGCCATCTGCGATGTGGATGGCGTGGACGGCGTGTTTATCGGCCCGGCGGATCTGGCAGCGTCGATGGGCCACCGTGGCAATGCAGGCCACCCGGATGTGCAGGCTGCCATCGACAACGCCGTGCGCACGATTGTTGCGTCGGGCAAGGCCGCTGGCACGTTGACGTCCGATGCGGCGCTTGCACGTCACTATCTGGAGCTGGGCTGCACCTTCGTCGCCACCGGTGTTGATATCCTGATGTTCGCCAACGGCGCCCGCAAGCTCGCCCGTGAGTTCATCGCGCCGCAAGGTGCCTGATTCTTCTTCCTCTTCTTACCGGATCTGACATGACCCGCAAGACTTACCGGATCGCCGTGATCCCCGGCGACGGCATCGGCCGCGAAGTGATGCCCGAAGGCCTGCGCGTGCTCGAAGCCGCCGCGCGCCGCTTCGGTATCAGCCTCGAAACCCAGCACATCGACTGGGCCAGTTGTGATTACTACCAGCAGCACGGCACGATGATGCCGGACGACTGGAAGCAGCAACTGCAGGGCATGGACGCCATCCTGTTCGGCGCGGTCGGCTGGCCGGCCACGGTGCCCGATCACGTTTCGCTGTGGGGCTCGCTGCTCAAGTTCCGCCGCGAGTTCGATCAGTACATCAACCTGCGCCCGGTGCGCCTGTTTGAAGGCGTACCGTGCCCGCTGGCCAACCGCAAGCCCGGTGACATTGATTACTACGTCGTGCGCGAGAACACCGAAGGCGAATACACGTCGCTCGGCGGCATCATGTACGAAGGCACCGACCGCGAGATCGTGATCCAGGAATCGGTCTACTCGCGCAAGGGCGCGGAGCGGCTGCTGAAGTTCGCCTTCGACCTCGCACAGAGCCGCGAGCGCAAGCACGTGACGCTTGCCACCAAGAGCAACGGCATCGCCATCAGCATGCCGTGGTGGGACAAGCGCGCGGATGAAGTCGCGCAAAGCTACCCCGATGTCACGCTGGACAAACAGCACATCGACATCCTGACCGCGCGCTTCGTGCTGCAGCCGGGTCGCTTTGATGTGGTGGCCGCCACCAACCTGTTCGGCGACATCCTGTCCGATCTTGGCCCCGCCACCACCGGCACGATCGGCTTGGCACCTTCCGCCAACCTGAATCCCGATCGCACGTTCCCGTCGCTGTTCGAGCCGGTGCACGGCTCGGCGCCGGACATCTATGGCAAGAACATCGCCAACCCGATCGCGATGATCTGGTCGGCGGCGCTGATGCTGGATTTCCTGACCGAAGGCCAGGGCGAAGGGCGCGCCGCGCACGACGCTATCGTCGCGGCCATCGAAGTCGTGTTGAAGGAAGGCCCGCGCACACCGGATCTGGGCGGCACGGCCAACACCACGCAGCTGGGCGAGGCGATTGCCGCGCACCTCGGTTGAGCGGCTTGAAGGAATCGACGATGGCTTTCAGCTTCGACCAACTCCGCCAGACGGGGCTCGTGCGCACCGACAACCTGATCGACGGCCAGTGGGTGGACGGCACCGACGGCGCGCGCTTTGCCGTGACGGACCCCGCCACCGGCAGCCTTATCGCCAACGTGCCTGACAGCAGCGCTGCTGATGCGCGTGCCGCCACCGACGCGGCAGCACGCGCCTTTCCCGCATGGCGCGACACGCTGCCTGCCGAGCGCGCTGCCATCTTGCGCCGCTGGCACGCGGCCATCGTCGCCAATGCCGATGCACTGGGGCGGCTGATTTCTTTGGAGCAGGGCAAGCCGTTTGCCGAAGGGCGCGGCGAGGTCATGTACGGCGCCTCGTACGTCGCCTGGTTTGCCGATGAGGCCACGCGCATCTACGGCGATCTGATTCCGCAGCAGCAGCGCGGCAAGCGCATGAGCGCCGTCAAGGAGCCCGTCGGTATCGTGGCGGCCATCACGCCGTGGAATTTCCCGCTGGCGATGATTGCGCGCAAGATCGCGCCGGCGCTAGCGGCGGGCTGTACCGTTGTCGCCAAGCCGGCGGAAGACACGCCGCTCACGGCGCTGGCACTCGCGCAGCTTGCGCAGGAAGCGGGGCTGCCGCCGGGCGTGCTGAACATGATCTCGGCCTCGCGTGAGCGCGGCATCGAGGCCGTGGCCGGTTGGCTGCAAGACAGCCGCGTGCGCAAGATCACCTTCACGGGCTCGACGCCGGTGGGCAAGTATCTGGCGCGTGAATCTGCCGGCACGCTGAAGAAGCTGTCGCTGGAGCTGGGCGGCAACGCGCCGTTCATCGTGTTTGACGATGCGGACCTCGATGCGGCCATCACGGGTTTGCTGGCGGCCAAGTTCCGCAACGGCGGCCAGACCTGCGTGTGCCCGAATCGCGTCTACGTGCAGGCTGGCGTGTATGAGCGCTTCGGCGCCATGCTCGCCGAGCGGGTTTCCGCGCTGAAAGTCGCACCCGCCACCGATCCGGATGCGCAGATCGGCCCGATGATCAACGCTCGCGCCGTCGACAAGATCGAACGCCACGTGCAGGACGCCGTTGCTAACGGTGCACGCGTACTGGCCGGTGGCAAGCGCTTGCCGGAAGTTGGCGAACACTTCTATGCGCCCACCGTGCTGGCCGACGCCAACAGCGGCATGGCCCTGTGCGGCGAAGAAACGTTCGGCCCCGTTGCGCCGCTGTTCCGCTTCGTCGATGAGGCCGAAGCCGTGCAGGCCGCCAACGACACGCCGTTCGGGCTGGCTTCGTACTTCTACACGCAAGACATCCGCCGCATTGAGCGTGTATCACGCGCGCTGGAAGCGGGCATCGTCGGCATCAACGAAGGCGCGCTTGCCAGCGAAGCAGCGCCCTTTGGTGGCGTGAAGGAATCGGGCTACGGCCGCGAGGGCTCCAAGTACGGGCTCGACGATTATCTGTCGATCAAATACCTGTGCCAGGGCGGGTTGAGCTAGCGCGCTGAATCCCAGAAGCGTTGCGCACGGAACGGGCGAACATCCACGGTGGATGTCTCGCCCGTCATCATTTCTGCAATTAATCGCCCGGTAATCGGCCCCAACGTCAGGCCGTGGTGTGCATGGCCAAACGCGAACCACATGTTTGCGTGGTGCGGCGCCGGCCCGATGATCGGCAACATGTCGGGCGTGCAGGGGCGGGCGCCCATCCACGGTTCCGCATCCACCCGTTCTGCGAGCGGAAAGAGCTTGCGGGCGACGGGCTCGACGGCGTTGAGTTGTACGGGCGTCTTGGGAGCATCGCGGTGCGCGAGTTCTGCGCCGGTGGTCAGCCGGATGCCGCGCGCCATCGGTGCCAGCACGTACCCGCCGTCGGCATCGAGCACGGGATGGTTCAACTGCGCACCTTGCGCGGGCGCGTAGTGCATGTGGTACCCGCGCTTGACGGCCAGCGGCAGGCTGTAGCCCAGGCGTGAGGTGATGACGTCCGCCCAGGGGCCCATGGCGATGACGACGTTGTCGGCGCGCAGCTCGCCTACTTTGGTTTGCAGCAGCCACGGTGCGTTGGGCGTGAGCGTGTTGGCATCCGCTTCAAACAGGCGGCCGCCGATTTGCTCAAAGTACTTTGCATAGGCGGTTACCAGCGCGTTGGGGTCGCTCACGGAATCCGCTTCCGTATAGCGCAGGCCGCCCAGCAGCGATGTGTCCAGATGCGGTTCAACGCTGCGCAGGCGCGCAGGGTCGAGCGCTTCAAATGCGACGCCGTACTCGCGTTGCCAGCGCTCGACGTTGCGCGTTTCCTTGTCCTGCGTGGCCGCGTTGCGGAAGACCTTGATCCAGCCGCTGGGGCGGATCAGCCCTGTGGCGCCGGCGGCTTCGGCCAGCGCGCGGTGCTCACTCACGCTGTGCGCGATGAGCGGTGCATACGCACGTGCAATCGCCGCGTGCCGCGTGGGGTGCGAGTTGCGCCAGTACTGCCACAGAAACGGCAGCAGCCGGGGCAGATCGCCGGGGTGGTAATGCACGTCCGCCGACGTATTGCTCGCATAACGCAACAGCGTCGAGAGGTCGCGCGGGAACGCATACGGATACACACCCTCGCGCTGGATCAGCCCGGCATTGCCGAACGACGTCTCAAAGCCCGGTGCACGGCGATCCACAAGCGCGACGGCGCGCCCGCGTTTCTGCAGATGCACCGCCACCGATACGCCGACAATGCCGGCGCCCAGCACAAGGGTGTCAAAGCGCATGTCGACCGGCTCCTTAACCCTTGGCCAACGCCGTGACGGCGATCTCGACGTCAATGCCTGGGCGCATCAGACCTGACTGCACGCAGGCGCGCGTGGGTGCGTGGCCGGCCGGCACCCAGGCTTCCCATGCGGCGTTCAGCTCGGCAAAGTATTTGGCGTCGGTCAGCCAGATGTTGGCGGAAATCAGTCGCGTCTTGTCCACGCCGGCTTCGGCCAGCAGGGCGTCGATGCGCTCGAGGATGTTGTTGGTCTGCTCCGTCACCGACTTGAAATCGACGTCGGGCACTTGCCCGGCCAGATGCACGATGCCGTCGGCGATCACGATCTGGCTCATGCGGGCGTTGGTGTGGAGGCGTTGGATATCGGTCATGTCGAGGAGGTCGTTGTAGGTTCAGACGGCCGAGGTGCCCATGCCGCTCGTGGCGGCATCGAACACCGGCGGCGCGGTGATGATGGATTGAAGTGCCGGCGTCGGCTGCGTGAGCTTGGCGAGGTCCGGGCGCGGCCGCCGCAGCGTAGCAGACGCGTCGAAAGCCTGCTCAAGCGCGTGCGCCACGGCAAGCGTCTTGCGGTCGCCGTGGAAGGGCCCGACGATCTGCAAGCCGAACGGCATGCCCGCGTGGTCAACACCGCATGGCAATGAGATCGCCGGGTGCGTGGTCAGCGTGACGACGTACGTCAGCGCCAGCCAGCGGTAATAGTTCTCCTGCGCGCGGCCGTCGATGTGCGTGGCATACAGCTCGCTCCACGGAAACGGCGATACCGGCGTCGTCGGCGACAGGATCACGTCGTACTGGCCGAAGGCCGCCTGGAAGCGCTTGAGGATGCGTGTTTGCTCCGCCTGGGCCCACGCGCAGTCAGCGAGCGTCATGGCGGCGCCCAGCTCGTAGTTGGCGCGTGAGTTCGGGCCGATCGAGGCCGGATCGCGCGTGTAGGCGTCGTGGAGGCCGGCCACAAAGCTCTCTGCGCGGATCACGTCAAAGCTGCGATGCACCTCGCCCAGGTCGAACTGCACGGGTTCGCACGATTGGAATATCGGCGCGATGGCGGCAATGCGCTCGCGGAAGACCGCGCGGATGCTGGCATCGACATCGCAGCAGCCGAAGTCTTCCGTCCAGCCGACGCGCAGCGAGGACAGGTCGATGGGCGCGGGCGTGGCAAAGCTCAGTGGATCGACGTGAAAGCTGAGCGGATCGCTTGCCGACAGGCCCGCCGTGGCGGCCAGTTGCAGGCAGGCTTCAGCCACTGTGCGCCCCATGGGGCCGACCACCGAAATGGGCGTCCAGCCGAGTTTCTTGCGCGAGTTCGGCACCAGCCCTGGCGATGGCCGAAAGCCGACCACACCGCATTTGGATGCTGGAATGCGCAGCGAGCCGCCGGTGTCGGAGCCTGTGCAGACGGGCAGCATGTCGCACGCCAGCGCGGCTGCCGCACCGCCGGACGAACCGCCCGCATTCAGCATCGGGTTGAACGGGTTGCCTGTCGCGCCCCACACAGGGTTGCGCGTGTTGGCGCCAGCACCGAACTCCGGCACGTTGGTCTTTGCCACCAGCACGGCGCCCGCAGCGCGCAAGCGCTCGACGAGCAACACATCCTGCGTCGGCACATTGCTGCGCGCGGTGGGCGAGCCGTACGTGGTGAGCAGGCCGGCGGTGTCTTCCAGATCCTTCACGCCCAGCGGCAGGCCGTGCAGCAGGCCGAGCGGTTCGCCATTGAGCACCGCACGCTCGGCCGCGCGGGCGTCGTCGCGGGCCTGGCTGTAGCACGTTGCCGTGACGGCATTCACGGCTGGGTTGATGGCTTCGATCCGCTCGATGCAGGCGTCGAGCAACTCGACGGGCGAGATTTCCTTGGCGCCGATCAGCCGGCGCAGTTCCACTGCAGAACGGCTGACGAGTGTGTCGTAGTGCGACATGAACATTCCCTTTAAAGCGCTTCGCCCGTGCGGTCCCGCAGCCAGATCACCGGCACCAGTGACACCAGGCATGCTGCGGCCACATACCATGCCGGCGCCAGCGGGTTGCCCGTGCGCTCCACCAGCCAGCTCGCGATGAACGGCGAGAACCCGCCGAAGAACGATGCGCTCACCACATACGTGAGTGCAATGCCGGTGGCGCGCACATGCTTGGGAAACAGCTCCGGGATCATCACCAGCACGGGCACGATCTGCGCGGCTACGAACACCGCCAGCAATGCGGATACCGCATACAGCGCCAGCGGCGTTGGATGCGCGCCCAGGAAGGCAAACGCCGGGTACACCGCCAGCAGCATGATGATGCGCGAGGTGACCAGCAAGCGCTTGCGGGTGTAGCGATCGGCCAGGCGCCCGGCAATCGGTGCGGCCACAAACAGCACGAGCGAGCTGACCACGCCGGAAGCCACCGCTGCCGTGGGCGACATATGCAGCGTGCGCACCGCGTGGCTCGGCAGGAAGAACGCGGTGATGTACACCGACACCGAGCCGCCCAGCTCCGCAAAGGTGCCGAGAATGGTCAGCTTCAGATGCGTGGTCAGTGCGGCCTTGAGCGCGCCCTGCGGTTTGACGTGGCCGGGCGCCGCATCGCGGCGGTCGAGCGTTTCTTCCAGCCGGCGGCGGATCAGCATGCCGGCTGGCGCGGCAAAAATGCCCAGCAGGAATGGCAGCCGCCAGCCCCAGGCGAGCACCGCCTCTTTGGAGAGCGTCACGTTGATAAGCGTGGCGACCGCCGCGCCCAGCGCGAGCCCCAGTGCGGTTGCCGCAAAGTTCCAGCTCGCAAAGAACGCCCGCGTGCGGTCGCTGGCGTATTCGACCAGCAGCGTGGTGCCCGGCCCGAATTCGCCGCCTGCTGCAAAGCCCTGCATCAGCCGCGCGGCCAGCACGATCATCGGCGCGAAGATGCCCGCCGTGGCGTACGTAGGTGCCGTGGCGATGAGCGCGCACGACAGCGCCATCATCATGATGGTCAGCACCATCGCCTTCTTGCGGCCGACGCGGTCGGCATAGGCACCGATGATGACGCCGCCCAGCGGCCGCACCACAAAGCCCACGCCAAACACCCCGATCGACAGGAGGAACTGGTTCACCGGCGACGCCGATGGAAAGAACAGTTGCCCGATCTGGATGGCGAAATAGCTGTAGATCGTGAAGTCGTAGAACTCCAGCGCTGTGCCGATGGTGGTGGCGGCAATGACTTGCGTGCGTGACAGCGCGGGGCGGCTGTCGAGGGCGAGTGTCGACACGGGCTGCTCTCCTAGGTTGGAGGCTGGGGAGGGTTTGAGTTATCGTATACGAGAAAAATCAAATTCTCGTATACGAGAAAACCCGGAGACGTGCGTGGCATCCAGCGCAAAAGCGGCTATCCAGGCCCATCCATCCATTGACGAGGCACCGGCGCAGCTCAATCACCAAGAAGTTGGCGCGCGCATTCGCGAGGCACGCAAGGCGCGCGGGCTGACGCTGCAAGAGCTGTCGGAGCGCTCTGGCGTGGCGTTGTCCACCATCTCCAAGGCCGAGCGCGGCGACATTGCGCTGACGTATGAAAAGTTTGCCGGCCTGGCGCGGGCATTGGGACTGGAGTTCGAGCAACTGCTCGGCCGGCGCCGCACGCCGGATGCCGGACCATTACGTCCGACCTTCACGCCCTCGGGCGGCCAGGTCATCTATGACACGCCGAATTACGAATACGGCATGCTGGCCGACGCGCTGACCGGCAAACGCATGTTGCCGATGCGCGCACACATCCGCGCACGCTCGGTCGACGACTTTCCCGATTACATCCGCCACCCCGGCGAAGAATTCGTCTTCGTGCTGGGCGGCGAGATCGAACTGCGCTTCGAAAACGGCGACGCCTTCCGCCTGGCACCCGGCGACAGCCTGTACTTCGACAGCGCAGTCGGGCATGTCTATCTGTCCGTCAGCAAGGAAGACGCCGAGATACTCGCGTGCTGTACCGGCACCGATGTGCGCGAACTTGGCGACGTGATCTGAGCGGCTGACTTGCGTAGGGCCCGCCCCGCCAGAACGTCCGGCACAGCCTTGCCGTCGGCCACCACCACCGTGCCATTGACCAGCACCCAGCGCACGCCCACGGGCGGCAGCCCCGGCTGTTCATAGCTCGCGCGGTCGGCGTAAGTGGCGGGGTCGAAGGTGACCCAGATCGGAAAACTTGCCTGCCTGCACGGTGCCGCGATCTTTGATACCGAAGATATCAGCGGCGCGTGCGCTGGCTGACCAGACCAGCGAGCGCAAGGCTCAGCGTTGCCCACACGACATGCAAATGGTTCGGCCCGGTATGCGGAGCGGACTTGCAGGGCTTCGCGGTGCTGGAGCGCTGGCGCACAGGCGCCAATACAACACTCAGCATTATCAATATCTGAATTAAGAACAACTAATCACCCGCAAAGCCTTGCCAGCATTGGATGTGGCAAGACATTGGCAACAATGTGCCGCTGTCCCCACTTTGGAGGGGGGCAACTGACTTGCCCCAATGACACAATCGCGAAAATTCAGAAGTCATGCTGCGCCACATGCGACGCATGGCAGACCCGGTCGGGGAGCTTCATGCAAGAGAGTTGGATGGCAATTTCGGCGGCGCGCGCACGGGCGCATCGCCTGTACGGCGTGCGCGGCTGGCTCGTGACACTGCTGTGGCTGAACACGCTGCCGGCGCTGGCGATCGTGCTGGCGATGGGCATGATGCTCACGCTCGGCGAGGCAAACGGTGGGCCAGCCCGGGCGGCGCCGGCGCTGGCGGGGCTCGTCTTTCCGCTGGGGCTCGTCACCCTGGCCTTCCTGCGTGTGCGCTGGTTTCCGATGGTGTGGCTCGGATACGGCCTACTCCAGCTGCTGGCCACGCTGGCCATGAGCGGCGGCATTCATGCGTGGACGACACAAGCCTCCGGCGGTACGGCAGGGCGCATGCCAATCACGCTGCTGCTGGCAGCGGAGGCGCTGCTGCTCATCGGCTCGGCAGCGTACATCTGGTTTTCGCGCCGCGTGCGCGTGACCTATCGGCATGAGGTGCGGCTGACCGATCCTGCTGCGGCACCGGCCGTGTTCGACAAGCCCGCCCCCAATGAAACGCCCTCTGACGCCACCGACCACGCTCGCGAACGCGCGGCCTTGCGGCGCGTTGCACAAGAACTGAGTTCCGGGGTGCTGGACACCCGAACCTGGATGCACGTGATGCGGCATCACGCCGACGCCACCGACGGCACCCGCACGGCGGCCTATGTGCGTGCGCGCATGTCAGAGCTGTGTCCGCCGGCGCATGTGCATCCGCCGGTCGTGCGCACGTTGTCGACCGGGCTTGGCGCGCTGCTGGTAAGCCTGCTGGCCGCGGGCGTGCTGATGGCCGCGGTGATTGCGCTGGCGCTGCGCGTGCCCGGCGACGGCACCGATCTGCTTGACCTGCTCGTTGCCGCGGCGCTCACGCTGAGCTGGCTGGGTGGCCTCTTTGTTGGCGCGGGTTTTCTGCGCCGCGTTGCCTGACATCTACCGCGTCGCCGTCGGCGCGGCTGCGGCTTGGTTCCAGTCGCCGCCCACCGCCTTGACGAGGAACACGCTCGTCGTCATCTGCTGGCCAAGAATCTGCACCGCCGTGCGCTGGTTGTTCAACAGCGATTGCTGCGCGGTGATCACGTCCAACGAGGTTGCGAGCCCGCCCTCGTAGCGCACGCTCGCAATGTCGTAGACCTTGCGGGCGCTTTCCACGGCATGGCGCGCCTGGTTTGCCGCACGGTCCAGCGATTGCAGCCCGGCAAGGCCATCTTCCACTTCCTGCAACGCGCCCAGCACCGTCTGCCGGTAGTTGGCGATCGCGCCCTGGTAGGCCGCGTTGGCAAAGTCCACACGCGCCCGCGTGCGGCCGGCGTCAAACACCGTCTGGGCGATCTGCGTGCCGAACGACCACAGCAGCGTGGGCGCAGAAAACAACAGCGCCAGATCGCGGCTTTCCCAACCGGCGCCGCCGTTGAGCATCACGCTCGGGAAGAATGCCGCGCGTGCCACGCCCACCTGCGCGTTGGCGGCAGCAGCGCCCCGTTCAGCCGCTGCCACGTCCGGGCGGCGTTCGATCACGTCGGAGGGCAGCGCCACCGGAATCTGCGGCGCCGTGCCTGCAAGTGGCGCGGGGTCGAGATGGAAGGCCGGGGCCGGTGTACCGACCAGCGTAGCCAGCGCGTGTTCGTACTGCGCGCGTTGCTTGGTCAGCAGTTCGGCCTGCGTGGCGGTGCTGTCCACCAGCGCCTGTTGCTGCGCCAGATCGAGCCCCGACGCCACGCCGTCCTGGTGCCGCGAGGTAACAAAATCGAGCGCCTTGCGCTGCAGCGCCAGACCTTCCTGCACCACGGCGATTTCCGCATCGGTCTCGCGCAGGTTGTACCAGGTGGTGGCGACCTGCGCGGCAAGCAGCAGGCGGAAGTTCTCGAAATTGGCGCCGGCCTGCTCTTCACTGGCGGCGGCGTTGGCGACGGTGTTGCGCACGCGGCCGAACAGATCGGCTTCATAGCTCGCGTCGGCGCGCAGGACGAAATCGCTCTGCACCGTTGACATCGTTGGGCTCGTGTACGACGAGAGCGGCCGTTCCGACGACGTGCGCGTACGCGTGTCGTTGTTGGTGGCTGTGATGGTGGGCAGCAGGCTTGCGCGGGCCACACGAGTTTGAGCCTGCGCCTGCTCCAGGTTCGACAACGCGACCTTGAGCGATTGGTTGTGCGCCAGCGCCTGCGTAATGAGCCTGTCGAGCTGCGGATCGTTGAAGCGCTGCCACCACGGCCCTTTGGGCGCGGCGTCTGCGGGTTGCGCGGCGCGCCAGGGCGCTTCGGTCTGCCAGTGCGCGGGCACGTCCATGGCCGGGCGCTCGTAGGTCGGCGCGAGGGAGCAACCGGCCAGCGCGGCGATCATCGATGCCGCCAGCGTGGTGGTGCGCAACCGGGTCATGATGCGTGCGGCGCGGAAGCCGCGGGCGCTGATGCCGGGGCCGGCGTGACGATGGTGACCGCTTCGCCCTGCTCGATGGAATCGGCCGGGTTGAGGATCAGCGCGTCCGTCGCCTTCAGGCCGGAGATGATTTCTACCGTGCGGCCGTAGTCGCGTCCGATGGTGACGGGGCGCAGGTCGACGTGGCCGTTTTCTGCCACGGCGATGCGCGGGCCCTCCTTGCGGAAGAGCAGCGTGTTGGTGGGCACCGTGAACGCAACCTGTGCATCTGGCTTCGCGCTGGCGCTGGCTTCGTCGCCGGTGGTTTTGCCCTTGATGGCGACCTGCACATAGGCGCCGGGCAGCAGCCGCCCGTCCTTGTTGGGCAGCTGCACTTCCACCTGCATGGTGCGCGTGGTGGCGTCGATGGCGCCGGAGGCGCGCGCGATGGTGCCGTGGAAGGTCTGGCCCGGCAGCTCTGCTAGCGTCACGGCCACGTCCTGCCCGACCTTCACCTGTTGCGAATACGCCTGCGGCACATAGAGGTAGATGCGCAGCGGATCGGTCTGCGCAAGCGTAAACAGCTCGCGGTTGGCGCCCGCGTTGCCGGCGTTGACCAACGCGCCGACATCGACATTGCGCTTGGTCACCACGCCCGCAAACGGGGCCACCACGCGGCGGAAGCCTTGCAGTTCCTGCAGGCGGCGCACGTTGGCTTCTGCGGCAGCCAGGTCGGCCTGGGCCTGGTTGGCGGCGCTGGTGCGCTCGTCCAGTTCCTGTTGCGAGACGGCGTCTTTCTGGCGCAGGTTCTGCCAGCGCGTGAGCGAGGTCTGCGCCAGTGCCTTGCGTGCGGCGGCCTGGTTGCGCGTGGCCTGCGCCTGGTTCAGTTCCTGGTCCACTTCCGGCGTGTCGAGCAGCGCCAGCACTTCGCCCTTGTCGACGTGCGCACCGATGTCTTTGAACCACCGCAGCACGTAACCGCTGGTGCGCGCATAGATGGGCGATTCAACGTAGCCCTGCAGCGTGCCTGGCAGCGTCAGTTCGCGATTGGTGTGGGCCGGTTTGGGGGCGATGGTGGTGACGTAGCGGCTGGTCTGCGCGTTCACCTGCCGCTCCAGCGCATGCGCGTTGTAATAGCGGCCGACCAGCGTGCGCGCAGCGCTCAGCGCCAGCACCACCACCACGGCAATCACGACCCAGCGTGCGCGGCGCATGGCGGGGCCGCGGTCGACCTGTTCGATCGGGTCAACCGTGACGACGTGGTGCGGCGGGCCGCCTGCGAGGTGCCCTGAATGCGGCCCAGAATGCGGCCCCGAATGGGCACCGGATGTTTGTTCAGACATGTCCTTCGCTTCCCCGCAAATCGTGACTACGCCGGGCGGCGCGCCGCTGCAATCTGTTGTGCACGCTGGCAAACACCACCGGAACAAAGAAGAGGGTCGAGACGGTCGCAAACAGCAGACCGCCGATCACCGCGCGCCCAAGCGGCGCGTTCTGTTCTGCGCCTTCGCCCAGGCCCAATGCCATGGGCACCATGCCGATGATCATCGCCAGGGCCGTCATCAGCACCGGGCGCAGGCGCGTGGCACCCGCTTCCAGCGCCGCCTGCACAGGCGCAATGCCTTCGGCCAATCGCTCACGCGCAAACGAGATCAACAGAATCGAGTTGGCCGTCGCCACGCCCATCGTCATGATCGCGCCCGTGAGTGAGGGCACCGACAGCGTGGTCCCCGTCACGAACAGCATCCAGGCGATGCCCGCAAGCGCCGCCGGCAGGGCCGTCACGATAATGAGCGGGTCGATCCACGACTGGAAGTTCACGACGATCAGCAGGTACACCAGCACGATCGCCATCACCAGCCCCACGCCCAGGCCGAGGAACGACGATTCCATCGTCTGCACCTGGCCGCGAATCGTCACCTGCGCGCCGCGCGGCAGTTTGGGGCGGATGTCGTCAACGGCCTTCTGCACTTCCTTGGCGACAGCGCCCAGATCGCGCCCCTGAACCGAGGCGTAGACGTCCACCACAGGCGTGATGTTGAAATGCGAGACGACCTGCGGTTGCACGGCAGGGCTTACCTGCACAAGATTGCCCAGCAGTTGCGGGCCGCCCGCCTGTGCGGTGCCACCGCGCGAGCCCGCCACCGGCGTGCGCAGCAGCGCGTCAAGGGAGTCGACGCGGTATTGCGGGCTTGTGACGGCAACCTGGTACACCACGCCGTTAATCGGGTTCAACCAGAACGTGGGCGAGGTCTGGAAGCTCGAGCTGAGCGACACCAGCAGGTTCTGCGCCACGTCGCGCCCTTCCAGGCCCACCTGCTGGATGCGAGTGCGGTCCATGTTCAAGGCCAGCGTGGGCTGGTCGAAGCGCTGGTGCACATGTGTATCCACCGCGCCTGGAATCTGCTTGATGCGGTTGGCCAGCATGCCCGCGAGCTGCTTGTTGGTGGCCACGTCGGCGCCCGAGAACTGCACGTCGATGGCCGACGGCAGGCCGAAGTTCAGAATCTGGCTGACGATGTCCGCAGGCTGGAAGGCGAATTCCACGCCCGGGAACCGTTTCGGCAGTTCTTCGCGCAGGCGGCGGATGTATTCGGCGCTGGGTTTGCGCTCGCCTTCGTGCAGGGCGATCAGGATTTCGCCGTCGAGCGTGCCGATGGTGCCCGCGTTGCTGTACGACAGGTTGATACCGGAGTTGGGCACGCCCAGGTTGTCGAGGATGGTCGACAGCTCTTTCTTGGGAATGATCTCGCGGATGGCCGTTTCCACCTCGTCGGCCAGGCGCGCTGTCTCTTCAATGCGCATGCCCGATGGTGCCCGCATGTGCAGGCGAATCTGGCCCGCATCCACATCGGGGAAGAAATCGCGGCCGAGCACCAGGAACAGCGCGCACGACGCCACGCAGAAGCCCAGGAACGAGAGTGCAAACACGCGGCGGCGCTCCAGCAACCCACCGAGGATGGCGGCGTAGTTGCCGCGCATGTGCTCGAACTGCGTGTTGAACGCCCGGTAGATGCGGCCGAACGTGCTCGGTTTTGCGTCGGCTTTCTTGGCGTCTTGCGTGTGCCCGGTCATGAGCATCATCACCAGCGTCGGCACCAGCGTGCGCGACAGCACATACGACGCCAGCATCGCGAAGATCACTGCTTCGGCCATCGGCACGAACAGGTAGCGCGCCACGCCTGTGAGGAAGAACATCGGCACGAACACGATGCAGATACACAGGGTCGACACGAAGGCCGGCACTGCAATCTCGGCCGCGCCGTCCAGGATGGCTGTGATGGGCTCCTTGCCCTCGTGCAGGTGGCGCTCGATGTTCTCGATGGTGACGGTGGCATCGTCCACCAGAATCCCGACCGCGAGCGCCAGGCCGCCGAGGGTCATCAGGTTGATGGTCTCGCCCAGCAGATGCAGCACGATGATCGACGACAGGATCGACAGCGGAATCGACACCGCAATGATGGCCGTGCTGCGCCAGTTGCCGAGGAACAGCAGGATCATGGCGGCCGTCAGGCACGCGGCGATGAGCGCCTCGCGAATCACGCCTTCAATGGCCGCTTTCACGAACAGCGACTGGTCGAACAGCGGCGTGATCTTGATGTCTTGCGGAAGCGCCGCCGCGGCGGTGGGCAGCAGCTTGTAGATGTTGCTGACGATATCCAGCGTCGATGCACCGCCGTTCTTCAGGATGGACAGCAGCACACCGCGCTGGCCGTCCTGGCGCACCACGTTGGTCTGCGGCGAGAAACCGTCGCGCACATGGGCCACGTCGCCCAGGTACAGCGTCGCGCCGTTGCTGGTCTTGACCGGAATCGCGTTGAGCGCGGCGATGCTGCCGGGCGTGCCGTTGAGCGTGACGCCGTATTCGGTGGCGTCGATCTTTTGCGTGCCGGCCGGCAGGATGAGGTTCTGCGCGCCCACCGCGTTGACGATGTCCACGGGGGTCAGGCCCTGCGCCAGGAGCTTCTGCGTGTCGAGATCGACCGTGATCTGCCGGCTCTTGCCACCATACGGGAACGGCACGGCGATGCCGGGCACCGTAATCAGGCGCGGGCGCAGGAAGTTCAGCGCCGCATCATTGAGTTCCTGTTCCGACAGCGTGTTGCTCGACAGGCCCAGCTGCAGGATCGGAATGCTCGACGCCGAATACTTGATGATCAGCGGCGGAGTCGTCCCCGGTGGCAACTGCCGCACCTGTGCTTGCGACACTGAAACGATCTGCGCCAGCGCGGTCTGGATGTTGGCCGTCGGCTGGAAGAACACCTTGACGATCGAGATGCCGTTCAACGATTGCGATTCGATGTGCTCGATGTCGTTGACGGTGGTCGTCAGGCTGCGCTCCGTGACTGACACGATGCGGTCGGCCATCTCCTTGGCAGGCAGGCCGTTGTAGTTCCAGATGATGCTGACGACCGGAATGTCGATTTCCGGAAAGATGTCCGTGGGCGTACGCATGAGCGTAAACGGCGTCGCCAGCAGGATCAGCAGGGCGAGGACGATGAACGTCAGCGGCCTTCGCAGCGCGAGTTGGACAATCCACATGGAGGCGTTTCAGAACCGCGGTGCGTTGAAGGAGGGGGCGAAGGCCGCTCGAACGGCGGCGACCAGCCATTCTATCGCCGAGGGGTGTCGATCAGAATGTTCCTATGATCAGACTTTATTACATTGAATAACGGCGGCTGCCGGGGCAACTGAAGGCGCCCGCTCAGCGCAGATTCCGCCCACATTGCAGCAGCAGATCGTGCAGCAATGCCGCGTGCGCGACGTCGATTCCCTGCAACATTTCCTTCTCCAGCCGGCTGACGGCCTCGTCGCATAGCGTCAGCAATGCGAGCGCTTCGTCGGTCAGGCCCAGCATGACGATGCGGCCGTGCGTCGGATCGGGCGTGCGCGTCACCCAGCCCCGCGCCTCCATCGTCTTCACCACTTCATTGGCCGATTGCGGCGACATGAAAGAGCGTTCCGCCAGTTGCGCGTTCGACAGGCTGCCGCGCGCGTGCAGCACAGACAGCGCGGTGAACTGCGGGACTGTCAGCCCATGCGGCGCCAGCGCCTCGCCCAGGCGGCGCTTGACGATGCGGTCGGTGCGGCCGATCAGGTAGGGCAGTCGGGCAGACGTTGCCGGGGCGCCCTCTTGCGCGGGCTGAGGTGTATTGCGTTTGGTTCTTGTGGCCGCCATGGATGTGAGTGGGTGTGCACCTATGCAGATGCGCACATTCTGCTACGTGTCGTTCGGATCAGGGTTTACGGCAATGATAATCTCCTTGTTATATCAGGTTACCTGATATTAAATGGGCACCAAGCTGAGACGCGCCGCACATCAGGCGGCGGGAGTTTCGAAGCAAGCCGACAGATCAAGGAGATGGAAATGGCTGATTACCAAGGGCGCTGGCAGACCGTGGACGTGAAGGTGGACCAGGGCATTGCGTGGGTGACGTTCAACCGCCCCGAGAAGCGCAACGCCATGAGCCCGACGCTCAACGCGGAAATGATCCAGGTGCTCGAAGCGCTGGAGCTGGATGCCGATGCCAAGGTGCTGGTGCTGACCGGTGCGGGCGATGCCTGGACGGCCGGCATGGACTTGAAGGAATACTTCCGCGAAGTGGACGCGGGCCCCGAGATCCTGCAGGAGAAGATCCGCCGCGACGCCTGCCAGTGGCAATGGAAGCTCTTGCGCATGTACGCCAAGCCGACCATCGCGATGGTCAACGGCTGGTGCTTCGGTGGCGGGTTCTCGCCGCTGGTGGCGTGCGATCTGGCGATTGCCGCAGACGAGGCCACCTTCGGCCTGTCGGAAATCAACTGGGGCATCCCGCCGGGCAACCTCGTCAGCAAGGCGATGGCGGATACCGTCGGCCACCGTCAGGCGCTCTACTACATCATGACCGGCGAGACCTTTACCGGCCAGCAGGCCGCCGCCATGGGCCTCGTCAACGAGAGCGTGCCGCGGGCCCATCTGCGCGCCCGCACCGTGGCGATTGCTGAGAAGCTGCTGGAAAAGAACCCGGTGGTGCTGCGTGCCGCCAAGCACGGCTTCAAGCGCAGCCGCGAGCTGACGTGGGAGCAGAACGAGGACTATCTGTACGCCAAGCTTGACCAGGCCACGCTGCGGGACCCGGAGGGCGGCCGCGAGCAGGGCCTGAAGCAGTTCCTGGACGACAAGTCGATCAAGCCGGGTCTGCAGGCATACAAGCGCGCCTGATCTGCTCCCTCCAACGCCCCCGGAGACGAACCCATGCCTGACGTGACTCAGCTTGTGACCCTGCTGATCGGCGGTCAAAGCCGGCCAGCCGCAAACGGTGCCACCTTCGAGCGCCGCAACCCAGTCAACGACGCGGTCGCCTCGCGCGCGGCGGCTGCCACGCTGGAGGATGCGGACGCCGCCGTGCAGGCCGCCGCCGATGCATTCCCCGTGTGGGCAGCGCTACCGCCGGGGGAGCGCCGCAAGCGCCTGCTCAAGGCGGCCGACTTGATGGACCAGCACACCGAGACGTTCATTCGTGCAGGCGCGGCCGAAACCGGCGCCAGCCCCAACTGGATCGGCTTCAACGTCATGCTGGCGGCCAACATGCTGCGCGAAGCTGCCTCCATGACCACGCAGATCGACGGCAGCGTCATCCCGTCGGATATGCCGGGCAACTTTGCGATGGCCGTGCGCCAGCCGTGCGGCGTGGTGCTCGGCATTGCGCCGTGGAACGCGCCGGTGATCCTGGGCACGCGCGCGCTGGCGATGCCGCTGGTGTGCGGCAACACGGTCGTGCTCAAGGCATCGGAGATGTGTCCGGGCGTGCACCGGCTGATCGGCACCGTGCTGCAAGAGGCTGGTCTGGGCGATGGCGTGGTCAACGTGGTGAGCAACGCGCCGGCCGATGCGGCCCAGGTGGTGGAACGCCTGATCGCGCATCCGGCCGTGCGGCGTGTGAACTTCACAGGCTCGACGCACGTGGGACGCATCATTGCGCAGCACGCCGCGCGGCATCTCAAGCCAGCGTTGCTGGAGCTGGGCGGCAAAGCGCCGGTGCTGGTGCTGGACGATGCAGACCTGGATGCTGCGGTGGATGCGATTGCCTTCGGCGCGTTCTTCAACCAGGGCCAGATCTGCATGTCGACCGAACGCGTTATCGTCGATCGCAAGATTGCCGATGCCCTCGTCGACAAGCTGGCCGCCAAGGCGCGCACGCTTCGCGCAGGTGACCCGACCGACGCCACCGCGCAACTGGGCGCGATGGTGAGCGTGGATGCGGCCAAGCGCGTGCAGGCGCTGGTGGAAGATGCCCGCGCGCACGGCGCTGCGCTGCCTGTTGGGTTGCACATGGATGGCGCCATCGTGCAGCCGGCCATTGTGGATGGCGTGACGCCTGCCATGCGGTTGTATAACGAGGAATCGTTTGGCCCCGTGGTGACGGTGGCGCGCGTGGACGGCGATGAAGAGGCGATCCGCTTGGCCAATGACAGCGAATACGGCTTGTCGGCCGCCGTGTTCAGCCGCGATGTGTCGCGCGCCATGCGGGTTGCGCAGCGCATCGAATCGGGCATCTGCCACATCAACGGCCCCACCGTGCACGATGAGGCGCAGATGCCGTTTGGCGGCGTAAAGAGCAGCGGCTATGGCCGTTTTGGCGGCAAAGCGTCGATTGCGGAATTTACCGAGCTGCGCTGGATCACCTTGCAGAATACGCCGCGCCACTATCCGATTTAACCGATCTGAAGTTCGGCAGCCGCCCACTACAACCATAAAACGGGCGGCGCATTCAGGAGACAAGACGTGAATCACGTCGAAATGCAGGCTCAAGGCCGGCAGCTTCAACCCGGGCATCACACGCCGCCCCCGGCAGGTGTGCCAAATCACCCATACAGGCAGGTCGCCGTAAGCGATGCCCCTGCGCGTTGCGAGACGGACGAGCGCGACGGCACTGTCTGGCACGTGCGCAATACCGAGGCGCTTGCCGAGCATCCGCAACGCATGACCGACTGCCTGGTCGCGGGCGCGCAGCGCCATCCGGATCGTGTGCTGGCTGCACGTCGAGGGGCAGACGGCGCGTGGATCAAGCTGACGTATCGCGAGATGCTGGAGCGCGCTCGCGCCATCGGCCAAGCGCTGCTGGATCGCGGTGTCTCCACCGAGCGCCCGCTGGCGATTCTGTCCGGCAATGATCTTGAGCACTTGCAGTTGGCGCTGGGCGCCATGTGGGCGGGCGTGCCGTATGCGCCGGTGTCGCCGCCGTATGCGTTGGTGTCGACGGATTTTGGCAAGCTGCGCCACGTGTTTGACGTGCTGACGCCGGGGCTCGTCTATGCGGCAGATGGCGCGGCCTTCGCCAAAGCCATCGATGCGGTGGTGCCGGAGGGCGTAGAGGTCGTCACGCGCGACGGCGGCTTGCCCGGCCGCACCGCCACGGCATTCGACGCATTGCTGCAGACGCCCGTGACGACGGCAGACGCCGCGCAGGCCGCAACCGGCCCCGATACGCTGGTGAAGGTGCTCTTCACCTCCGGCTCGACACGCGCGCCAAAGGCTGTGCCGACCACGCACCGCATGCTGTGCAGCAACCAGCAGATGCTGCGCCAGACCATTCCCGAATTTGCCAAGGAGCCGCCGGTGCTGGTGGATTGGCTGCCCTGGAACCACACCTTCGGCGGCAGCCACAACGTCGGCATCGTGCTCTACAACGGCGGCACGCTTTACATCGATGACGGCCGCCCGGTGCCGGGCAAATTCGACGAGACCCTGCGCAACCTGCACGAGATTGCGCCCACCGCGTATTTCAACGTGCCCAAGGGGTGGGAAGAACTCGCGCTGGCGCTGGAACGGGACCCGGCCTTGCGCGAGACTTTCTTCTCGCGCGTGAAGCTCTACTTCTTTGGCGGTGCCGGCCTGTCGCAAGAGGCATGGGACCGGCTGGAGCGCGTGACCGGCCAGCACTGCGGCGAGCGCATTCGCATCATGGCCGGCCTGGGCATGACCGAGACCTCACCGTGCTGCCTGTTCACCACCGCGCCGATCATGCGCTCCGGCTATGTCGGCACGCCGGCGCCGGGGTGCGAACTCAAGCTCGTGCCCGTGGGCGACAAGCTGGAGGCGCGCTTTCGCGGGCCGCACGTCATGCGTGGCTACTGGCGCCTGGGCGAAGAGCCCGCCGCCCCGGTCTTCGACGAAGACGGCTATTACTGCAGCGGCGACGCGCTGCGTTTCTACGATTCGGAGCACCCCGAGAAAGGCCTCGTCTTCGATGGCCGCATCGCGGAGGACTTCAAGCTCAGCTCCGGCACCTTCGTGAGCGTGGGGCCACTGCGTGCCCGCGTGATTGCGGGGGGCGCGCCGTACGTGCAGGACGTAGTGATAGCCGGCATGAACCGCGATGACATCGGCTTGCTGGTGTTTCCGCAAATGGAGCGATGCCGCGGCTTGTCTGGCCTGCCGCCCACCGCAAGTGTGGCCGAGGTGCTGGCTGCCCCCGCCGTGCATGCCGCGTTTTCGGCGCTGCTGCATGAACTGAATGCCACCGCCACCGGCAGCGCCACGCGCGTGGCGCGCCTGCTCTTGCTCGACGCTCCCCCATCGCTGGACCGGGGCGAGATCACAGACAAGGGCACGCTCAACCAGCGGGCCGTGCTTAGCCACCGTGCAGAGCGGGTCGACACGCTGTATCGCGATGGCGATCCCGCTGTGATCCGCGCGGGCTGATCCCAACGCAGCAATACGACCAACCGGCAAAGACTGGTTCATCCACCCAGGAGGAGACTCATGAAGACCGTCATGTCACGGGGCATGGCGCTGGCCGCGCTCGCCCTCGCGTTGAGCTGCGCCGGCTGCAACGACGACAGCACAGGCGACGCAACAACGTCGCAAGCATCGCAACTGCCTCAACTCACGCCTGCCACCGGTTTGAATCTCGCCACCGCGTGCGAGAGCTTTGCCGGCAAGCTGAGTTTTGCCAACACCAGCATCACCGCCATCTCCACCGTGGCGGCAGGCACGTTGAGCGTAGGCGGCAACGCCGTGCCCGAGCATTGCCTGATCACCGGAACCATGAACACCCGCGTGAGCCCGGTGGACGGCAAGACCTACGCCATCGGTTTTGAAATGCGCCTGCCCAAGGCGTGGAATGGTCGCTTCTTCTATCAGGCCAACGGCGGGCTGGATGGCTCGGTGGCCACCGCGTTGGGCGCGTTGGGTGGCGGGCCCGTCAGCAGTGCGCTGGGCTCGGGGTTTGCCGTGATCAGTTCGGATGCCGGGCATAACGGCAGCCAGGTGCCGCTGTTCGGGCGCGACCCGCAGGCGCGCCTCGATTACGGCTACAACGCCGTCGCGACGCTCACGCCGATGGCCAAGTCGATGATCGCGCAGGTGTACGGCAAGACGCCGGACCGCAGCTACTTTGGCGGGTGCTCCAACGGCGGGCGCCATGCGATGGTGGCCGCCGCACGGTCGGCCAATGCGTACGACGGCATCGTGGCCGGCGACCCGGGCTTCCATCTGCCCAAGGCGGCCATCAACGAGGTGTACAGCGCGCAGCAACTGGCGACGGTGGCCACGGCCAACACCGGCGCCGGCTTTCCGGATATCACCACGTCCCTGAGCGCAACGGAGCGCGCCATGGTGGCCAGCCACGTGCTCGCCAAGTGCGATGCGCTGGATGGCACAGCCGACGGCATGATCAACAACCTCAAGGCGTGCCAGACCGCATTCAGCCTCGCCAACGATGTGCCGACCTGCACCGGCGCACGTGACGGCACCTGCCTGACCGCCGCGCAGAAGACCGTGATGACCAATCTGTTTGCCGGCGCGCACAACAGCGCAGGGCAGGCGTTGTACTCGGGCTTTTCGTTTGACGCCGGCATCAGCGGCAGCAACTGGGCGGCCTGGAAGCAGGGCAACTCGATCCAGCTCGACCCGGCAGCGCTGGCGTTCGTGTTTACGACCACACCGCAGCCGGCGTCCGCCATCACGTCACTCACCGCGTATGGCCTGGCGTTCAACATGGACACCGACGCGCCGAAGATCTTCGCCACCGACGCCACGTACACCGAATCCGCCTGGTCGTTCATGACGCCGCCCGATGAGACCAACCTCGGCACGCTCAAGGGGCGCGGCGCCAAGCTGATGGTCTATCACGGCACGAGCGACCCCGTGTTCTCGTCCGACGACACGACCGACTGGTACCAGCGCCTGGCAGCCGCCAACGGCGGCGATGCCAGCAACTTCGCGCGGTTCTATCCGGTGCCCGGCATGAACCACTGCGCGGGCGGCCCGACCGCCGACCAGTTCGACATGCTCACGCCGCTGGTGGCCTGGGTGGAACACGGCGTGGCGCCCGACAGCGTGGTCGCCACGGCGCGCGGCCCTGCCAACGCCGTGCCCAATACCGAAGTGCCCAGCGATTGGAATTCCGCTGGCCACGACCGCACACGCCCCCTGTGCGCATACCCGAAGAACGCCCGTTATACGGGCACCGGCAACATCAACGACGCCTCGAGCTTCAGTTGCCAATGACGGCCGCCCAACATCCGGAAGGAGATGCCATGCAAACCACCACCACGACATTGACCCGGGAGAACGTTGGCCCCGGTGTCGCCATGACCCTCGGGCTGTGCTTCATCGTTGCGCTGCTTGAGGGGCTCGATCTGCAATCCATCGGTGTGGCCGCGCCGCGCATGGCGCGCGAGTTCGGCCTATCGGTCGGGCAGATGGGCCTGGCTTTCAGTGCCGGCACGTTCGGCCTGTTGCCGGGCGCCATGCTGGGCGGCCGCCTGGCCGACCGCATCGGCCGCAAGCGGGTGCTGATCCTGGCCACGGCGCTGTTTGGCATTTTTTCGATCGCCACCGCGCACGTGTGGGATTTCAACAGCCTGTTGATGATCCGCGTGGCCACCGGTATCGGCCTGGGTGCCGCCATGCCCAACCTGATCGCGCTGTGTGCTGAGGCAGTACCCACACGCCTGCGCAACACCGCCGTGAGCATCATGTATTGCGGCATCCCGTTTGGCGGCGCTATCGCCGCGGTGGTCGGCATGTTGAGCGCGGGCGATTCCGGCTGGCGCCACATCTTCTACGTGGGCGGCTTCGGCCCGCTGGTGGTGGTGCCGCTGCTGCTGACGCTGCAGGAATCGCGCCGGTTCGACGGCGCACAGCGTGGTGCCATTCAGCCGCCGCCCGTGTCATGGGCACTGTTTGGCGAGCGCCGCACGACCGCCACGCTGTTCCTTTGGGTCAGCTATTTCTTCACGCTGATCGTGCTGTATTTCCTGCTCAACTGGCTGCCTTCGCTGATGGCCGCTCAGGGGCTGAGCCGGCCGCAGGTGGGCATGGTGCAGATCCTGTTCAACATCGGTGGCGGTGCGGGTGCGTTGGGTATCGGCATGCTGATGGACGCGGCGCGCCCGCGCTGGGTGGTGTCCGGCATGTATGTCGGCATCATCGCGGCGCTGTCGTTGCTGGCCGCTGCGGGCGGCATGGCGTCGATGTCGGCGGGGGCCTTCATGGCCGGGCTGTTTGTGATCGGCGCGCAGTCGGTGCTGTATGCGCTGGCGGCAGCCTACTACCCGACCGTCGTGCGCGGTACCGGCGTGGGCGCGGCGGTGGCGGTGGGCCGGCTGGGCTCGATCGCCGGGCCGCTGCTGGCGGGCCAGCTGCTTGCGATGGGGCAGCACGCCACCACCATCATCGGCGCGAGCATCCCCGTCACCGTTGTTGCGGCGCTGGCGGCGTTGCTGCTGCTCAAGCGGCCGCGCGTGCAGGACTGACATAGCGGTTCTTCTTTCTCGCGCCGTCCGCCCGGATGGCGCCTTCCATGCATTCCAAACTGCCGGCTCGCCAGACATGGGGGGCGGGACCGGCTCGACCCTAGGAGGGGCCCCACATGCAAACCACCACCTTGCGCACGCACTGTCTCGCACTGGCAGCGGCTACGTGCGCACTCGCCAGCGGCACCGCGAACGCCCAGAGCGTCACGCTTTACGGCCTGATCGACACCGGCATTGAATACGTGAGCCATGCCAATGCCAACGGCAATGGCCTCACGCGCATCCCCTCCGTGACGGGAACGCTGCCTTCGCGCTGGGGCCTGCGCGGCGCTGAAGACCTGGGCAACGGCATGAAGGCCGTGTTCACGCTGGAAAGCGGTTTCAACACCGACACCGGCACCTCCGGCCAGGGCGGTCGTCTCTTCGGCCGGCAGGCGTGGGTCGGGCTCGCAAGCGATTACGGCACCGTCACGCTGGGCAGGCAGTACAGCATGGTGTTTCTGTCGCTGGCCGATGCTGACATTCTCGGCCCCAGCCAATATGCCATCGGGTCACTGGATGCCTACATTCCGAACGCACGTACCGACAACACGATCGCCTACAAGGGCACCTTCAGCGGCCTCACGGTGGGCGCCACGTATTCGTTCGGCCGCGATGCGGCGGGCGGTGTGCCGGCGTCCGGCACCTGTGCGGGAGAGGTAGCGGGCAATGCATCGGCGTGCCGCGCCATGTCGGCCATGGTGAAGTACGACGCTGCCACCTTTGGTGTGGCCGGCGCCTACGAAGAGCAGCGCGGCGGCACCGGAGCCACTGCATCGTTCTTCAACGGCAGCGCGCCCATCGCGTTCAGCGATGCGGGTGACAAGGACCGCCGCATCGTCGCCAACGGCTACGTGAAACTCGGCAACGCCAAGCTTGGCGTCGGCTGGATCGGCCGCCACCTGCAAGCCGCGGCTGGCGACGTGCGCTCCAACCTGTACTTCGTCAACGGCAGCTATCCGCTAACGGGTGCGCTCACGCTGGATGCCGGCCTGCTCCGTATCGTCAATGCCGATCAGAGCCGTAGCGCAACGATGGCCGTGTTGCGCGGCGTCTATGCGTTGTCAAAGCGCACTGCGCTGTACGCGCAGACGGGCTATCTCTGGAACAGCGCCAACGCGCAGTATTCCGTCAGTGGCGGAGGGGGCGGCACCACGCCCGCCAAGGGCGTGAACCAGCTCGGCGCGATGGTTGGGATGCGAACGGCGTTTTGATGATGTGGAAGGGGGAGAGCACCGTCACCCCGTCACCCATTGACGATCTCCCCCCCATTCGGATGCAGCGTCTGCCCCGTCATGTAACTCGCATCGGCAGACGCGAGAAAGATGTAGCAGGGCGCCACTTCATCCGGCTGGCCGGCCCGGCCCAATGGCTCCTTGCTGCCAAACTTGGCGACGTGCTCGGCATCGAAGGTGGATGGGATCAACGGTGTCCAGATCGGTCCCGGTGCCACGGCGTTCACGAGGATGCCCTTGTCCGCCAGCTGCTGCGCCAGTGAGCGCGTGAACGCCACGATTGCGCCCTTGGTGGCGGCGTAGTCCACCAGATGCCCGCTGCCGCGAAACGCCGTGACTGACGTCGTCGTGATGATGCGCGCGCCTTCATGCAAGTGCGGTAGCGCCGCTCGTATCAAATAGAACATCGCAAAGACATTGGTGCGGAACGTGCGCTCCAGTTGCACGGCATCGATGTCGGCCAGGCTCTGCTGCGGATGCTGTTCTGCTGCATTGCTGACGACGATGTCGATCTTGCCGAACATGGCCGCCGCCTGCGTGACCACCGCGCGGGCATGCGCTTCGTCGCCCAAGTCGCCGGCAATGGCTTCGCAGCGGCGGCCGGTCGCGCGTACGAGGCGGCAGGTCTGGTTGGCATCGTCGTGTTCGTCCAGGTAGGCGATCAGCACGTCGGCGCCTTCCTTGGCGAAGCCGATGGCGACGGCGCGTCCGATGCCGCTGTCGCCGCCGGTGACGATGGCCACCTTGTCGGTCAGCTTGCCGCTGCCGCTGTAGTTTTCCATCTCGGCACGCGGGCGCGGCGTCATGTCGCCCTCGGTGCCGGGCTGACGGTCCTGATGCTGTGGCGGTTGCTGCTGTGGCTGGTCTGGCATGGTGGGCTCGCTATGAAAGGGTGGATACACCGTTTCAGCACGCCGCATGCCATTGCGCCTGAACGCGGCGTGAGGAGCACTCTCGCGCGCATGCCGTGCGGCACGCCGCTTGCTCTGCTGGTGGAACAGACTCCACATCGACGACGGGAGGCGCCATGGACACGCTGCTGTTCCTGTTTGGCGAAGGCAAGGATCTCAACCCGCTGCAAACCGCGATGCGCGCGGTCGTTGTGTTCGCCATCGGGCTGGCGCTGGTGCGTCTGTCGGGCCGACGCTCGTTCGGGCAGCGTGCGCCGTTCGATTTCGTTGTCGCCGTGCTGCTCGGGGCGACGCTGAGTCGCGCGATTGTCGGGGCCTCGCCGTTTGTGGCCACGGTGTCGGCGTCGCTTGCGCTGGTGGCCGTGCACCGCCTTCTTGGCTGGGCGTGCGTGCGGCTGCCGAAGCTGGATCGGCTCATCGCGGGCCGCGAGCGCGAGGTCTATCGCGAAGGGCGCTTCGATCAAGGACAGATGGATGCGGCGCTCATCACCGTGGGCGACTTGCAAGAGAGCGTGCGCCAGACCTTGGGCTCGCGCACGCTCGATGATGTAGAAGCCGCCATCCTGGAGCGCAACGGACAGGTCAGCCTGATCCGCAAACGCCGCTGATTTTGCACACCCGCACCCGCACCAGCACACCGGAGCCGACCATGCGAGACAAGCAACAGAAGGAAAACCGAGACGCCAAACAACGCAAGGCCGATTGGGAACAAGCCGAATCGCATCGCAAACCAGGCGACCGGCCGGCCAGTGCGGAAGTGGGCCGCACCGGCAGCACGGCACCCCAGCCGCAAAGCCGGCATGACACGCTGCGCCGCATGCGTCAGGGTGAGGTGCCGCCCGGCATCACGCGTGACAAGCTGCACGACCCCGGAGACCAGACGCCGGACGCTTCGCCCACAGATAACCGCAGCTGAGCGCAACGTGCCTGCCGCAGAAGACGCCCCGTGGTACCGCCGGTTGGGGCCCGGCCTGATCACCGGCGCCGCCGATGACGATCCGAGCGGGATCGCCACCTATGCGCAGGCCGGCGCGCAAATGGGTACCGGCATGCTATGGACGCTATTGCTGACGCTGCCGTTGATGATTTCCATCCAGCTCGTCAGCGCGCGCTTGGGGCGTGTGTCCGGCCGGGGCGTGGTCGCCAACATCCGGCGGCATCAGTCGCCATGGCTCGCCTATGCATTTGTGGCGCTGGTGACGCTTGCCAACATCATCAACGTGGGTGCCGACATCGCGGCCATGGGCGACAGCGTGCGCCTGCTTCTGGGTGGTTCGACAGCGTGGTATGCATGCCTGTTTGCCGTCTTCACGCTCGTGCTGCAAGTCTGGATGCCGTACCGCCGCTATGCGCGCTATCTGCAATGGACGGCGCTGTCACTGCTGGCCTATGTGGCCACGGCGTTTGTCGTGAAGGTGGACTGGGCGCACGCGCTGCACGACACCGTGGTGCCTCGGCTGCATTGGTCGAAAGACTATGCAATGACGCTGGTGGCGGTGTTCGGCACCACCATCAGCCCCTATCTGTTTGTGTGGCAGGCCGCGGGCGAAGTCGAAGAGACGCGGCTGGCCGAAGACGAAGCGCCGCTCAAGAAAGCGCCTTGGCAGGCGAAGGATCAGCTCGCACGCATCCGCATCGACACCACGGTCGGGATGGTCGTGTCGGCGCTGATCGCCTTCTGCATCATGCTGACGGCCGCTTACGCACTGCACACGCACGGCATCACGCAAATCGAGACCTGCGCACAGGCCGCTGAAGCGCTCAAGCCCGTGGCCGGGCGCTTTGCGCAGACGTTGTTTGCCGTGGGCGTGATCGGCACGGGGCTGCTGGCGGTGCCGGTGCTGGCGGGCTCTGCCGCCTATGCCGCTGCCGAAGCTTTCCAGTGGCACAGCAGCCTGGAGGCCAAGGTGCACCGCGCGCCCAAGTTCTACCTGTTCCTGGCGCTCGTGATGGCGGTGGCCACGGTGATGGTGTTCTTGCCCATCGAGCCGTTCAAGCTGCTGTATTGGGCTGCGGTGCTCAATGGCGTGGCGGCTACGCCCGTCATGGTGATGCTGCAGTTGATGTCGCGCCGCAAGTCCGTGATGGGGCCGTTCCGCAGCTCTCGGCTGCTGCATGGTACGGCGTGGCTGGCGACGCTGAGCATGTGCGCCAGTACGCTGCTGTTCTTTGTGCTGGCTGTGCGCGGTTCGTAAAACGGCAGGCACCGGGGTTGCGGGCCTTGGGCGAAACCGTGCAGCAGGCGCGGTGTCGTGTTGCCCAACAAGGGGTCATGAAAGCTGTCGTATTCCACGGCGTTGGCGACATCCGCCTGGAAGACGTGCCCGTGGTGCCGCGCTCCACATCGCAGATCAGCCCGCCCGTCTGCCGGCTTGCATGAAGGCGCCGCCCGAGCTGGGACGGTGCAGGAGATGCGCTCGTCACCAGGCTGGGAATCCGGTCTGTCTTGCAACGCGAGGTGCGACGCAAGCCACGTTCCACGCCCGCCGGGGTTCTGGCCGCCAGGTGGCCCCAGAATCGCGCGATAATGCGTAACTTTCCTGCTGTTTCCTGCCTTTCTGCTGCCCCCGCCATGACCGGACTGACCACCGCCCTCCTGCACGCCGACCGTGAAGCCGGCGTCGAGCACTACGCCATCCACAAGCCACTGCACACGTCCACCACGTACGGCTATACCGATACGCGCGAGCTGATCGACGTGTTCCAGGGCAAGCCCGGCTATACCTACGCGCGCCAGGGCAACCCCACCACGGCCGCACTGGAAGCCAAGATCACGATGATGGAAGCAGGCGTGGCCACCGCGTGCTTCGCCACCGGCATGGCGGCCATCATGGCGGTGTTTTCGACCATGCTGCGCGCGGGCGACCACGTGGTCTCCAGCGCCTTCCTGTTCGGCAACACCAACAGCGTGTTCGAGACGCTGCGCAACCTGGGCGTGGAAGTGACATTCGTCGATGCCACGTCTGCCCAGGCCGTGGCCGACGCTGTGCAGCCAAATACACGCCTCGTCTTCGTGGAAACCATTGCCAACCCGCGCACCCAGGTGGCGGATCTGAAGGGCATTGGCGATGTCTGCAAGGCACGCGGCCTGATCTACGTGGTCGACGGCACGATGACCTCGCCGTGGCTGTTCCGTGCGCGTGATGCGCAGGCGAGCCTGGTGGTGCATTCGCTGTCCAAGTACATCGGCGGGCACGGCAACGCGCTGGGCGGTGCGGTGGTCGATACCGGTCTGTTCGACTGGACGGCGTATCCGAACATCTACCCGGCATACCGCAAAGCCAAGCCGGAAATGCAAGGCATCCAGCAGATTCGCAAGAAGGGCCTGCGCGACCAAGGCGCGACGTTGATTGCCGATGCCGCGCACCGCATTGCCGTGGGGGCCGAAACAATGGCGCTGCGCATTGACCGGACCTGCAGCAACGCCCTGGCGCTGGCCCGCACGCTGGCTGCGCACCCGCAGGTGGCACGCGTGTATTACCCCGGCCTGCCGGAGCACCCTGAGCATGCCCGCGCCACAGAGCTGTTCCGCCACTACGGCGGCCTGCTGAGCTTCGAACTGGTGGATGGCGCTGACTACGTCGACATGCTCGACCACCTGCGCTACGCCGTGCGCGCTACGCATCTGGGCGATACACGCACGCTGGTGATTCCGGTGGCACCAACCATCTACTGGGAAATGGGCGCGGAGCGCCGCGCGTCGATGGGCATTGCGGATTCGTTGGTCCGCGTGTCGGTTGGCATTGAAGATGAGGCCGATCTGCTGGCGGATTTCACGCAGGCGCTGGACGCTACGGCCATCGGCTGAGCCTGCTCCATTCTTGCTTTGCAGTTTGAAGGCCCGCCGCTCGTACAGAGTGGCGGGCCTTTTTCATGGCAGGTCAGAACACGTGCCGGATGCCGACCATCGTGCCGAGCTGGTTTCCGCCGGCAGCGGGCGCCGCGCCCGTGGCGGCACTGTCTACAGACAGCGCTAGGCTGCCGCGGTTGTCGATATAGCCCACCGTGGCATACACCGACGAGCGCTTGCTGAACGCGTAGCTGGCGCGCACCGCCCCCAGCCATGCCTTGTTGGCGCTGTTGTGGAACCGCAGGTGGAACACCTCGCCGGTTAACGTGAGTGCCGGTGTCAGGTCGTACGCGGCGCCCGCATAGAAGAGGTCGCTGCGCGGCGTGGCCGATGCGCCATTGCGGCGGCCGATCCAGCCCAGGCCGACCTTCGCGCGGTCGAACAGCGCATAGCCGCCCAACGCCATGCGCTCATCCTTGAGCGAGCTTGACGTCAACCCGGCAAACGCGCCGGGCCCGCCGCGCTGGGAATCATACGCGGCGGACACGCCCCACTTGCCGGTCTCGTACATCAGCTGCGCAGACCACTCGCGACAGGCGCGCGTGTCGGCAGGGTTTTCGCCTGCGCAATTGGTGCCGGATGGGCTCGGCCCGGCGTTGACGGCATCGCGGCCAAAGCTGTAGGTGGCACCGACCGTGAACCCGCCGAACTTACCCTTGTAGGCAATGGCGTTGTCGGCGCGGGCGTTGGGCAGGTAGGCGTCGAGCGAGCTGGAACCGTACGCGTTGGGGCCGAGCAGGTCGGTATCGAGCGTGGCCCAGAACAGCATCGTGTACTGGCGGCCGAGACTGATTTGCCCCCAGTTGTTGGACAGGCCCACCCACGCCTGCCGACCGAACAGGCGGCCGCCCTGGTTGCTCGTGCCGCTGTCGGGCGCGAAGCCCGATTCCAGAGTGAACAGCGCCTTGGCGCCGCCGCCCAGGTCTTCGGTGCCGCGCAGGCCCCAGCGCGAGGGTACGGTGCCGCTCAGGTTGGGCATGCGCACGACGCTATTGCCGGTCGAGCCGATGCGGTTGACGTATTCGACGCCAGTATCGATGACGCCGTACAGCGTCACGGACTGGGCTGCTGATTGTGCAGCGGCAAGCGCGGGCGCTGCCAGCAGCAAGGGGAACGCCAGGTGGCGCAGGTTCATGAGGTCTCCTCCGTTGTGATTGTTTTTCAGCGATGCGTGACGTGCATCAGGCGGCGAAATCTGGTTGTTGTGCTGGCGCGGCAGCCTTGAAGGCCGGATGCGCACTGGCGTGTTGGTAGATCGCCATCGCGCGCTCGTAACGCTCCATCGAACACCCCATGCGCAGCGCGTTGGCAACCTGCGGCACCAGCGCCACGTCCGCCAGCGTCGGTGCATCCCCAAAGCACCATGGGCCGGCGCCGTACCGCGCGAGCAGGCGCTCGACGGCCGCCATGCCTTCGTCGATCCAATGGCGATACCACGCGTCTTTCTGCTCGGGCGTGACCTTCAGCACGTCTTGCAGATAGCGCAGCACGCGCAGGTTGTTGACCGGGTGGATGTCGCACGCGATAGCGTTGGCCAGTTCCAGCACGCGTGCGCGCTGCAATGGTTCGAGCGGAATGAGCCGTGGCTCGGGGTGGCGCGCGTCGAGGTAATCGATGATCGCGAGCGACTGGCTCAATTGCATCTCGCCGTCGATGAGCGCCGGTACGCCCGCCGACGGGTTGATGTGCTCCACATAGCCTGCCGCGCGATGCTCGCCGGTGCGGATGTTCACCGGCAGTGTCTCGTACGGCAGCCCTTTGAGCGCCAGCGCAATGCGCACCCGATACGACGTCGAGCTGTTGAAGAAGCTGTAGAGCTGCATGGCGCGGCCGCTCAGACGATGCAGGCCTTCAGCTCGCCCAGGCCATCGACGCCCATGACGATGCTGTCGCCGCGCTTCACGGCCCCCACACCCTCCGGCGTGCCGGTAAAGATCACGTCGCCCGGCTCCAGACGGAAGAACTGCGAGAGGTACGCCACCGTTTCCGCCACCGACCAGATCAGGTGCGCTACATCGCTGCGCTGTTTGGTCTCGCCATTGACGGTCAGCCAGATGCCGGCTTGCTGCGGGTGCCCGATCTTGCTGGCCGGGTGGATGGGCCCCATCGGTGCGGACACGTCGAACGCCTTGCCGATTTCCCACGGGCGGCCCATCTCACGCATCTTCATCTGCAGGTCGCGGCGCGTCATATCCAGCCCGACGGCGTAGCCCCACACATGGTCGAGCGCGTTCTCCACCGAGATGTCTGCGCCGGATTTGCCGATCACGGCCACCAGCTCGGCTTCGTAGTGGTAGTTCTGCGTTTGCGACGGATAGGGCAGTTCAAGCGTTTGACCATCCGCCACCGGCACGATGGCGTCGGTGGGCTTGCAGAAGAAGAACGGCGGTTCACGGTCGGGGTCGTAGCCCATCTCGCGGGCGTGGGCGGCGTAGTTGCGGCCGACGCAATAGACGCGGCGCACGGCAAATTGGTCGCTGCTGCCTGCAACGGGCACGGTGGTGAGGGTAGGGGGCGTGAAGACGTAAGTCATGGTGGGTTCTGTCGGGTGGCTAAATCGTTTGGGTGTGCGAGGCCAGCGGCGGTGCCTCCGGCACGCCGCAAGAGCAATGGAATGGGTTTTCTTCAGGTCCGCGCTTCGCGCAGCAGATTCAGCGCAGACAGCACGGGCCGGTCGGAATAGCTGAACAGCACCGTATCCTCCGATGCGTTGAGCTGCACCGGCGCCCACGACGGCGCGACAAACACGTCGCGCGGCTCGAACTCAAATTGCGCGTCGCCAATGCATACCGTGCCGCGGCCTTCCACCACGCTGTAGACGGTGGCGTCGGTGCTGCGGTAGGTCTTGCCCGCAAAGCCCTTGGGCAGGAACTGCATGAAGGTGGCGATGGTCGGCATCGGCCACCCGCCCGTGGCGGGATTTACGTAGCGCAGCTTCACGCCATCCCAGGGGTCCAGTTCGCCGTGGCGGTAGAGCTTGTCGAGCGCTTCGAGCGAGCGCGCATACGGATAGCTGAAGATCGGTGACGTGGGGTCGGTCACGCGATGGCGCACCGGCACCATGTTGTGGCCGAAGCGCGCGTAGCTGTCGCCTTCCGGGCGCATCACGGGTTGCTGGGCTTCGGGGTAGTTCTCGGCAAAGCCGCAGTCGAACTGCTGTACCAGCGGAATGTCGAGGCCGTCCAGCCAAACCACGGGTTCGCCACCATCCTCAAGCGTCGGGCAGCCGTGGTCGTGCCACGTCCACGAAGGCGTGATGATGAAATCGCCGGGGTGCATCGTGGTGCGTTCGCCGTTGACGGCCGTCCACGCGCCACGGCCTTCGACAATGAAGCGCAGCGCCGATTGCGTATGCCGGTGGCTCGGCGCGATCTCACCGGGCAGGATCAACTGCAGCCCAGCGTACAGTGTGGACGTAATGCTGGCCTTGCCCGGCAGCCCCGGGTTCTCCAGGATCAGAACGCGGCGCACGGCCTCTTCCGCACTGATGACGTCGCCGGCCTGCATCACCAGCGGGCGCACGTCGTTGTACTTCCAGATGGCGGGCACGATGCGCGGTTTGGGCTCGCGCGGCACCAGCGAATGCAGCGATTCCCACAGCGGCGCCAGTTGCTTGCCTTCGAGTTGGGCGTAGTACGCGCCGCGCTCGATCTGCAGCGTGGTTGATGTCATGGCCACTCCTTTACAGCTCGACAAAGACGTGGCCGTCTTCGATCTTGATCGGGAACGTGCGCACGTCGGTCGTGAGCGGTTCGCACATCGCCTTGCCCGAGCGCACGTCGAACTTCCCCTGGTGCAGCGGGCATTCGATCTCGTAGCCGTCGAGAAAGCCGTCGCACAGGCGCGCGTGGCCGTGTGTGCAGACGTTGTCGGTGGCGAAGACTTCACCGGCAACGCGGTACACCGCGATCTCTGCGTCGCCCGCACTGACGGCAATCACGTCGTCGTCCGGCAGGTCGTCCACGCTGATGAGCTTGAGCCAGGCGGTGGTTGATGTATTGCTCATGGGCAGACCTCAGATCGGATAGATGATCGAGTTCGGGATCATTTCGCTGTCGAACACGCAGGTGCGCGACTTCAGCTTCAATCCCGTTTCGGTGCGGACGATGGTGTCGATGTAGCGGCCGACGTTGAACACCGTCGACAACTCATCGGGCTTGGTGCGGAACACGGCGTAGTTGGCCTGCGCTTCAATGCAGTCGCCTTCCACGTGCGTGACTTCGGGCAGGCCCACCACATGGCGCTGGTAATACGGGTCGTGGAAGATCGTCTCGGTGATGCCGTAGATGCGGTCCTTCAACATGCCCTTGCTTTCAAACGACAGCGTGGCGAGCGGAAAACCGCGTTCGTAGTTTTCGCGCGGCTGGACCTTGTAGGTGCAGTCGTCGACGAAGAGGTCGGTCCATTGGTCCCACGCTGCGTTGTCCACGGCGCTGGCATAGCGCGTGTAAAGCGCTAGCAGTTGCTGGTAGGTCGAGAAATCGAGCGTGTCAGTCGCGTCAGCCATGTCAGATCTCCATCACCTTGCGCCAGTATTCGTACATGCCGCGGATGAGCGTTTCCGTGACCATGTGGTCGGTGTCGCCCACTTCGCGGCCGCCGAGTTCGACCACGGTGCGGTGGGCAGGCTTTTGTTCGAAGCCTTCCTGAGAAAACTCGATGACCTCGCCGTCGTCTGCTGAGACAAAGCCGGCGGGCCCGAACAGGTTGGCCTGGCGCAGGCGGCGCTGCGTCATCTCTTCGGTGTCGTCTTCAAAGCCGAAATGGGTCCAGACGAAATCGAACGAGCCGTGGCCGTTGGGCTGGATGTGTCGCGTCGACACCGAATTGACCTGCTGCTGGATGATCACGCTCGGGAAGACGGTCATCATCACGGCCGTCGGGCCGCCCCACCAGGGTTCCTGCACGACATCGAGAAAGCGGTCGTCGTGCAGCGTCATCTTCTCTTTGAAGCTGGTGACGCCGCTGGTGACGGCGCTTTTTCCGCCGGTGCCGCGTGTGGAGATCATCGCGGCGTGGCGATGCAGCGCATCCATCTTCAGCTCTGATTTGTTGTCCGCCCGCCAGAGCCCGAACGTGACGAACCATGTGTGCAAAAGCCCCGGGTGATACGGGTCTTTGATGTTCTCCTGCATCAGCTTCCAGTTGCCCGGAATGCGCTGCTTGTTGTAGCCAAGGATCTTCAGCTTGCGACCGTCGAACACGCGGTCGAAGTAACCGAGGATGGTGGGCCCAAGAAAGTCTTCCAAAGACGGCAGGTCATGGTCGAACGAGGCAAAGATGACCCCGTTGCGCACGGCCACGTTGAGCTGCGTGAGGCCGTGTTCCTTCGGATCGAAATCGGCAGGCATGCCGCCCCGCACCTTGCCTTCGGACTTCACGCCCCGCCGGAACGGCACGCCGATCAGGTTGCCTTTCAGGTCATAGTTCCACTGGTGGTAGGGGCAGGTGAAGTCTTTGCGGTTGCCGGATTTCTCGCGGCAGAAGCGCACACCGCGGTGCGCGCAGACGTTCTCCACCACGGCTATCGCGCCGTCCGGCGTGCGGGTGACGATCACCGAACGTTCGCCCACCACCGTGCGCTTGAAATCGCCCGCGTTGGGTATCTCCGCTTCCAGGCCGACGTAGCACCAGTGCCCGTTGTAGAACAGGCGTTCCAGCTCGCGCTGGTGGATCTCGTCGTCGGTGTAGGCGCGGAATGGAATCCGGCTGGAGCCATCGTCTTTCCAGACGGGTCTGGAAAACGTGAGGGTCGACTCTTTCATGGGTGTCTCCGAGGCTTGTAATGGGCGTGCTGCTTCAGACGCCAACGGCGTAGAAGGCATCCGCGTAGATGTGTTCGGGCAGCACGCCGCGCTGGCGCAGCAGCAGGCTCGCGGCGTCCACCATGACGGGCGCGCCGGCCAGATAGGCGCGCCAGTCCGCAAGGCTCGACCAGTCGCTCGCCACGGCGTCGGTCACCACCCCCGAGCGGTAGCGGTGGTCTGTATTGGATGTCGTGATGACGACATGCGTGTGCAGGTTCGGCAGGCGCTCGCGCAGCGCGTCCAGCCAATGCGTGCCGTACACGTCGATGGGCGAGCGCACGCCGAAGTACACGTGTACCGGGTTGGTCATGCGCGCATCGGCCATACCGCGCAGGATGGAGAGGATGGGCGCGAGGCCGGTGCCGCCCGCAACGCAAAGGATCGGGTCTGCATTGCGGCGGCGCAGATACGCCGTGCCAAGCGGGCCACTCACGCGCACGTCATCGCCCACCTTGAGTTCGCGGGCAATGTACGAGGTGACGCGGCCATCCGGCACCACGCGCACATGAAACTCAAGCGTGCTCCCTTCGTTGGCAACGGCCATCGAATACGGCCGCACGTGCTTGGGCGTGAACTGCAGCGTGGCGTACTGGCCGGGCGAGTAATCGAGCGGCTTGGCGAGGTCCAGCCGGATGCGCTTGATGTCGTGGGTCATGTCTTCGATGGATGCGACCTTCGACTTGACGATCCGGGCGGCGTGCACGACAACCTCGTCCACTTCCGGCAATTCGATTGCGCAGTCTTCCACCAGCGTGGTCTGACAGGCCAGCACGATCTGGCCCGAGGCCGAGGGGCTGTTCATGTCGGCACCACCCGTGACGGCCACATTGCCGGATACCACCCGGCAGCGGCACGTGCCGCAGCGGCCGGCCATGCAGCTATACGAGATAGGGACTTCGTTGGTGCGAAGGACTTCGAGCAGGTTATCGCCCGAGCGCGCGCTGACGATGCGCTGCAGTGGGGTGACGGTGACGTCCATGCCGTGTCTCCGGGCTAGTCGTTTTTCTGTGTGGAAGCATCATGGCCCGCTTGACGACATACTTAAATAGAAGCAACCTGATGTCTCATATCACTCGCAGTGATAATGCGAGAACACGAGGAGACACGCGGTGGAACTGCAGGACATCGACCTCAACCTGTTGGTCGTCTTCAATGAATTGCTTCGGCAACGTCGTGTCTCTGCCGTGGCGGAAACACTGGGCATCTCGCAACCGGCCATCAGCAATGCGCTGAACCGCATGCGCAAGTTGTTTGGAGACGAGCTGTTCATCCGCACATCGAAAGGCATGGTGCCGACGCCTTTTGCCGAGACACTTGCCGAGCCCATCGCCTACGCGCTCGGGGCGATCTACAACTCGCTCAACGCCACGACCAAGTTCGACCCCAAGACGAGCACGCGTGCCTTCACCATTGCGATGACGGACATCGGCGAGATCTACTTTCTGCCCAGTCTGATGCGCCGCCTGGAGAAGGACGCCCCCGGGGTGACCATCAGCACGGTGCGCAACCATGCCGACACGCTGCGCGACGAGATGGAGGCCGGCCGTGTGGATCTCGCCATTGGCTTTCTGCCGGACCTGAAGGCGGGGTTCTTCCAGCGCAGGCTGTTCAAGCAGCGCTATGTGTGCCTCTTCCGCAAGGGCCATCCGCTCGCCAAGAACGGCATGACGATGAAGGGCTTCCTGGAAGCCGAGCACGTGTCGATCGTTGCCGAGGGAACGGGCCACGGCATGGTGGATTCAACCATCCTGCGGGCAGGGATGTCGCGGCGCGTGAGCCTGCGTGTGCCGCACTTCGTGGCGCTGGGGCACATCCTGCAGTCGACCGACATGATTGCGGTGGTGCCCGAGGCCTATGCCACGCGCACGCTCAAACCGTTTGACCTGGCCACGGCACCTTGCCCGGCCAAGATTCCGGATATCACCATCAATGTGCTGTGGCACGGGCGCAATCACCGCGAGCCGGCCAATCAATGGCTGCGGCAGTTGTTGTTCGAGATGTTTGCTATCTAGGCGGGCAGCAGGGGTGTCCTGCCTTGTTGCTTGCGAGTGCTGGAGCAGCGCTCCACCGTCGAACACTCGAATTCCACCTTTGGATCGTTAGGACTGAGGCTCGAACACTGGCGCTGCAACGTCCGAAGGTCGAGCATCGGGCTCGATCGCTCGACGATGGCCCTCTGGGGGACACACTCCACGGTCAGAGGGGCGAGCGCCATTCTCAAACATTCGATTGCCGCGCTTGGAGGGTGACGCTTCAGTCTCGAAGGCTCGAACGCGACTGTTGGACGCTCGCGCTCGGCCCTGAAACATTCGACCCTTCCGTGCTCCGAGGCTCGCACTCCGCCCTTGGACCGTCGAGCTCGGCGGGTGGAGGCTGGCGTTCCGCTCTCAGATGGTCGAACGCCGCGCTCGGAGGTCGAAATTTTGGACCTCAGACAGCGACACTCCACTGTTTGAGGTCCGTAATCCACCCTCAAGGGGCCGAACGCTTACGTGCCTTCCGGGGCAACGGGCAATGCCTGCCCGCCGCCGGTACGTTTGGCCTGGCTGCCGCATAGGAAGATGGCCACCGCCGCAATTGCTGCCGGCACCGCCACGATCAGGAACAGCAGCTGGAACCCGATGTTCGCCGTCAGCAATACGCCGCCCACCAGTGCACCGCACACCGAACCGAGACGGCCCACGCCCAATGCCCAGCTGATCCCTGTCACACGGTTGGCGGTGGGGTAGAACTGGGCTGCGAACGCATTCGCACCGATTTGCGAGCCGCTGATGCAGAAGCCCACTCCCGTGACGGCAAAGGCGAGCATCGTGCCTTGCGTCACGCCTGTCAGGGCGAGGAATATGGCGCCCAGGCCGTAGGTGCCGCACAGCACGATCGTCGCGGGGTACCGATCCATCAACCGCCCGATGATGAGCGCACCAATGGTGCCGCCCACCTGGTACATCACCGCAATGCGCGACGCCAGCGCGAGCGACACGCCACCCGCGTGAATGAGCGTCGGCAGCCAGTTCGTCAGCAGATAGACGATCAACAGGCTCATGAAGAACACGGTCCACAGTAGCAGCGTGCCCGTGCGGAAAGCCGGCAGGAAGAGCTGCCGCACCGGCGACCCCAACGCCTTGGCCTCATGCAGCGCGAAGCGGGTGTCGGGTGTGACGTCCAATGGCGCAATGCGGTTGAGCAGCTTGCCGACCGCGGTGTTGCTTGCGCCACTGGATACCAGATAGCGCACCGACTCCGGCAGCGCAAAGGCCATCAACGGCACCAGCACCAGTGGCACGACGCCGCCAAACAGCAGCACGCTGCGCCAGCCAAAATCCGGCACCAGTTGCGCCGCGACGATGCCACCAAAGCCCGAGCCCAACGTAAAGCCGCAGAACATGACCGTGGTGAGGAAGGAGCGCCGGCGCTCTGGGCAGTATTCAGACGTGAGGGCGATGGCGTTGGGCATGGCGCCACCCAGGCCAAGGCCAGTCAGGAACCGCAACGCAATCAGGGCACTCACGTTGGGTGCAAACGCCGATGCCACGGTGGCCACGCCAAACGCCGCCACCGTAATCAGCAGCGTGCGTTTGCGCCCGATGCGGTCTGCCAATGGGCCAAAGGCGAGCGCGCCAACCATTAGCCCCGCGAGGCCGGCACTGAACAAAGTGCCCAACACGCCGGGGGTGACGTGCCAGTCCTGCACGAGCGCCGGCGCGATGAAGCCGACGCAGGCGGTGTCAAAGCCGTCAATGGCGACGATGAAAAAGCACAGCGCAACGACGCGCCACTGGAAGGCGGAAAAGCGTTGGCCGTCGAGCCAGGCGCGCACGTCGATGGTTGAAGGGTGGGGCAGCATGGTGTCTCCTCAGTTTTTTGTAGGTGTGCGCTGAAGGTAGCGGGCACCGAGGAGGCACGCCAGTCGGCTGGTGAATGCGCGACATTCACCAGATTGATACTGGACGGAAAAGTTAAGTGTGGCCGGCCTGGGGCGGCCGGTCAAACGACAGCCGAGAGGCGACTCAATGGAAGAACAGCATGCGCGTGCCCAAGGTGTGATGCGCCTCCGCCGCCATCAGCACCATCAGCACCAGCAACGCGAGTGGCGGCATCAGGATGGCGTACACCAGCGCCAGCCGCTCCCACATCATGTGCATGAACACAGAGACGATCAGCCCGGCCTTGGCGATCATCAGCACGACGATCAGCACCCAGCGCGTCAGCCCTTCCACGCGAAAGTAGTCCACCAAGTACGACAGCGTGCTGAGCACGAACAGCAGGCCCCAGATTTTCAGGTAGACGCTGATGCTGTGCTGCTGGCCATGGGTGTCGGGCACCGCTGGCGTGGAGGATGGGTCGGTGTGGTTCATGGCTGCCTCACCACAGGTAGAACAACGCAAAGATGAACACCCAGACGAGATCGACGAAGTGCCAATAGAGGCCCGCGATCTCCACGATCTGGAAGTTGCCGTGCTCGGCAAAGCCAGGCTGCCGGATCTTGCGTGCAACCAGCAGCAGGTAGATCACGCCGCAGGTCACGTGAAAGCCGTGGAACCCGGTGATCATGAAAAAGCACGCGCCAAACTGCGCTGCACCCAGCGGGTTGCCCCAGGGGCGCACGCCTTCGAGCACGATCAGCTTGGTCCACTCGAACGCCTGCAGGCTGACGAAGCAGACGCCCAGCAATGCCGTGGCCAGCATGAGCGCGGCGGCACGCTTCGCATTGCGCCGGTAACCGAAGTTGACGGCCATGGCCATGGTGCCGCTGCTGCTGATGAGCACGAAGGTCATGATGGCGATCAGCAGTAACGGCACCTCCACGCCGCCGATCTTCATGCCGAACACTTCGGCCGTGTCGGGCCATGGCACCGTGGTCGACATGCGCACGGTCATGTAGCCGATCAGGAAGCTGCTGAAGACGAAGGTGTCCGACAGCAGGAAGATCCACATCATGGCCTTGCCCCACGGCACCTTGAAGGCTTCGCGGTCGCCCGACCAGTCGTTGACGACGCCGGGCCAGCCCTCGGGCAAGGCGTTGGCCGAGTCGGTGGGAAGCGTGGGGTTGCTCATGGCGTGGCTCCGTACAACGGCCCGCAGATGGCGCTGACGAATGCGGGCGTGATCCACCACATTGCTGCCAGCAGCACGAGCCACACGGCCAGCAGGAAGTGCCAGTACGTCGCGCAGAGGGCAACGGCCCGTTGCGTGCGATCGGCGTTGCTGTGCAGGCGTGCGACCGTCACCGCCCAGACGACGAGCCCACCGATGACATGCGCCGCATGCAAGCCGGTGAACACATATAGAAAGCTGTTGGAGGGGTTGACTGCCACGCCTTGCCCGGTGGCGGACAGTTGCTGCCACGCTGTCCATTGGCCGAAGACGAACAGCGCGGCAAGCACGCCACCCGCTAGCAGCCAGATTGTGCGGCGCGTGTCTGTGCGCCGTGCCAGTTCCATGGCCACGCTGGCCAGCGCCAGCACGCCAGTGTTCCACCACAGCAGCACGGGGTGCGGAACGGGCATCCAATCCGGCTCGCGCATGCGCATGGCATAGGCCAGGATCAGCAGCGAGAACAGCGCCGTCACCACGGCCATGAAGACGCGCAGGCCAATGCGCCCGGCGTGGGGCAATACAGGCGGGGTTTCGGGAACAAAGTGGCGGGGCAGGGTCGTCATGTGCGCACCCCGCTGGTGTGGAGGATGTCGGTTCCCGGCGCCGCTTCGGTACCCATGTCGGGTGCACCGGTGGGCGGTTCGTTTTGGGGTACGAAGTCATCCACACGGTCGGGCGGGCTGTACTCGTATGCCCAGCGGTAGACCACCGGCAGCGTCGGCCCCCAGTTGCCGTGCACGGGCGGCGTCTGCGGGGTCTGCCATTCGAGCGTGGTTGCCCGCCACGGGTTGGCCTCGGCCTTCTTGCCGCGCACGAGACTCCACGCCAGGTTGAAGAGGAACAGCAACTGCGCCACGCCCACGATGATGGCGATGACGGTGATGAACGTATTCAGCGTCTGCGCCGAAGGCGGGATGAAGCTGTAGCCCTCATACGCGTAGTACCGCCGCGGCATGCCCAGCAAGCCCAGGTAGTGCATCGGGAAGTAGATCAGGTACGTGCCGATGAAGGTGATCCAGAAATGCGCGCGGCCCAGCGTGTCGTTCAGCATGCGGCCCGTCACCTTCGGATACCAGTGATAGAGCCCGCCGAACACGACCAGGATCGGCGACACGCCCATCACCATGTGGAAGTGCGCCACCACGAAGTACGTGTTGGACAGCGGAATGTCCACGCTCACGTTGCCCAGGAACAGCCCCGTCAACCCGCCAATCAGGAACGTGCTGATGAAGCCGATGGCAAACAGCATCGGCACGGTCAGGTGGATGTCGCTATGCCACAGCGTGAGCACCCAGTTGTAGACCTTGAGCGCGGTCGGGATGGCGATGATGAGCGTGGTGGTGGCAAAGAAGAACCCGAAGTACGGGTTCATGCCCGAGACGAACATGTGGTGCGCCCAGACAACGAACGACAGCACACCGATGATCAGGATGGCCCACACCATCATCCGGTAGCCGAAGATGTTCTTGCGCGCGTGCGTGCTGATGAGGTCCGATACGATGCCGAAGGCGGGCAGCGCGACGATATAGACCTCGGGGTGGCCGAAGAACCAGAACAGGTGCTGGAACAGCAGCGGGCTGCCGCCGGCATGCGGCAGATGCTGCCCCATCGACACCACCGCCGGCACAAAGAAGCTGGTGCCCAGCGTCTTGTCGAGCAGCATCATGATGGCCGACACGAACAGCGCCGGAAACGCCAGCAGCGCCAGCACCGTCGCCGTAAAGATGCCCCACACCGTGAGCGGCATGCGCATGAGCGTCATGCCGCGCGTGCGCGCCTGCAGCGTGGTGGTCACGTAGTTCAACCCGCCCATCGTTGCCGCCACGATGAAGATCGCCAGCGACACCAGCATCAGCACAATGCCCCATTCGGTGCCGGGCGTGCCGGGCAGGATCGCCTGCGGCGGATACAACGTCCAGCCCGCGCCGGTCGGCCCGCCCGGTACGAAAAAGCTCGCCACCAGCACCAGCACGGCCAGCAGGTAGACCCAGTAGCTGAGCATGTTCAGAAACGGAAACACCATGTCGCGCGCGCCCAGCATCAGCGGGATCAGGTAGTTGCCGAAGCCGCCGAGGAACAGCGCCGTAAGCAGGTAGATCACCATGATCATTCCGTGCATGGTGACGAACTGGTAGTAGTGGTTGGCGTCGATAAAGGCGAACTTGCCCGGAAAGCCCTGCTGCAGCCGCATCAGGTTCGACAGCACGAGCCCCACCAGCCCGATGGCGATGGCCGTGAGCGCGTACTGCACCGCGATGACCTTGTGGTCCTGGCTCCAGACGTAGCGTGTCCAGAAGCTTTGAGGTGCGTGACCCTGGTCGTGGTCGGTGTCGGCGTGTCCGTAGGACATGGTTTCTCCTCGCTACGGTTTTGCAGCGGTCGCCGCAGCGTCGCCACCTTGCGCTTTGATGTACGCCACCAGCGCTGCGAGTTCCTGCTCGCTCAGGTCGAAGTTCGGCATGATGGGCGCGAAGCCTTTGACCACACGCGCTTTCGGATCGCGGATGAAGGCACGCAGATAGGCTTCATCGGCCACTGCGGTCGAGCCGTCGGCCATGGTTTGTGTGGAGCCGTACAAACCCTTCCATGTCGGGCCGACGCCAGGGGTGCCATTCACCGAGTGGCAGGCGACGCAGCCTTTGGCCTGCGCGAGCGTGTGGCCTTGCTCCGCCAGAGCCTGTGCGCTGCCGCCCGCAGCGGCGGGGGCGGCCTGCACTTTCGCCTTCTGGCTCTGCTCGAAGGTGGTCTGCCGCGCGAGCCAGCGGGCAAACGATGCCTCGTCTTCCACGACCACCACACCGCGCATGTTGGAGTGCCCGATACCGCAGAGCTGCGCGCACAGGATGTCGTAGCGGCCTGCCTTGGTGGGCGTGAACCAGAACGTGGTGATCATGCCCGGCACCATGTTCATGCGCGCGCGGAACGGCGGCACATAAAAGTCATGCAGCACATCGCGCGAGCGCGCCAGCACCTGGATCGGGCGGTTGATCGGCAGGTGCAGTTCGGGGGTTTCGATCAGGTAGTTGTCGCGTCCGTTCGGGTCAGCCGGGTTCATGCCGAACGGGTTGTCATTGCTGATGTAGCGCACGTCGGTCGTGCCGAGCTTGCCGCCGGGGCCGGCAAAGCGGAAGCGCCATTGCCATTGCTGGCCGAGCACTTCCATCTGCAGGGCGTTTGTTGGCGGGCGCACGTAATCGGCATAGACGAACAGGCCGGGCGCGAGCAGCGCTGCCACCCCCACGGTCGTGACGCCGATCAGCCACCATTCCAGTCGCGTGTTGTGCGGCTCGTAGGCGGCGCGTTGGTTGGGTTGGCCATCGCGATGGCGATAGCGCAGGAGCGCCGCGACGACGAAGAGGTTGATGGCGACAAACAGCACGCCGGTGATGACGATGGTGATCGTCAGCGTGTCGTCCATGCGCACCCAGTTGGAGGCGATCGGGGTGATCCACCACGGGCTGGCAAAGTGAAACCCCACCGCCAGCACGACGATCAGCACGAGCGCAATCGCAAGGGCCATGGGCACCTCCCGGCGAGGGATTCCCTCAACACGCTAAAGACAGGCTAGGTCGCGCACTCGGATCGTGCAAGGCAACGTAAGGACGAGGCGCACCCAGCGTACAGATAGCGCCGATGTGGCATCTGCGTGCTGCGCCGCAATGCAAAACGGCCGCCTCCGGCATGTGTTGCCAGAGGCGGCCGCCTCCTGATGGCGCCGCTCAGCTTGCGGCGCCGCAGGAAAAAGGGGCGTGTCAGTGCATCGGTTCGCGTACGCGCCGCTCCAGCATGCCGTAGGTGATGGCCGCCGCCACCCCAAACAGCAGGTTCGCCAGTAGCGGCCCCGAGCCGCGCTCCGACACAAACCACGGAAACACGGCCGTCATGCCGTAGAAGTTCACCGCGTACGCCACGATCCCGAAGACCACGCCAACGGCCGCGAGCATGCCCGGGCTCGAATCGAAGTGGAACGGCGCGATGATGGCGCCAAGGATCATCCCCATGATGGCGCCCAGCACGAAGTGCAGCACGAGCGCCGTCACGACGATGCTGTAGCTGAACAGGGACATCTCTTCCAGTGCGCCCCGGCCCATGACCATGGCGGCGATCTTGTGGGTCGGGCGCCATGGGCTTTCATTGAGCACCATGGTCGACCAGAAGAATTCGAGCACGATGACCAGTGCGCCGCCCACGAGGCCGGCCACGCTGGCGGCGAGCCAGTCAGGCATGCGGCGCTCCCAATGATGCGATTGCATGTGCAGTTCCATACGAACCTCCTGCTGATGTATCTACGCAAGCACTTAGGAATCGGAAGCGCCACTTACGGTGCTGCAAAGCGCTGTGCGACAAGTGCCTTGTGCAAAATCAGTCTGGCAGATACGGGTGCCAACGCAAGGTACAAAATCCATGCGCATCGCACAGCACTACGGCGTTCTGCTCGAACGTGAGCATCAGGGTGTCGGCGATGGCCGGGTCTTCGATGAACAGAAGCAGGCTCGGCTCGGGCGACCACGTGTTCGCCGGGGCATCTTCCGGCGGGCCGCCTTCGCCAGAGAGCCACGGCATGCCGCGCGCGATGGCCCAGGCCAGCAGTTCGGCCTGCCGCGCAGCGTTTTCGTCCGCAGACACCGGGCGGGAGAAAGGCTGGTGCGCTGTCACGAAGACGGCCCATGGTGCATTGGCTTGCGCAAGCAGAGCCGCCACGCATGGGTTGACGGCATCGATGCGCAGCAGCACGTCGCCCTGCGGTGCGCTGACGCGATACCGCGCGCTGCGGTAAGCGGCAATCAACTCAGGTGCGGGAGCGGGCGGATGACGGTGCATTGTTGCGTCGCATGGTCGCGGCCATCTGATTTGGCGCAACGCAAAAGGGCGTTCGATGTCACAGAATAGCGTGTGGGTGGCCCGAACGCTGCCCCAGCACAGTCAGCACAGTCAACACAGTATTCCGACAACCACTCCCCTGCGAGGCTTGAACCATGTACAAGAAGATCCTGGTCGCCATTGATGGCAGCGAAACCAGCAAGCTGGCCCTGGCCGAGGCCGTGCGCCTGGCCAAGGCATTCCAGAGCACTGTCCGCGCCGTTTATATCGTCGACAGCCCGGCCATGCTGTTCGACGTCGGCTATTACGACCCGACCGAGCTGCGCAAGTCGTTTATCCAGGCCGGCACCGCGCTGCTGGCCGATACCGCCGCAACGCTCACCTCTGCCGGTTTGCAGCAGGAAACGGTGCTGGTGGAAACGCAGAACGTGGGTGAGGATGTGGCCGCCGCTCTGCAAGGCGAAGTGGTGCGCAGTGGCGCCGATGTGGTCGTGATCGGCACGCACGGCCGCCGTGGGCTGGCGCATGCGATGCTTGGCAGCGTGGCCGAGAAGTTCATCCGCCAGGCGACCACGCCGGTGTTGCTGGTGCGCGGCCCGGCCAAGGGCTGAGTTTCGGTTGTCGTTGCGCAGGCAGGGCCTCCTGCCTGCGGGTGCCGGATATGATGTTGGGGTTCGATTTGCCCCAACCCAGCGTATCCGTCGCCGCCCCATCATGAATATCAATCCCGACGCTGTGCAGCGTCGCGCCATCCGCACCCTCACCGCACTTGAAGGACGCGTGCTCGGCGTTCTGGTCGAAAAGCAGCACACGGTGCCCGACACTTATCCGCTGACGCTCAATGCGCTGGCGGCCGGCTGCAATCAGAAAACCGCACGTGCGCCGGTCATGTCCGTTACCGAAGCCGAGATCGTTACGGCCATCGACGGGCTGAAATCGATGAGCCTGGTCATGGAAGGCAGCAGCAGCCGCGTGCCGCGCTTCGAGCACAACATGAACCGCGTGCTTGGTGTGCCGAGCCAATCGGTCGCGTTGCTTACCGTGCTGTTGCTGCGCGGTCCGCAGACCGCAGCCGAGCTGCGACTGAACGCCGCGCGGTTCCACACCTTTGCCGACATTTCATCCGTTGAAGCGTTTCTGGATGAGCTGGCTGAGAACGATCCGCCCTATGTCGTCAAGCTGCAGCGTATGCCGGGGGAGCGAGAAAGCCGTTGGATGCACCTGCTCTGCGGTGAAGTTGCGCAAGCCGATATGCGGCAGGGCGACGGCGTTGGCGAGTCCATCTCACCGTCTGAGTTTGAAGCGCTGAAGGCGGAGCAGAAGCAGTTGGCCGACAAGGTGGCCAGGCTTCAGGCGCTTGTCGAACAGATGGCGGGTGAGCTGGGTATCTCGATCGACAAGTCGGTGCTGTAGACGCAACCGGCCGCCCGTATCGGGCGGGGCCGGTCGGTTTGTCTTCAGCTTATGCGCCTGCCGATACGAACAACGTGCAGGCGCCTTCTTCCGCTGCCGACACATTGCGGCGGAAGCCCGAGAAGAGGTCTCGCCCCACGCCTGCGTGGTAATGCGACAGATCGGGCGTGCTGACCCGGCGGGCATTCCACTCCGCCTCCGGCACGCGCACCGAGAGCGTGCCCGCTTCGGCATCCAGCACGACGATGTCGCCATCGCGCACACGCGCGAGCGGCCCGCCGTTGAGCGCTTCCGGCGTGATGTGAATGGCGGCCGGCACCTTGCCCGACGCGCCCGACATGCGGCCGTCCGTCACCAACGCGACCTTGAACCCGCGCTCCTGCAGCACCGACAGCGTCGGCGTGAGCTTGTGCAGCTCAGGCATGCCATTGGCAGCCGGGCCTTGATACGGCAGCACGGCCACGAAGTCGCGCTCCAGTTCGCCGGCCTTGAAGGCATTGATCAGATCGTCCTGCGCAAGGAACACGCGCGCCGGCGCTTCCACAAAACGATGTTCCGGCTTGACCGCCGAAACCTTGATGACCGAGCGCCCGATGTTGCCGTCGAGCACACGCAGGCCGCCGTCCGGCGAGAACGGCTCGGCCACGCCGCGCACGATGTTGGTATCGAGCGAAGCCGCGGCACCATCGCGCCACACGAGTTTGTCACCGTCCAGGAAGGGCTCTTGCGAATGACGGCGCAGGCCCTTGCCCATGATCGTCGTTACGTCGTCGTGCAGCAGGCCCGCATCGATCAGCTCGCGAATCACGATGGACAGGCCACCCGCGGCCTGGAATTCGTTCACGTCGGCCTTGCCGTTCGGGTAGACGCGCGCCAGCAGCGGAATCACGCCCGACAGATCGTTGAAGTCATCCCACGTGAGCAGGATGCCGGCCGCACGCGCCATGGCGATCAGGTGCAGCGTGTGGTTGGTCGAGCCGCCCGTGGCCAGCAGGCCGACGATGCCATTGACGAAGGCGTGCTCATTCAGCACGTCGGCAATGGGGGTGTATTGGTCGCCGCTGAAGACGAGCTTGAGCGCCTGGCGCGCCGATTCACGGGTGAGCGCTTCGCGCAGCGGCGTGTTCGGGTTGATGAAGGCGGTGCCCGGCAGGTGCAGGCCCATCACTTCCATCAGCATCTGGTTGGAGTTGGCCGTGCCGTAGAACGTGCAGGTGCCGGCGCCGTGGTACGACTTGGATTCGGCTTCCAGCAGGTCGGCGCGCGAGAGCTTGCCCTCGGCGTACAGCTGGCGCGTGCGGGCTTTTTCATCATTGCTGATGCCGGTGGTCATCGGGCCGGCCGGCACGAACACGGCGGGCAGGTGGCCGAACGACAGTGCACCGATCACCAGCCCCGGCACGATCTTGTCGCAGACGCCCAGGTACAGCGCCGCATCGAACATCTGGTGCGACAGCGCCACGGCCGTCGACAGGGCAATCGTGTCGCGCGAGAACAGCGACAGCTCCATCCCATCCTGCCCTTGCGTGACGCCATCGCACATGGCCGGCACGCCGCCGGCAAACTGTGCGGTGCCGCCGGCATCCAGTGCGGCCTGCTTGAGCCACGCCGGAAACGCCTCCAGCGGCTGATGCGCAGAGAGCATGTCGTTGTACGCCGAGACAATGCCGAGGTTCGGCCGTTCCAGCGCTTTCAGGCGGATCTTTGCTTCGCCCGGCATGGCCGCAAAACCGTGGGCGAGGTTCGTACACGAAAGCAGCGTACGCTCGACCTTGCGGCCGGCGTTCTTGCGGGTGACGTCCAGATAGGCCTGGCGGGGGCCGCGGCTGCGGTCGATGATGCGCTGGGTGACGGCGGCCAAAGTGCGGTGCAGGGCCATGCGGGTTCTCCTGGGGGGTAGGTCCGGGCAGGACGGAATGCTGTAATTTTCCTACAAATACGCCGGATGTGGTGCAGGGTTTTCCACAGGTACCGCATCCGATGCAGCACCGATAACACGGGCGAGCACGCGAATTGCGTGCCAGGAGACGCGCCGAAGCCTACCCCCTGCGGCAAAAGCCTCGCCGGAAACGCTTGCCCGAACAGTTTCACGAACGCCTTGCTCGCGATGTAGTAATACTACAAAATAAGCTAAAAACACGTGGTGTCTTGCTAGTCAGCTAGGCTAGCCTAATCGATGGCTCACACACAGGAGATGACGATGTCGGTGCCCGCATTCGACATGGTGTTGTTCGGCGGTACGGGCGATCTTGCCCGCCGCAAGCTGATTCCGGCCTTGTTCGATGCGCATCAGGGCGGCGAACTGCACCCGCGTGGGCGGATATTCGCCATCGGCACGCAGCCGCTGGAGACAGCCGGCTACCTTGCCCTGCTGGAGCGCGAAACGCGCCCGACCATGCGCCTGTACTCTGGCGCGCCCGTTTCCGACGACGCCTGGGCCTCGTTTGCCGAGCGCATCGTCTACCAGCAGGTCGACGCCCGCAAGCCCGAGCAGTTCGACGGATTGGCCGCCGCGCTGGGCGAAGACCGAGCCCCAGTAACCGTGTGCTACTTGGCCACCGCCCCGGGCTTCTTCATCGACATCTGCGCGCAACTCGCCCGCGTCGGGCTGAATACGCCCAATGTGCGGCTGGTGCTGGAAAAGCCGCTGGGCACCGATCTCGCGTCGAACGAGCGTATCAATTCCGCCGTGGCGCAATTCTTTGCCGAAGACCAGATCTACCGGATCGACCACTACCTCGGGAAAGAGTCCGTCCAGAACCTGATGGCGATCCGCTTTGGCAACGCGCTGTTCGAGCCGCTGTGGCGCCGCGAGTGGATCAAGGACGTGCAGATCACCATTGCCGAGCAGCTTGGCGTGGAAAAGCGCGGCGACTTCTACGACGGTGTCGGCGCGCTGCGCGACATGGTGCAGAACCACCTGCTGCAACTGCTGTGTATTGTCGCCATGGAGCCGCCGTCGAGCCTGTCGCAAGACGCCATCCGTGACGAGAAGCTGAAGATCCTCAAGGCGCTCAAGCCGATTCCGCTGCAGGAAGTGCCCGAGAAGACCGTACGCGGCCAGTATCTCGAAGGCGCCATTGCAGGGCAGCCGGTGCAGGGCTATCTCCATGAACAGGGCATTCCGCCGGACAGCCGTACCGAGACGTTCGTCTCGATCAAGGCCGAGATTGCCAACTGGCGCTGGGCTGGCGTGCCGTTCTACCTGCGCACCGGCAAGCGCATGCCGCAGCGCCTGGCGGAGATCGTGGTGCGTTTTCACGACGTGCCGCACGCGCTGTTTCCCAAGCCGCTGATCCAGTTTCCGGAAAACCGTCTCGTCATCCGCCTGCAGCCGGAAGAGAGCATCCGCCTGCAGTTCCTGACCAAGACGCCGGGCGCGGCGCTCGGCCTGCAGCCGTCCACGCTGGACCTGGACTTTACCGACCACGGCGGCGTGCGCCATGCCGGCGCGTATGAGCGTCTGCTGATGGACGCCGTCAACGGCAAGCTCGGTCTGTTCGTGCGCCGCGATGAGCAGGCCGAAGCCTGGCGCTGGGTCGAACCGATCATTGAAGCGTGGAACGAAGCACGCATTCCGCCCAAGGGTTACACCGCAGGCAGTTGGGGCCCGGCGGCATCGAGCGCGCTGCTCTCACGCGACAACGCTGCCTGGCACGAGGAGATGTAATGGCAATGCGCTGGCACGCAGTTCCAGACGCCGCGGCGCAGGTGCAAGCGTTGGCAGCGTCCATTGCCAACACGCTCACGTATGTGATCGAAGAACAGGGCAGCGTGTGCCTGGCCGTGTCGGGCGGGCGTTCGCCCATCGCGCTGTTTGCCGAGTTGCGCGTGTTGCCGCTGCGCTGGGCCGATGTGTCGATCACCTTGGTCGACGAGCGTGCCGTGCCGCCCGAGCATGCCGACAGCAACGCGCGCCTCGTCCGCGAGCACCTGTTGCAGGATGCCGCAGCTGCAGCACGCTTTTTTCCGCTGGTGTTGTCACCGCACGTGCATGGCGAATCGGTTGACGTGGATGCATGCGTGGCGACTGCCAATGATCCGTTTCAGCAACCCGACGTAGTGATTCTCGGCATGGGGGACGACGGGCATACCGCATCGTTGTTTCCCGACGCGCCTGAATTGAACGAGGGCATCGATCGCACGCGGGCACCGGCTTATCTGCCGGTGCGTCCGGGCACAGCGCCGCATCGGCGTATCAGCCTGAATCTGTCTGCGCTGTGTGCGGCGCGGCGGTTGTTCCTTTCGATCTCAGGGCCGGTCAAGCGCGGTGTGTTCGACGATGCCGCGCGAGGCGTGGCACAGCGTGCGCTGCCGGTGAGCTACGTCATTCATCAGCGGGAGGTACCGCTCGATGTCTATTGGACTACATGAGGTGAACGCGGGCACTGGGGCCGACCAATTGGCCGACATGCTGGCCTATCCGCGGCTGGTGGCCGACGTTGGCGGCACCAACGTGCGCTTTGCGCTGGAGATGGCGCCCATGCGCCTGGCCCACATCGGTGTGCTGGCCGGCGATGACTACCCTTCGCTCGAAGCGGCCATGCGTGCGTACCTGGCATCGTTGCCGCCGGAAATCGCAACCGCTGGCGTACGCCATGCGGCCATCGGCATCGCCAATCCGGTGTTGGGCGACCAGATTCGCATGACCAACCGCGATTGGGCGTTCTCGATCGAGGCAATGCGGCAGTCGCTGGGCTTCGACACCTTTGTCGTGCTCAACGACTTTGCCGCGCTGGCGCACGCGTTGCCGTATCTGCCCGCAGACGAGCTGGAACAGGTGGGCGGCGGGGCGAGCCTGGCCGATGCACCGCGGGCGCTGCTCGGCGCTGGCACGGGCCTGGGCGTTGCATCGCTGGTGCCGACGGCCGAGGGCCGCTACATCGCTGTGGCAGGCGAGGGCGGCCATGTCGCTTTTCCGCCGATGAACGACGAGGAAGCCGTCATCTGGCGCTTCGCACGCGAGCGCTTCGGCCATGTGTCGGCCGAGCGGCTGATCTCCGGCATGGGCCTGGAGCTGATCTACGAGGCGTTGGGTGCGTGCTTCGACCTCTGGCAGCAAGGCCCTACCTTGCGCCGCGCGGCCGACATTACCGCCATCGCACTTGGCGAGATGGAAGACGCCGCCGGCGACCACGCGCGCTGCCGTTATGCCGTCGATACGTTCTGCGCGTTTCTCGGCACCATTGCGGCCAACCTGGCGGTCACGCTGGGTGCGCGCGGCGGCGTGTACATCGGCGGCGGCATTGTCCCGCGTCTGGGGCCGGCGTTTGCCAACTCTCCGTTCCGGCGCCGCTTTGAAGACAAGGGCCGCTTCTCGGCCTATGTGGCGTCGATGCCGGTGTACGTGATTCATTCACCGTACCCGGGGCTGATTGGCCTGTGTGCAGCCATGGACCACGCAGTGGCCCAGGGACACTGACGCGGCTTTCGCGTTACTCAGGTTGATCGGCGTGATGGAGTGCGCTGCCCTTGCGCAGCGCCACTTCCAGCACCAGCGCATCGAGCAGCGCCAGGTGCAACAGGCGCGCGACCATCGAACGGTCGGCCACGGCATCGTCCACGCCGGCGGGCAGCACGACATCGGCCAGTGCCGCGAGCGGGCTGTCGGGCGCTGTGACGGCAATCACGCGCACGCCCAGTTCGCGCACACGCTCCACCGCTGTCTGCAGTTCGGGTAGCGCGCCCGATTTGGAAATGGCGATCACCACGTCGCCTGCCTGCAGCACGTTCAACGACATCGACACGAGATACGGATCGCTATACGCATTCGCGGGAATGCCGTAGCGGAAGAATTTCGTCTGTGCATCGAGCGCCACCACGCCCGAGCTGCCGAAGCCGTACAGGTCGATGCGGCGTGCGCTGTCGACCAGCGCTACCGCTGCATCGAGCGTGCGCGGATCGAAGCGGTCCTGCAGCGTGGTGAGCGAATCGATGGCGTTCTGCAGGACGCGCGTGCCGGAGGGCGACGCGATGCGCGCCGGCGCGGCGTCGCGGGCCACGTTGCCTTGCGCCAGCCGCAGCTTGAAATCCGACAGGCCATGGCAGCCCATCGAGCGGCAGAAGCGGATCACGGTCGGCTGGCTGACACCGGCCTCACGCGCGATGGCCGCCACCGGCAGGCTGAGCACCGTACCGGGCTGGCGCAGCACCCAGTCAGCCACCTGGCGTTCGGCCGGAGAGAGCGACGGGCGTGCCGTGCGAATGCGTTCGCGCAGGTCGGTCGGTGAATCAGGGGTGGCGGGGGAAGTGGTTTGCTGGGCGCTCATCTGGGCGCGGGTTCGAATGGCGGATCGCATCACGATAAAGGCAAGCGCTGCCTCGCGCAACCGCCCGGCGAGGGGTTGCTAGATGCAGCGCGCTCCGGATGCAACTGACTGTTTTCGCACTGTTGCGAGGGCAATGCGTTGGATACGGTGAACGACGCCCACGTCGTCACAAGCGGCGTGGTCCTGCAACGTCGTACACCTCAAAAGGACATCCGATGCTCCGTACTGATCTCCCCATGCAGCACCTTTCTACTTTGTGCCGTCAACTGGCTTGTGTATGGCCGCTGGTGCTCGCGGCCGGGCCGCTGCATGCCGCCACCGATTGGGTCGACACCCACACCAAAGCTTTCGTGACCGGCCCGCAACTCATGGCGCGCGGCGCCGTCAACGAGGTCGCGCCCGGCCAGACCACCGATGTGCTGATCAGCCTCAAGCTGCGCAATGAGGCCAGCCTTAAGGCGCTCGCGCACGATGTGAACGACCCGCGCAGCTCGCATTACCGCAAGTACCTGACCACCGAGCAGTTCCTGGCCGACCACGCGCCCACGCAGGCACAGGTGGATGCCGTGGCGCGCTATCTGCGGCAGAACGGTTTTATCGATATTGAAGTTGCGCCCAACCGGCTGTTGGTGTCGGCGCGCGGTACGGCGGGCACGGTCAAGGCGGCGTTCAACACGCCGCTGGTGCATTACCAGCTAGCAGGCCGCAGCGGGTTTGCGAACAGCGGTAAGGCTCAGGTGCCACGCGCCCTGGGCGGCATCGTCGGCTCGGTGCTGGGCCTGCAGAACGTGGCGCGTGCCCGTCCGCTGCTGCGTGTGGGCGATGTGGCCGAAGCGCGCACGTTGGCTGCGGGCACCGCGACGGGCCATTACCCGAAAGAATTCCCGGCGCTGTACGGCGCGACGGGCGTTCCGACGGCGGCGGGCACCACCGTGGGCGTCATCACCATCGGCGGTGTATCGCAAACACTGCGTGACCTGCGCACGTTCACGAGCAACAACGGTTATGCCGCAGTGTCCACCACCACGATCAAGACCAACGGCACCAGCGGCAACTACACCGATGATCAGGAAGGCCAGGGCGAGTGGAACCTCGACAGCCAGTCCATCGTGGGCGCGGCCGGCGGCGCGGTCGGCAAGCTGGCTTTCTACATGGCCGACCTGAATGCGCCGGGCAACACGGGCCTGACCAAGGCCTTCAACAAGGCGGTGACCGACAACACCGCCAAGATCATCAACGTGTCGCTCGGCTGGTGCGAGAACGACGCCAGCGCCGACGGCACGCTCGACGCTGAAGAGGCCATCTTCACAACTGCCGCGGCGCAGGGGCAGACGTTCTCTGTGTCTTCGGGAGACGAGGGCGTCTACGAGTGCAACAACCGCGGCTATCCGGATGGCGCCAACTACAGCGTGTCGTGGCCGGCATCGTCGCCGCACGTGCTCGCCATTGGAGGCACCACGCTCTACACGAGCGGTTCCAGCTTCGCCAGCGAGACCGTGTGGAACGAAGGCCTCGACGGCAACGGCAAGCTGTGGGCCACCGGCGGCGGCATCAGCCAGATCCTGCCGGCCCCAATTTGGCAGGGCGGCAATGCGCGGCTGCTGCCCGATGTGTCGTTCGACGCAGCGCAGAGCACCGGTGCCTACATCTACAACTACGGGCAACTGCAGCAGATTGGCGGCACGAGCCTGGCATCGCCCATCTTTGTCGGCTTCTGGGCACGGTTGCTGGCGGCCAACGGCAACCTGGGCTTTCCGGCGGCGCGCCTGTACAGCGCCATTCCGGCCAACGCATCGCTGCTGCGGTATGACGTGGTCTCGGGCAACAACGGCTACCAGGGCTACGGTTACAGCGCCGCGCAAGGCTGGGATTACCCGACGGGTTGGGGCAGCCTGAACATCGGCGCGTTGAATCAACTGATCAAGTCGGGTGGCTTCTGATGCGGAGGTGAGTTTGCGGGCGGTTTTGGACAAAGCGCCAACCGCCCGTGCGGCGGTTCTACAATGAGCCTTCCCCGGCTTATTTTTGATTCGTCATGCGCGTACTGCTCGTGGAAGACGACGACATGATCGGCGACAGCGTGCGCAAGGGTTTGCGCCACGACGGTTTCACCATCGATTGGGTGCGCGACGGCGAGGCAGCCGTGCACGCCATCACGGCGCCTGGCGCCGCCGGCGCAGAGTCCGGCGCCACCATGTTCGACCTCATGCTGCTCGACCTCGGCCTGCCCAAGCGCGACGGGCTGGACGTGGTGCGCGAACTGCGCCAGCGCGGCATCGCCATCCCGATCCTGATCCTGACCGCACGCGATGCGGTGGCCGACCGCGTGGCCGGTCTCAATGCCGGCGCAGACGATTACCTCGTCAAGCCCTTCGACCTACAGGAACTGGCGGCACGCATGCACGCGCTGCTGCGCAGACAAGGCGGCCGCGCCGATCCGCTCATGCGCCACGGCGAGGTGCTGCTCAACCCCGTCACCCGCGAGGTGCTGCGTGCGGGGGTGCCAGTCAAACTGTCGGGCCGCGAGTTTGCGGTACTGCATGCGCTGCTGGCGCGGCCGGGCAAGGTGTGGTCGATCGCCCAGTTGCAGGACAACCTTTACGGCTGGGATGAAGAGGTCGGCAGCAACACGGTCGAGGTCTACATCCACGCGCTGCGCAAGAAGCTCGGTAGCCATTTCATCCAGAACATCCGCGGCGTGGGGTATGTGATTCCACGTGAGGCGTCAACGTCGCCTGCGGAACCTGCCGACGGCGACTCGCACCAATAAGCCATGCAATCGATCCGTAAAACCCTGCTGTGGTGGCTGGCCGGCGGCCTGCTGGCGGGCATTGTCATTGCCACCGGCCTGATTTACGCGCAGGCGCGCCAGGAAGCCAACGCGCTGTTCGACTACCAGATGCAGCAGGTGGCCGCCGCGCTGCCGAGCCAGTGGATCGACCCGCCGCCGCCGGCGCTCGCCGGCATTGCCCGTGACGACGACGTCGTGATCCGCATCTGGGACGGCACCGGCCGCAGCCTGTATCTCTCGCACGCGCGGCCCGATCTGCCAGACCAGGCGGAGCTGGGCTTTTCCGACGCGAATACGCCGGAGGGCCCGTGGCGCATCTACAGCGTCGCGTTCGGGCCCGCCGTGGTGCAGATCGCCCAGCCATACAGCGCGCGGCACGAGGTGGCGGCGCGCATGGCGTTGCGTACGGTGGCGCCGTTGTTGATCCTGCTGCCGCTATTGGGATGGATCGTGTGGCTGGCGGTCGGGCGCGGTCTGGCGCTGCTGGGCTCCGTGGCCAAGCAGGTGCAGGCGCGCGATGCGGCAGCGCTGTCGCCGTTGCCCACGCAGGGTTTGCCTGACGAGATCCGCCCGCTGACGAATGCATTGAACGATCTGCTTGCGCGACTCGGCACCGCACTTGCGCACCAGCGCGCGTTCGTTGCCGATGCCGCACACGCGCTGCGTACGCCGCTGGCCGCCCTCAAGCTGCAGTTGCAGGTGGCCGACCGCGCTGAGAACGAAGACGAACGCCGCGCCGCGCATGCCGATCTGCATCGCGGTGTGGAACGCATGATCCGTCTCGTTGGCCAGTTGCTGACGCTCGCCCGGCAGGAGCCGGGCGCTGCCGATACGCAGCGCGCAACGGTTGCGCTCGAGGCGGTGGCGGCCGACGTGGTTGCCGAACTGTCGCCGGCGGCAGTGCAAAAGAGCATTGACCTGGGGATCGCAGTGGAGTCGCAGCCCGCATCCGTTATCGGTAATGCCGATGCGCTGCGCGTGCTGCTGGTCAACCTTGTCGACAACGCACTGAAATACTGTCCAGCCGGGGCGCGCGTCGATGTGTCAACCGAACATACGCCCGACGGTGGCGCGCAGCTCGTGGTGGAAGACAACGGCCCTGGCATCCCTGCGGAGGAACGCGAACGCGTGCTCGATCGCTTTTATCGGCCAGCGCAGGCACCCACGGGCGGTAGCGGCCTCGGCCTCGCCATCGTGCGCGAGATCGCCCAGGCGCACGACGCAACTCTGGCACTGGAAGCGCGCGAGGGTGGCGGCTTGCGCGTGGTGCTGCGCTTTCCATTCAAGGCCAATGCGTAGAAACATTTTGTTTCGTGTGATGTGCGCGTGCGCCTTGCACCTTTAAGTCTCGTTTAAGTCTGCCCGCCTACGATGCCTTCAACCGATGGGCACGACAGGCGACTCCGCAGGCCGTGACCCTCGTGCTAAGCAAGAGAGGACACGACAATGACGCGTCAAACCCTGGCACGCAGTGCGGCTGGCCTGGCGGCTGTGGTCGCCGTTGCAGGCGGCTACGCCTATCTGCAGAAAGACATGATTTCGCGTGCGGTGGCGGCACCCGTGGCCACCGCAACGACAACGACCGCGCCGGCTCCCGGCGCAGCTCCGGTGGCTGTTGCGGCGCCGATGGACTTCTCCGGCATCGTCGATCGCTACGGCCCGGCGGTGGTCAACATCAGCACCACCGCGCACGCGCAGCGCACCAGCATGCAGGGTCTGCCGCCCGGCATGAGCCCGGATGATCCGTTCTCAGAATTCTTCAAACACTTCATGCCGCAGATGCCGCAACAACGCGGCGACCAGATCGTGCGCGGACTGGGTTCCGGCTTCATCGTCTCGGCGGATGGGCTGATCCTGACCAACGCCCACGTGGTGGACGGCGCGCAGGAGGTCAACGTCAAGCTGACCGATCGTCGCGAGTTCAAGGCCAAGGTGCTGGGCGTCGACAAGCAATCCGACGTGGCAGTGCTGCGCATCTCCGCCAAGAACCTGCCGGTGGTGCAGATAGGCAGCCCAGCCAATACCAAGGTGGGAGAGCCCGTGCTGGCCATCGGTTCGCCGTACGGTTTCGAGAACACCGTCACGGCAGGCATCGTGAGCGCCAAGTCGCGCTCGCTGCCGGACGATACCTATGTGCCGTTCATTCAGACCGATGTGGCCGTGAACCCGGGCAACTCGGGCGGCCCGCTGTTCAACCAGCGCGGCGAGGTGATTGGCATCAATTCGCAGATCTACAGCCAGACCGGCGGCTACCAGGGCCTGTCGTTTGCCGTGCCGATCGATGTGGCGATGAAGGTGGAGCAGCAGCTTGTGTCCACCGGCAAGGTCACGCGTGGCCGCCTGGGCGTTGCGGTGCAAGAGGTCGACCAGTCGCTTGCCGACTCCTTCAAGCTGCCCAAGCCAGAAGGCGCATTGGTGAACTCGGTGGAAGACGGCGGCCCCGCAGCCAAGGCCGGCCTGCAACCTGGCGACGTGATCCTGCAGATTGGCGACGCGCGCATCGACCGGTCGGGTGATCTGCCCGAGCAGGTGGCCGACATCAAGCCGGGCTCCACCGTCCCGCTGCAGATCATCCGCCAGGGCAAGCAGACCACGCTGACTGTGACCGTCGGTGCAGCCAAGGACGCCAAGGTGGCGTCCAGTGAAAAGGCTGCGCCGGACCAAGGCCGCCTGGGCTTGGCGGTGCGACCACTGCAACCGGAAGAGAAGCGCCAGAACGGCCTGCCTGGCGGCCTCGTGGTGATGGACGTAACCGGCCCGGCGGCCAAGGTCGGCATCCAGCCCGGAGACGTGATCCTGTCGCTCAATGGCACGCCGGTGTCATCGGTGCAGGAGTTGCGCACGCTGGTGGATCGTGCCGGCAAGCATGTCGCGCTGTTGGTGCAGCGTGACGATACAAAGATCTTCGTGCCTGTGGATCTGGGTTGACGTAGATCTTGGCTAGGCGCTATCTCTCCTCGAATAGCCGGTCCTCTGGGGCCGGCTTTTTTTTGCTTCCGTCTTGCCGACCCTCCGGCGCTGCCGGGAAAACCCTGCCTTGACTTCTAATATATCAATTAATAGATTTTGATATATCAGAAATTGGCTGACCGGGGACATGCCTGCTCGCAAGGATGCAGTCCTCCGGTAGAGGCCAATACAAAAAGCAGAGAGGAGACGCATGCAATACCCCCGCCACCGGCGGTGGGCGCCAACTCGCGCCCATACGCTTTTCGCGCCTTCACGACGCACGTTGCGGCGCAACACCGGCGTGTGCTGATCCGCCCATTCGCCGCCCGTATTCCTACGCGCGCCCGCCCCCGCCAAATGCGCGCTGCTCCGCCTGCGAGCGGCTCGCACGCGCGCTGAATTCACACCCATACGAAGAAAACGAGGAGAACAACACGATGACCCATTCAAGAGCGGTGCGGCCAGCGCGTGCCTGCATCGGCCTGATCTGCCTATCTGTCAGCCTTGCGTTGGCCAGCTGCGGGGGTGGTGATGGCAGCAGTAGCGACATCGCCAGCAGCGGTGGTGGTGTCGCCACGAGCCCTGGAACCGGCCCTGGAGTCGGCACCGGTACATCTACGACAACGTCCACTGCGCTCTGGCCGGCCACGGCGCTTTCTGATCCGGCCGTGCAGGGCAAGGAGCCGTCGCTGCCCACCACGGTGTGCGCGACCTTGAGCGCCACCTTGACCAAGAACAGCAAGGGGCTGCTTGACGCGTCGGTGGATGCGCCGCCGGCCGACTCTCAGCCCGACACCGCCAACATTCAGGCGGCCGTCAACGGTTGTCCTGCCGGACAAGCGGTGAAACTGGTCAAGGGAAGCCAAGGCCAAAACGCTTTCCTCAGTGGCCCGATCGTCTTGCCGGGGTCCGTCACGCTGTGGGTCGATGCGGGGGTGACGCTGTTCGCCTCGCGTAAGCCGTCTGACTACCAGATCAGCGGCAAGAACAATTGCGGTGAAACCGCCAGCAGCGACAACGGCTGCAACGCGCTCATCACAACGACGCCCAATGGCAACGGCGTGGTCGGCGACGGCGTGATCGACGGCCGCGGCGGCGAGGTGCTCACCTCCGGCCTGTATGCCAACAAGCTCACGTGGTGGGATGTCGGTGCGCTGACCAAAACCATGAGCAACGCCAGTCAGAACAACCCGCGCCTGATCCAGGTGAATGGCGGCAGCAACTTCAGCCTCTATCGGATTACGTTGCAGAACGCGCCGAAGTTCCACGTTGTCACCAGTGGCGTCAGCGGCGTGACCGCCTGGGGCACCAAGATCCTGACGCCCTCGCTCGAATACTCCGTGGCAGGCTACCAATGCGCAGCCAACACGACGCCGGTCGTCTCAGGTTCGCCCAATACCACCACACCCAGCACCTGCTTTACGCCTGCCACCGTCAAAAACACAGACGGCATCGACCCGGGCCAATCGCAGAACGTGCTCATCGCGTTCAACCACATCAGCAACGGCGACGACGGCATCGCCATCAAGTCGCACGCCAGCACCACGGGCCCCGTTTCCAACGTGCAGATCCTGCACAACCGCTTCTATTTCACGCACGGCATGTCGCTCGGCAGCGAAACGGACAGCGGCATGAACGGCATCACGATTCGCGACCTGACCATCGACGGCTTTGACATGGGCGCCACCAGCGGCTTTCGCATCAAGACTGACGATAGCCGTGGCGGGGAAGTCAAGAATGTGACGGTTGACGGTGTGTGCGCACGGCGCGTGCAACAGCCGATCGTGATGGACCCGTACTACGGCGACGCTTCCGGCTCGGCCAAGGCGCTCTACCCGAACCTTCACGACATCACTGTGCGCAATTTCCGCTACCTGGATGTGGCCGGCTCCGTCTACGACGGCGCCAACGCGGCCTTGCTGCTGCGCGGCTACCAGTCGCAGAGCCAGTTCAACTATCTCTACAACGTCGTCTTCGACAACGTGGTTTTTGATTCTCTGCCGGGTTGGGCAACGACCAAGCTGACGAATCCCGTGCCGTCCTATGCGGAGTTGACGATGGGTTCGGGGCCGGTGTCGTTTGCCAGCCTGCTGCTCGCGGGCCAGGACATCAACCACGTCCACATCTTCGACAACCGGACGGCAACCCCGGCGCCCTATGACTGCTCGAGCGCGTTCGTGGACTTCCCCGCAGTGAATGCGCCGATGTCGATTCACTGAGCACAACTACGGCCCGCTCACACCAAAAGAAGAAGAGGAGACAACAATGACAAGAACGTTCAAGCGCGCAGTTGTGGTTGCAGCCCTGCCGGCACTGCTGTTGGCGGGCTGCGGCGGAGATGGTGGCACCGGCACCGCCAGCGCTACCACCGGCGGAAGCGGCGGCTCGGCTACAACGGCCAGCCTCGCTTCTGTGAATGTGTCCGAGACCGCCAGCCAGACGAGCGCCGCCGTTGGCGACCGGGTGATCTGGACGATCACCGCCGTGAACAACGGAAGCGGCGCCACCGGGGATACCGTTTCGCTGGTGGCCACCGTGCCCGGCAACGTCGGCGGTATCGCGGTGAACGCGCAGGGTGCAACATGCGGCCCGGCGGTCAGCACGCTCACGTGCACCATTCCTGCGGGGCTCGCAGCCGGAGCCGCCGCGACCGTCACCCTGACGGCCACGGCCACAGCCGCCGGTAGCCTCACCAGTTCTGTCTCGACGTCCGGCGAAGGGGTGTCGGGCTGCGCGGCCCAGGGCAGTTGCAATACGTCTGTGACGGTCGCGGCGGCTTCCGGAGGATCGGGGTCTTCCGGTGGTTCGTCGTCAGGCTCGACGAACGCGGTCGGGTTGGTTCCCGCCAATGGAGAAACCGCCGCCTATGTCGACACGCGGCTGCAACTCAGCTTTGACGCCACACCTACCTTGGGTGCGACCGGCTTGATCAAGGTCTTCAATGCCACGACGGGCGCGCAGGTCGACCAGATCGATATCAGTGGCGCACCGGTCACCGCCGGCGGCGAAACGCAGACGTACATGCCGGCCGCCAACACCGAGATCGACACGCTGGGCAACAACACCGGGCTGACCCAGTGGCGGTATGTGTACTACACGCCGGTCACGATTTCCGGCAACACAGCCACCATCCGCTTGCACGACAACATGCTCAGCAACGGCACCAAGTACTACGTCACCATCGACAACGGTGTATTGGCCGGCAAGATGAACGGTACCCCCTTTGCGGGCATCACCTCGCCTACGGCGTGGACCTTCACGACCAAGGCCGCCCCGGCATCCCAGACGGCCGTGACCGTCGCCAGCACCGGCTCGGCGGACTTCCGGACCGTACAGGGTGCGCTCGACTGGATCATGCGCAACAGCAGCGCGAACGCGTCGGCCAGCAAGACGATCACGATCCAGGATGGCAGCTACAACGAGCAGCTGTTCCTGCGTAACGTGAATAACCTGACGATTTCGGGCCAGAGCCAGGCGGGCACCATCGTCTACCAGGACAACTCGGAGTCTTACAACCCGGGCACCGGCGGCAGCAAAACAGCACCGGCGACAACGCTGACGACGGAAGGCAGCGGCACCCGGCGCGCCCTGGGGGGCGGAAGATCCGTCCTTCTCGTGGAGGGCTCCGACCTGCTCAAGCTCACCAACTTCACGTTGCAGAACTCGCACGTCAGACAGTCGAACTTCAACAACCAGGCCGAGGCGCTTTACTACAACACCTCGACCCTGACCGCCAGTCGCATGGTGGCAAGTTTCATGAACTTCCTGAGCGCGCAGGATACGATCCAGACCAAGGGCTGGGTCTGGTATTACAAGTCCTACATTGCGGGAAACGTCGATTTCATCTGGGGCTCGCCCTATGCAGCGCTGTTCGAGCAGAGCGAGCTGCATACGACGTTTGACCCGATCGCCGGTTCGGGCGGCAGCTACAGCGTCAACGCCATCATCCAGGCACGTGCGGCCACGGGTTACCCGGGCTTCGTGGTGCTCAACAGCGCGTTGACCGCGGATGCCACGGTGCCTGCGGGGACCACCTATCTCGCACGATCCCTGACCGGTGCCACCCAGGCCGCGAACAGCTACTGCACCCAGCAATACACGGGCACCGGCAGTTTCGGCAATGCTCAACTGTATTGCGACACAGCCGCGTACATCAGCACGAAGATGGGCGCACACATTGCAAGCGGCGGCTGGCAAGATCCGAACACCAACGGCGCCATGGCACCGTACCCCGGAACACCAACCGCAACCGCAGGGTGGCGTGAATGGCTGAGCATGGACGCGGCCGGCAATGCGCTGAGCATGTCGGGTCGGGATACCCAATACGCCACCAGCGCCATTGATTTGAGTGGGCTCAACACCACCGCCAAGGTGTTCGCCAGCTTCAAGGATGGCAGCGGCGCGAGCTGGACGCCCACGCCCTGATTTCACGGACAAGCGTGACGGATGCAGCGGCGCGTGCCCTTTCAGGACCGCGCCGTTTTTTCATGGGATCAGCGGGTGCTGCAGAGCCTTGCCGTTGCACGGTCCAGAGCAATCTGATGCAGGGTGTCGAGCGATTTCTCATGCACGACACGGCCGATGTCGTTCGCCACCTGCACCGGGCAATCCGCCTGGCCGCGTGCGGGGGCAACATCGCGCAAGGCTTGCAGAATGGATTTCTGCAGCCCGTCCAGCTTGGGGCGGATCACATCCGGCAGGCTCTGCCGCTGCGCGGTGGGCGCAGCACCGGCCCGGCGCCAGTCGTTCAGCAGGGCGTATTGCACTTCCTTGTTCGCCTCGATCTGGTCTGTGAAGACATCGCTCACGTCCGCGGCTGCCAGGCCGTAGGCTGGCGCCTGCGCCGAGGCATTGGCGATGACCTTGGCTTCGCGTGCCGGGTCGTAAACCGACTGGCCGCTGTCCCATTTGCTCAGCGCAACCTGGTCGGCGGTGACCAGGCGATCCGCCAGATGGCGGAGCAGCGGTGCAAAGGCGCCGTCCTGGGCGTGGGCCTGGGTGGCGAAGCTCGCCGCCAACAGCAGGGTGCAGGCGATTCGGGATGTCATCAACGTGTTAAGGGCGTTCTTCATGCTAGGTACCGGTCGATTGCCGCGTGTCATGAAACTGGGAGCGGCCATCATACCGAAGCGCTGATCGGACGACGTGCGCAACGTTGTTCCGATGCCCGCCGTTAGGGCGTTTGCACGTGCTGTCTGCCATAAACCCAGGTATCATGCGGGCTGCGCGCCGTGTTTGTCTGCAAAGCCTGCGGCGGCGCGGCTAGCTGAGCATACGACGATGGATTTTTACCCCGATCTGGAAGGTTTGCCGCTGTTTGCCAAACCCGCTTTCGGCTGGGAGGAACCAGCGTCGGCATCGCCAGCCGAAACGTCCCCCACCAAACCCCGCCGCTTGCGCCGATGGCGTGGCCCAATCACGCATTGGGAACGCGGCTACCGCTCCCACTACTACCGTGACAAGCGCGGCAAGAAGCTCGGTGAAATCCACCTGAGCCCGCGCGGTCAGGCGCCGCTGCTTTACCGCTGGCTGGCCGGCACGCTCTCGGGCATCGAGGGGTCGCTCACGCACGCGCGCATGCGGGTGGAAGAGGCGATCGGGTTTGGGATGCGGCAGATGGCGCTGTTCTGAGCCACCCGCCCGGCGTGCCGCTGGGCACGGCCGATGCGTCAACTTTGGGTTCACCACGTCGAGGAGAACCCATGCCAACCATCGTCCGCATCTTCACAGACCACGCCGCTGCTGAGGCAGCCCGCCAAGCCGTGTTGAACACCGGCCTCACGCTGGAGCGCGTCGCGCTGTCGCACCAGGGTGACGAGGCAGGTGCCTTGTGCGGCAACTTCCTTTGCGGCGACTACGAGCCCGGCGGCGAAAACGCCGAGACCTACGAGCGCAAATTCCAGAACGTCGTGATCGGCGGGCGCTTTCTGCTGACCATCGACGCCGAGCCCACGCAGGTGGACGCCGCTGAAGCCGCGTTGCAGCCCGCTGGCGGACATGCCGTAGACGATCTCGGACCGAAGCCATGACCTTGCGCGGCGGTTCCTACATGCAAGGGTTGTCATCACACCATGGAAGCCACCGGCTGCGCTGATTTGCGGCTTTCGGCCCAGGTTGTGCCCCACCACCCGGTGATGTCACCAATGCGCCACTTTTCGTAGAATCCCCGCCACAGAAGACTTGCGGGAGTGCTCATGCTGGATCCTGGCGTCGCCATTGCCACGTCGGCGCTGATGAGCTTTGTGCTTCTGGGGCTGCTCGGTTCGTTGCTGCGCGCTGGCAAGTCCGGCATTGCCGAATGGTTTGGTGCCAATCTGGCCGTGGTGCTGGCCCTACCCTTGATTCTGCTGCGCGGGAAGATTCCCGACAGCCTCTCGGTTGTTGTGGCGAACGTCCTGTTGGCGCTCGGTGGTGCTGCGTACTACGCGGGCTGCGCGCGCTTTCTCGGCCGTCGGCCGCAGTGGCCGATCTTGCTGGCAGGCGTGACGGCGGTAGGGGTGGCGGTCATCTACTGGCGCTACGCCGTCGACAGCATCCCCATGCGGGTGTTTTCGACCACGCTGTTTTCCGCCGCATTCTGCACGGCATTGACGTGGATGCTGGTACGCCATTCGCCCGCTGGTCGACCGACCTATCCGTATCGGGTAACGGCCATCATTGCTTTCGTGTTCGGCGTTTGTCAGCTCGTACGCGGCTTCTATTTCCTGACGCTGGATGCGGCTTCCAGCCCGAGCATGTTTGCCAGCGCCGGCAGCGTGCTGCTGCTCGTGGTGGCGGCGGCGATCATGCCCATCCTGTCGATGTCGGCCATGCTGATGGTGCATGACGCGCTGCTGGCCGACGCGCGCGATGCGGCCAACCGCGACTTCCTGACCGGTGCGCTGTCGCGCCAGGGCTTTGAGGTGCTGGCACGCCGCCATGTTGGCCGTGTGCAGCGGCACGCCAAGCCGCTGGCATTGCTGATTCTCGATCTGGATCATTTCAAGCGCATCAACGACAGCCTCGGCCATGCCGTCGGCGATGCGGTGCTGCGCGCGTTCGTGCAGATGGCGCAAGCGCAACTGCGGCCGACCGACGTGCTTGGGCGCATCGGTGGCGAAGAGTTCGCGCTGCTGCTGCCCGACACAGACAGCGGCAACGCCATGTACCTCGCAGATCGCTTGCGCAAAGCTGCTGCCGCGCAAGTTGTCATGGCCGGTGCGCAGCCCTGCCGCTACAGCATCAGCGGTGGCGTGGCGGCGTGGCAACCCGGTGAATCGTTCGACCGGCTGAGCGCACGCGCAGACCGCGCGCTGTACGACGCCAAGCATCAGGGGCGCAACCGGATTTGCGCTGCCGATGCTGGCAACGCCGTTCCGGTGGTGTAGCGCCGCCCGCAAGGCAACGGCAATCCGTGCGGCGTAGCATTTCGCTCCTAAATTTCAACGGGAGCCCGCCATGTCGAAGACGCAGTATTACGCCGCTACCACCCTGGACGGCTTCATCGCCACGACGGATCACTCGCTCGATTGGCTGATGCAGTTTGGCTCACTGGAAGGCACGAGCTACGACGGCTTCATTCGCGACGTCGGCGCGCTGGCCATGGGTGCGTCCACCTACGAATGGCTGTTGCGCGAACTGGCCAAGCCGGGCCCTGAGGGGCAAGCGCAGCCGTGGCCTTACGTTCAGCCTGCGTGGGTCTTCACATCGCGCACCCTGCCGGCGGTGCAAGGTGCAGACATCCGATTCGTGCGTGGTGATGTGGCGCCCGTCCACCGCGACATGCTCGCCGCAGCCGGCGGACGCAATCTCTGGATCGTTGGTGGTGGGGAACTCGCCGGCAAGTTTCTCGATGCAGGGCTGCTTGACGAACTGATCGTGCAGGTGATGCCTGTCACGCTGGGCACCGGGCTGCCCCTGTTGCCGCGCCGCATCGTACAGCCTGCGCTCAAGCTCACTTCCGCCGTGCCCTACAAGAACACCTTCGTGGAGATGCGCTACGAGGTTGCTCGCGGGTAGCGCCGGGCCGGATGACCGAGCCAAGCATCGCCGCGCATCAGCAAGTTGCTTGCCCGCAGCGCCCAAGACGGCGCCATTTCTTGCGCTTCGGTACGTCGCCGTTTTGCGCAAAACCTGTCGATTTGACAACGCTGTCGGCGTCTCCTTTTCTGGACTGGCTTTCCGTCAACCAGGCAGGAGACGACGATGCATCGACAGGCTCACTTTTTGATCCGGCGCCGCGCGGCCAATGTTGCTGCATGGCTGGCGTTCGGTTTGGCGGCGTCGTCCGCGTTGGCCGATGTGGGCGTGGGTGCCGCGCTGCCGCCGTCGCCCGACAAGCTTTACGGCGACTTGTTCGTGGCCGTGCAGACCGCGCAGGTGTATCCGGATCAGAAGACATTTGTCGATGCGGTGCCCAAAGCCGCACCGGCTGCGATCCTGCAGGCTTACCATGCACAGAAGAACGTACCGGGTTTTTCGCTCAAGGCGTTTGTCGATCAGTACTTCACGCCGCCGGTGGAGTCGCCCGTGACACCGCCTGCGGGGCAGTCCTCGCGCGCCCACATCGACTGGCTCTGGCCGGCGCTCACGCGCACGACGACCACCGCGCCTGACAACAGCTCGCTCATTCCTCTGCCCAAGCCGTATGTCGTGCCGGGCGGCCGTTTTCGCGAAGGCTATTACTGGGATACCTACTTCACGATGCTCGGGCTGCAGGAGGCCGGCCGTGAAGACCTGGTCGACAACATGCTCGACAACTTCGCCTATGCCATCGACCAGTTCGGCCACATTCCGAACGGCAATCGCACGTATTACCTGAGCCGCTCGCAGCCGCCGTTCTTTGCGTTGATGGTCGAGCTCGCCGCGCAGCAGGAGGGCGATGCGGCGCTCAAGCGCTACCTGCCGCAACTGCGCAAGGAGTATGCGTACTGGATGCGCGGTGCCTCGACTACGCCCGCTGGGCAGGCGAGCAGCAACGTCGTCGTCATGCGCGACGGCGCTGTCCTCAACCGCTACTGGGACGACCAGGACACCCCGCGCCCGGAGTCCTATCTGCAAGACGTGACCACCGCGCAGCAAACACCCGCGCGCCCTGCCAACGAAGTCTGGCGCGACCTGCGCGCAGCGGCTGAAAGCGGGTGGGATTTCAGCTCGCGCTGGTTTGGCGACAACGCCACGCTGGGCACCATTCGCACCACGTCGATCGTGCCTGTGGATTTGAACAGCCTGATGTTCCAGCTGGAGAAGACCATTGCGCGGGGCTGCACAGCGGCGCGCGATTTTGCGTGCACGGTCGAGTATTCCGTGCGCGCCGGAAAACGTGCAGTCGCCATCGAGCGCTATCTATGGCACCCCGCCGGCTACTACGCAGACTACGATTGGCAGCTCGGCCGCATTCGCGATAACAAGTCTGCCGCGATGATGTATCCGCTGTTTGTGGGTGCTGCACGGCCAGACCGCGCGTGGAAGACGTTGCAGTGGACGCAGCAGGCGCTGCTGCAGGTGGGTGGGCTGTCCACCACCACCTTTAAGACCGGCCAGCAATGGGATGCCCCCAACGGCTGGGCGCCGCTGCAATGGATCGCGCTGCGTGGTGCGCAGCGGTACGGCTGGCAGCCGCTCGCCCAGGCGATCGGCGAGCGCTTTCTTGGCAGCGTCGAGCAGCTCTATGCCAGCCAGCAGAAGCTTGTCGAGAAATACATCGTCGACGGTACGGGCACGGGTGGCGGCGGGGGTGAGTATCCATTGCAGGACGGCTTCGGCTGGACGAACGGTGTCACGCTCAAGCTGCTGGATGCGTATGGCCGCGGGCAGTAAGCTGGCGGTTTCATCCGCCACCACGAGCGCCTCGCATGCCCATCGAACTTGACCGCGACGTCCGCGAAGAGGCGGTTCAATCCATCCAGCGCTACTTCACCGAGCACATGGAAGAGCGCATCGGCAACATCCAGGCCGGTGCGCTCCTGAGTTTCTTTCTGGAAGAGATCGGCCCGGTGGTCTACAACCTCGCCGTGCAGGAGGTGCAGGAACGCCTGCATACGCGCGTGGCCGAGCTCGACTACGAGTGCTACCAGGAGCCGTTCGGATACTGGAAGAAATTCGACAAGCGCCGATAGTTCCCCGCTACCATGCCCGGATTCCATCGGGCTGCTTCGCTTCCATGTCTTCCTTGCGCGCATTCTTCAGCACGGCCTTCCGCTGGCAGCGCGGCCGCCAGGGCACCGGCTACGACAAGATGCTGCTGGCCACCGCGCTGTGGCCCATCCCGTTCGATAGTTACCTGATCCGCTATCCGGACGGTTCGGAAATTCCGCCGCATACCGACCCCGTCACCAACGGCCGCCACTATCGGCTGAACATCGTGCTGAAGTCGCCGCGGGAGGGCGGCGAGTTCGTTTGCGCCAGCCCGATCTTCCAGACAAGGCGCATCAAGCTCTTCCGCCCCGATGCGTGCGAGCACAGCGTGACGCGCGTGGTGGGTGGCAGCCGGTATGTGCTGTCGGTGGGGTGGGTGTTAGGGCCGCGCGCCTGAGGGCCGGGAACAGAATCGTGACGCACGCATTTGCCGCCAACCCCTGGTTCCAGAGCCTGCCGCCGCGCGCGGCTGATGCGCTGCTCGAAGCCGCGGTGCCCCTGCACATCGCGGCTGGCGCATTTCTCTTTCGTCAGGGCGATCCGATGGACGCGGGTTCGCACGCGTTCTTTGGCGTGGCCAGTGGCGCGCTCAAACTCTCCATCTTCAACGCTGACGGAGATGAGGCGATCCTCACGTTGGTGGAGCCAGGCAACTGGTTTGGCGGGGTGTCGACGCTGGATCAACAACCGCGTGGCCATTGCGCAATTGCGCTGGAAGATTCGGACGTGCTGGGGGTGAGCGTGGCGCGCTTTGAAGCATTGATGCGCGATGCCGCATTTGCCGGAGCGATTGCACGGCTGGTGGCGACGCGCTTGCGCCTGGCGTATGGCTCGCTGGCGAGTGCGGCGCTGCACGGCACGCGGGCGCGTGTGGCGCGGCGTATCGCTTCACTGGCGCACGGCGATGTGTCGCAATCGGCAGAAGGGCGCGCGAGCATCTCCACCTCGCAAGACGCGCTGGCGATGATGCTGGGCATCAGCCGGCAGACGCTCAGCAAGGAGCTGCAGGCGCTGGTCAAACTCGGCGCGATCCGCCTGCGCTATGGCCACATCGAGATTCAGGACATGGCGTTGTTGCTGGACGCGAGCGAAGCCGGCGCCGACTAACCCGCAGCCCGCAAGGCCGCCAGCAGATCGTTGCCCGACCAGCTCGGGCGTGTGGCGGCAGATTCGGCGGCATGCACCATCGCACACAGTTGCGCATTTACGGGCGCGCGTTGCCCCAGGCGCTCCGCCAAGCGCACAACTTCGCCGTTGATCCAGTCGACTTCGGTCGTGCGCCCGGCGGCCAGATCGTCGGACATGGATGAACGCGCGAGCGGATCGATGGCGAGCATCCTGCCGCCCAGCCGCGCAAACACCGCGTCGGGCGTGGCGAGCAGGCGTGGAATCCAGGCGGGCGGTATGGGCGTCAGCTTGGCGGGTTGGATGCCCGCACGCGACAGCAGCCGCAGTGCCTCCATTTGCGCCAGCGCGAGGCAGCGCCGATACGCACGCTGCGACAACTCTTCCTTCAGCGGCCGGTTGGCCAGTGCATTGATGGCGTTGTTCAGGTTGAGCAGCAGCTTGGCCCATTGCACGGCCGCCATGTCGGTCCGTTCCGTGAGCGGCAGACCCGCGCGGAGAAAGTCACCCAGAAACGGCTGCAGCATGGGTGACGCTGCCACTTCCAGCTCGCCGCCCGTGCCTTGATGGAAAGCGCCGGGGCCAGGCTGCATCACATTGAAGGGCACCATGCCGGCCAGCACGGTGTGCTGCGGCACGGTGGCCCGCAGCACGTCGGCATTGCCAAGACCGTTCTGGAAGCTGATGACAACGGTACCCGCGCGCAGCACGGGCTTCAATGCATCGGCCACGGATTGCGTGGCAGCAGATTTGACCGTGACGAGCACGAGATCGGCATCGGCGGCAGCGCCGGGGTCGGTCACGTAGCGCACCTCAGCCGGCGGTACCTGCCAGCGGCCGTTGCGGTAGTCCGTCAAGGTGAGGCCGTGCTCACGCAGCTCGTTGCCGATGCGTGCGCGGCCAACCAGCGTGACATCGGCGCCGGCCGCCAGCAGACGGCCACCCAGATAGCAGCCGATCGAGCCGGCCCCCACGATGCAGATCTTCGCCATGCGTCTCCTTGTTGTTGCGCTGGCACCTCAAGCCAGGCGCGGCACCTCGTACACCAGGGCCGGCTGCAGTGTATCGATGGCTTCCACCGGCTCGGGCGGGCGCCACATGAACAGCGAGAAGGTCATCTTCTCGGGCGTTACGTCGATGATGGTAAAGCCGTTTTTCTCGGTGGGGTGCAGCGCCTCCTGCATGGCGACGGACAGCGCGGGCGTGGTCTCGATGCTGCGGAATGCCGAAGGGAAAGCGAGGTCGCCGGTGCCGAGCGTGCCGGTCATGACCGTATGCACCGGATGCGCGAACGCCAGATCGCCCGAGCGCGACATGGACCCGGCCGCCGATGCATGGAAGTCGCCCTGCACGATCACGGCCGCGCGCTGCTTCTGCTCGGCAAGCGCCGCCACCAGGCGCTGGTGCTGCGTGTGCCAGCCGGCCTGCCAACCGGGCTTAGGCTGGTTGGCGACGAGGCGGCCGGTCTTCCTGTCGAGCAGATCCGGATACCAGTCGCCCAGCTTGCCCGACGAATACGCAAACGGCAGCGACGGCACGTGGAAGAAATGCGCGGTGTCTTCAGCGCGCGTGCGTGCCACGAGCCAGTCTTCCACCCATTGCGGCACCACGCGTGCATGGATGCCTTTGTTGTCGAGAAAGCGCCGGCAGTCGTACAGCACGGCTTCGAGCAATGCGCCATAACGCAGCGTGCCGAAGGCGCTGTTGGTGTCCGCGGGCATGCCGGCCTTGTCACCGCCGGGCAGCCACACGGGGCGGTTCGCGTCGGGCAGGAACTCGGGGTAGTAGCGATGTTGCGTCAGCTCTGCACCCACCAGACCGTACGGCTCCGGCGGCAGGGTGGCCACCTTGTCGTCAAACTCGTCGTTCTCAAAGGTGTCGTGGTCGTCGGTCAGGAAATACGCGGGCGTGGAGCGCAGCGTGGTGCCGTACAGACCGCTGACCTGGTAGTCGCAAACGCGTGTGAAGATGGCTTCGTTCTTCGGGTGCGACATCGGCACAGACGTGTCGAGCGCGCCGCCAAACTTCGCCCACATCAGTTCGCGCACCTGGCGTGCGAACGGCTTGTTCTGCGAGGTCTGCAGATCCCAGTAGATGTGGTCGCCGTTGGCGATGACGGTGTCGGGCGCGAAGGACATCCCGCGCGCGAGCAGGCGGCGGCGGGCGGTCATGTCCAGCCATGCGGTCTTGCCGGCCACCGGTGGGCCATCGTAGCCGCCTGCGCAGGTGTAGGCCAGGATGCGCAGGCGCGCGGGGGTGGCATCGGGTGCGGGGAAAGTCCGCAGCGGCCATGCGTCGGCCAGTGGCTTGCCGCCTGCATCGACAATGCGCAGCGTGTATTCGGTGGCGGGCTGCAGGCCGCGCGCATCAAAGCGCCAGAAGCGGCCGGCGGCATCGGTTCGCTCGCCGGCGACGCGCTTGCCGTTGACCATCAGCCACGGCGCACGCGCAAGTGGTGCCTGAAACGACGCCTTGATGAGAAAGCGGTCGTGGCTCGCCGCCGGAATCAGATGCGCGAGCTGGCCGGCATGCCAGTTGGCGTCGGTTGCTTGCGCGCCTTCTGGCAGGCTCAGGCCCAGCGCGCCAAGGCTGGCAGCGGCAGTGCCTAGCGTCAGGAAATCGCGCCGGCTCATGCCGTGCGCGGGGGTATGCGGCGATTTATGGGAGGGCATCGTCCATCCTCTGGCGTGGTGCGGAGACGCCATCGTGCCGAGCCCTGCGCAGGCTGAATGTTCAGCTTTTGACAATTTAGGGGTAGGCCCCAATGCGGTCGGCTCGTCGCACCAATGACAAACGCCCCGATGGCCGAAGCCACCGGGGCGTTTGTCATGTCAGACGATGCTGGAGCTGCCGCTTAGTAGCCCCACACCTGCATTTCGTCGAGCGAGTAACCCCATTGCGTGGCGCGCTGCGTGCCGTACATGCGCACATAGCGGCCGCTGCCCTTGAGGTTGGCCAGCGATGTGTGGCCCCACGAAGCGCCGCTCGACGTCGAGTAGATGTTCGTCCACGTCACGCCATCATTCGAGGTCTGGATGTAGTACACCTTGGCGCCAGCGTCCCAGTACAGGTCGACGCCGGTGATGGTGCGGGTCGAGCCCAGATCCACCATCAGCCATTGCGCGCCGGCCACGCCTTCCACCGAATCCCAGCGCGTGCTGGTGGTGTTGCCGTCAAACGCATAGGCCGGGCCGAGGCTGGCGCTGTAGCTGGTGGACGCGCTGGCGGGCTTGCCTTGCGAGAGCAGCGTGATGGCCTGTGCTGCGGCCGTCGGCGTGCCCGGGTAGTAGTTCGAGCCGAGCTTCGCCTTGGTCGTGTCCGAGTTCACACCAAACTGCGACAGGCTCCAGCGCTGACCGTTGCTCGCGTCGCCCAGGTAGAGCTGGTAGCCACCGGCGCTCGTCGACGAGAAGAACACGTAGTTCGTGCCGTTCACGGGCGACGGGTCGGAGTTGTTGCTGTTGCAGTCGTTGAGCGTGAGCTGGTTGGGCGTGTCGCTTGGGTTGACCTTGGTGTAGATCTGGTCGGCCTGGCTGGTAGCGTCGTGCCAGCGGGCATAGAAGACGGTGCCGTCCGCGCGCACGATCGGGTAGTACGTCGCCAGGCCCGCCGGCGTGTCAAACGCCACCTTGGTGGTGCTGCCCACGGTCTGCTTGTAAAGGCCCATGCCCGAGCCCGTGCCCGTGGTGTAGTAGACGGCCGTGCCGTCCGGCGTGGCAAACGGCATCGAGTTTTCCAATGTCGGTGCCGTGCGCGTGAGGTTCACAGTCGAGGTGAAGACGGGGCCTGAGCTGGTGTACGACAGCGCGGCCTGCATGACATCGCCGTTCTGCTTGAAGAACAGCGATTTGCCGTCCGTGCTGAACTTCGGATCTTCATTGCGCGTCTGGCCGGTGCTGTTGGTCAGGTTGATCGGCATGCTGGTCGAACCGACTTGCCAGAAGAACACGTTCCACGCGTTGTTGGTGATGCCCATGAAGGCGATCCACTTGCCGTCAGGGCTGAACACCGCGTTCATCGGGTCCTGGATGCCCCAGGCCGCCTTCGACACCTGCTGCAGCGTGCGTGCCGAAAAATCGTAGATGAAGAGTTGGCTGGTGCCATCGCCGTAGCTGACGTAGCTGTGATACGCGAGCTTGCCAGTCAGGCTGGCGGGGAACGTCGTGTTGGATTGCGTGGGCGGATTGGCAACGCAGTTGGCCTGGGCACCGGCAGAGAACAGACCGAGGGCCGCGGTAGCGACAAGGCCAAGAGAAATCAGAGTGGAGCGCATGAAACGGGACTTCCTATGCAAATGGGTCAGTGGGGCGGGGGCAACCGCCGCATTAAGTCCGCGTCACTTTTCTGAATTTGGGCAAAGCTCCGCCAATTCCGGGAAATCCGGATTTGAAAAAGCGCCACAAACCGGGGGAGTGACGAGGATAAAGACGCGCCAAAAAACCCTGTTGCTTCGTACCGTCGTGTTTCTTGTCGGGGCCTCGACTACATCGAGAGGGCGAGTCGCGGACCAGACTGTAAGGGTTTCGCTGACACTGTGAAACCCCAATAAGAACGCCGTTCTTGCCCTAATTCGCTGCCGTGGTAGCGAATCGCCACACGTGCGTGTAAATCTGACACGTCAAATTTTCCGCACGTCGATCAAACTGCACGTGCGAAGTCGATATTGTTATTTTTACTGCGGCGTTTTGCCGCGCGGCGACGGTGCAAACCTTGCTGCTTGTCGCGTTTGCGCACCATCCTGAAGTGGCGCCGGCGCCCGCTTTGCGGCGTTTTCGATACGGCAAGCGGGTCATGCGCAGCGAGGCGCACCTGCACCGCCCGCAACCGCCATTGGCGGAAGCCGACGATACGAATTCGGCCTACCCGACGTTGTAAAAAAACTGCCCCGCGTAGCCAGCTTGCAATGGCGAGGGCGGGCATGCTGCATAAAAAGCAGATTTAAATAGTGGATGTTTTTTTGCGCAAAACTGTTTGGCAATCAATTTATTTATTTCTGTATTGCGTTATTCCTATATTCGAGAAAATCCACTAATTGCATCGACTATGCATGGACTGCAATTCGTTTCGGATTATGTATAGTTTCAGCACGCCAACGATTGCTCTCAGCAAAACGCAAGGCTGATCACGCTTTTCGCCCGTTTGAAATGAGGAAAGCCGGGAATGGGCGCGGGCATGGCGATTTAGGGTGTGCTCTGGAGGTCGAGGGAATGGGCGTTCACAACCAAGTGCCGCATGGCTGCGCAATATCCTGGCGGGCGGCATTGCTGCGCGAGTTGAATGCCCTGCGCGATGCCGATGCAGTCATCCGCTGCCTGCAAACGGCGGTGGTTCTGCTCGGCTTCGACTATTGCGCCTACGCCTTGCGTGCAGCCATTCCGATCACGCGCTTCAACACCATCTGCTGGAGCACCTATCCGGAGCCCTGGTGCGAGCACTACCGGGTGTGCGGCTATCTGGCGATCGATCCCGTGTTGCAGTTCGGGCAGCGCTGCGTCGAGCCAATGCTGTGGTCCAGCATCGCCACGGCAGACGCGCCGTTCTGGATGGACGCGCGCCGCCACGGGCTCAACCACGGTTGGTCGCACACCATACGAGATCACACCGGCATCTTCGGTACCTTCAGCCTGGTGCGCCGCGCCACGCCCATCACCGAAGAGGAGCTGGCCGCGAGCGAGCCCGAAATGATCTGGCTGAGCCAGCGCGCGCACGCCAGCATCAGCACGCTGATGGCCGAAAAGGTCTTGCCCGATGCCGCCGCGCGCTTGAAAGAGGTTGAACGCCAGACGCTGCACTGGACGGCCGAAGGCAAGACAGCGGCCGAAGTCGCGGCCATCCTGGAGATGACCGAGCGCAACGTGAACTTCCACATCCGCAACGCCATCACCAAGCTCAACGCCGCCAACAAGACGCATGCCGTGGTAAAGGCCGCGTTGCTCGGGCTGATTCCCGCGATGCTGTAGCGCAGGCGCAGAGATGTCAGGCCATGGCCCGCACGGCAGGGGCAGGGCGCATGGCCTCCAGATGGAAGCCGTTTTCGCTTTGCTTGGCGCGCCGCTTGGCCAGGGCGGCGGCGGTGCCGATGTCATCGCTGCTGCGCGCGGCACCGGGGTACACATGGAGCGCGCCCACCGCAATCGTCACGAAGCGGAAGAATGCGGGCAGGCCCTTGCGGTCTTCTGCATGGATGCCGCCCGCCGCGCGATCCGCCGGCGTGTACATGGCGAGCGCGTTGGCGTTGAACGCCACCATGGCCTGCGTGATGCGCGCCTGCCAGTCGGCGCTCTGAAACAGGATCAGGAAATCGTCGCCGCCCACGTGGCCGAGAAAGTCGCGCGTGGGCTCGCATGCAGTGGCCAGCACGGCGGCGGCCATCTTCAGCATCTCGTCGCCTTGCCAGTAGCCATATTGGTCGTTGAAGGGCTTGAAGTGGTTGAGGTCGACATAGCAGGCGTAGAACTCCGCGCGCGCTTCCAGCAAACGTTCAATGTGCAGGTTCAACGGAATGTTGCCTGGCAGGAACGTGAGCGGGTTGGCGTAGCGCGCGGCCTCGATGCGAATTTCCGTGACGGTGCGCACAAGCTCTTCGCCGGTGCCCAGGCCCAGGTAGCGGCCATGCTCGGTGATGATGAAACCGTCGGTCAGGTAGCGCTGGTCTTCGCTCATCAGCAGCGCCGACATGTCTTCCAGCGAAGCGGATTTTTCCACCAGCACCGGCTGGCGGTTGGCAAACGCCAGCGCCGGTTTCTTGCCGTACAGCTCGCGGTGATACGGCATCGCATAGCGGTCGATGAACGCTCGGCGTGCGATGAGCGCGAGCGGACGCTCGTCTTCATCAAGCAGCGCCACGGCGTGCAGATCGGGGTGACGGTTGAACAGGTGCAGCACCTCGTCGTTGCTGCTGCGCAAGGGCAAGGTAGGTGCCACACGCAGCAACTTGCTGGCCGTGATGGCGCGCCAGCCTACGCGCACAGCCTGCGGAAACACCGCAATCTGCGAAGACTGCAGCACACGCGCCGCCTGGCTCGACATGTCGCTCGCCGGCTTGTCCTGTGGCCGCGCGAGGAAGAAACCTTGCCCAAAGCGGATGCCCAGGTCGCGCACCACGCCCAGTTCGTCTTCAGTCTCCAGCCCTTCGGCAATGATGCTGGTGGCGCCGCCTTTGAGCGTCTGTTGCAGCGTGCGTGCCATGTCCAGCTTGGCCGGGTGCTTGGCAATGTCACGCAGGAAATATTTGTCGAGCTTGATGAAGTCGGGCGTGAGTTCGATCAGCAGGTTCAGGTTGGCATTGCCGGTGCCGAAATCGTCCAGCGCGCATTGCAGGCCAAAGTCGCGTGCCACCGACAGGGCCTCGGCAAAGCTGGCCAGATCATCGATGGGCGTTTGCTCGGTCAGTTCGATGACGATGCGCGAGGGGTGCAGGTCGTGGTCGGCAATGGCATGCAGCAGGCGGGCATGGTCTTCCAGCAACTGGCGTACGCCCAGTGCGCTGAAGTTCAGAAACAGCTTGCCCGGCAGCCGCATCGCCGAGAAATTGGCGATGGCCAGACGCGCAGCGGTGGTCTCCAGCGCAATCGTGCCTGCTGTGTCCGATGCAGCGGCAAACAGCGCCGCGGGCGACTCCATGGCCGAACCCGCCGGCCCGCGCAGCAGGGCTTCGTAGCCGAGCACCTCGGTGGTGGACAGGCGGAAGATCGGTTGGAACACCGTGCGCAGCATCTCGGGCGCAATGCCCGCGGGCAAGGGAAGCGGTGAGAAAGTCATGACGTTGGCGGCAGACGCAAGATCGGACATTCCGCTAAACGACCCGCTGAACACAGAGTTGAATGAACTTTTTGTGACGCACGCAGCGGCGCGGGTTCGCGGGAGATGGTCCCCACCACAGAGGGGCGTGGTTCAGAATGCGCGATGCGCGCGCATCTTCATCGGGCGCTGTGCATTTCGATCCTATTCACGCCGTGCTTGACCCTCACATTGTGTGAGGTCCTAGCCTGTGTCCAAGCCAGAAGACAGGAGCCACCATGTTGTTGAAAGTGGGCGATCTCGCCAAACGCTGCGGCCTCTCGGTGCGCATGCTGCATCACTACGACACCATCGGCCTGCTCACGCCTTCGGCCCGCTCCGACAGCGGCTACCGGCTGTACGACAGGGCTGACGTCGCCCGTCTGCACCAGATCCAGGCGTTGCGGCGCTTCGGTATGTCGCTGGCCGATGTCGGGGCTTTCCTGGCCAATCCGGACATTCCCCTGACCACGATCGTGGAACGGCAGATCGCGATGCTCGATCAGCAGATCACGCAAGCCAGCGTGCTGCGCGATCGACTGTCGCGGCTGCACGGCCAGCTCGTGCGCAAGGAGGAGCCCGAATTGACCGAGTGGCTCACAACCTTGGAATGGATGACCATGTACGACAAATACCTTTCGCAGGAAGAACGTGCCCGCGCCGAACGCATGGACGCCGATACCGCCCGCCACGAACGGTGGGCGGCATTGGTGTCGACCGTGCAGGATGCGATGACGCGCCAAGTGGCCTCACGCAGCAGCGAGGCGCAGGCGCTTGCCAAGCAATGGATGGGATTGCTCGCGCAGGACGCGGCGCTCGACCCGGTTCTCACGGCGAAGCTGCACACGATGCACATCAACGAGCCGGCGTTGCAGGAGCGCACCGGCATCAGCCTGGAAATGCTCGACTTCATCATGGAGGCGGCGAACGAAACCAAGCTGGCGATCTACGGGAAGTATCTATCGGCGCATGAGTTGCAATTCATGCGCGCGAACTTCGGCAAGCGTGCCAATGAGTGGCCGACCCTGATTGCGCAGGTGCGGCAGCATCTAGCCAAGGGCACGCCTCCGCATGCGCCGGCCATGCAGGAGCTTGCGCGGCATTGGATCGAGTTGTTCCGCTCGTATGCGGGCGACGATCCGCAAACGCAAGCCAAGGTGCGCCTGGCGATGGAGCGGGAGCCGGAGCTTTCCGCCAGCCCGTGGATGGGCCCGGACCTCATCGCCTATGTGCGTGAGGCAATGGAAAGTTTGAAGGCGGCAGCGTAAGCCGCCGCTTGCGCAATCCGAGGCGTCTGCCGGTCAGGCAGGCGCCTTGGCCGCGCGTTGTTGTGTATGCAAGAGGCCACCATCAAGGGCCAGCGTCTGGGCTCACACACCGCAGATCGAACAGTGCTTTCCGCCGCAGACATGGAGGACGCTGTTGCGGCGGCCGGAGCCCCCGGCGCTGCCTGGTCCGGTGATTGGTTTGCCCGCCAGTTGCTCATGCAGCGAACTGGGTTGCCAGCGTGAAACTGATTTCAATGCAACGCGCCCACCGGTCGGCATTGGCGCGGCGGGCGTGTCTTCGTCGCAATAGGGGCAGGGCGTGGGCGCGTGCAGTTTCGCAGCCGGAATCAGCCGTTCGAAAATGCCGTCGCAAGCGGTACAGCGGATGTCGTATAGCGGCATGAATGCCTCCGTTGCAGCGCCGGCCGTAGCGGTGCCGCCATGGCCGGCGCGTATTGGCCATCAGCGTCAGTCGGGCTTGCGGCCCCAGTGCGACTTGTCGTTCAGCATGCCCTTGGGGGTGATGTCCTGATCGAAGATCGCCGTGGGAATCGACACCGTGCAGGCGCAGTTCGGGATGTCGACAATGCCGCCGATGCGTCCCTCCACCGGCGCAGCCGTCAGCAGCATGTAGGCCTGGCTGGCGGTGAAGCCGAAGTGCGTCAGGTAATCGATGGCCTTCAGGCACGCTTGCCGGTAAGCGACGGTGGCATCCAGGTAGTAGTTGGTGCCGTTCTCCACACTGATGCCCTCGAAGGTCAACCACTGGTCGTAGCGCGGCTTGACGGGGCTGGGCATGAAGATCGGCGCGCTCAGGTTGTACTTGGCCATGCCGCCCTTGATGAGGTCGAACCCGACACGCGTGGCGCCGTCCATTTCGATCGCGCCGCAGAAGCCGATTTCGCCGTCGCCCTGGGAGAAATGCAGATCGCCCATCGAGAAGCCGGCGCCCTTGACGTACACCGGGAAGAAGATGCGGGTGCCGATCGACAGGTCCTTGATGTCGGTGTTGCCGCCGTGCTCGCGTGGCGGCACCGTGCGTGCAGCCTCGCCTGCCATGCGATCGAATTCTGCGCCGGACACGCCGCGCAGCACGGCGGTGCGCGGGTCAGGCGGCTGGGCCAGGCCCTTGGCGGCCAGCGGTGCTTCGCGGCGGTTCCATTCGTCCAGCAGTTCGCGGGAGGGCAGGCAGCCCATCAACCCAGGGTGTGTCAGGCCGGCCAGCCGGACGCCGGGAATATGGCGCGACGTGGCATAGACGCCTTTCAAGTCCCAGATGGCCTTGTCGGCATCGGGAAAATAATCCGCCAGGAAGCCGCCGCCGTTGGATTTTGCGAACACGCCGGAAAAGCCGATCGGCGTGACGGGCTTGATGTCGAGCAGGTCCACCACCAGCAGGTCGCCCGGCTCCGCGCCTTCAATGTAGAAGGGCCCTGTGAGCGGATGCGCGCGCGTCAGGTCGACATTGCGCACGTCGTCGACCTTGTCGTCGTCGCGGATCTGCGCGTCGAGAAAATCCAGCGATTCGATGATGATCTCTTCGCCGGGCTTGACCTTGGCAAGGAACGGGATGTCCGGATGCCAGCGGTTGTGGCCGAGTTCGGCCTGCTCTGCCAGTGGCTTGCCGGGCTGGATCTTGAAATGCTGCATGGTGGTTTCTCCTCAGGGAATTGGCGTCAGGCGTGGGGGATGCCATCGATGGGGCATTCGGGCGTGCCGGCGGTGCGGCGGGTGAGGGCCTCCACCTGCGCTCGCGCGGCGGCCGGATCGTTCACCCAGGTCTTGTAGAAATCGAAGGGGCAGGCGGCTACGCCTTCTGGCGTTTCACCGGAGTTGATGGTGCCGGTGTAGCCGCGGTGCAGGAGCTTATAAAGATGGTTCTGCGATTGCAGGTGCTTGCGCGCGTCGCGGATCAGCCCGACCGACAGCTCGGCGTACTGGATGCCCATCTCTTCGGTGCCGCATTCGCCCAGCGTGCGGCCGTCGAATCCAACGATGGCCGAGTGCCCGAAATACGAATACACGCCGTCGAACCCGGCCGCGTTGGCGACCGCCACGTAGACGTTGTTCATCCACGCCATGGCTTTGGACACCATCACCTGCTGCTCTTTGGCCGGGTACATGTATCCCTGGCAGCGGACGATCAGCTCGGCGCCCTTCATTGCGCAGTCGCGCCAGATCTCGGGGTAGTTGCCGTCGTCGCAGATGATCAGGCTGATCTTCAGGCCCTTGGGGCCTTCGGATACGTAGGTGCAGCCACCGGGATACCACCCTTCGATCGGGCACCACGGCATGATCTTGCGGTACTTCTGCACGATTTCACCCTGGTCGTTCATCAGGATGAGCGTGTTGTAGGGCGCCTTGTTGGGGTGGTCTTCATGACGTTCGCCGGTGAGCGAGAACACGCCCCACACCTTGGCCTCGCGGCATGCCGCGGCAAAAATGGCGGTCTCATCGCCGGGGATGGTGGCCGCCGTCTCGTACATCTCGGCGGCGTCGTACATGATCCCGTGCGTGGAGTATTCGGGAAACACCACGAGGTCCAGCCCGGGCAGACCTTGCTTCATGCCGACCAGCATCCGGCCGATGTTGCGCGCGTTCTCCAGCACCTCGGCGCGCGTGTGCAGGCGCGGCATCTTGTAGTTGACGACGGCCACGCCAACGCAGTCCTGGCTGCTCGAAATGTCCCCGTGACGCATGCTTGCTCCTATGGTGTGAGGTGAGTCAAACCGAGAGGTATCGGCTGATGGTGGCGGCATCGACCTTGTCGCGCGTTTCTTCGTAGACGAAGCGTCCTTTGTCGATGACGAGAAAGCGGTCGGCGATATCGAGGGTGAAGCTGAGCACCTGTTCCGACACGACGATGGTGAGCTGGCGCAGCTTGCGGATCTCCTTCAGCGCCCGTGCGATGTCCTTGATGATCGATGGCTGGATGCCCTCGGTCGGCTCGTCCAGCAGCAGAACCTTCGGGTTGGTGGCCAGTGCGCGGGCGATGGCGAGCTGCTGTTGCTGGCCGCCCGACAGGTTCCCGCTCTTGCGCCCGCGCATGTCGTACAGCACGGGGAACAGCGCATACAGTTCGTCCGGCACGCGCCCGCCGGCAGACGCCGGTAGACCGGTCTGGATGTTCTCCAGCACCGTCATGCTCGAAAACATCATGCGGCCCTGCGGCACGTAGGCGATGCCGCGCGCCACGCGCTGGAAAGAAGGCAGGGCCGTCAGTTCCTGGCCGTCGATCGACACGCTGCCCGAGCGCGTCGGAAGAATGCCCATCAGGGTTTTGAACAGCGTGGTCTTGCCCATGCCGTTGCGGCCCATCACGGCCACGATCTCCTGCGGTGCCACCTGCAGGTTCAGGGCATGGAGCACCTGGCTCTGGCCGTATCCGGAAACGAGGTCGGTCACGTTGAACATGTGCGGCTCCGGGGCTCAATGGCCCAGATAGACTTCAATGACTTTCGGGTCGGCTTGCACCGCATCCATGCTGCCTTCGGCCAGCACCTTGCCCTGGTGCAGCACGGTCACGCGGTGGGCGATGCTCTTGACGAACTCCATGTCGTGCTCGATGACGAGCACCGAGCGGCCCTGGCTGATGCGGCCGAGCAGTTCCGCTGTCTTCTCGCGTTCCGACACGCTCATGCCGGCCACGGGTTCATCGAGCATCACGAGTTCCGGCTCCTGCATGAGCAGCATGCCGATCTCAAGCCACTGCTTTTGCCCGTGCGAGAGCAGGTCCGCCTGCTGGTGCAAAAGGTCGTGCAGGAAGATGTCGCGGGCCACGGCTTCTACGCGCTCCACCACGTCGGGCGCGCGCCGGAAGGCGAGTGCGCCAAGCACCTTGCGCCCGCGCGGGAACGACATCTCCAGGTTCTCGAACACCGTCAGGTTTTCGTAGATGGAGGGGGTCTGAAACTTGCGGCCGACACCCGAGCGAACGATGTCGTGCTCGCGCATCTTCGTCAGCTCCAGGTTGTTGAAGCGGATGCTGCCCGAGGTGGCGCGCGTCTTTCCGCAGATCAGGTCCAGCACCGTGGTCTTGCCGGCGCCGTTGGGGCCGATCACCACGCGCACTTCGTTGCGGTCTACGTACAGGTTCAGGCTGTCCACCGCCTTGAAGCCATCGAACGACACGGTCAGGTCTTCGATCGCCAGCACGGGCTTGGGCATTTCCACGCCGATCGGTTGGGTCATGATGGTCTCCGGGTTTAGCCTTGCGCGGTGGCGCTGGGCGCCGGTTTTGCCGCCGTGCGGCGGCCTTGCAGCAGCCGTGCGATCCATTTGCGGCCGTGGCTGTCGTACAGGCCGGCCAGGCCGTTGGGGAAGTACATGACCACGGCGATGAACAGGCCGCCCATCAGGAACAGCCACAGCTGCGGGAAGGACTCAGAGAAGTACGTCTTGCCGAAATTGACGAGCAGCGTGCCGTACACCGCGCCCAGCAGCGAGAGGCGTCCGCCCACCGCGGCATAGATGACCATCTCGATCGACGGCACGATGCCGACGAACGACGGCGACATGAAGCCCACCTGCAGCGTGAACATCGCCCCGCCGATGGCCGACATGGCCGCCGCCACGCAGAACACGAACACCTTGAAGCTGGCGACGTCGTAACCGGAGAAGCGCACGCGCTCTTCCTTGTCGCGCATCGCCATCAGCAGGCGGCCGAGTTTGGAACGCAGGATGAAGCGTCCGAGCACGATGCAGCCGACCAGCAGGCCGGCGGTGACGAAGTACAGGATCAGCTTGGCGGAGTCGGTGCGGATGTCCCAGCCGAGCAGCGTCTTCAGGTCGGTGATGCCGTTGACGCCGCCCGTCCAGCCCTGCTGCCCGATGATGAGGATCGACAGGATGGCCGCGATAGCCTGCGTGACGATCGAGAAATACACGTCGCCCACGCGCCGCTTGAACATGGCGATGCCGATCAGCAATGCAAGCAGCGTGGGCACCAACACCACCGCGACCACCGCGAAGCCGAAGTGGCGGAACGGCTCCCAGAACAACGGCAGGGCGGTCAACTGGTTCCAGTCCATGAAGTCGGGAATGCCGGGCGTAGACTGGATCTTGGTGCTGACCGGGTCGGAGGCTTCCAGCTTGAGGAACATCGCCATGCAATAGCCGCCGAGCCCGAAGAACACACCCTGGCCCAGGCTCAGGATGCCGCCGTAGCCCCAGCACAGCACCAGGCCGACGGCCACGAAGGCATAGCTCAGGTACTTGCCGATCAGGTTCAGGCGGAATACATCAAACGCCAGCGGCATGACGACGAAGATGACGGCGCAGAGTACGGCCAGACCGAGCCAATCGCGCTTGCGCTCTAGCCGTGAATGAAGCGTGGGGTTCATGTCGGACTCCTTATTTGCGGACCTTGACCGAGAACAGCCCCTGGGGCCGCATCATCAGGATCAGGATCACGGCCGAGAGCGTCAGCACCTTCGCCATCGAGCCTGTGAGGAAGAACTCGGTGGTCGATTGCGTCTGGGCGATGGTGAAAGCCGACGCGATGGTGCCCAGCAGGCTTTGCGCGCCGCCGAACACCACCACCAGGAAGGTGTCGACGATGTACAGCGACCCCGAAGTCGGGCCGGTCGAACCGATGGTGGTGAACGCGGCTCCCGCTACCCCGGCCACGCCACAACCGAGTGCGAACGTCATGCGGTCCACGCGCCGCGTGTCGATGCCGACCGCACCGCTCATCACGCGGTTCTGCACCGTGGCGCGCACCTGCAGGCCCCACCGCGAGCGGAACAGCAGGAGGAACAGCGCACCGGTCAGCAGCGTGGTCAGTGCCATCACAAACAGGCCGTTGATCGGGATATCGATGCCGCCGCCGGGCGAGAACGATCCCATCAGCCAGTCGGGCAGCGCGGGGCTAACCTCCTTCGCCCCAAAGATGGAGCGGAAAGCCTGCTGCATGGCCAGGCTCAGGCCCCAGGTGGCGAGCAGCGTGTCGAGCGGGCGGTTGTAGAGCCGCGAGATCATCAACCGCTCGACTGCGTAACCCATGGCCGCTGCCAGTACGAACGACAGCAGCACGGCCGCAAAGAAGTAGTACGGCTGCAGTGCTGGCGCGTAGCTGGCGGTGAGCGTCGACAGGAGGTACGTGGTGTAGGCGCCGATGGTGAGGAACTCGCCATGGGCCATGTTGATCACGCCCATCTGCCCAAAGATGATGGCCAGGCCGAGTGCCATCAGCAGCAGCACGCAGAAGAACGACAGGCCGTTGAAGCCTTGCATGGCGAAGATCGCCCCGAATTCCGACAACGAGGTCATGGCGGCTCCACGAAGACGATGGATGCGGTGGGAAGCGGTCCGTCCGGTTTGCAAACCCTGTTGCGGCCGGACCGCGTCTGCGGCGGGTTACTGGTAACCCTTCGGGAACGGATTCGGTTCGATCAGACCCGACTCGTAGACAACCTTGAACTGGCCATCCGTCTGGACTTGCCCGATGCGCGTCTTGCTCCACAGGTGGTGGTTGGCGTGCACCTTCACGTAGCCTTCCGGCGCGGTGTTCAGCTCAATGCCGGGCGAGGCCGCGACGACCTTGTCGACGTCAAAGCTGCCGGCCCTTTTCAACCGCCGCCTTCCACAGCCACGGGCCGAGGTAAGCCGCCTGGGTGACGTCGCCGATGACGGCCTTGGCGCCGTACTTGGCCTTGAAGGCCTCGACAAATTTCTTGTTGTTGGGGTTGTCCAGGCTCTGGAAGTACTTCATGGAGGCGTAGAAGCCGGCCATGTTCTCGCCGCCGATACCGAGCAGCTCATCTTCCGTGACGGACAGCGTCAGCAGCGTCTGCTTGTCGGCGGTCACGCCCGCTGCCTTCATCTGCTTGTAGAAGGCCACGTTGGAACCGCCCACCACGGCAGCGAAAATCACGTCGGGCTTCTTGAGCTTCATCTTGTTGATCAGCGAGCCGAACTGCGTGTTGCCGAGCGGGTAGTACTCCTCGCCGACCACCTCGCCGTGCAGCACGTTTTCGATGTGCTTGCGCGCGATCTTCATCGACGTGCGCGGCCAGATGTAGTCGGAGCCGACCAGATAGAACGTCTTTGCCTTCTTCTCCTTGGCCACCCAATCCAGCCCGGCCAGGATCTGCTGCGTGGCTTCCTGCCCGGTGTAGATCACGTTCTTGGATTGTTCCAGCCCCTCGTAGAACGTGGGGTAGTACAGCAGGCCGTTGTCTTTCTCGAACACCGGCAGCACGGCCTTGCGCGACGCCGAGGTCCAGCAGCCGAACACGGTGGCGACACGGTCAGCTTCGAGCAGCTTCTTTGCCTTCTCGGCAAAGGTCGGCCAGTCCGATGCGCCGTCCTCCTGGATGATCTTGATCTTGCGACCCAGCACGCCGCCCGCGGCGTTGATCTGGTCGATGGCCAGGCGCTCTGCCTGGATCGATCCAGTCTCGCTGATCGCCATGGTGCCGGTTGCCGAATGCAGTTGGCCGACCGTGACCTCGGTGTCGGTCACGGCAAGCTTGGTGGTATTGACCTTGGCAGTCGGGTGCGATTGCGCGAGCGCGGCAAGCGGCGCCGCCAGCAGTGGCGTGACGGCAAGACACAAGGCGAGGCGCCGAAGGCGCGAGGGGTGGCGTGACATCGTGGTTTCTCCCGGTTGCGGATGGTGGTCGGTGTGAACAGGCATGGAGGCAAGCCTAGGCGGGGGCCTCGATTGCAGGAATACGTCAACCGACGTACAGCGCGGCCGCATTGCACGGCGCAGCCATCCGCAAGCAAAAACGCAGCGACATCACGGCAGTGAGCCGGGCGAGCGTCAGGGCGGAACGGAACTTGCATCGCCCGCCGCGCCTTCTCGCCTAGAGCATGAAGCTCAGGCGCGGTTCACCGAAACGGGGAGCGTTCGTGCACCAATCCGGCACCCAGCGCATCGTCAAGATCCGTCGTGACTACAACACGTGGGTCGCCGACGAGACGCTGGAAGACTACGCATTGCGCTATACGCCGCGCGGATTCCGCAAGTGGTCGGAATTCCGCGTGGCGAATACCGCGCTGGGAGCCACCTCGTTCCTGGCGCTGGAGGCCATTGGCGGTTCGCTGGCCATCAACTACGGCTTTACCAACGCGTTCTGGGCCATCGTGGTGGTGAGCGTGCTGATCTTCCTGACCGGCCTGCCGATCAGCTATTACGCAGCGCGCTTCGGTGTCGACATGGACCTGCTCACGCGCGGCGCCGGCTTCGGTTACATCGGCTCGACGGTCACCTCGCTCGTGTATGCGACCTTCACGTTCATCTTCTTGGCGCTGGAGGCGGCCATCATGGCGCTGGCCGTGCAGCTTTACGTCGGGCTGCCGCTCCCCATTGCCTATGTGCTGTGCTCGCTGGTGATCATCCCGTTGGTGACGCACGGCATCACGGCGATCAACCGGCTGCAGAGCTGGACCCAGGTGCTGTGGCTGGTGTTGCTGGTGCTGCCCTACGCTGCAGTGTTGCTGCGCAATCCGCGCGCCTTTGCCGACTGGCCGAGCTTTGGCGGCCTGTCGGAGTCGGGGCGCGATTTCAACCTGCTGGCCTTTGGCGCCGGCTGCACCGTGGCCTTTGCGCTCATCGTGCAGATTGGCGAGCAGGTCGACTACCTGCGCTTTCTGCCCGAGAAGACGCGCGCCAACCGCGGCAAGTGGTGGCTGGCCCTGCTGGCGGCCGGGCCCGGTTGGGTGGTGCCGGGCGCGCTGAAGATGCTGGGCGGCTCCTTTCTCGTCTTCCTCGCCGTTCAGCACGAGGTGGGCACGGCGCGCGCCGTGGAGCCCACGCAGATGTACCTGGTGGCCTATCAGTACGTGTTCGGCTCACCTGCGTTGGCGATGGCGGCCATGGCGTTGTTCGTGGTGGTGTCGCAGATCAAGATCAACGTCACCAATGCCTACGCCGGTTCACTGGCATGGTCCAACTTCTTTGCGCGCCTCACGCACAGTCATCCGGGGCGGGTGGTGTGGCTCGTCTTCAACGTGCTCATCGCACTGCTGCTGATGGAGCTGGGCGTGTTCGAGGCACTGAGCGAAGTGCTGGCGCTGTACGCCAACGTTGCCATCGCCTGGATCGGCGCGCTGGTGGCGGACCTCGTCATCAACAAGCCATTGGGATACAGCCCCGCGCACATCGAGTTCAAGCGCGCGTACCTCTACGACGTGAATCCGGTTGGCGTGGGCGCCATGCTGATCGCCTCGGTGGTCGCGACGCTCGCTCACCTCGGGTTGTTCGGTGCCGTGACGGAAGCGCTGTCGCCGTTCGTCGCATTGGGCATGGCGTTCCTTTGCGCGCCGCTCATCGCCGTGGCCACGCGCGGGCGGTTCTACCTCGCCCGCAAGGTGCACGCGCCCGCCGACGCCGAACATGCGCACGCCGGCGCCATGCGCTGCGTCATCTGTGAGAACGTGTTCGAGCAAGAGGACATGGCGCATTGCCCCGCCTACGCCGGCAGCATCTGCTCGCTATGCTGCTCGCTGGATGCGCGCTGCGGCGATGCCTGTAAGCCGCACGGCAGACTGTCTGCGCAAATCGCGCAGGCGTGGCGACATTGGTTTCCAAACACTGAACTGCCGCGACTGCACGTGCGCGTGGCGCAGTACGCCGCCGTGCTGCTGATCGTGCTGGGCTTGCTGGCAGGTGTGTTGACGCTGATCTACTACCAGACCGCCGTCACCCTGAGCGCGGACCAATCGCCGTTGCAATTGCTGGCGCGCGGTTACATCAAGGCGTTCTTTGCGCTGGCGCTGGTCGGCTGCGTGGGCGCCTGGTGGCTGGTGCTGGCCAAGGAAAGCCGCAAGGTCGCGCAGGAAGAGTCCAACCGCCAGACCATGCTGCTGATGCGCGAGATCGAAGCGCACCGCAAGACCGATGCCATGCTGCAGCAGGCCAAGCAAGCCGCCGAGTCTGCCAACCGGGCCAAGAGCCGCTACGTGACGGGCTTGAGCCATGAACTGCGCACGCCGCTCAACAGCATCCTCGGCTATGCGCAACTGCTGATGCGCGACGCGTCGATTCCACCTGCGCGTCGCGAGGGCCTTGCCACCATCTTCCGCAGTGGCGAGCACCTCTTGGCCTTGGTCGACGGGCTGCTGGACGTTGCACGCATCGAGGCCGGCAAGCTGCAACTCGACGTGAGCCAGGTGGCGTTTCCTGCGTTCCTGACGCAGATCGAAGCGATGATGGAACCGCATGCTTCTGAAAAAGGACTGGCCTTCCGCATGGAGCATGTGGGCCGCATTCCCGATGCGGTGCGCATGGACGAGAAGCGCGTGCGCCAGATCCTGATCAATCTGCTGGGCAACGCGGTGCGCTTTACGGACAGCGGTACGGTGTCGCTGCGTGTGGCCTACGCGCGTGAGATTGCCACGTTCGAAATTCTCGATACTGGCATCGGCATTGCCTCGGATGAACTGGAGCGCATTTTCCTGCCGTTCGAGCGGGGCGCCGCAGCGCACGCGCAGGACAACGGCGCTGGCCTCGGCTTGACCATCTGCCGCATGCTCACCACGCTGATGGGTGGCCAGCTGAGCGTGGACAGTGTGCCCGGTGAGGGCACGCGCTTCACCGTGCGACTGTTTCTGCCGGAGGTGCGCGAGCCCCGCGCGGTCGACCGCATTCGCCATGTCAGCGGGTATCGCGGTGTGCGGCGGACCGTGCTGGTGGTGGATGACCAACGCGAGCAGCGCCGCATCGTGGTGGGCGCGCTCGCGCCGCTGGGCTTCACGCTCGTCGAAGCCGCCAGCGGGCCCGAGGCGATGCGCCAGCTCGGCACCTTGCCGGTCGACCTGATCGTGATGGATGTCTCGATGCCATCAATGGACGGCTTCGAGGCCAGCCGGCTGATCCGCAAGCAGGCACTTAGTGTTGCGCCAATCCTGGTGTTGTCGGCCAATGCGTTTGCCGGTGACCGTGCACGCGGTGCCGCTGCCGGATGCGACGACTACCTTGCCAAGCCTGTGCACCTGCCACATCTGCTCGACAAAGTGGGCGAGCTGCTCAACCTCGCATGGATTGTCGACAGCGAAGCGGTTGAGGAAGCGCCGCCGCCGGCACGCTCGCATGCGCCGCTGCCGGCAGAGCTGGTCGCACAGTTGCGGCCGCTGCTCGAGATCGGCTACATCCGCGGGCTCATCGAATTGCTGGATGAAGCCGAACATCGCGATCCTGATCTTGCCGGCGTGCTGCAACCTGTGCGTTCGGCCGCGCGGCGCTTCCGGCTGACTGAACTGGATATGTTGCTCAAAGGAGCCCCTTCAGATGAACACAGCGTGGATTGACCATGCCGGCGCGGCGGCGCTGCATATGCCATCGGCCTCGCAGGCGATCGGTGCGGCCGCTGCGGGCTCCGGCGTCGTGCTCATCGTTGACGATACGCCGGACAATCTGGCGCTGCTGTCCGATGCGCTCGACGCGGTCGGCTACACCGTTCTGGTGGCGCTGGACGGGCCCAGCGCGCTGGATCGCATCGAGCGCCTGACCCCCGACATCATCCTGCTGGACGCCGTCATGCCCGGCATCAGCGGCTTCGAGACCTGCGAGCACATCAAGGCTAATGCGCGTCACGCGCAGATTCCCGTGATCTTCATGACGGGACTGACGGAGAGCGAGCACGTTGTGCGCGGTTTCCGCGCAGGCGGTATCGACTACATCACCAAGCCGATCCGCCCGGAAGAGGTGCTTGCGCGTGTTGCTGCGCATCTGGAGCGAGCCCGTGCGCACCGGCAGGCAGACGAGATCGTTGGGCTAGGTGGGCGTGCGGCGCTAGTGGCCGATTTGCATGGCGCGATCCACTGGCGCAGTTCGCGGGTCGCGCCGTTGCTTGCACGCTTTTATCCGGACCACGGCGACATGCAGCGGCTGCCGCCGGTATTGCAGCAGTGGCTGGCGCAGAGCGTGGGACCCGTTGGCGCGCCGGAGGCCGGCCGGATGGCGGAAGACGGCGAGGGCGTGCGGCTGGTGGCAAGGTTGGCTGGCCCCGCGCCGCACAGCGCGTGGGTCATCCAGCTGGAAGAGCACGACGACCGCAAGGTGAGCGATCGCCTCTGCGCAAGGTTTCGTCTGACCGCGCGCGAGGCGGAGGTGCTGCTGTGGATTTCACGCGGCAAGACCAATCGCGACATCGGCGACATCCTCGGTATGCGCCCACGTACCGTCAACAAGCACCTCGAGCACATCTTCGAGAAGCTTGGTGTGGAAACGCGCGCCGCGGCGGCCGCGCTTGCTTTGCAGTCTCAGCCGGGCTGAGGGTCCGTCAGGCTGCGCCGGTTTCGTGGCGGCGCATCGCCAGAGAACAGCCGCCATGCGCAGAATCACGCCGCCTCGTCCGTGGAAAGTGCAACGGCGTCGAGTTCGTGCATTGCATCTTCCGGCAACGTAATCGCCGCCGCGCCAAGGTTCTCGCGCAGATGGCCGACCGACGAGGTGCCCGGGATCACCAGAATGTTCGGCGACCGCTGCAGCAGCCACGCGAGGGCCGTCTGCATCGGGGTTGCGCCGAGTCGCGTCGCCACATCGTTGAGCGTGGACGATTGCAGCGGGCTGAACCCGCCCAGCGGAAAGTACGGGACATACGCGATGCCGTCGGCGGCCAACGCGTCGATCAGTTCATCGTCGTTTCTGTGGGCGAGGTTGTAGTGATTCTGCACACAAACGATCTCGCAGATCCGCCGTCCTTCCGCAATCTGATTGACCGTGACGTTGCTCAGCCCGATATGCCGCACGAGCCCCTGCCGTTGCAGTTCGGCCAGGGCCGTGAGCGGCGCTTCGATCGATCCTTCGGCTGGGCCATGCGTGTCGAACATGATTCGCAAGTTCACCACGTCCAGAACATCCAGGCCGAGATTGCGCAGGTTGTCGTGCACGGCTTCGGTCAGCGCCTGCGCTGAGAATGCCGGCAGCCACGCGCCCTTGGCGTCGCGCCTAGCGCCGATCTTGGTGACGATGAGCAGATCGTCGCGATAGGGATGCAAGGCGTCGCGAATCAACTGGTTCGTGATGTGCGGGCCGTAGAAGTCGCTCGTGTCGATGTGGTTGACGCCCGAGGCAGCAGCCTCACGCAATACGGCAAGTGCGGCGTCGCGGTCCTTGGGTGGGCCGAAGACGCCTGGGCCCGCGAGCTGCATGGCGCCGTAGCCGAGACGATGCACCTGGTGGCCGCCGATGGAAAACGTGCCGGCCTGAATGATGGGGGACATGGTCACACTCCTGTGTGAAAGACGAGGTGACGGCAGATTAGGCGCAAGCGCGGTGCGCGATAAGTAGACATAATCCGTACGGGCTGTGCGAAAAGGCGAACAATGCAAGTCGATCTGGGTGATCTGAATGCCTTCGTGGCGGTGGCGCAAGCCAAGGGCTTTCGTGAAGGCGCAAGGTTGATGGGCGCGAGCGCATCGGGGCTGAGCGAGGCGGTGCGTCGGCTGGAGACCCAGCTCGGTGTGCGCCTGCTGAACCGAACAACGCGCAGCGTCTCACCAACCGAAGCGGGGCAGCGCCTGCTCACCCGCTTGCGGCCGGCCTTGAGCGAGGTGGAAGCCGCGCTGGACGTGGTCAACAATTTCCGCGAAAGACCGGCCGGCACCCTGAAGCTCAATGTGCCGATGAGCGCCGCACGGCTGGTGCTGCCCGCCATCATCCCGGGCTTTCTTGAGGCTTATCCCGATATCCGGCTGGAGGTCGTTGCCGAGGAAAGCTTTGTTGACATTCTTGCCGCCGGCTGCGACGCGGGCATCCGTTATGACGATCGGCTCGAACAGGACATGATCGCCGTTCCGATCGGGCCGCGAACGCAGCGGTTCGCGACGGCGGCGGCACCCGGCTATCTCGATCGACGCGGCCGCCCCACGCATCCGCGCGACCTGTTGGACCACGCCTGCATGCGCGGGCGGTTTGCGAGCGGCGCCATGCCGCCGTGGGAATTCGAGCGTGACGGTGAAGTGGTCAACGTGGACCCATCTGGCCCGCTGCTCGTCCGCATTGGCGGCGCGACGGATCTCGTTGTGGACGCCGCTGTTGCCGGCGTCGGCGTCGTGCATCTGTACGAAGACTGGCTGCGCCCGCATCTTGCGAGCGGGGCGCTCGAGCCCGTGCTCGAGGATTGGTGGCGGCCGTTCCCTGGTCCGTATCTCTACTACCCCGGACGGCGGCTCGTTCCGGCTCCGCTCCGGGCATTCATCGATTTCATCAAGGCCGGGTCAGGCCAAGATGCAGTCTGAGCTTTAACAACTGGGGCCCTCGCTACGGCGTCACTGCGCCAATACAAGAAAAAACGCCCGCCGGCAGAACCGGTCGGGCGTTCTTTCTTGCGAACAACAGCGGTGTCAGGCGCGTTGCGGCACGGCGCGCGGCGCACGCTTGGTGTCGTGCGCTGGCACGTCGTCATGTACGTGTTCGACTTCATCCAGATAGCGCGTGTGCCAGCCGCTGGCCACGCCCCAGTGGTAGAAGAACAGCGAGAGCACCGCCACGATGCCCATGTCCCAACCGTAGGGAATGTAGCCGTGGCCGCCGAACTCCGTGCTGCCGCAGTACGACAGCGCAGCGATGGTCGGCAGGTAGGCGATCATCCACCACGCGCCCTTGAGTTCCGTCTTGAAGTCGGGCCAGCCGGCCTTGGCCTGGTAGTAGAAGTACACGGGCAGTGCCACCAGCATCAGCACGATGATCTCGCCCGTCAGCGGCCACTTGGCCCAGTACAGGATGAGCGATGCGCACACAAACGCGAACGGCGCGACGAGCGAGAGCCCCGGCAGACGCAGCGGGCGATGCAGTTGCGGCGACGTGCGGCGCAGCGACATCACGCTGATCGGGCCCGTCAGATACGAGATGACGGTGGCTACCGAGATGACAGCAGCCAGCGCGCCCCAGCCACGGAAGAAGAACAGGAAGATGAACGACACCGCCAGGTTGAACCACATGGCCGGACGCGACACGCCAAACAGCGGGTGCACGCGGCCGAAGATGGCCGGCATGGTGTTGTTGCGCTCCATCGCGTAGATCATGCGCGTGGTGGTGGCCATGTACGTGCTGCCGGTGCCTGACGGGCTGACGAAGGCGTCGATGTACAGCACGACGGCCAGCCAGTTCAGGTTCAGCGCAATCGCCAGTTGGGCGAACGGCGAGTGGTAATCAATGCCGTGCCAGCCATTGACGAGCGACTCAGGCGGCACCGCGCCCAGGAAGGCCACCTGCAGCGCCACGTAGATCACCGCAGCCAGCAGGATCGAACCGATCACCGCGATGGGCACGTTGCGGCCCGGATTGCGCGCCTCGCCCGCGAGGTTGATCGGGCTCTGGAAACCGTTGAACGCAAACACGATGCCGCTGGTGGCAATGGCGGTCAGCACTGCGGACCAGCCGTACGGGGCGAACCCTTGACCTGCCACATTCGCGCCCGTGCTCGCGCCAAAGTTGCCCGGGTGGAAGCCTGCTCCAACCAGCGCCACCGCAGTTGCGGCCGGAATGATGAACTTGAAGATCGTGATGGCGTTGTTCGCCTTGGCAAACACCTTCACGCCCCAGTAGTTCAACAGGAAGTACACGACGACGAGCACCGCCGACAGGACCAGCCCCGGCGGCGTCAGCTCACCGTGCTGGAAGAGCGACTGCGCCCAGGGCCACGGCCAACTGCTCATGTACTGGATGGAGGCTTCGGCCTCAATGGGGATGACGGTGACGATGGCGATCCAGTTTGCCCAGGCCGCCACGAAGCCCACCAGTGAGCCATGCGAGTAGCGCGCATAGCGCACCATGCCGCCCGATTCCGGGAACATCGCGCCCAGTTCGGAATACGTCAGGGCAATGGCCAGGATGACGACTGCGCCAATGATCCAGGTGAAGATGGCAGCGGGGCCCGCCACCTTTGCAGCGTGGCCGGCGCCGAACAGCCAGCCGGAGCCGATGATCGAGCCCAGCCCGGTCAGCATCAATGCCCAGGCGCCCAGATTGCGTTGTACGTTTTTTTCCAAGAGGAGTCTCCGCCCCGGCGAGTCGGAAGTTCGACAGGGCATCGCGGTTGCTTACCAGTCCGCTTAGTTCTACCGAGGCGACGCTGTTTGGGCGTCGCCCGCCGTCCCATGTGGTGGGTGTCACCAGCCTAGGACATGCGTGTGCCGGATGATGCGTAGCATCAACCGCACCCGTCCGGCCGCGATGAAAGGCAAAACACGGTGTCTGCCTTCCGGGGGGATTCGCGTATAGTCATCGACGACGTTGTGCGGGGTGCCGCACTTGCCGCCCGATTTCCGGAGCCCGCAATGGGGCGCAATGATAGCGAAATCGTGAGCGGTTGCACCGCCTTTTTCATCGTTCCTCGCAGTTTTTTCTCCCCATGGAGTCCTCTTTCGCCACTTCGGTTGCACCTGCGTCACCTACGCAGTGGCACAGGCGTGTGCTGACGCTGGCGTTTCCCATCGTGCTGGCCAACCTGACGCAGCCGATTCTCTCGGCGGTGGATACCGCCGTGGCTGGGCATCTGCCGGGGCCGGAATACATAGGCGGCGTGGCGCTGGGCGGGGTCTTCTTCAACTTCGTGTTCTGGGGGTTTGGCTTCCTGCGCATGGGCACCACGGGGCTGGTCTCGCAGGCGCACGGTGCGGGCGACACGCAGGCGTTACGCGCGAGCGTGGTGCGCGCGCTGCTGCTGGCATTTGCCATTGGAGCGGCATTGCTGGTGCTGCAGGTGCCGGCGATCCGCATCACGCTGGCGCTGCTTGGTGCGAGCGAATCCGTCACCCGTATGGCCGAGGTGTATTGCCACACGCGCATCTGGTCGGCGCCCTTTGCGCTGGCCAACTACGTGGTGCTCGGCACGCTGCTCGGGCGCCAGCAGGTGCGGCGTGCTTTGCTGCTGCAGGTCTTCATCAACACCGTCAACATGGTGGCAGTGCTGACCCTGGTGCTGGGGGCCGGCATGGGCGTGGGCGGTATTGGCGCGGCAACGGCGCTGGCTGACATTGCCGGGTTTGGGCTCGGCATGCTGCTGCTCTGGCTGCAACGGCCGATGGGTTTGCCGCCGCTTACGCGCACCGAACTGCTCGCCCGCGACGCCTGGCGCCGCCTGATGGGCCTGAACACCGACATCTTCCTGCGCACGCTGTGCCTGCTGGCCGCCTTCGGCTGGTTTGCCCACGCGGGCGCGAAGCAGGGCGATGTGGTGCTGGCGGCCAACGCACTGCTGCTCAACTTCCTGACCTTCATGGCCTACGGGCTGGACGGTTTCGCGCACGCGGCCGAAGCGCTGGTGGGCGCCGCCATGGGCGCGCGGGACCGCACGGCGCTGCGCATGGCGATTCGCGTGTCGACGTTCTGGTCGGTGCTGGGGGCAGGGCTTTTTGCCGCCGTGTACGCGCTGGCGGGCGCCGGCATCATCGGTGTGCTGACCGATCAGCCCGCCGTGCGCGAAGCCGCGCGCCACTATCTGGTGTGGGCGGCGCTGTTGCCGATCGTGTCGGTATGGGGCTTCCAGTTTGACGGCGTGTTCATCGGCGCGACGCGCACACGTGAACTGCTGGTGACGATGGCCGTGGCGGCTGCCGCGTTCTGGGGCTTGTCGGTCACGCTGCAGCCGCTGTGGGGCAACCACGGGCTGTGGTTGTCGATGCTGGGGTTCATGGCGTTGCGCGGGCTGATGCTCGGGGTGCTGCTGCCGCGCGTGTGGCGGGCGCCTCAACTGCAGGCAGCCTAGGCAGCGTCAATCTGCAGCGGCTACTGCGCGTATTCCACCACCAGCAACGCCGTCGCCACCGTTTTGCCGGCGTTTGAAATGGCGTGCTGCACATCCCCCGGGTAGCGTGCCGATTCTCCATGCCGCACCTTCTTCTCACTCGGGCCGGATTGCACGGTCACCGTGCCGCTGAGCACGGAGATGTGCTCCTTCGAGCCCAGCTCGTGCGGCTCTGACGCCAGCACGCCGCCGGGCTGGATCGCCAGTTCATACCATTCAAAGCGCGCCGCCAGGTCCACAGGGCCAAGAATCTTCAATTCGCACTTGCCATCCGGGCTTTTGATGACTGGGATGGAGTGAGCGGGGATGACCGTCACCGCGGGCGCCGCATCGGCCGCGCCTTCGGGCGACAGAAAATCTGCCAGCCCTACGCCAAGCGCGGTGGCCAGGCGCCACAGCACCGCGACGGTCGGGTTGGCCAGATTGCGCTCGACCTGCGAGAGCATGGATTTGGACACGCCTGCGCGCCGCGACAGTTCATCGAGCGACAGCTTGCGCGCCTGGCGCAGCGCTTGCAGCTTGGCACCAACGGCGGGCGGGCCATCGGCGAGGACATCGTTGGCGGGGGCTTGTGCCATCGGTTGGTATCTTGTAAATTGAACGAATTATTCGATATATCGAACATGTTCGATTTATCGATCAACGCAGTCTACAGGAGCAGCACCATGGGGACAACGCAAGCCAATGCTTCCACCGACGCCTTCTACGCGCACATCCGCCGCGAACTGGAGGCGATCGAGGAAGCCGGTCTCTACAAGACCGAGCGCATCATCACCTCGCCGCAGGGCGCGGTGATCCGCACGGCTGACGGCAAGGAGGTCATCAACCTCTGCGCCAACAACTACCTGGGCTTGTCGTCGCACCCGGAGGTGCTGAAGGCTGCGCACGAGGCGCTCGACACGCATGGCTTTGGCCTGAGCTCGGTGCGCTTCATCTGCGGCACGCAAGACCTGCACAAGACGCTGGAAGCGCGGCTGGCGAAGTTTCTCGGCACGGAAGACACGATCCTCTACGGCTCGGCGTTCGACGCCAACGGCGGTTTGTTCGAAACGCTGCTGGGCGCGGAAGACGCCGTCATCAGTGATGAGCTGAACCACGCGTCCATCATCGATGGCATCCGCCTGTGCAAGGCGCAGCGCTATCGCTACAAGCACAACGATCTGGAGGATCTGCGCGCGCAACTGAAGGCGGCCGATGCGGCGGGCGCACGCTTCAAGCTTGTGTTTACCGACGGCGTGTTCTCAATGGACGGCACCATCGCGCGGCTGGATGAAATCCGTGCCATCTGCGATGAGTTCGGTGCGCTGCTGGGCATTGACGAATGCCATGCCACGGGCTTTCTCGGCAAGCGCGGCCGCGGCTCGCACGAACACCGCGGCGTGTTCGGCAAGATCGACATCATTACCGGCACGCTGGGCAAGGGCCTGGGCGGAGCGTCGGGCGGCTTCACGAGCGCGCGCAAGGAAGTGGTGGCGCTGCTGCGCCAGCGCTCGCGGCCGTATCTGTTCTCGAACACAGTGGCGCCGTCCATTGTCGGGGCCTCCATCAAGGTGCTCGATCTGCTGGAAGCCGACACCGCACTGCGCGACAAGCTTGAAGACAGCGCGCTGTATTTCCGCCGCAAGATCGTCGAACTGGGCTTCGATATCAAGCCGGGCGACCATCCCATCGTGCCGATCATGGTGTACGACGCACAGAAGGCGCAGGCATTGTCCAAACGCCTGCTGGAGTTGGGCGTCTACGTGGTTGGTTTCTTCTACCCGGTGGTGCCCAAGGGGCAGGCGCGCATCCGCGTGCAGATCAGCGCCGTGCACGAGCGCGCGCAACTCGATGCGGCGCTCAAGGCGTTTGAAACCGCCGGCAAGGAACTGGGGATCATCTGATGAGCACCGGCACCAGCGCGAATTTTGGAACGGCGCCGCGCATCCTCATCATCGGCGCCAACGGGCAATTGGGGACGGAGCTGGCCGCCGCGCTGGCCGAGCGCTACGGCACTGGCAACGTCGTGACCAGCGACATGGTGCCCCGTGGCCGCCACCCGCAGATTCGCCACGAAACGTTGGATGTGACCGATCGCGGCCAGTTGCGCGAGATCATCGAGCGCCACGGCATCACGCAGATTTATCACCTGGCGGCGGCGCTGTCGGCTGCGGCAGAGCAGTCGCCCACGTGGGGCTGGGCGCTCAACATGAATGGCCTGCTGAATGTGCTGGAGGCCGCGCGCAATCATCAGCTTGAGCGCATCTTCTGGCCCAGCTCGATTGCCGCGTTCGGGCCCACCACGCCTGCGGACAACACGCCGCAGAGCACGATCATGGAGCCCAAGACCGTCTACGGCATTTCCAAGCTGGCCGGCGAGGGCTGGTGCCGCTGGTATTTCGAGCATCACGGCGTGGATGTGCGCAGCCTGCGCTATCCGGGGCTGATCTCGTACAAGACCGCACCGGGCGGCGGCACGACCGACTACGCCATCGACATCTTCCATTCGGCCGTGAAGGGCGAGCGCTATACGTGCTTCCTTGATCACGACGAGGCGCTTCCCATGATGTACATGCCAGACGCCGTGCGCGCCACCATCGAGTTGATGGAGGCCCCGGCCGAGCGCATCACCCAGCGCGGCAGCTACAACCTGGCAGGCGTGAGCTTTACGCCGGAGCAGCTGGCGGCCGAGATCCGCCGGCATCGTCCGTCGTTCGAGGTGGCGTATGCGCCGGATTTCCGCCAGGCGATTGCGGCCAGCTGGCCGAACTCCATCGACGATTCGGTCGCCCGGCGCGACTGGGGCTGGAAGCCCGAATACGGTGTGGCGGAGATGACGACCGACATGCTGCAGAACCTTGCCCACCTGGCTGCACATCCAGCCTAGGCAGCTTCAGTTAGGGGAATTGCGGGCATTGCAGGGCGCTGTTTTGTGTTTCGCTTCGATCGGTTGTGTTCAACAATGCAGCATGGCCATCACTTCTCGTCCCTGCCGCATGTCTTCTTCGACGCCCGACCCCGCGCCGCGTCATCGCGACGATCCGCAGCCCGCCAAGCGCACATGGTGGATGCCGGTACTGCGCATGTCGGTGGCGGCGGGCGCGGTGGGGGTCATTCCGCACACGTCGATTCAACTGCCGTTTGCTGACGGCGCCTGGATGCTGCATATGGCTGCGGGCATCATCTTCATGGTGGGCGCCATCGACAGCCTCTTCCTTTTTGCCATGCGCCATAAGCCCTGAAGGGGCGTATCGGTCATCTATCCGCTGCCGGCCGTGCCGGCAATGTGGCGCCTGCCGCGCTCGCTCGGTAAGTTTTAAAACAGGTTGTAAAAACGTTCAGTGGACAACCGGCGGCATGATCGGGTCGGTCGTCACACGTCGCGAATTCGTAACTGAATCGTTACAGAAATGAAGTGAATTTGCGGCATCGCACCAACCGATATCGCGGCCCGCCAATCCTTTGCCACAGCGGGTTTTGCCCGCCTTCTGCTCGTCACCATTTGTGCCGCAAGTGTAAGCAGATGTTGCGCTGCACGGAGGTGGCCCGATGCTTGCTCTATGTCGTGCGGTCACTCTGCATGTGCAAGGCAGTTCCGCCACCTGCAGAACAGGTTTTTCCAATAAAGCGAATCCGGAACCGGATTGGTCCCCACGGCCCCACGGTCCACACGGCATTCGCACTTCGCTTCTCCAGAGCCGGCGCATAGCTGGCGGCAGGGCGCTTTCTCTCGGACGGTCCCGGGGTTTCGACGGTCATATGCGTGCTCGCCCGCAGCGGCTGGCTTGTGCGCGCCTGACCGGAATCGCTTCACAAGAAAACGAGGAAACCATGAAAGCAGTCCTGCTGGAGAATCATCCGTTGCTACGGGCCGGACTTGCGCAGTTGCTCGCGCATCCCACCCTCGGCCTGGAGGTCGTCGCCCCGGCATTGCCTGCGGGCATCCCTGGCGAACTGCACGCGTTCGATGAGCGAGCCGATCTGCTCGTCATCGGGCTGGACGAGGCCGACGGCCCGGTCAACGCCGGTGAATTCGCTGCCCAATTGCGCGAGGCGATCGCCGCCAGCGAGGCCAGCCGCGTGGTGCTGCTGGCCGCCAGCCTCTCTGCTGAAGAAGCGCACGTCGCCATGACGTGCGGTGTAGACGCCTACTGCGCCAAATCGCAATCGCCGGAAGTCTTGCTGGCCACGCTGCGGCTCGTGCTGGCCGGCGGCCAGTCGTATCCGGCCCTGATACCGCGTGCGGCCAATGCCGCCATGCCGATGCTCTCGCTGGATGCGTCGGAAGCGGCGCAGCGGCTGAATGTGTCTCTGCGGCAGTACGAAGTGCTGGTACTGCTGTCGCGCGGCCATTCCGTCAAGGGTGTCGGCCGCCTGCTGGGCATTTCGGAAGCCACCGTCAAAACGCACGCGTGCACGCTGTATCGACGCCTGAACGTGCGCAACAAGAGCGAAGCGGTGTACGCCGCCATGCGCGTGGGTATTCCACTGGAGCTGCAGGGCGGGGCTGCCGCCACGACCAACGTTGCATCCGCACAGACATCGGTCCAGGTGTCTGGAGATGCGCAAGATGCAGACGTGTTCGTGCAGACCGCCGCACGCACAACGCACCCGCTCCAGCCCAGTGCACCGGCCCGAGACGCGGTGATGGCGTCTTCATCCCCCCAGCCGGGGGCGTCCGACCGGACCACCACGTCGGTGACCGCATCGGGCGCTGAACTGGGCGCCGAATCGCGCTGGGCTGCCATGACGCGAGCCTTTGGGGGCGTGACGCCTGCCAAGCCGATGCGCGCCCCGGTGCGCGCCGCCAACGGTACGGCCCGCCTCGGCTGACTCAGCCCGGTCAGCTCTTCGTGCAACGCGGATGGCGTGCGCCCGCACGCGCCGCCCACTGGACATGACAACAATGACAACCCACGAGCCACTCTCCTGGAGCCTGCCGGCCGAGCGCACCAGCGCGGCCGCGGCATGGCATCCCCGCCGCTGCGCTATTGCCGCCGCCACCGTTGTGGTGGTCGGCACGGTGCCGATGATCGCGCACGCCGCGACCGACGATGCTTCCAACGCGGCCACGCGCCGCTTGATCGATTCGCAACTGACCGCCGCCGCCGCCAAGGGCCCGGCCACGTTTGCATCCACGACCGTCATCGCCGGCGGTGACGACGTGCCGGCGTCTCCGGCCAACACGCTGCTCGTTGCGCAACCGGCGGTGCCGCCCGCAGATTCGTCCGTCACGACATCGCCCGCAGCAACCGCGCCGGCCGCCACGTCGCCGATACCTGCTGTTGAGGCGGCGCCGCCCGCACCGCGGCCCGCATCACCGTCGCCCACGGTGATCCTGCCGCCGGGCGCTCCTGCACCGGATACGGCTGCACAGGCCCCGGCCATGCCTTCAGGCCCGAGCGCTCAAGGGCCCGGCGCGCTCGAACCGCTGCAGGTGTCGCCGGAAGCGGCCAATGCAGCGGCCACCCACGCCGCCGGCAATGCGCCCGACAACGCGCCCGTAGGCGCGATGCCGACCGACCGCCAGGCGTTTCACGACGAGGTCATGCGGGAGTCGCGCGAGGGCGCCGCCACGCTCGCGCAAGAAAACCTGCGCCAGCATCCGGACTGGTTCAAGGAAAGCGAATCGTGGCACGTTGACCATGCCGCCGCCGCGCAGCGCATCCGCTGGGGGCGTCAGCAGTTGAAGGTCATCAACGGGCCGGAGCGCTTCGTCATCATCGATCAGGCTGTGGCCGAAATCGAGGCGCTGCTCAAGAAGGTGCCCGATACGCCGGAAAACGCAGAGTTCCGCCAGCAGATCGTGGCGGACGAAGTGGTGGCGCTCGCTTCGCGCGGGCGGATGAAAGATGCCGTCAAGCGCTACGAAGCCATGTCGCAGACGGGCAAGGTGCCGGCCTACACACGTGTGGCCGCAGGGGATGCCTATGCGTATCTCGATACGCCCGACAAGGCCGCCGATGCTTACGCCCGCGCGCTCAAGGATGCGGGCCCCGGCGAGATCGAAACCGGCGACGTTCAGGAAGGCCTGTTCTACGCCATGCTCGACACCGGCCGCTTTGAAGAGGCTCGCGCGCTGCTCGACAAGATGAAGGCCGACAACCCGGAGTACGTGCGACTGGCGCCCGAAGCCGGTACGCCCAATCCCGATTACTCGCGCATCAAGCGTCTGGAGGCGCAGTACCTGATCCTGACGGGCCGCACGCACCAGGGCATTGCCGAGCTGGACAAGTGGCGGCACGAAGCGCCGTTCGCCGCATCGCTCGTCAGCGCACGTGCCGACGGCGCGATGGTGCAGACCGAGCCGTATCGCTCACGCGACATGTACAAGACGGCGCTTGCCGAGCACCCGGATGACCTGAGCGTGGTAGCAGGCTATGGCCGCGCGTCGCTGGCGGTGGACGATCTGAAGACCGCCAAGAACGTCGCCAACGGGCTGGACGAACGCTTTCCGGAGAACGGCTCAGTGCATGCGCTGCGCAAGGATCTGGACGTCTATCAGAGCCCGCAGCTCATCATCCAGTCGACGGCGGACAAGGGCAATTCGGCGTTCGCCAACAACGAGTACGGTATCGACACCAAGGCCTACAGCGGCCCGTTTGCAGACCACTATCGGCTGTTCTTCCACAACTTTGCGGGCCGTGCGCAGTTTGACGGCGCATCGGAGAGTCGCGTGCGCAACGGCGCGGGCCTGCAGTGGTTCGACACCGGCGTCGAGGTGAACGGCGAGGTGCACCAATCCGTCGGCGCGGCTGGCAAGACCGGCGGCACCCTGGATGCCACGTGGATCCCGAGCGACCACTGGAAGGTGTCGGGCATGGTCACCAACGATGACCTGGAAGTGCCCTACAAGGCGTACCAGGTGGGCGTGACCGGCAAGAGCGTCAGCAGCAACGTTCGCTACACCTGGGACGAAACGCGCTACGCATCGCTCACGTACGGCGTGTCGCGCTACACCGACGACAACCTGCGCCAGCGCGTGGCAGCGAACTTTTACCAGCAGGTGTTCACCTCGCCGCGGCACACCATCGGCGTGTTGTTCGGGGCCGATACCAGCCGCAACACGATGACGGGCCTGAACTACTTCAGCCCATCGCGCGACTACAGCGGCCAAGCCACGGCCATCTGGTCGTGGACGCCCTGGCGCTACGCCGACAAGTCGTTCACGCAGCGCGTGTACCTGACAGGCGGCATGTACAACCAGCAGTCGTTCGGCAGCAGTCCGATGTACGAAGCGCGGCTGGAGCACGTGTGGCAAATCAATCGCAAGACGCAGGTGTCTTACGGCATCGGCTTTGGTCGCCATAGCTACGACGGCCAGCCTGAGAACCGCAAGTTCCTGTACCTGAACCTCAACATTCCGCTGTGATGCCCATGCAAGCTCTCCGACAACCGTCATTGCGACGATTCTTCGCCTGGATGGCACCGCGACTGGCGCTCGTCCTGACGTTGGCTTTCCTTGCTGCCGTTCGACCTGCCGCCGCCGTTCAGGTGGACTTCCTGCCCAAGCCCGATCCGGACGACGGCAAGACGTTCCGCGTGCTGTGCTTTCACGACATCCGCGACAACCTGCGTGCCAGTTTCGAAAAGCTGCCCGATGGGTTTGCCGTCGATACCAAGATGCTGACGAACATGTTCAGCTGGATCCAGGCCAACGGCTACCACCCCGTCACGCTCGCGCAGATCGACGCAGCGCGCCATGGCGGCAAGCCGCTGCCCAAGCGCCCGATCCTGCTGACGTTCGATGACGGCTATGAAAGCCACTACACGAAGGTCTTCCCGCTGCTCAAGCAGTTCCGGTTTCCCGCCGTGTTCGGTCTGGTGACGGAGTGGACCAACGCACCCCCGGGAGCAAAGATCAAGCTGTCGGACAAGCAGATCGTGCCGCGTGACTTCTTCATGAACTGGAACCAGATCCGCGAGATGCAGGCCTCGGGCCTGGCAGAGTTCGCCACGCACACGGCAGACATGCACCACGGCGCGCTGGGCAATCCACAAGGCAACGAGATGCCGGCGGCGACCACGCACGAATATCTGCGCAATCTGGGCCGGTATGAGACCGATGACGAATACCGCAAGCGCGTGCGGGAGGACCTGCAGCGCAGCATCGACCTGATCCAGAAGAACACTGGCACCAAGGTGCAGACGGTGGTGTGGCCGTATGGTGCCCACAACCAGATGCTCGACCAGGAAGCCGCCAACGTGGGCCTGAAGTACATGCTGACGCTGGAGCCCGGCCCGAACACGCCGGACGTGCCGCTCACCGCCATCCGCCGCAGCCTGATGGGCTACGACACCGACACAGGTGATCTGGAGCGCTCGCTGCGTGAGCCTGTGACGCACCACGGTGAGATCAACCCCGTGCAGCGCGTGGTGCAGGTCGACATGGATTACATCTACGACCCAGACCCGAAGCAGCAGGAAGCCAACCTCGGCAAGCTGATCGACCGCATCAAGGACTTGGCGCCGCGTGTGGTCTACCTACAGGCCTTCGCCGATCCGAAGGGCAACGGCGCCGTGGACGCCGTGTACTTCCCGAACCGGCACATGCCGATGCGTGCGGACCTGTTCTCGCGCGTGTCGTGGCAGTTGAAGACGCGTGCAAAGGTGGAGGTATACGCCTGGCTGCCGATGCTGTCGTACAAGCTGCCGGCCAACAATCCGGCGGCCACGCACCTGGTGCAGTCGCTGCCGGGTGCGCCGCAAAAGCCGGGCACGGTCAAGCCGCCGCGCCTGTCGCCGTTCGATCCGCAGGCGCGCCAGATGATCCGCGACATCTATGAGGACCTGGCCAAGAACTCGATCATCGACGGCGTGCTGTTCCACGACGACGGCGTGCTCGACGACTACGAAGATGCCAGCCCCGCCGCGCTCAAGGCTTACGAGGCCATGGGCCTGCCCGGCGATATCAACAAGATCCGCCAGTCGCCGGAGCTGATGCAGAAGTGGTCGAAGGCCAAGACCGCTGCGCTGATCTCGTTCTCGAAAGAGCTGATTGCGGTGGCGCAGGGCTATCAGAACGGCCGCGACATGCTGACCGCGCGCAACATCTTTTCGGGGCCGGTGCTTGATCCGAAGGCCGAGGCCTGGACGGCGCAGAACTATGACGACTTCCTGGAGGCGTACGACTACGTGGCGCTCGAAGCCATGCCGTACATGGAAGAAGCCAAGGACCCGAAGGATTGGATGAAGAAGCTGACCGCCGCCGTGGCCAAGCACAAGGATGGCCTGAAGAAGACCATCTTCGAGCTGCAGGCGGTGGACTGGCGCAATCAGGACAAGCCAATCCCCACGACCGAACTGCGTGATCAGATGCGCGCGCTGCGCTCGGCAGGTGCCCTTAACTACGGCTATTACCCGGACGACTTCATTGCCGGCCGGCCCGATACCGAGGTGCTGCGCGATGTGATGTCACTCAAGACGTACATCGAGACCCGCAAGCCGCCCGGTGGCAATAAGGCCAGCGTTGAGAAGCTCGACAGCAGCGCTGCGCCGCAGAGCCAGCCGCCGAATGCGGCGGCAGACAAGAAGCCCGCGACGACGGAAGCGGCCGCGCCATCCCACACCAACAAGGCGGGAGGCTGATATGGTGGACGCACTCACCGCCAAGCGCTGGATCTCCGGGTTTGTCTTCTACTACCCGTTCTTCATGTCGTATTTCTGGATGATCGGCGGGCTGCTGCACTACTTCCTGCTCGAACGCGGCACGCAGAACGTACGGCATCCGCTGGCACTCCTGGGGGTGAAGAGCTATCCCAAGGTGTCGATCATCGTGCCTTGCTACAACGAAGAGGCCAATGTGCGCGAGGTGATCAGCCACCTCGCACGCATGCGGTATCCGAACTACGACATCATCGCCGTGAACGACGGCAGTTCTGACCGCACCGGTGACCGCCTGAACGAACTGGCTGCGGAATACCCGCAGCTGGTGGTGATCCACCAGTCGTCGAACCAGGGCAAGGCAATTGGCCTCACCACCGCCGCGCAGGTGACCGACGCCGAGTACCTGATGTGCATTGATGGCGATTCGATCCTGGACGTGGATGCAATTGCCTGGATGATCCGCCACCTGATGGAGAACCCGACCATTGGCGCAGTGACGGGCAACCCGCGCATCCGCACGCGCTCCACTCTGCTGGGGCGCATGCAGGTGGGCGAGTTCTCGTCGATCGTGGGCCTCATCAAGCGCACGCAGCAGGTCTATGGCCGGCTGCTGACGGTGTCGGGCGTGGTCGTGATGTTCCGCAAGCACGCCATTGAGGATGTCGGCTACTGGAGCAATGACATGCTCACCGAAGACATCGACATCAGCTGGAAGCTGCAGGTGGGCGGCTGGATGATCCGCTACGAGCCGCGTGCGCTGTCGTGGATCCTGATGCCCGAGACGTTCCGCGGCCTGTACAAGCAGCGCCTGCGCTGGGCCAAGGGCGGCATCCAGGCGTTGATCAAGTACGCGCCGGCCATGGTGAGCCTGCGGCAATCGATGATGTGGCCGATCTTCTTCGAATACGCACTGTCGGTTGTGTGGGCGTACAACATGCTGATCGTCATTACGTGGTCGGTGCTCGGCTTCTTCATCACCCTGCCGCCGGAATGGCGCATGGAAGCCTTCCCGCGCTGGCACGGCACGCTGCTCTTCATCACCTGCGTGCTGCAGTTGCTGATCGGCTGCTTTATCGATCGCCGCTACGACGACAACATCCTGCGCTACTTCATCGACACCGTCTGGTATCCGGTTGCGTTCTGGATCCTGAACCTTGTCACCACGGTGGTCGGCTTTCCAGCCGTCGCCTTCCAGCGTACGCGTGCCCGTGCCCGCTGGACGAGCCCCGACCGGGGCATCCAACAACAACAGGGGAATTCGCCATGACCATGCTCGTCATTGATGTTTCGCGAAACTCGATCCGACAGTCGTTCTCGGACAAGGGTGTCGTCGGGACCTTGCACCATGTGCTGTGGTTCCGCATCTTCCGTCCGGTGCTCGTGATCTCGATCTGGGGTCTGCTGGGCCTGTACGTGGGCTATTCCATCAGCAGCGTGGGCCCCAGCGGCCTGCCATTCGAGCAACTGCGCATGTACGGCAACATCATCGCCGGCATGGGCGGGGTGCTCGTGGTGTGGATGATCCTGTCGCGGCTGGACCGTGCCATTCGCCGCAAGCTCGTGCGTGCGCCGGCAATGCCGGCTCCATCCGCCGGGGCCTCCGCTCGCGCCTCGCGCGGGGCGTTGCACGGGCAGCAGCCCGAGCAGCCCGCGTGGCAGCGTCCGCGCAACACGCGCCTGCTGGTGGTCGATCACGACGATGACGGCGATATCACCCACGTGCGCTCTTGGCAAGAGTGGGCGGGCCGTCCTGCACCTGTCGGCACCTCCACGCCGCCCACACCCTTCACCCGCAGCCCGGAATACGACCCGGAAGAGCCGGTACTGGGCGCCCACCTCGTCAGCGAGGCGATCGTGCTGGAGAACCTCGATCGCGAAGAGCCTTCGCTGGCGCGCGTTGATGCACCTGCACAACAACCGCGCGACGTGGTGAAGGCCGTGGATGCGGTGACGGCCGAGGCCTCGGGCTTCCATCGCTTTGGCTATCGCGGGCGTCTGGGCCGCAACGATTGGGTCGAACCGCAATCGCCCGAATCCCCTGTGCAGACGTACGCGATGCGGCCCGGCATGGCCCGCCATTACGGCAGCGTGACCGCAGTGGTGCACGGCCGTGCTGCAGTGCACGCAGCGCACCGAGCCACAGAACGCCATCGCGCGCTCCATGCATTTGGTGCGCATGCACAACTGGACGATCCTTATGCGCGACTCCAACGCGTCGAACGCATCGACCCGCTGCACGGCTTCGGCCGCCGTGCCAACATCGTCGCCGACGACGTGTAAGGTCGCCCGCCCCAACGCAGCACTCAGCGCCCCGGTGATGTGAGTCACCGGGGCGCGTTCTTTTGGGCAATTGATTTAGCGCAAACGGAGGAGGACGGACTTTTCGGTGATGCGCAATCGTTGCCGCCGGTGCGCTATACAGCACGGCAAACGGTTGATGCACCGTCATCGCCCATGCGGCCGCAGCGCCACCTGGAAGGATGACGGAATTGCCCTCTTGAATGCCGCTGCGAGGGTGCCTATGCTGGCTTCTCCTGCAAGTCCAGTTGCTCTCTCCCGGTGTTCTTGGCGGCTCTTGCAGTGCTCATGGTGTCAGTGAAAACCAAGCCCACCCCAGTCACGCGTCGCATGCCGTGACCAATAGACAAGCTGGAGACAACTGTGCTGAGTCCCCATGAATTTGCCGTTCTTCTTCTCGTCAACGACGGCGCTGAATCCGACGATCTGGATCGCGCCGATGTCGAAGCGCTCATCGAGCGACAGCTCGTTACGCTGGAGCGCCGTGGCCCCGACCATAGCTATGCCCGGGTAACCCTCCAGGGCTACATCCTGCTCAAGGCTTCCGGACACGTCCGCACCAGCGGCCGCCGTTTGATGGCTGTGTCTCACTAGGCGCACCTTTCTTCATTGCATGCAGCCAGTCGTTGCCTGGACCTGAGTCCAGGGGCGAGTGACGTGCCTGCGATCAATACAAACAGAAACACAATGTTGACGGCCCGGGCGTCGCCGATGCGCTCGCCTGCGGAGCCAGGGGCGGGCTTCTTGCTGAACTGCAGAGGCCTATCCTGAAATTTCGACGCACGAGCGTCGGTGGGTAGGCACTCATGACAGTTCAAGAGGAGCCACCCCATGAAAACCAACCCCCCCCTGCTTGCCGTTGCCGGTACTGCTGCCCTGGCGCAGCCCATGCCCCCGCCACGTCCGGAAGACCGGGATCATGAACGTGCCGAGCGCATGGAGCATGAGCGGCACATGGAGCGCCGCGAAGAGCACCGTGAACTCCATGCTGAGCACCGCGACATCATGCGTGACCGCGAAGCCCTGAGGCACCGCGAGCACGAGGCACGCGCGCATGCACACGACGTTCACGAAGAGATGGAGCATCGTTGATCGGGCGTGCCCCGACCTGAGTGCCCGACTGGGCGCATATGGCAACACCAGAGAATTGGGCGTCATCCAGATGGATACGGTCGCCCGACCGTTACGTCCCCGCCCGGCGGCAAGCGCAGAAGGCGGGGACCATCAGCCCCCACCAATCCCCTGAATGATCTTGCCGCTGCCCTCGCACATGGGGCAGGGGCTGCCATCGTCGCGCTGACCCGTGCCGTTGCACACCGGGCAGACCGCCTCGCCGCTGCTGGGTGCCCCGGGCGCCGCTTCGTCGCCGGGCGCGACGGGCGCAGGAGGCGTGCCGGGGATGGGATTTTCATTGTTCATGGGGTGCTCCTGAATGCGCACGAGTCGGGTCGTGTTGCTTCAAGGGTGAGTTGCCGGAATTGTTCGGCGGGGTCGCGGGCGGACGCTCGCGACCCTGCGGGCTGCCGCCAGTTGATTTGTCCTTGACCACGTTGCCGTTTTTGTCCTGATGCGAAGTGGAACCGGTTCGCGGCACGTATTCGCCGGAAGGGTTGGCGCTGTCGGTGCGAGTGCGGTTGCGCGTCGCGTCACGCCCGGTGGGGCGATCGGTGCGGCTTGTGGTGCCCGTCGCGGTGGTGCTGTTTGCATGGGCTGCGGGTGCGTTATCGCTGCTGCCGGACTGTGCGCCTGTTGCTTGTGCGAATGCGGTGCCGCTGCCCAGGGCAACAAACATTGCCGCCACTGCGCAGAACGTGCGTGCGGCATATTGGGTGCAAATCATCATCGGCTCCGGTGAAGTGTCAGTGTCGGTTCCGCGGACGCAACTCGCGCGCCCGTGCAGCTACTTGCCGGCAGCAAGCCGCCGCGCATGTTTGAGTGCGGTCACGATGTCGAGATAGGCGCTCTCACGCGCCGCCGGCTCTGGGGCGCGCAGTGCGTATGACGGGTGCCATGTCGCCAACACCGTACGGCCTTCATGGCGCACCGGCTTGTTGAAATGCTCTTGCAGGCGCGCATGTGCATCGTCGAGCAACGCCTTCAACGCGGTCGCGCCCAACGCCACCACTACCGCCGGCGCTTCCTGCTGTAGCTCGCGCTCCAGCCAGTACATGCAGGCTTGCACCTCGCGCTGCCCCGGCGTTTTGTGCAGGCGACGCTTGCCGCGCAGTTCCCATTTGAAGTGCTTCACCGCGTTGGTAATGAACACCTCGTCCCGCGGGATGCCGGCGTCTTCCAGTGCACGGTCGAGCAGCTTCCCCGCAGGACCCACAAACGGCTTGCCGGCCAGGTCTTCGCCGTCACCGGGCTGCTCGCCAACAAGCATGATGCGAGCGCGCCGCTTGCCCTCGCCGGGTACGGCTTGCGTGGCGTGCCGCCAGAGATCGCAGCGGCGGCACGCGTCGAGCGAATCCGGCTGTTGGTCGGGGTCGGTCTCGTCGCTGGCGGGCGGGGAAGCGGGAGGAGGTTTCTTCATGGGCAGGCAGATGAGAACAACAACGACAAAGCAACCCGAATGCCACTGCGCCCATGTGGAACGCACGTTGCTTGGTCTCCCGCATTGACGAGGAGACCACTTTGGAAGCTGCATCGAATGTTCCGTTGGACCGGCGGCGCCGGCTCGGCAACTGGCTGCCGGAAGGCGAGGCGCAACTTGCGGCGTTCCGCATCGAACTGGTTGCGCAAGCGCTGTCTCGTCCGTCAAAGACGCCCTCAGTGGCTGCTGTGCGCGCGCTCGCCAACCTGATCGATGGCGAGCCCGCATTGCGCATGCACCTCGCACGCGCCATCGACGAAGCGAAGGAGCGCGGATACGAACTCGGCTACAAGGACAGCGCAGAACTGCTGCTCGCCATTGACCACATCGTTACGTGCGCGCCGCGCTTCAGCGAGAAGGCGCTGGTGATCTGTCCGCTCAATGCACTGCTCGATTGGCCGATGTGCATGCCATCCGGCTATGCGCTGTTCCGTGACCGGCGCTTCAACGATGCGCTCGAGGCGGTGCTCAATGGCTGGAGCGCTTTCCTCAGCGGCCCGCATTCGCGTGCCTATCTGAACACGCGCGAGCCCGACGGCTGGTTCAGCCCCGAAGCGACACGGCGTATCGGCATGGAGCAGTTTTTGTGCGATCCGTCGCAGCCGTACTGGGGCTTTACCTCTTGGAATGACTTCTTTACGCGCCGCTTTCGTGCCGGCATGCGACCCGTAGCGGGCGAGGACGACAACAAGTTGATCGTCAGCGCTTGCGAGGCCGCCCCCTACAACATCAGCCACGATGCGCGCTATGAAGACGCGTTCTGGATCAAGGCGCAGCCGTATTCATTGCGCGACATCTTCGGACCGGGCAAGGCCCACCTCGCCGAGCTGTTTTCTGGCGGCAGTGTTTACCAGGCCTTCCTGAGCGCCTACAACTACCACCGCTGGCATGCGCCCGTCGCCGGCACCATCGTCGATACCTTCCACGTAGACGGCACGTACTACTCGTGCGTGGAATCGGAAGGCGCTGACCCGGAAGGGCTGAACGATTCACAAGGCTACAGTGCGGCCGTGGCCGCACGCGCGGTCATCACCATTGCTTGCGACGATCCGGCCGTGGGCACCGTGGGTTGCGTGTTCATCGGCATGGCGGAGGTGTCGTCGTGCATGGTCGACGTGACGCCGGGCCAGCATGTTTGCAAGGGCGAGGAGCTCGGCTACTTCCAGTACGGCGGATCGACGTACTGCATGTTCTTCCAGCCCGGTGTGGTGGATGCCTTCGTCGTGCAGCCGCCGTTCCCGCACGACACGCCGCCAGTGCGCGTCAACGCCGCACTGGCGCGTGCCAGATAGCGGCGTTGTCAAGCGTCGACCTCTGCCAGTGCGTTGAGGCCCACCGACAGCATCGCCAGATCGGCCGAGCCTGCAGCGACCTGATCGGCAATCACGCGGTTGTAGCGCGCCAGCGCTTCCTGTCGCGTGCCGCGCCATGTGTCGATGAGGGCTTCGGCGCTCGCGCCAGGGGCCGCATTTTGCAACACCGATTGCGTGAGCCGACGCCGCAATTGGCCCAGTTCTTCGAGCAGCGTCGCGCGCGCCAGCATCTGCCAATGCGTTTGTGTCGGTAGGCCGAGAATGCCGCCTTGCAGCCACCCGTAACCCAGTGGCTGGTCGAGGGCAAAGTACACGCGTGCGGCGAGCCGCGCATCGCAGCCGCCTGCCGTAGCGACCTCCGCAATGTCGAGCAACGACACGCGCGCCGGCACGCCAGTTGCCACGCGGGCCAGTGCCTCCGGCACACCGGCTTCGGTAAAGACCTGCCGCTGCTGTGCGGCGGCTTGCGCAGATTCCTCCGGTTGCAGCGCGTCAATCTCGGGTGCGAGCGCATCAACCGCAGACCGGAAGTGCTCGACCGCGGTCGGCACATCCCCCACGCGTCGCCGCAGGAACCACAACGTCGCGCGCTCATGCAACTGTGCGAGCGCCGCGAACAGGGCAGTTTGCGTTTCGTGCGGCACCTGGGCATCCAGGGCATCGACCTGTTGCCAGAGCGCGTCGAGCCGGTAGACCGCGCGTGCAACGAGGCTTGCCCACACCACGGCAAGCGGCTCTGCGCCGGTTTCTTCGGCCATCCGGTGTACGAAGGTCACACCCGCTCGGTTGACGAGCGCGTTGGCGTGCATCGTCGCCAGAATCTCGCGACGCAGCGTGTGCCGGGGGATCGACGTAGCGCAACGCGTGTGCAGCGGCTTCGGAAAATAGTCTGGCAGGCCATCGGCCACGAAAGGCTGGTCGGGCAGATCGCTGCCCAGCAGCACGTCGTACAGCCACATCTTGCTGTAGGCCATCAGCACGGCGCGCTCGGGCGTGGTGAGGCCGCCGCCGCTTGCCCGGCGGGCGTCGATGTCTTCATCGGCGGGCAGGAATTCGATCGCGCGGTTCAGGCGCCCGCCACGCTCCAGATAACGCATCAGCCGCGCCTCGGGGTCGAGCCAAAGCGCCGTGCGCGTGCGCGCAAGTGACAACGCCTGCGTCTGGAAGTAGTTGTCGCGCAGCACCAGTTCGCCCACCTCGTCGGTCATCTCGGCCAGCAGCGTGTTGCGCTGCTTGAGCGTCATCTCGCCATCGGCCACGACCAGCCCCAGCAGGATCTTGATGTTGACCTCGTGGTCGGAGCAATCCACACCTGCGGAGTTGTCGATGGCATCGGTGTTGATGCGCCCGCCACGCTGCGCGTACTCGATGCGGCCGAGCTGCGTGCAGCCCAGGTTGCCGCCTTCTGCCACGACCTTGCAGCGCAGCTCGGCGCCGTTCACGCGCAGGCCATCGTTGGCCCGGTCGCCCACCTGGGCATGCGTTTCGGTGCTGGCCTTGATGTAGGTGCCGATGCCGCCGTTGTAGAGCAGATCAGCAGGCGCCTTGAGGATGGCGTGCAGCAGGTCGTTCGGCGCCATTTCGGTGGCCGTCACATCCAGCATGGCGCGCACTTCCGGCGTGAGCGCGATCGACTTGACCGTGCGCGGGAATATGCCGCCGCCAGGGCTGATCAGCGAACGGTCGTAATCGGCCCAGCTTGAACGCGGCAGGTTGAACAGGCGCTCGCGCTCAGCAAAGCTCGTGGCCGCATCGGGCGACGGGTCGAGAAAGATGTGCCGATGGTCGAATGCTGCGAGCAGGCGGATATGGCGCGAGAGCAGCATGCCGTTGCCGAACACATCGCCCGACATGTCGCCCACGCCCATGACGGTGAAGTCCTGCGTCTGCGTATCGACGCCCATCTCGCTGAAATGCCGCTTGACCGATTCCCATGCGCCACGCGCGGTGATGGCCATCTTCTTGTGGTCGTAGCCCACCGAGCCGCCGGAAGCGAAGGCGTCACCGAGCCAGAAGCCGTATTCGGCCGAGATGGCGTTGGCGTAGTCGGAGAACGTGGCCGTGCCCTTGTCGGCGGCAACGACAAGGTAGGGATCGTCTTCGTCATAGCGCACGACATCGCGCGGCGGCACGACGCGGCCGTCGACGTAGTTGTCGGTCAGGTCGAGCAACCCGCGCAGGAAGGTCTGGTAGCACGCTACGCCTTCGGCGAGATACGCATCGCGGTCGCTGGCCGGCGGCGGTTGCTTGACGACAAAGCCGCCCTTGGAGCCCACCGGCACGATGACCGTGTTCTTGACCATCTGTGCCTTGACCAAGCCCAGTACCTCGGTACGGAAATCCTCGCGCCGGTCAGACCAGCGCAAGCCCCCCCGCGCAACCTTGCCTCCGCGCAGGTGCACACCTTCCACGCGCGGCGAATACACCCATATTTCGAACATCGGCTTGGGCTCGGGCAGGCCGGGCACGCGCGCCGGGTCGAACTTGAACGACAGATAGGGCTTGGGCTGACCCTGCCCGGCGTCCGGCAGGCTCTGGAAATAGTTCGTGCGTAGCGTGGCTTCCACCACGCCCAGGAACTGCCGCAGGATGCGGTCTTCATCCAGGTTGGGCACGTCTTCGAGCGCCTCGTCGATCTGCTTGCGCAGCGTTTCGCTCGCGCGCGAACGCTCGGTCTCGGAAAGGGCGGGGTCGAATCGCACCAGGAACAGCCGCACCAGCGCCCGCGCAATCGACGGATTGCCGTTCAGCGCGCTTTCCATATACGTATTGCTGAAGGTCGAACCGATCTGGCGGATGTAGCGCGCATACGCACGCAGGATGCGCACCTCGCGCCAAGTCAGGCCAGCCTGCAGCACGAGGCGGTTGAGATCGTCGTTTTCCAGATCGCCGCACCAGATGCGCGCGAAGGCGTCTTCAAAGCGCGCGCGGGCTTCGTCCAGATCGACTTCACTGCCGTCGATGGTCTCCATGCCGAAGTCGTGCATCCAGATGGGGGCGGTATCGGCGGGTTCGATGCAGTAGGGGCGCTCTTCGTTGACGCGCACGCCCAGGTGTTCAAGCATCGGCAGGCTGTGCGACAGCGATGTCGGCTGGCCGGCGCGGTAGATCTTGAAACGCAGCGCACCGGGCGGCGCTTCGAGCGGCCGGTAAAGCTGCATGGTCAGCACCTTGTCCGCCGCATTGGCGCCGAGCAGCGGCTCCATCAGTTCGATGTCGCGCACGGCAAGGCGCGCGGCGTAGTCCTCGCGAAAACCCGCTGGAAACGCGCCCGCATAGCGGCGCAGCAGGCGGTTGCCGCGCTCTTCGCCGCCGCGTTCGAGCAGGGCGTCGGCCAGGTCGTCCTGCCAGCGCCGGGCGGCCTGAACGATGCGGTCTTCGAGTTCGGCAACGTCCACTTCGGGCACGTTGCCCGGCTGTGTGCGCACGGTGATATGGATGCGCGCGAGCATTGATTCCGACAATTGCGGCGTGAACTCCACGGCGGTGCCGTGATACGCCGCCTGCAGCAGGCTCTGGATGCGCACGCGCAGGTCGGTGTTGAATTTCTCGCGCGGCACGAACACGAGGCACGACACGAAACGGTCAAACGGATCACGGCGCACGAACAGGCGCGTGCGCTGGCGCTCTTGCAGCCGCAGGATGCCGAGTGCGATGTCGTGCAGCGCTTCGGCATCCATCTGGAACAGCTCGTCGCGCGGGTATTGCTCCAGGATGGTGACCAGCGTCTTGGCCAGATGCCCGTCGGGAAGGAAGCCCGTACGCCGGATCACGTCGGCCACCTTGCGGCGCACCAGCGGAATGTCTTCGGCCGGCACCATGTAGACGTTCGACGTGTACATCCCGAGGAAACGCCGCTGCCCACAGACGCGGCCTTCGGCGTCAAACAGCTTGATGCCGACGTAGTCGAGATACCCGGGGCGGTGCACGGTTGCCCGCGAATTGGCCTTGGTGAGGAAGATGGGCTCGGGCGCGTCGATGAACCTGGCCGCGCCCGGTGCCAGGCGCGTCGTGTCCGGCGTGGAGGTGTCGCGCAGCGCTTCCCGCAGCACGCCCAGGCCGGTGCCCGGTATGCCGCGCAGGTAATGGCCATCGTCTTGCGTGATCAGTTCGTAATCACGATAGCCAAGGAAGGTGAAATGCCGCTCAAGCATCCAGGTGAGAAAGGCCTGCGTCTCTGCGATCTCGGCACGTTCCACGTCACCGGTGGAGGGCTGCGCGGCGCGTACGGCCAGCGCATCGATGGCGGCCTGGGCGGCCGTTTGCATGGGCTTCCAGTCTTCCACCGTGGCACGCACGTCGCCCAGCACTCGCATCAGGCCGTCGTGCAATGTCTGCAGGCGTTCCGGCTCGGAGAACCGATCGACTTCGATGTGGATGGTTGATTCGAAGCGGGCAACGCCGTGGGTTTCCCTGTCCGCATCGGCGGGTGTGTCGGGCATGTCGCCCGCAAGGGCCGCCGGGCGCTGTACGCCGCCGCCGGCTGAGACCGCCACGCGCATACCTGCGCGATCGCGCTGTACGCGGTAGACGGGGTGGAAGGCGGAATGCAGGGCTAGCCCTTGCCGGTTGATCTCCATGGTCACGGAGTCGAACAGGAACGGCATGTCGTCGTTGACGATTTCAACGACCGTGTGACCGCAGTACCAGCCATGCTGTTCGAGGCTCGGGTTGTAGACCCGAACGCGCGGTTGCCCCGACACGAATTTCTGACCCAGTTGCCAGTGCGCCATCGCCGCGCCGTAGAGGTCGGCAACGCTGCGCGAGATCACGTCTTCGGGGTCTGCCAGGCCGTAGTAGTGCCGCAGGAACGGCTCGAACAGGTCGGCAATATCGGGCGCACGTTCGCGCGCCAGGGCCACTGCATCCGCCATATGCTGGCGGACCTTGTCTTCGTGCTGGTCAGGCATGAGGCGGCTCCCGAAGAAGGGCTGCCTCATGCTACGCCGCGTGCCCATGGCTGGCAATCAGCGTGCGCCGCGCACGGCTTTTCAGATGCCGCTGTGTGCAGTGCAGCGAGAGAACAGGTGGTTCACTCGCTACTTGCGGCGTGCATCACCGATGCGTCATCCAGCCTTCACGACGTTGATGCGCAGTGCTGGCTCACCCGCCGCGATGGCCAGCAGGCGGTCCACATTCGGGTGGGCGCCGGGGCGGTTGCGTGCGTCGATGGTGTGCTCGGCAAACACGGCCAGGCCGTGCTCGGCGGCCTTGGCGTCGAGCTGCCCGAACGTCTGCTGCAGGTAGTGATACACCGCCACCGAACCTTGCTTGCCGGGCTTGTTTTCGATATCAGCCACCACGGCGCCCTGGCCGTCGACCAGATCGATGCGTTCGATGCCGTCAATGGCGGGCAGCTGGGCGAGGTTGTCCTTGAATACACTGGTCGGTTGAATCACTGCGGTAGCTCCGTTGGTTGATCAGGCGGGCCGTATGTTAACGGCTCTGGCCCGACCCGCGCGAGCTTGCGCGTTGTTCAACGCTTGGCGCCGGCCTTGTTCACCGCAATGGCTGCCTGGATGAGCGCCTTCAACGCTTTCTCGTTCACCTTGTCGCCCTCACGGAAATCGATGGCGCGGCGGGTGTTGCCGTCCAGGCTGGAATTGAACAGGCCGGAAGGGTCAGGCACGGAGGCGCCCTTGGCAAACGTCATCTTCACCGTCTGCTTGTAGGCCTCGCCGGTGCAGATCAGGCCATGGTGCGACCACACGGGCACGCTCCATTTCCATTCCTCTACAACGTCGGGGTCGGCCGCGCGGATGACGGCGCGCAGGCGGGCGAGCATCTCGCCGCGCCAGTCGTCCAGCTCTGCAATGCGTGCGTCGATCAGTTCGGATGCGGGTGCGGCGGTGTCCTGCGTGCTCTTCTTCATGTGTCTGCCTCCGTGGTGGGCCCAAGCAAACCATTCTGGCAGGAACATGGGCCGGTAGCCACTTGGCAACGGTGGGCGAGATACGCCATCAGGCTGCGCGCCGGGACACTGAGAAATGCCTTTTTTCTGCTTATGGAATCAGCGCGAGAAATAATGCGCGAAATAAAAAAGAAAATAAGGCGGCGCTCAGTTAACGGCGGTGAGAAAAATAACTTTAGCGCTTTCGTGCAATTCCCCTACTAGAGTGGGGATGTCAAACGATTTCGCCGGGAATCCAAGTGCCGCGCGGGTATGCGGCGCACTGCCGGCACTGCTGGAATTCAATGCCGCAATGCCGGGATGGTTGATGCGACGGTCATCGATTGGTCATCTTTCGACTTCAATAATTGCGCCTCCGGTGTTCAGGAAAACATATTGAAGCACCCCTTCTTTCAGGGGGTGACTGAATCGAGAGAATTTCAAATGACCATTCGTCATCGCATTACATTGCTGGTGGTGCTGATGTTTGCCGCGCTGGCGGCCATCGGCGGATACGCGGTCTACCAGACCCGCGGCAGCGCGGCAGAAGTCCGCCAGGTGACGGAGGGCGTGGTGCCGAGCGCGCTGGCGTCGGCTGACCTCGTATCGCTCGTCAAGGATGTCCAGCTTGCGACGATGGCGCTGGTGTATGCGCCGGACGGCAACATCGTCGCGCAGGCCAGGGAGGACTTGAAAGCCAAGGAAGCGGCGCTGCGGGCGGCGTTGGACGTGCAGGCCAAGCGCGCCAACAGCCACGCGCAGGAAGGCCTGGTTGCACAGGCCAAGGAAAGCGTCGACAGCTACGTCGAGGCCATCCAGCAGACCACCGACATGAAGCTCGCGGGCAAGGATGAACTGGCACAGGCCTTCCTGTTTGCCAACGTGGCCAGCTACCGAGACGTGCTGGAAAAGATTGTCGAGACGCTGCGCATCGAGAAAAACCGTGAGAAAGACGAGGCCATCGCTGGCCTGAACGGCAAGCTAGCGAGCACGGCCACCACCATTGGCGTGGTGAGCAGCGTGGCCATCGTGCTGCTGACCGCCGTCGGCATGCTGCTGTATCGTCAGATCACCCGACCGCTCACGCGCATGCAGGCCGAGATGAGCGAGATCGCCACCAGCCAGGATTTCACGCGCCGTGTGCCGGTGGGCCGCATGGACGAGATCGGCCACTCGGTCGTCGCGTTCAACCAGATGATCGAGAAGATCCAGGAGAACGCTGCGCTGCTCAAACAGAAGACGGCAGACATCCAGGCGATGCTGCAGAACATGCAGCAGGGCATCCTGACCGTGGTCGATGGCGGCGTGGTGCACGAGGAATATTCGATCTACCTTGAATCAATTTTCGAGACGCAGGAGATTGCCGGCCGCAAGTTGATGGAGCTGATCTTTGCCGATACCAGCCTTGGCGCCGATGCGCTGTCGCAGGTGGAAGCGGCGGTCGATGCCTGCCTTGGGCAGGACATCATCAACTTCGCGTTCAACCAGCATCTGCTTGCGAGCGAGGTGGAAAAGCGCATGCCGGACGGACGCGTGAAGACCCTCGATTTGTCGTGGTCGGCCATTACCGACGAGAGCGACACGATCCTGCGCCTGATGCTGTGCGTGCGCGACGTGACCGAACTGCGCAAGCTGGCCGCCGAGGCCAGCGAGCAGCGCCGCAACCTGGAGATGATTGGCGAGATCCTGGCGGTGAGCCAGGAGAAGTTCCAGCACTTCATCGACAGCTCCACGACCTTTGTGCACGAGAACGAGCGGATCATCCGTCAGTATTCGCAGGCGGACAGCGCGGCCATTGCGGCGCTGTTCCGCAACATGCACACCATCAAGGGTAATGCGCGCACGTACAACCTGCAGCATCTGACCAACGTGGTGCACGAGACCGAGCAGACCTACCACGCGCTGCGCGAACCTGACACCGAACACACGTGGGATCAGGACTGGCTGATGGAAGAGCTGACGCGCGTGCGCGAGGCCATCGAGAACTACGCCCGCATCAATGAGGTCAAGCTGGGCCGCAAGGGCGATACGGCACCGGGCAATACCATGCAGGCCCCCGATGTGATGGCACGCATTCAGGAAAGCCTGCGCCTGCTGGAGTCTGCCAACCCAGGCAACCTGCACGAACTGGTTGCGATGCGCGATTCCATTTATGAGCAGCTGCGCCTCCTGGGCAGCGAGACGGTGGACGCGCTGTTGTCCGGCGCGCTGCAATCGCTGCCGTCGCTGGCGCAGGAACTGGGCAAGGAGCCTGTGGCCGTGCGCATCGACGACAACGGCTACCGCGTGCGCAGCGAGGCGCGCGGCATCCTGCAGAACGTGTTCATGCACCTGCTGCGCAACTCCATCGACCACGGCATCGAACCCGCCGCCGAACGCCTGGCGCACGGCAAGCCGTCTGCCGGCACGATCGACATCGACGTGGGCGTTGACCAGGGCATGCTCCAGATCACGCTGTGCGACGACGGCCGAGGTCTTGCGCTCGACCGCATCCGCAGCATCGCCATTGAGCGCGGCTGGATCGGCGCAGACCAACACGCCAGCGACGAAGACATCGCGCAGTGCATCTTCCGCCCCGGCTTCTCGACCGCCGACAAGGTGACAGAAGTGTCCGGACGCGGGGTCGGCATGGACGCCGTGCTGGAGTTCCTCAAGCGTGAACATGGCAGCATCGAACTGCGCTTTACCGATGACAACAAGGGTGCCGCGTTTCGCCAGTTCCAGACGGTGGTGTGTCTGCCTGAACGGCTTGCGGTCGACAGCGTGAACGCTGCGCTCGGCGCGCAACAGGCAGTGCGCATGGATCTGGATAAGGAAGCATCGTGATGGGGGCGATTGTTCTGGCCGTCATCACCGGCGGCTCCGTGGCTGGTGTGCTGGTGTGGCTGATCGGGCAACGGAAAGTGAATGCGATGGCGCGCACCTTGGGCGAGGCCGATCGCCGTGTCGCCGATCTGTCGGCTGATCTTGCGAGGCACGCCGCGCTGGTGGAGACGGGCGGGCGCGAAGTTGTCGCGCTGGAAACCACCGTTGCCCAGATGCGTGATGCCGCTGCCGATCAGCTGGAAGTCATCGAGCAACTGCGTACCGAACTGCAGTCGGCCACGGCAGCGAAGGAACAGTGGGCGAGCCGCGCCGCGAAGATTGCCGAAGAAGCGGCGCGCCTGCGCGGCCTGGCGCTGACGTTCGAGCGCTGGCATGAGCAGATGATCTCGCTCATGGAGCAGAACCACGATATGCACGCGAAGAACCAGGAGCTGCAATCCATCGTGCGGCATGTCGTGATCGTCTCGCTCAATGCATCCATCGAGGCGGCGCGTGCGGGCACGGCGGGCCGGGGTTTTGCCGTGGTGGCCAGCGAAGTGCGCGCGTTGGCTGCGCGTTCGGAAGAACTGTCGAAGAGCTACCGCAACAGCCTGCACCTGAACGATCTGACGACAACCGCCACGTTCCAGGACATCCAGGCGGGCGGCAAGATGATCACAGCGTCGCTGTCGAGCGTCGAGGCGCTGGCCAGCCAGTTTCAACACCAGCTTCACTAGGCAGGCCCGACGTGATCCGCAGCAACGCACAAGACAGTTTCGATCGCATCTTCCGCAAGGCCGTACGTACGCGGCTTGCGCGGCAGGCGGAAGACCTGTGCCATATCGGCACCGCAGCCGAAGGCGACACCGTGAGCGGTGAGGAGGCCTTGATCCTCACCATCTCGTCCATCGCCTTCCGCCTGCTGCTGGTGCTGCGCTTTGATGACTCCGACGCCGCGCGCGCCTATTTCACTGGTGAAGGTACGGGGCGTTCTTTTGAAGAAGCGCGCCTGGAAATCGGCAACCTGTGCTGCGGCGCGCTGAACCAGGAACTGCTGCAGGTGTTTCCCGACCTTGGCATGTCCACGCCTTATGTGGTGAGCGCACGCTGCCTGCCGTATCTGGACGTGCTCAAGCCCGGTTACGTGGCCGCCTACGCAGTCACCATCAACGACACGGTGCGCGTGGATGCCACCGTGTGCGTGTGTGCCCATGCCCCGCTGGACTTCGTGGCCGATGTGAGCGACGAAGTGGAATCCGGCGGTGAGTTGGAATTGTTTTGATTGGAAAGATTGAGAACGAGGAAAGCGTCATGAGCAAGATTCTGGTTGTCGACGATTCGAGCACCGTCCGCGATGAGGTGGCCGGCTTTCTGAAGAAGCACGGTCTGGCGGTGGACACCGCCGTGGACGGCAAGGACGGCCTGGCCAAGATCAAGGCCAACCCCGGCGTCAGACTCGTCATCAGCGATGTGAACATGCCCAACATGGACGGCCTGACCATGGTTGAAAAGGTGCGAGGCGAGCTGGGCAACAAGACGGTCAACGTCATCATGCTCACCACCGAAAGCAGCCCTGCCATGAAAGACCGCGGCAAGGCCGCCGGGGTAAAGGGCTGGATCGTCAAGCCGTTCAAGGGCGACGCAGTGCTGGAGACCTTCAAGAAGCTGGCGAGCTGAAAGGCGGGGCGGCACGGCCGGGTGCTTCATGATCAACCCGACGCTGCAGGGCATGGCGCCCGCGCGATTTTGGAGCCAAACTTGCTCGCTTGAAGGCTGGTTTGGCCGAGGGAGCCATCATGCAAGAGCTCGCCTTTCGCACGCTGCTGTACCGCTACTTCTTCTTCGGCTGGCTGTTCAAAGATGCCAGCCGCGGCAACCTGTTCGAACGGTCTGCCGCGTGGCGTTTCAACCAGGCGCACGCGCACTGGTTGCTCGCTTACATGCGTCGCTGGCTCTGGTGCGGGTTGCTTTTCTACGCACTGGGCGGCGTGTTGGAACTGGGGCTCAACACGCCGGGCCTGTCGGTACTGTTCTACGTGCCCAGCGCGTTGAGCGTGCCAGTCAACGTGGTCATCGGTGTGCTGTGGATTGGCCTGAAGGCACTGCCCGGGCCGCTGCGCGAGCGGTAGACGCGTGCGCGGCTAGACCGTCGCCACCAGCAGCTCTTCGGCATTGCGCGGCGGGCGCAGCCCATCGGCGCGGCCGGAGAAATAGCGCCCCGTCAACATGTCTGCTGAAATGTGCTGGGCATCGCGAAAGCCGCTTTCGCGGGCCAGTGCGAGTATTTCGGGCGGCGTGAAGAAGCTGATGAACGGCGTGCCGCTCGCGCGTGCACCTTTCTCCGCCATCTCAAGGCCGGGCCGGACGTCCGGGTCCGCCATCTCCAGCGGCAGCAGGAACGTCATCGCCAGCATCGAGCCCGTCGCAAGCGACGCCACCTGCCGCAGCGTGGCCGCGTTGGCTTCCTTCGACAGATACATGCTCACGCCCGTGGACACCACAATGGCCGGCCTGCTCGCATCAAATCCGGCCGCGACCAGCGCATCCTGCCAGGATTCGCGCGCCTCAAAATCCACCGGCACGAAGCGCAGCCACTGTGGAACGCCAAAGCCGAGTTCTTCCAGGCGCTGACGTTTCCAGGCCTGCGGGCCCGGCTGATCGACCTCAAATATCGTCATGCCTGCCGCCACATCGGGCCGGCGCTGCGCAAAGCTGTCCAGCCCCGCCCCGAGAATCACGTACTGGCTCAAGCCGCGGCCTGCTTGCTCGATGACGAGGTCTTCGATAAAGCGTGCGCGCGCCACGATGGACGCGCGAAACGGACGCGTGAACTGCGGATCCATGTCGCCGCGTTGTTGCCAGCCGGGTTCCGGGGCCAGCAACTTCAAGCCCACCTCGTCTTCCAGCACGTGCGGCGGTGCATCGCTGTGCACATGCAAGGCGCGCCACAACGCGACGCGCGCTGCTGTGCTGTCGTGGGATGCAGTTTGTGGTTCATTCATTGCACACACGCCTCCATCGATGGATCAGTCGATCAGTTGATCAATTGGGATGCTGATACTCCGGAAACACGGCAACGGCCTGCACGGGCTGCTTCGTCATGCAGACCTCGAACAGGCGACTGCCGAGCCACTCGCCAAGCCACGCTTGCACTGCCGGCAAAGGCTGAACGGCAAACCAGTCCGGCTCCACCGCTGCAAACTGCCGCACGAACGGGAAGATCGCCAGATCGGTCGCGCACGGCGTCGAGCCGCCAAGATAGCGTTGATCCAGCAAGCGTGATTCCAGCGGTATCAGCAGGGTTTCTGTTGCCAGGGCACGGGCCGTCTCGCGCGGCTTGGCCTCCAGCGGATAGCGGTCGGGATATTTGTAGCGATCGAGCTGGCGTTTGAACTCGCCGTCGTTGGTGCGCAGCAGGGCGAGGTTGTCGTCGGATTGCGCCCGGCGCCACCAGCCATCCGTGTCGTTTGCCTCGAAGGCCCAGCGCATGATGTCGAGGCTCTCTTCCAGCACGCCGCCGTCTGTCAGATGCAAGACAGGAACGGTGCCCTTGGGAGACAGCGCCAGCAGTTCGGCAGGCTTGTCGCGCATGACGATCTCAAACGTCTGGAAGCGTCGATTGGCCTGCAGCATCGCCAGGCGCGCACGCATGGCGTAGGGGCAGCGGCGATAGCTGTAGAGCAGGGGCAGGTCTTGATTGTCGGACATCGGTGCGAATTCGAGGCTACGGATTTCAGGTGCGCCAGGGTAGCGGATGCATTGGCGCGGCGTGTTAGGCCACCAGCCGTGTGTGCCCTGACCGCCCGGAGCGCCGCACCGATTGCGGCGGCTGCCCGAACACGCGGATGAACGCGCGCCGCATGCGTTCCGGATCGGCAAAGCCCACGGCGCGCGCGACCTGTTCCAGCGATTCATCACCGGCTTCCACGCGCGGCCGGGCGATTTCTGCACGGAGCTTTTCGATGGCCTTGGCCGGCGTCTGGCCGGTCTCGGCCACAAAGGCGCGGTCGAACTGCCGGCGGCTCAGGTGGGCGACTTCGGCCAGGCGGTCGACGTCCAGCGCTTCATGCAGGTGTTCGCGCGCATAGCCCAGCGCACGTGCAATACGGCTCGATGCCGGGTCCAGCTCCAGCAAGGTCGAGAACTGCGATTGCCCGCCGGGCCGCCGGTGGTAGACCACCAGCTCGCGGGCCACGGCGCGCGATACGTCGACGCCCAGGTCTTCCTCAATGAGCGCCAGCGCCAAGTCGATGCCCGACGAGATGCCGGCCGACGTCCAGACCGGCCCGTCGTGGATGAAGATGTGATCGCTCTGCACCTGCACGCGCGGATAGCGCCGCTGCAACAGTGCCGCCATACGCCAATGCGTGGTTGCGCGGCGGCCATCGAGCAGGCCCGCCGCCGCCAGCGCAAAGGCGCCGGAGCACACGCTCGTCATGCGCCGTGAATGCTCCGCCGCTTCCCGCACGAAGGTGATCAGCCGGGGCGAGAACGCGTCTTCGCGCGGGCCGTTGCCGCCCGAGATGATCAACGTATCGAAGACCGGATCGTCCAGGCCCCGCGTCTGCATGACGAGGCCGGGCGCGCTCTGCACCAGCGTGCCGCTTTCGGACAGCACGTCGATGCGATATGCCGGCTGCGGCGCGAGCCGGTTCGCCACGTCAAAGGCCGTCAGCGGGCCAGTGAAATCGAGCAGGCTGCAGCCCGGAAACACCAAAAAGCCGATTCTGCGCATGATGTCTTGAAATGAGGGATTAACGTCATTTAGGCCTGATGTTGCTCCGCCAGACTGCTGCTGTCAAACGCATTTCTGGAGAAACGATCATGACAACCGCGATGTGCTTACCGGCCACTTCGACGCCCATGTCGCGCCATCACCGCTGGAAGGTGCTGGGCGTGGGGGTGGCGGCCAATGCGAGTTTTTCGGCGGCGTTTTCGGGCATCCCGACGACTGCCGTGTTTATTCGCTCGGCGTATCACCTGGGCAATGCCGAACTGGGCGTGGCGCTGGGCGCGCTGGGGCTGGGCATTGCCATCAGCGAGTTGCCGTGGGGCTTGCTGACCGACCGCTGGGGCGACCGCACTGTGCTGCTGGCCGGGCTTGGGCTAACCGCGCTGGCGCTGTTCGTGATGGCATGTTGCGTGGCACCGCTGCATGGCCACGTGCCGCCGCTGGCGTGGCTGGTGGGCGGCATGCTGAGCGTCGGCCTCTTGGGTGGCAGCGTGAACGGATCAAGCGGGCGTGCCGTCATGGGCTGGTTTCGCGAAGGCGAGCGGGGGCTTGCCATGAGCATCCGCCAGACCGCCGTACCGCTGGGCGGCGGCATTGGCGCGCTGGTGCTGCCGAGCCTGGCCGCGCACGCCGGGTTTGCCGCCGTGTATGGCGTGCTGGCGCTGGCGTGTGCGTTGACTGCGGCGCTGACGTGGCTGTGGGTGCATGACGCGCCGGATACGGTGAATGTGGCAGCACACACTGCGGCGCCTGGCGGCACGGGGCCGCTGCGCGATCCGACGCTGTTGCGCATGGCCTTGGCCATTGGGCTGCTGTGCGTACCGCAAGGCGCGGTCGTCGCTTTTGCCACGGTGTTCCTGCGCGACTTTGCGCACGCCAATGTGCTCACGCTCAGCCTGACCATGGCAGCGGTGCAGGGCGGGGCGGCCGTCATGCGCGTGTGGAGCGGCCGCTGGACCGACCGTCACGGCAATCGCCGCGCCTATCTGCTTACCTGCGCGCGGTTGAGCGTCGTGCTGTTCGCGTTGCTGGCCGGCGTGGCGTGGATGACGTCGGCGCTGTCGATTGATCTGTCGGTCATGCGCGTTGCGCTGGTGGCAGCCGTGGTGGCGGGCGGCATCTGCGTATCGGCGTGGCATGGCGTGGGCTATACCGAACTGGCCACCTTGGCCGGTGCGCAGCGTGCTGGCACGGCGCTGGGTCTGGGCAACACGGGCGCGTTTGCGGCGCTCGGGCTCACATCGCTGTGCCTGCCGCAGGTGCTGGCGTGGTCGTCATGGCCCGTGGTGTGGCTGGTGACGGCGGGCAGCGCGCTGATTGCTTGGCGTGTGCTGCCGGCGGACCGTCGGTAGGCGCGCGCCACGCCAATCCCCCTCGTTTCTTCCTATAGTGACCCGCAGGGCGCCGCCCCGCGCGGGCCCGCAAGACGAAGCAACGAAAACGAAACGAGGGGGCCACCATGCCAGGCCTGGATGCAATCGAGCACGTAGTTGTGCTGATGTTGGAGAACCGGTCATTCGACAACCTGTTCGGCACGCTGTATGCAAAGAGCGCGGAGTTCGACGGCCTGTCGGGCGAAGAGACCAATCCCGACGGCGGCGGTCAGCCGATCCGCGTGTGGACGACGCCCGCGCCGCCCAACGTGATGACGCTGCCCAATCCCGACCCGGGCGAGCTGTTCACCGACATCAACCAGCAGCTCTTCGGTCAGCAGATGCCGCTCGGCCAAACACCGACCATGCAGGGTTTCACCACCAACTACGCCAAGAACGGTGGCGACCCGCGCGACATCATGCATTTCTTCACGTCGGACCAGGTGCCTGCACTCAGCACGCTGGCGCGTAACTATGCCGTGTGCGATGCGTGGTTTGCCTCGGCGCCGTGCCAGACGTGGCCCAACCGGTTCTTTGTGCACACCGGTTCCGCGCACGGTTATCCGAACAACTCGCCGGTGCACTTTCCGTATCTCATGCCGACGCTGTTCAATGTGCTCGACGGCGCGGCGCCCGACGATTGGGCAGTCTATTACCACGACTTCGCGCAGTCGCTCACGCTCACGCGGCTGTGGCTGCATCTGGACCACTTCCACCTGTTTGATGATTTTCTCGACGATGCGTCCAGCGGCAAGCTGCCCTCGTACAGCTTTATCGAGCCCCGCTACTTTGCCGATCTGGATTGGCCCAACGATATGCATCCGCCGCACGACGTCGGCTACGGCGATGCACTCGTCGCGCAGGTGTACAACGCGCTGCGCAGTTCGCCGCAGTGGCATCAGACCATGCTCGTCATCACCTTCGACGAGCACGGTGGCTGTTTCGACCACGTGCCGCCGCCCGCCGTGGTGCCGCCCAGCCCGCCGCAACCCGGGCAGCTTTTCGCGTTCGACCGGCTGGGCGTGCGCGTGCCGGCGGTGGTGGTGTCACCGTGGATTCCCAAAGGCACCATCTTTCGCTCGACCGTGGCGCAGCCGTACGACCACACCGCGATCATCAAGACGCTGCGCATGCGCTACAACATCCAGACGCCGCTCACCGCCCGCGATGCCAGTGCGCCCAACCTGGGTCAGGTGCTGGAATTGAGCGCGCCCGATGACAACCGCGACCCAGTCGCCGCCCGCGCCATGGCAGCGAACCCCGCCGGTTTGCAGGCAGCCCGCAACGCGCCGCTCAATGACTTCCAATGGGCCATGCACGAATCGGCGGCGATGCTCGCGCCACTTGGCACCGGCATCAGCATTGATGACCACGTGCGCAATCTGTCGACCGATCAACAGCCGCCCGTGCCCGCCGCGCAGAATGCCCAGCAGGCCGCGCAGCACATCAAGGATGTGCTGGCGTCGATGGATTTGCCGCACGCCGGGCAATGAGCGTGAAAGCAGCGAATGTTTCACCCGTTGAACGCATGGACGCGCAGCGTGTGAAGCGCGTTTAACTAAGTGCGGTACGCGCCGTATATTCAGTGCAAACCCGGACATATTGATTAAAGAACGCTGAGTACCTGTCGTTAGTTTCGCTAAATTCGGCGCCCCGTCTGGGGTCGCGACGTTTTGTTCTTAGCAAAATCCACGGCAGATATGAAGACGCTCGCCATCAAGGCCCGGCTGGCGCTGGTCCTGTTTGTTTTGGCTGTATTTCTGGCGGGCGTCGGCGCGCTGGGGTTGTACGGCAACATGCGTTCCAACAACGCGCTAAAGGAAACCTATTCGAATCAGCTCGCATCCACACGTGCGCTGGGTCAGGCCATTTCGAGGCTGGTGCAAGTCCGTACGGCGTTGGATCGGGCCGTCTATGAAACGGACGACGCGAAGATCGCCGACTTGGTGAAGGCCGCCCGCGAACAGGTCAAGGCCAGCGACGACGGTTGGAATGCCTACAGCGCCCTGCCGTTTGCTACGCCCGAGGAAGAGCAGACCGCTGGCGAGGCCAAGCGCCTGCGCGATGCGTTCTTCAGCGATGGTCTGAAGCCGACTCTGGCGGCGTTCGACCGCCACGACTACGCTACCGCGCGCCCGCTGGTGCTCGACAAGCTGTACGAACTGTTCGTCCCGTACGCCATCAAGGCCGATCGGCTGAGCGCTATTCAAGCTGAGGTGGCCGCTTCGTCCTACGGTAAGGCGCAGTCGTTCTTCGACGGCCTGGTGTGGGCGTTCATCATTGTGATCGCCGTGGGCATCGCGCTGGCTGCCGCCTGCTACCTGGTGCTGTCGCGCGCGATCTCGCGCCCGCTCGCAGAGATGCTGGTGCACTTCCATGAGATCTCGGGCGGCAACCTGACCACCGACGTCCGCATCCACTCGCGTGACGAGATGGGCCTGCTGATGGAAGGCCTGCAACAGATGCAAGCCAAGCTGAAGGAGACCGTGGTGACGGTGCGTCGCGGCAGCGAGTCGATCGCCTCCGCCACGCAGCAGATCGCAGCGGGCAACACCAATCTGTCGCAGCGCACCGAAGAACAGGCCAGCTCGCTCGAAGAAACCGCATCAAGCATGGAAGAGCTCACGAGCATCGTGAAGCAGAACGCCGACAACGCGCGTCAGGCGAGCACGCTGGCGGTCAGCGCCTCCGAGATTGCTGTGCAGGGCGGCGCCGTGGTGCAGGACGTGGTGACCACCATGGGCGAGATCAGCGAATCGTCGCGCAAGATCACCGACATCATCGCCGTGATCGAAGGCATTGCGTTCCAGACCAACATCCTGGCGCTCAACGCTGCAGTGGAAGCCGCGCGTGCAGGCGAACAGGGCCGCGGCTTTGCCGTGGTGGCCGGTGAAGTGCGCACGCTGGCACAGCGCAGCGCGGCTGCCGCCAAGGAGATCAAATCGTTGATCGAAGATTCCGCCACGCGTGTGGAATCGGGCTCGACGCTGGTGGCACGTGCCGGCAAGACGATGGAAGAGATCGTCGTGGCCGTGAAGCGCGTGACCGACATCATGGGCGAGATCAGCGCGGGCTCGGCTGAGCAGAGCACCGGCATCGAGCAGATCAACGAAGCCGTCACACAGATGGATGACGTAACGCAGCAGAACGCCGCGCTGGTGGAGGAAGCCGCTGCCGCTGCGCAGGCGCTGGAAGAACAGGCGGACGAGCTGCGCCGCGCTGTGGCAGTCTTCCGCGTGGCGATGTAAAGCACGCCTTCTGATCGGTTGCCCGGGCAGCGAAATGGCTGCCGTGGCGCTACACTGCGGGGTCGGCCTTCTGGTCGGCCCCGCTTTGTTTTATGCGGTGCACTCAGAAACCGCTCATGGTTTTGCTACGCCCCCCGAGCCGTTCGCTACGCGCCATGAGCCGGTTCACATAACGATTATTCGGAGGTGTCATGCGTTTCCAGTGTCGTCGTGTTCCCGTTCGCGCCTTGGTGTCTGCAGCTGTGTTGGCATGCAGCGCCGGCGCTTTCGCTCAGACCATCCCCGCCAGCAAGCCCGCGCCCACCACGCTCACGCCCGAGCAGCAGCGCTATCACGACATCTACAAAGAGCTGGTGGAGATCAACACGACGCATTCGGCGGGTGACACCACCAAGGCCGCGCATGCGATGGAAAAGCGCCTGCGCGATGCAGGTTTTACCGCTGCCGACATGCAGGTGCTTGAGCCGTTCCCGAAGAAGGGCAACCTGGTGCTGCGCTTCAAGGGCAGCGGCGCCAAGAAGCCGATGCTGCTGCTTGCCCACATTGACGTGGTGGAAGCCAAGCGCGAAGACTGGAAGACCGACCCCTTCAAGCTGCAAGAGACGGACGGCTATTTCACCGCGCGTGGCGCGATTGACGACAAGGCGATGGCTTCGGCCTTCGTGTCGGTGCTGGGGCAGCTTAAGCAGGAAGGCTTCAAGCCATCGCGCGACATCATCCTGGCGTTGACCACAGACGAGGAACGCGGCGATGTGCCGACCAACGGCGCGTACTGGATCGTCAACAACAAGCCCGAGCTGGTGAAGGCCGAGTTCGGTATCAACGAAGGCGGTGGCGGCGAGCTGCGCAACGGCAAGCCGGTGCTGCACCGCATTCAGGTGGCTGAGAAGATGTACACGACGTACGAGCTGGAAGTGCGTGACGTGGGCGGCCACAGCTCGGTGCCGACGAAGACGAACCCGATCTATGCGTTGTCAGCCGCGCTGGATCGGTTGGGCGCGTATCAGTTTCCCGTCAAGCTGGCCGACGTGACGCAGACGTACTTCGCACGCAGCGCGCCGCTGGCCACGGGGCAACTGGCGGACGACATGCGTTCGGTCGGCACCGGCAAGCCGGACCAGGCTGCGATCGATCGGCTTTCGGCCATTCCGTTCTACAACGCGCAGTTGCGCACCACCTGCGTGGCCACGATGGTCAATGCCGGCCATGCCGAGAATGCGCTGCCGCAATCGGCGAAGGCCACCGTCAATTGCCGCATCCTGCCGCACGATGATCCGGCCGATGTCGATCGTCAGTTGAAGCAGGTGATCGGCAACGAGAAGATCAGCGTGCGCTACGTCAACAAGCCGCTCGCAAGCCCCGCGTCGCCGCTCAATGGCGACCTGGTGAAGACGGTGGAGGCGCTGACGCAGCAGATGTGGAATGTGCCGGTGATTCCGGCGATGAGTACGGGCGCAACCGACAGCCGGTTCATGCGCAACGCGGGCATTCCGATGTATGGCGTGTCGGGGCTGTTTACCGAGCCGGCTGACTTGCGCACGCATGGTCTGGATGAGCGTATCGAGATTGCGCGGTTGTATGACGGGCGGGAGTTTCTTTATCGGCTTGTGAAGCGGTTGGCTGAGTAAATTGTTGGGCGCTGCGCTCGTGTTTTTCATCGGGCGCGGCTTGTTTGTGCTGGTTTTTTTTGTTGGGTTTCGGCCCCTGGCGGGGCCGACTTACTTTCTTTGTCTTGCCAAAGAAAGGTAAGCAAAGAAAGGCGCGCCCGAGATGGCGACTTCCCCTTGGATTTGTGTCACGGGGAGGGAGGGGAGGCAAACTCGCTGCGCTCAGACAGCCTCCCCTCTTTTTCCTCCCCGCGACAAAAATCCAAGGCGCCATCTAGGGCAGGGTACGGCCACACCCTCTGTGTACCTGGGTTGGCGTTTTGGCCCAGCGCCCGTGGGAGAGGCGGGTTGTTAGATGAATCCGCCGTCGGTCATTAGCGTGCGGCCGGTGATCCAGCGGGCGTCGTCGGAGGCCAGGAAGGCGATGGCGTCGGCGATGTCGTCTGGTTCGGCCAGGCGGCCCATCGGGGTCGATTCGCGCATGCGTGCTTTCACCTCATCGGGAATCGGGGCGGTCATGTCGGTGCGCGTGAGCGCGGGTGCCACGGCGTTGACGGTGATGTTGCGCGCGCCCAGTTCCACCGCAAACGCGTGGGTGAGGGCGCTGACGGCGGCCTTGCTTGCCGCATACACCGCCAGCCCTGCGCGGGGCCGGTACACCAGGCTCGACGACACGTTCACGATATGCCCGCCGCGCGCCGGCACGTGTGGCAGCACGGCTTGCGTGACGAGAATCGTCGAGAACGCATTGGTGCGGAACTGCGCGTCGAACGATGCGAGGTCGATGCTGCCCACCGGTCGGTTTTCCAGGATGCCTGCGTTGTTGACGAGGATGTCGATGGCGCCGAAGGCCTCGCGCACGGTGCTCACCATGGCATCGACGGAGGGTGCGTCGCTTACGTCGGCTTGTACGGCGATGGCCTGTGCGCCGGTGCTGCGGATGGCGTTGACCACGGCGTCGGCTTCTGCGGCGTTGCTGCGATAGACCACGGCCACGCGTGCGCCGTCGGCGGCCAGTCGACGCGCAACGGCCGCGCCAATGCCGCGAGAGCCTCCCGTGACGATAGCCGCGCGACCTGCGAGGCGTTGTGCGGGGGTGGATTGAGTTTGAGACATGCTGTTCTCCTGACGCGGTGAATGTTTCGGGAGAACAGATTACGAACCAGCCATCTGATGCGCAGCCCGTCTGGCCGCGACGCGGCGTTCCAGCGTTGGAACGAGCGACGCTGCGATCAGCCCTGCTGGCGCTTGCGATATTCGGCCACTTTGTGGCGGTTGCCGCAGACGGCCATGCTGCACCAGCGGCGCTTGTGCGATTTGGTGCGGTCGTAAAACCACAGCGTGCATTCAGGGTGTTCGCACACGCGCACGAGCTGGAAATCGCCTTCTGCCAGCAGGTGCGCGGCGGCTTCGGCCAGCGGTGCGAGACACTGCTCAACCGAATCGTTCGGGCGCAGGCGTTCGACATTCGGGGTGCCGTTTCCCCATATCAACACCGGATGGCTGGGCGCCTGCCGCAGAAACACGTTGAGCGCGTCGGCGCTGGCTGCACGGCCCGCCTTGCGTGCTTCCACCAAGGTGCGAATCACTTCGCGCAGGTGTCGCGCCACAGCCAGCAGCACGCCAGGCGGGTAGCGGCCTGCCACCGGCTCAGCGAGCCAGCCCGCGCGCACCAGCCAATCGGAGACATCGACGTCGTTTTGCCAGAAATCGTGGGGCTGGCCATTGACGTTGGCCACGGTGTTGAGCATGTCCAGCACCGGATCGTCGGCGATCAGCAGCGGCACATCGGCGGGGGCGGCGGCAGGTGAGGACATGGCGGTCTACGAGAAAGAGGGTGAGGAAATTGTAACCAATTTAACGTGCTATTCCAGTTACTTGTTGCATGCACGTTTCAACGGCCCAATCCGGTGAAAAGCTCGCCGCATTACCATGTGTCGTCCAAGTTTCTTGCCGGAGATGATCATGAGCGCATGGCCTGACGCACGCGTGCTGGAGTTGTTCAATATCGAAGTGCCCATCGTGCTGGGGCCGATGGCCGGCGTGGCTGGCGCGGAACTGGCGATTGCCGTGGCGCGCGGCGGTGGCCTCGGTTCGCTGCCGTGCGCGATGCTCAGCGTCGAGCAGATTCGCCAGCAAGTCGAGCAGTTCCGGGCGGCCGTGCGTGGGCCCATCAACCTGAACTTCTTCTGCCACACGCCGCCACAGTCAGATCCCGAGCGCGATGCCAAATGGCGCGCCCATCTGGCACCGTACTACGCGGAGTTTGGTATCGACTTGAACGCGCAAGCGCCGGCCGTCAACCGTGCGCCGTTCGATGAAGCGACCTGCGCGCTGGTGGAGGAACTGAAGCCGGAGGTGGTGAGTTTCCACTTCGGCCTGCCTTCGCCGGAATTGCAGGCCCGCGTGAAGGCCACGGGGGCGAAGGTCATCTCCGCCGCCACCACGGTGGAAGAGGCGCGCTGGCTGGAAGCGCGCGGCGTAGACGCCATCATCGCGATGGGCAACGAGGCGGGCGGCCATCGCGGCATGTTCCTCGCCAAGACGATCGAATCGCAGGTCGGCACCTTTGCGCTGGTGCCGCAGGTGGCGGATGCGGTGAAGGTGCCGATCATTGCGGCGGGTGGCATTGGCGATGCGCGCGGTGTGGTGGCGGCGTTGGCGCTGGGGGCATCGGCGGTGCAGATCGGCACGGCCTATATGTTGTCGCCGGAGGCCAAGACATCGGCCATTCATCGCGCGGCGCTCAAGCAGGCAACGGATGCCGACACCGCGCTCACCAACCTGTTCACCGGCCGCCCGGCGCGTGGCATCGTCAACCGGCTGATGCGTGAGATTGGCCCGATGAGTGCGTTTGCCCCGGCCTTCCCCACGGCCGGCGGTGCATTGGCGCCGCTGCGCGCCAAGACGGAGCCGACCGGCTCAGGTGATTTCATCAATCTGTGGTCGGGCCAGGCCGGCCAGTTGGCCACGGAAGACTCGGCTGAAGCCATCACGCGGCGCATTGCCGCCCAGGCGCTCGAGCGGCTCACCTGAGTTTTCCTGCTGCATCGTTTCCCGCGCGGGCACGCCAGACGGCGTGCCCGTTTTATTTGACATCACAAATCGGTATGCGAACGATGGGAAAATTTCATGTAACTTGTAAATTGTAATTATAGAGGTTACGATGGTTTAGCTAATGTTTCCCCGAAACCCATCCCGGAGCCTTGCCATGAACGCCCCTGCCCGAACCGCTGATCTGGCCGTCGATGCGTATGCCCTCAGCGCTGTGCGCCACCGCACGGTGGATGTCGAAGGTGTGCGCGTGTTCTATCGGGAGGCTGGCCCAGCCGATGCGCCGACCGTGCTGTTGCTGCACGGTTTTCCCAGCGCGTCGCATATGTTCCGCAACCTCATCCCCCAGTTGGCGGAGCGCTATCACGTGGTGGCGCCGGACTTTCCCGGCTTTGGCTTGACGCAGGTGCCGAGCGGCTTCCGTTACACGTTCGACAACCTGGCACGCGTGGTCGACGGCTTTACGCAAGCGGTCGGCCTGTCGCGTTACGCAATCTACGTGTTCGACTACGGCGCGCCGGTCGGCTGGCGTCTGGCGATGGCGCATCCGGAGCGCATCAGCGCCATCGTCACGCAAAACGGCAACGGCTATGAGGAAGGCCTGGGCGACGGGCCGTGGGCGCCAGTCAAGGCGTATTGGGATAACCCGGACGAAGCGCATCGCCGTGAGTTGCATGCGATCGTTTCAGATGAGATGACCCAGTGGCAATACCTGAATGGCGTGCCGGACCCGACGCGCGTGGCACCGGATGGCTACCTGCTCGATCAGTATTTTCTGAGCCGCCCGGGCCAGCTCGACATCCAGATGGATCTGTTCCTGGATTACGCGAGCAACGTGGCGCTGTATCCGGCGCTGCATGCGTACTTTCGCGCGCATCGCCCGCCGCTGCTGGCGGTGTGGGGACGCAATGACACCATCTTCATTCCGCCCGGCGCGGAGGCCTTCAAGCGCGACCTGCCCGATGCGGAGATCCACTTTGTCGATAGCGGCCACTTTGCGCTGGAGACGCACCATGCGGAAATTGGTGCCCACATGCTCGACTTCCTTGGCCGCGTGGTGAAGTAACGCGCGGGTTCATGTCAACGGTTGCATGGTGGCTTCCGCGGCAAAGCGCTCGCGCAGGAACGCCACCAGCGCCTTCACCGACGGCGGCACGCCTGCACGCGATGGATAGAGTGCGTGCAGGTCGGCCGGCTCGGGTGTCCAGCCCGGCAACACCGTGCGCAGGTGGCCACTGTTAAGCGCGGCATGGCAGCAATGCTGCGGCAGGATGGCCAGGCCAAGCCCCGCGATGGCGGCTTCGCGCAGGGCGATGATGTTGTCGCTGGCAAAGCGTGGGCGAATCGGCAGCGCCAGCCGATGGCCGCGCGCATCCTGCAATATCCAATCGCGGCTGCGGGCGAGCGAGCCTTGCCCCAGGCACGGGAAATCTTCCAGCGCGGCGGGCGTGTCGGGCTCCCCCACACGGGCAATCAACGTTGGGCTGGCCACCAGCACGCGCGGCGAGACCACCAGATGCCGCGCCACTACATCGCGTGAGGGCAGTGGCCCCGTGGCCGCGCGGATCGCCACGTCAATGCGCTGCTCGATCAGGTCGACGTAAGTGTTGGACAAGTCCAGCTCGATGCGCAGCTTCGGATGCGCATCGGCAAATTCGGCCAGCCAGCCGGCGACCAGCGTTTCCGCCAGCAAAGGCGACGTGCCGACGCGCAGCACGCCGGCCGGTTCGCTACGTGCTGCGCCGGCCAGCGCTTCAATGGCCGCCGACGCATCAGCCATGTCGCGCGCATGCCGGTACACCGCTTCGCCCACGGGCGTGACTGATACGCGATGGCTTGAGCGTTGCAGCAGCCGCGTGCCGAGCTGCACCTCCAGCTCTGCAATGCGCCGGCTCAGACGTGACTTGGGGATGCCCGTGGCGCGCTCGGCGGCGGAAAAGCCACCGGCTTCCACCACGCGCGTGAAGAGATACAGGTCGTCGAAGCGCTTCATGTCGGTACGGGGTTGCGGTCGAACCGCATTGAAGCATAGGCGCGGGCCGAGCATTCTCGCGGGCAATGGATCAGCGCTGTACAGTGTCGCTGGGCGGGTCTGCGCGCGTCGGAATACCGCGCAGACCGGATCGGAGTCTGGCAAGCCTGCGCCCGGCGCGGGCATCAATGTAAGGAGACGGCATGGACAGGCAAGGCACGCAAACGCAGGGGATGTCCCGCGATCGGCTCGCACGGGTCGAGCGCTTCATCGATGACGCTTACATTGCGACGGGCAAGCTGCCCGGCGCGCTCGTCCAAGTATGGCGGCGCGGCGAACTGGCCTTGAACTCCGTGCTGGGCCTGGCCGACCGCGAGCGCCAGGTGCCACTGGCTGAAGATTCGATCTTCCGCATCTACTCGATGACCAAGCCCATCACGTCGGTGGCGTTCATGATGCTGGTGGAGGAATGCAAGGTCGCGCTGGACGATCCAGTCAGCAAGTTCATCCCCGCATGGGCGAACCTGGGCGTGCACGCCGGCGGCTTTATGGAGGGCTTCCAGTCGCGCCCGGTCGCGCGTCCCATGCGCATGGTCGACCTGCTGCGCCACACCTCCGGCCTGACTTATGGCTTTCACCAGAACACGAATGTCGACGCGGCGTACCGCCGGCTGAAGCTGGGCGATATCGCCACCGATGGCACGCTCGACGAGATGATCGAAAAGCTGGCCGGCGTGCCGCTGGAGTTCTCTCCGGGCGAGGCGTGGAACTACTCCGTCTCCACCGATGTGCTCGGCTACCTGGTCGGCAAGATCAGCGGCATCCCGTTTGAGACGTTCCTGAAGGAGCGGATTTTCGACCCGCTGGGCATGGTCGATACGGCGTTTCATGTGCCGGAAGAGAAGGCCTCGCGCTTCTGTGCGTGCTACGCCGTGGGGGCGATGGGTTCGAAGGCGGTGTCCGATCGTGGGCCGGTCTTGCAGGACGATCCGCGCGCCAGCCCGTACCTGAAACCGCCCAGCTTCATTTCCGGTGGCGGTGGTTTGGTTTCCACCGCGGCGGATTACCTGCGCTTCTCACGCATGCTGCTGCAGGGCGGCGAGTTGGATGGCGTGCGCCTGCTGGGGCCCAAAACGCTGGCGCTGATGACCGCCAACCATCTGCCGGGCGGGCGCGACATGTCGAGCCTGTCGTCGCCTTCGATGTTCAGCGAGGCAGCGTATGACGGTGTTGGATTCGGGCTGGGCTTTGCGACCACGATCTCGCAGGCGGCCACGTTGATTCCCGGCAGCACGGGTGATTTCTTCTGGGGCGGCGCGGCCGGCACCTTCTTCTGGGTGGACCCGCAGGAAGACCTCATCGGCCTGTTCCTGACGCAGGTCCTGCCGTCGTCTGCTTACCCCGTGCGCCGGCAATTGCGCACGCTTGTCTATAGCGCGATCACGGATGTGGGTGGCGCGGGGCGTTGAGCGCGTGTTGACCATCAGGGCGGCGGAGCATTTTGCGCCGCCGCCTGAGCATCACGTCGACCAAGCGCCGATCAAACGTCGAACCGGACGCCTTGTGCCAGCGGCAGCGCACCGCTGTAGTTGACGGTGTTGGTGGCGCGGCGCATGTAACCCTTCCATGCGTCCGAGCCGGATTCCCGGCCGCCGCCGGTTTCCTTCTCGCCGCCGAATGCGCCGCCGATCTCGGCGCCCGACGTGCCGATGTTGACGTTGGCGATGCCGCAGTCGCTGCCCGCCGACGACATGAAGCGCTCCGCATCGTTCAGGTTTGCCGTGAAGATGGCGGACGACAGGCCTTGCGGCACGCCGTTCTGGATAGCGATGGCCTGCTCGGTGTCGCCGTCATACGTCACGACATAGAGGATCGGCGCGAAGGTCTCGCTTTCCATCACCTTCGTCGGCTTCGGCATCTTGACCAGCGCGGGGCGCACGTACCAGGCGTCGGTGCCCAGGTCTTCGCGCACGCGCTCGCCGCCCAATACTTCGCCGCCTTCAGCTCGGGCTTGCGCCAGTGCCTGTTGCATGCCGTCGAAGGCAGCCTGGTCGATCAACGGGCCGACCAGCGTGCCATCGGCCAGCGGGTCACCAATCGCAATGCTCTGGTAGATCTTTTCCAGACGGGCGAGCAGCGTGTCGGCCACCGAGCGGTGCACGATCAGGCGTCGCAACGACGTACAGCGTTGGCCCGCGGTGCCAACGGCGGCAAAGGTGATGGCGCGTGCCGCCAGCTCTAGATCCGCCGAAGGCGTGACGATCATTGCGTTGTTGCCGCCCAGCTCCAGGATCGAGCGGCCGAAGCGTTCCGCCACTTTCACGCCCACCTGGCGGCCCATGCGCGTCGAGCCCGTGGCGCTGACGACCGGCACAAGGTGGCTGGCCACGAGCGCTTCGCCCACATCGCGTCCGCCGATCAGCAGTTGGCTCAGCCCGGCAGGAATCGCGCCCGGCTTTTCCGCATTGAACGCGTCGACAACCTGCTGCATCAGGTGCTGACAAGCAATAGCGGTGAGCGGCGTTTTTTCCGACGGCTTCCACACGATGGCGTTGCCGCACACCAGGGCCAGCGCAGCGTTCCACGACCACACCGCCACCGGAAAGTTGAACGCCGAGATGATGCCCACCACGCCCATCGGATGCCAGGTTTCCATCATCCGGTGCCCAGGGCGCTCGCTGGCGATGGTCAGGCCATGCAGTTGCCGCGACAGACCGACGGCAAAGTCGCAGATGTCGATCATCTCCTGCACTTCGCCCAGGCCCTCGGATGTGATCTTGCCTGCCTCCAGCGACACCAGTTCGCCAAGCGCTGCCTTGTGCGTGCGCAGGACCTCGCCCAGGCGGCGCACCAGTTCTCCACGCACGGGTGCCGGCACGGTACGCCACGCCAGATACGCCTGATGCGCGCCTTGGATGGTAGCCTCGGCCTCGCTGGCGGTATGCGATTTCACGGTCGCCAGTACCGTGCCATCGCGCGGGGCGCGGCTCGTCCAATCCGACCCTTCGTAGGCCTTCAGGTCCAGGCCAAGGGCCTTCAGTACGGTCTGCAATCGTGTTCGTGAATCTGACATGGCGCGAATCCTTGCTGTTCTCTCGTGTTCAATCAAAAAATTGTTGCGGTGCGCAGACGTGTAACGCTCAACGCTCGACGGTGCGGTTCCAGCGCTTGCTCCACTCCGGGCGCTCGGCGTTGATCACATCCCAGTCCAGCGCAACAGCCGTCTTCAGGATGTTGTTCATCTTGTTCTGCTCGTCCGCCGCCTTGCCCTTGAGCGGCGCCTTGGGGTTGACTGGATTGTAGGAGCCGTTTTCCATGGCGAGCGCCTGGGCCTCGGGGCTGATAAGGTAGTCCGCCAGCTTCTGCGCCAAGTCGGCATCCGGGTTGTTGGCCAGCACGCACTGCGCTGTCAGCAGAACGACGGCGCCTTCCTTGGGCGCGACGAATTCCATGGGGATGCCCTTGGACTTCATCAGTTCTACCTGCGTGAGCGTGTAGGGGAACAGCGCGGCATCGCCGGCCTGCATCATCTCCACCACCTTCGACGAGTTCGGGATGTACTCGACCACGTTCGGGCCGATGGTGGTGGGCCATGCCTTGAAGGCCGGGTCGACGTTCTTTTCCGTGCCGCCCTTGAGCCGGTTGAACATCAGGAAGGCATCCAGCCCGAACGACGAAGCCGGCATGGATTGCACGACCACCTTGCCCTTGTATTTCGGGTCAGCCAGATCGCCCCACGAGGCGGGCGGCGTCCAGCCCTTGTCGGCAAAGATCTTGGTGCTGTAGGCCAGGCCCGTCAGCCCCATCGACAGGCCCACCGCGTAGTCCCCCTTGAGGTGGGCAATGGCGGGCACGGCCGACAGGTTTGCCGAAGGCTTGAGCTTTTCGCACAGCCCCATGCCGATGGCGCGGAACATGACGCCGTCGTCCAGCGTCATCACGTGCATCTGCGCCTTGCCTTTGGTCGCCTGGGCCTTGGCGAGGATGTCGGTCGAGGTGCCGGGCACGACGACGACCTTGACGTTGTTGGCCTTCTCGAACGGCGGGAACACGAACTGCGTGTAGGTGCGTTCCATGTTGCCGCCGTTCATGCCGATGTACAGCGTCTTGGTGTCGGCGTGGGCGGCGCCGGCGGCGAGCAGCGCGGTTCCGGCAGCCGCTGCAATGATGGACGTGAACGATGTTTTCGCGTGTTTCACAAGCATGGTGGTCTCCTGGGGCATCAAGTGCATCAAGCTGCGGGTGGCAGAAAGCGTTGGATGGAAAAGGGTTCGATTGGCGTGGTGGTGCGGCCTTCGGCAATCAGCTCGGCCATGACATCGCCCACGCCGGGCCCGAGCTGAAAGCCGGCGCCGGCAAAGCCAAAGGCGTGGAACAGGCCGGGGCGACGGGCGCTTGGCCCAATCACGGGCTGGTCGTCAGGCAGGTTGCCCTCCGTGCCGCTCCACGTGCGGATGATGTGGGCGCCCGTAAGTTGCGGCAGCAGGGCAGCCAACTGCGGCAGCTGGCGCAGGATCGCCACGTGCGACGAGCGCGCGCGCTCGTCGTCCAATACGTAGCCGCGCCCGCCACCGAACACCACATTGCCGCGCCGCACCTGGCGGCAGTAGATGCCGCCGCCTTCCACGCCCAGGCTCCACGGTAGGAAAAACGGCAGCGGCTCGGTCACGCCCATGGTGGGCGGGATGGTGAACATGGGCACGGGCTCGCCCCATTGCGCTGCAAACTGGGCTGCCCAGGCCCCGGCGCAGTTGACGAGCGCGGAGGCTTTGACTTCCAGATCGCGGTCATGCTGCCGTGCATGGACGACGAAGCGCGCGCCATCGTGCTCGACCGATTGCACCGGCGCGTGCTCGCGCACATCGGCGCCTGCCGCCTGCGCCGCGCGTGCAAATGCGGGCGACAGCAGGCGCGGGTTGGCCTGTCCGTCTTCTGGGCAGAGCGAGCCGCCTACGACCTGATCGCCGCCCATCGGAAAGTACTTTTGCAGCGCAGCCCGGCCTTCGATGAGCTGCAGCCCGAGGCCAAAGCCCTCGCTGCGTGCTGCGTAGCTCGCCAGCGATTCCATGTCGGCCACGCTACGGGCGATCTTGAAGTGTCCGCTGCGCTCGTACTCGGCCTCGGTGCCGATCAGCTCGGTCAGACGCCCCCAGATCTGGTGCGAACGCTGGGCCAGCGGCAATTGCTCGATGGAGCGCCCTTGGCGGCGCACACCGCCAAAGTTGACGCCGCTGGAGCGCGATCCACAGAGGTCACGCTCGAGCAAGGTGACGGCCAGCCCGCGCCGCCGCAGGAACAGCGCGGTGGCACTGCCCATGATGCCGCCGCCGATGATGGCCACGTCGCATGCAAGCTGCTCACGCATGGTGGCCCTCCTGTTCGATGACCTCGGTCACATCCAGCGGCAGCGGCTTGATCGGTGCCTGCCCGCGCAGTCGCCCCACCTGTGCCAGCGGAACGGACTGCGCGTGCGCCAGGATTTCTGCTGCCGACGCGCCGCACATCCGGCCCTGGCAGCGGCCCATGCCGACCCGGCACAGCGCCTTCAGGCGGTTCAGTTCATGCACGCCGCATTCGGCCGCTGTCTGGCGCAGGGTGCCCGCTGTGACGTTTTCGCAGCGGCACACCACCAGATCGTCGCTGGCGTGCGCGGCCCAGTCATCGGGAAAGGGGAAGGCAACTTCCAGCGCGTGGCGGAACCGCTCGATCTTCTGCAGGCGCTGGCGCAGCGCGGCCGAGCGATCAGCATCGACGGTGATTTGCCGATCCTGCAACAGAGCGAGCGCGGCCAATTCGCCCGAGTATTCGGCTGCATCGGCGCCCATGATGCCCGCGCCATCGCCCGCCAGATAGATGCCCGCGACGGAGCTGCGCCGCATCGCATCAATGCGCGGCACATGGCAGCGGTGCAGCGCAGAAAACTCGAACGCGCAGCCCAGCAGATCGGCAAGCTGTGTTTCGGGCCGCAGTGCGTAGCCCATGCCGACAGCGGAGCAAGCCGTGCGTTGTTCGCGGCCGGCGCTGTCTTGCCAGACGAGTTGCTCCAATGCCGCATCGCCCTCCGCGCGCAGCAAACGCACACCGTGATGCATGGGGATGCCGTGCAGCTTGAGCCAGCCCACCAGCGCCATGCCCTTGGCCATGACGGCAGGCTGGCCCAGCATGGCCGGTGCTGCTTTGTAGCGCGCGGTGGCCGGGGCTGTGTCGAGCACCGCCACGACGTTTGCGCCGGCCTTGGCGTACTGGCAGGCCACCAGATACAGCAGCGGGCCGGTGCCTGCAAACACAACGGCATCGCCAATCGCGCAGCCCTGGTATTTGAGCGCGACTTGCGCGCCGCCCAGCGTATAGACGCCCGGCAGTGTCCAACCCGGGATCGGCAGCACACGGTCTGTGGCGCCGGTAGCAACGATCACATCGCGCCAGGGCAGGCTGCTGACTGCGCGCGTCGGCACATGCAGCAGGTCGAGCAGATCGGGCTGGGCATTCCACACCAGGGTCTGCGGGTGGTAATCGATCTGTGGCTGGAGCCGGTCAAAGGCGGCATGTACGGCCTGCGCACGCGCGGCTTCGGTGCCGTACAGATCGGCGGCGCTCCGGGCAAAGCCATCCGGCTGGCGGCGATAGATCTGACCGCCGGCGCGCGGGGCTTCATCCAGCACGATGGGCTTGAGGCCGTGTGCCAGCAGCGTCTGCGCCGCGCGCACACCTGCCGGCCCGGCACCGATGATGACGGGCGGCAGATCCTCCTGCGACTGGCGCTGCAGCGTGGGGGCGGGTTGCGTCATCACGCGGCTCCCTCGCTGCCGGCGGGTTGCGTGCAGATGTGCATGCCGGGTTCGATCATGGTCTGGCAGGCGCGCAGCGATTTGCCATCGGCCAGGCGCACCCAGCAGTCCTGGCATGCGCCCATCAGGCAGAAGCCTGCGCGCGGCTGGTGGCTGAATTCATTGATGCGCAACTGGCGTGTTTGCGTGAGCACGGCTGTCAGGACGGTGTCGCCGGCAAGCGCTTCGGCGGGCTGGCCATCCAGCACAAAAGCCACTGCGGGGCGATTGCGCTCTTTGAGGCGCTGGAGCTGCGCGCGGGCAGATGGATTTGCAGGAGCGTTCATCGTGATCTGTGTCTCAATGCTTGCCGATCAGAATGCGGTCCAGGCCGTAGACCTTGTCCAGCAGCAGCATCAGCGCGAGCGTGAGGAAGACGATCAGCGCCGAGACGGCGGCCATCATCGGGTCGAGCGATTCCGTGGCGTACATGTACATGCGCACCGGAAGCGTGACGGTGGCGGGCGACACCACGAAGATCGACATGGTCAGTTCATCAAAGCTGTTGATGAAGGCCAGCAGCCACCCGCCCGTGATGCCCGGCAGGATCATCGGCAGCGTCATGCGACGGAACACCGTGAAGCTGCTCGCACCCAGCGAATAGGCCGCGTGCTCGACCGAGTGGTCGAAGCCCACCAGCGCGGCCATCACCAGCCGCATGGTGTACGGCGTGACGATCAGCGCGTGCGCGAAGATCAGCCAGCCGAAGCTGCCTTGCCCGCCCACCAGCGAAAACATGCGCAGCAGCGCCACGCCCAGCACCAGGTGAGGAATGATCAGCGGCGACAGAAACACGCCTTGCAGATACTGCAGCCCCGGCGCGCGGTAGCGGACGATGGCCATGGCGGCCGGCACTGCCAGCGCGGTCGACAGCGTGGCCGCCGCCAGGCCCAGCCACAGGCTGTTCCAGAACGATTGCACGAAGTCTGGGTGATGCAGCACCTGATCGAACCAGCGCAGCGAGAAATGATGGGTCGGCAGCGTGAGCGTTTCTTCAGGCGTGAAGGCGACGATACAGACGATCACCAGCGGTGCCAGCATGAAGGTGATGACGAGCGCGTTGAAGATGAGCGCGAGCGGTCCGTTCTTTTGCATGTGCGCTCCTTCAGCCCAGCGTCTTCTTGTAACGGCCTTCGATCATGCGGTTCCAGCCCAGCATGATGACGAGGTTGGCCGCCAGCAGAATCAACGCGATGGCTGCACCCAGCGGCCAATTCAGTTCGTTCAGGTATTCGTCGTAGATGAGCGTGGCGACCATCTTCACGCGGCGCCCGCCCAGCAGCCCCGGAATGGCGAATGAGCTGGCCGCCAGGCCGAACACGATCAGGCTGCCCGACAGAATGCCCGGCATGACCTGTGGCAGCACCACGCGGCGCAGGGTGGTGAAGTGCGATGCGGACAATGACAGCGCGGCGTTTTCCACCCAAGGGTCGAGCTTTTGCAGCGAGGTCCACACTGGGATCACCATGAACGGCAGCATCACGTGCACCAGCGCAATCACGACGGCCGTCTCGTTGTACAGCAGCTTGACCGAGCCGATGCCAACGGCCTTGAACGCGGCGTTGATCAGGCCTTCGGGCCCGAGCAGCATGCTCCAGCCGAATGCGCGCACCACGACCGAGATCAGCAGCGGCGCCAGAATGACGAGCAGAAAAATCGAGCGCCAGGGTTTGCGCATCCGGCTCAGGATGTAGGCTTCGGGCGCGCCGATCAGGATGCACACCAGCGTCACAAGTGCCGAGACGCGCAGCGTGCGCCAGAAGATCTCGTAGTAGTACGGGTCTTGCACCACGTGCAGGTAGTGCACGAACGTGAAGGTGCCCGCAATCGGGCCCTTGTCGGCATCAAACGCGTTGAACGACAGGATCACGCTCAGCGCGAGCGGCACGAACAGCATTACGGCAAAGAGCGCCAGCGCCGGGCCGGTCATGCTCCATGGCACCCAGGTCGGTCTGCGGCTCATGCTGCGTTCCCCTCGGTACCAATCACGCGGACATAGCGGTCCTGCCAATCCACGCCGACGGTCTGGCCCACTTCGCGCGGGGCATCGCCATCGTTGACGGCGGATACCAGCATTGCGCCGAGCGGCGTGTCGACGGTGTACATCCACTGGTTGCCGAGGAAGAAGCGTTCGGTCACGCGGCCTTCGCAGCGGCCGGTGCCGTTGGCGGTGCACGTCATCTTTTCGGGGCGCAGCGCCAGCACGACCTTGCTGCCCGCCGGCGTGCCCGGCGGCAGCGCCAGTTGCACGGAACCGACCGATGCACGAAGTTCGCCATCGGCGCCCGACACCACCGCGGCATGCAGCAGATTGGCCTTGCCGACAAAGGTGGAGATGAACGCATTGCGCGGATGCTCATACACCGCCAGCGGCGTATCCACTTGGGTGATGCGGCCCGCTTCCATGACGACCACGCGATCGCTGATCGACATGGCTTCGGCCTGATCGTGGGTGACCATGATGGTGGTCGTGCCGACCTTGCGCTGGATCTCGCGCAGCTCGAACTGCATCTCTTCGCGCAGCTTGGCGTCCAGGTTCGACAGCGGCTCGTCCAGCAGCAGCACTGGCGGCTTGATGACCAGCGCCCGCGCCAGGGCCACGCGCTGGCGCTGGCCGCCCGAGAGTTCGCGCGGGTAGCGATCAACGTGCTTGTCCAGATGCACGAGCGCCAGCGTCTGCATGGCGCGCTCGCGGCGCTCTGCTGCGGGGCACTTGCGCATCTCCAGCCCGAATTCCACGTTCTCGCGCACAGTCATGTGCGGAAACAGCGCGTAGGTCTGGAACACGATCCCCAGGCCGCGCGCGTTGGCCTTGGCACGGGTGATGTCCTTGCCGTCCAGCTCGATCGAGCCTTCGGTCACCTCCGCGAAGCCCGCAATCATCTGCAGGGTCGTGGTCTTGCCGCAGCCCGACGGGCCCAGCAGCGAGACGAACTCGCCCTTGTGCACGTTCAGGTTGAAGTCCTGAACGACCCGCAGGTCGCCGTACTGCTTGGAGACATGGTTGAGGCGCAGAAAACTCATCGGTCATCCTTTGCGACTTGGGGGCGTCGCCAGACGCTTCTGTTTGAACAATATGGCTATGCTATTGCAACACCTGTGCCAAAACATCGTTCCAGCCTAGGTGTATACGCTGTAGTTGGAATATTTCTCATATTTATTCCACTGAACGGAATACAATCGATCAACCGAATTCAGTCCATTCCAGCTTTATGTCTGTAGATTCCGAAGACGATGCGCATCAGCGCAGCGCCATGCACCGCACCTTCCAGATCCTGCGCACCATGGCGGAGCAGCAGCACCAAGGTGTGCGCGTCACCTACCTGGCAAAGACCCTGGGAATGACGCCCGCCACCACGCACCGCCTGCTGCAGGGGCTGACGCAAGAAGGCATGGTCGAGCAGGATCAGCAGAACAAGCTGTACCGGCTGAGCCTGGACCTGTTCTGCCTGGCGGCCCAGGCCGGCGCGGTAAACGACTTGCGCTCGGTCGCGCGGCCAGCCTTGCTGCGGCTGAACGCCAGCCTGGGCGACACGGTCCTGCTGCTGGTGCGCTCGGGCTTTGATGCGGTGTGCCTGGATCGCGTGGAAGGCCAATATCCGATTCGCACCTTCACGGGTGATGTGGGCGGCCGGATTGAACTCGGTGTGGGCCAGGGCGCGCTGGTGATCCTGGCGCACCTGCCAGATGCCGAGCAGGAGGAGGTGCTGCGCTACAACCTGCCGCGCATCCGGCACTACAGCGTGTACGACGAGGTCTATCTGCGCTCCGAGGTCAGGAAGGCGCGCGAACTCGGCTACAGCGCCAAGACGGACGGGCTGCTTGAAGGCATGGCCGGCATTGCCGTGCCGGTGTTCGATCGCAACGGCAACGTCGTCGCCGCGCTTTCCGTGGGGACGCTTGCCAACCGCCTGAGCGCCGAGCGCCTGCCCATCGTCTACGACATGCTGCTGCGCGAGGCCAATCGGCTGACCACGCAGATCAATCCGTTTGATCCGACGCTGCGCCGGCCCATGCAATCAATGGCCGTGAGCGACACCTATCGCGCCATCTGATCTGACCGGGCGATCTGCGAGCACGCGACCCGGGTTCAGCAGACGTTGCGGGTCGAGCGCCTGCTTGATGGTCTGCATCAATTGCAGCGCCACCGGCGCCTTGTAGTGCGGAAGGTGATCGCGCTTGAGCGAGCCGATGCCATGCTCGGCTGAGATCGAACCGCCAAATCGGTGGACGGACTGATATACCGCATCGCCAATCGCAGCCTCATGCGCGGCAACGAAGGCCGCGGCATCCGCCCCCGCCGGAGGCTGCACGTTGTAGTGCAGGTTTCCGTCGCCCAGGTGCCCGAAGTTGATGAGCCGCAGGCCCGGCGCCAGGGCCTGAAGTTGCGCATCGGTCTGCGCCACAAAGTCGGGGATGCGCGAGATCGGCACCGAGACATCGTGTTTGATGTTGGGCCCTTCGGCCGCCTGGGCCAGCGTGATGCTCTCGCGGATGTGCCAGAGATCGTGCGCCTGCCGGATGTTCTCGGCGATGATCGCGTCGGTCACGATGCCGTCTTCCATCGCGGTTTCCAGCAGGTGTTCAAACTGTGCCCGGGCGTGCGCCTCCGATTCGCTGTCGGAGGCTTCCAGCAAGACGCACCACATCGTTTCGCGCCACATCGGCACGCGCAGATGCGGATAGTGCGTGTCGACCAGCTTCAGCCCCTCCTGGCTCATGACCTCAAAGCCTGTGAGCGCGGCAGACAGATGCCGGTGCGACAAGGCCAGCAACGCCGTGGCTGCTTGCAGCGAAGGCAGGGCTGCCCATGCCGTCAACTGCGCGGCCGGTTGCGGATACAGGCGCAGCGTGGCCGCCGTGATGATGCCCAGCGTTCCTTCGCTGCCGATGAACAGATTGCGCAGGTCATAGCCGGTGTTGTCCTTGCGCAGGCCTTGCAGGCTCTCCCAGATTTGCCCGTCGGCCAGAACAACTTCCAGCCCCAGGCACAGCTCGCGCGCATTGCCATAGCGCAGCACTTGCGTGCCGCCCGCGTTGGTCGCCAGGTTGCCGCCGATCGTGCAACTGCCCTCCGCGCCCAGGCTCAACGGGAGCAGCATGCCCGCCTCGCTTGCCACGTCCTGCAGCGATTGGAGTACGCAACCGGCGTCCACCGTCATCGTCATGTTGGCGGTGTCGATTGCCCGCACGGTCTGCATACGGCGCAGGCTCACGATGATCTGCTTGCCGCTGGCATCGGGCACCGAACCTTCCACCAGGCCCGTGTTGCCACCCTGCGGCACGATGGACGCACCCGCTTGCGAGCACGCGCGCACGACCGCGGCCACTTCCGCCGTGCTGCCCGGCCGCACCACGCACAGCGCCTTGCCGCGCACGCGTTGGCGCCAATCGGATTCGTATTCGGCGCAGTCATCGCCGGTCAGAACATGGGCAGGCCCCACGATGTCTCGCAAGGCCGGAATCAGATTGTCGGGTGTCATGGCAATGGCGATGAAGGTTGTCTTGTCTGAAGGGGAGCTGTCACCGCATGGCCAGCGTTACCGCCGTGGCCAGCCGCTGCACGGCCTGCTCGATTTGCGGCACCTCGGGCGCGGCAAACGACAAGCGCATGGTGTTGAGTTGCGCGTTGTCCGGGTAGAACGCCTTGCCCGGCACATAGAGCACCTGCTGCGACACCGCGGCATCAAAGAGTGCTTGCGGGTCGATCGACTGCGCGAACGTCGCCCAGACAAACATGCCGCCTGCCGGCGCCGCGCACTGCACATGGCCATCCAGCTGCGTGGCGATGCCTTGCACCAGGGCCTGCATGCGCCGTTGATACTCGATGCGGGCGCGCTGCACCGTGGCCGGGTAGCGGCCGCTTTCCAGATAGCGGGCCGCCATTATTTGCGCCAGCGGCGACGTGCACAGATCCACCGTCTGTTTGGCGATGGCGCACCGGCGCAGCAGGCTGCTGTCGGCCAGCATCCAGCCGATCCGCAGCGCGGGAGCGACGGACTTGGACAGGCTGGAGAGATACACCACCGGGTTCGTGCCGCCTCCGGCCAACCGGTCGCCCTCTGCCCGCAGCGTCGGGGGCATGGCAACAGCGTGGCCCTCAGGTGCATCAAAGCGCAGCTCGCCGTAGGGATCGTCTTCCACCACCCAGAAGCCATGGGTGCAGGCCAACTGCACGAGGGCTTCGCGCCGTTGTGCAGACAGCAGCGTGCCGCGCGGGTTGGAGAAATTCGGCACGGTGTAGAGCAGCTTGGGGCGCTGCGTGGCGGGCAACTGGTGCAGCAGGTCGGCCAGCGCATCGGTTTGCAGGCCGTGTTCGTCCATCGGCACGGGCACGATGCGGGCTTGCGCCAGGCGCAAGGCTTGCAGCGTGGCAGGGTAGGCGGGCACTTCCACCAGCACCGTATCCCCCGGCTCGATCAACGCACGCACCAGCAGGTCAAACGCTTGCTGCGAGCCCGTGGTCACCATCATCTGCTCGGCGCTGGCCTGGATGCCCCGTGCGCCCATCAGCGCTGCGAGCGCCGTGCGAAGAACGGGCAGTCCTTCCGTGGCGCCGTACTGCAGGGTTTGCGTATCGCTCGCCATGGCATGGGCGGCGGCGTGCGCCAGCCCTTCGGCATCGAACAGACTGGGCGACGGATACCCGCCCGCCAGCGAGATCATTCCCGGCTGGCTGAGGTACGGAAACAGTTCGCGGATGGGCGAGCCGGCAGGGTTCGCAAACGGGGCGGCAAAGCCCGGCATGGCGGCTGGTGTGGGCAGGCCGGTCATGCGGCGTCCACGACGGGCGTGCCGCGCAGCACGGCGCGCACCTGATCGATCGAGCGCTGCTGCGCCGCTTCGTACAACGCGATTTCGTCGTGTACGGGTGCACCCAACGCAGCCTCAAACGCTTGCTGTGCGGCGTGGGCTTGATACTGCTTCTGCTCCTCGCCGCCCAGGTTGGACTGGAAGATGCCCGCCGCGCTGACCGGCAAGAAATCTTCATACGTGATGGGATCGGCTTGCACCCAGCCGTTGGCCAGAAGTTCATCCAATGACGCATCGGCCGCCGCTGCGCTGTCGGCGTGTGCCTGGCCGGATGGCGTGAGGGTGTAGCGATAGAACGCCAGCCCTTGTGCACGCAGTGCGTCATGGCTGTCGGGAAAGGCGCGGAACGCCTGGGCCAGCCGACTTCCGTAGTTGGGCGCCGCACTGCCGGCATTGCCCATGCTGCGCACCTCGGCCAGCAGTTGGTCGTATAGCGTGCGGCCCTTGCGCGTCAGGGCCACGCCGCGCTGCTCGATTTCGCCAAAGCGCGCCGTGTGGGCGCCGGCATCGTCGGTAAAGCGCACAGCCTCCTGCAGCGCCTTGAAGCTGGTCTGGCGCAGCAGGATAGGGCAGTTGCGGCGCGGCGGACCTTCCACCACGTCCTTGGCGTCCATGCCACGTGTTGGCATGGCGGCCTGCGCGGCGTCGATGTCGAGCGTGCGCGGCGTCAGATGGTTGATGTGGGGGCCGCGGAAGCACACCACGTCGGCCACCAGGCGGTGGGCGGCTTGCAGCGCACGATACGTCTGGGCATCGACCGTGGCGGTGCTGTGCCAGCGGAAGGTCTCCAGCGCCTCGCGCACAAAGGCGTCGGCATCTGTGCTGACCAGGCCGCCGTCGGCCTCGCATTGGGCAATCAATTGCAGCACGCGCGGCGTAAAGATCTGGCGGCGCGCCAGGATGGCAGCGGCCTTGTCACGCAGTGCGGCGTCGGCAATCAGCTCAAGCCGCAGCAGCGACGTGAACACGCGAAACGGATTGGCCAGCAACGCGGCATCGCCCACCGGGCGGAACGCCGTCGAATGCACGGGCACGCCAGCCACCGACAGATCGTAGTAACCCACCGGCTCCATGCCCATGACGGCAAACAGCCGGCGCAGCGTGGCAAGCTCGGCTGCCGTGCCGACGCGGATGGCGCCGTGGCGCTCGACGTCCAGCCGCTCCAGTTCGCCCGACTGCGCCATCTGCGCGCGCAGCGCGGGCTGGGCGTCCAGCGTGCGAGCGTTGATGTCGGATACCAGCTCGACCAGAGTGCCGTATTGGGGCACTTCTTCGCGGTACATGGCGGACATGGCGCGCGAAAAGCGAGAGCGGATTTCGTTGGCGTGGATGAAGTTCGATGCCGAGGGTTGATGCGCGGTGCTCATGACTGAATGGGGTTTGGCAGGGACGAGGCCATGCTAGGTTGGCCAAGGAACGCCGGTCAAACGATAATCCGGCCTTAGGTCATTCCAAACTAGAATGACTAAGCCACTTCCGCACCGTACACTTCCCGCCCATGTTCCTGTCCCGCCGCTTTCTACCGCCGATGTCCCTGCTCTGCGCGTTCGAGGCTGCTGCGCGCCACCAGAGCTTCACGGCCGCCGCCGCTGAACTGCATCTGACGCAAAGTGCCGTCAGCCGCCAGATCCGCGCGCTGGAAGATCGCCTGGGCGCTGAGCTGTTCCTGCGTGAACGCCAGACCGTGCGCCTGAGCGCGGCGGGTCAGGCGTATGCGGAGGAAATTCGCGGTGCGTTGATGCGTATCTCCAGCGCCACGGTCGGGTTTCGAGCCAATCCGCAGGGCGGCAGCTTGAATCTGGCCATCCTGCCGACGTTCGGCACCCGTTGGCTGGCACCGCGCCTGCCGGCGTTTTTCGACGAGCACCCCGGTATCACCATCAATCTGACGACGCGGCTGTCGCAGTTCGACTTTCAACTGGAAGCGGTGGACGCGGCCATCCATTTCGGTACGCCGCATTGGCCGGGAGCGGAACTGGCCTTGCTGATGAACGAAACCGTCGTGCCTGCTTGCAGCCCGGCGCTGCTGGCCCGCTACGATTTTGCGCAGCCGCGCGATCTGCTGCGTGCGCCGCTGTTGCACCTGGCCTCCCGCCCCGATGCTTGGCCGCGTTGGCTGGCCAGCCATCAGGTGACGGGGGCAGAACCCCAGGGCATGCTGTTCGACCAATTTGCCACGGCCGCGCAAGCTGCCGTTGCGGGCCTGGGCGTGGCGTTACTGCCGCGTTTTCTGATCACTCACGAGCTGCAGCAGGGCGACCTGGTGCAGGCGTTGCCGCATGTGCCCGAGATGGAGAGCGCGGAGCGTTACTACCTCGCCTGGCCCATGAGTCGCGCTGACTACCCGCCGCTGCAAGCGCTGCGGACATGGCTGGTGAAAGCGGCGCAGGATTTCATGATCACGCAGCCTGCAAGGTAAGGCGCCGCGCTTTCGCAAGTGCACAGAGCAAGCAGAACGCGCGCGTTCGGCACCAAACCAACGGTGGCGAAGCAGTGCATGACTCGCCCATCGGGGTTCTGTAAAGTTCGCAGATCGAATTTGTCGGATCGGGCCAGCGGTGCTCAAAACCCGGTCGACGCAAAACAAAGCTGACGTTATCTCTCGCCCATGTCCATCCAACACGCATTGCTGACATCCCTGCTGGAAAAGCCCTCGTCGGGCTACGAGCTTGCCCGACGCTTTGACAAGTCGATGGGCTATTTCTGGAGCGCCACGCATCAGCAGATCTACCGTGAGCTTGGCCGCATGGCCGAAGCCGGCTGGGTGAGCGTGGAAGAAGAGGAAGACAGCCGCAAGAAGACGTACACCGTGCTGCCGCCGGGCCAGGCCGAACTCGCCCGCTGGGTGCTGGAGCCGACCGTGTCGTCGGACAACCGTGAGGAAGTGCTGGTGAAGCTGCGCGCCGAGGCGGTGATTGGCCCGCTCGGTTTTGCCGACGAGATGCAGCGCCTGATCGAGCAGCACCGCACGCGCCTGAACACTTTCCGCGAGATCGAGCAGCGCGATTTTTCGCGGTCTGATCTCACACGTGCGCAGCAGTTGCAGCACGCGGTGCTTCAGCGCGGCATCGTGTACGAAGAAGGCTGGCTCGCGTGGGCAGACGATGTGCTGCCGTTGCTGGAGCCAGCCTCAGTCACCGCTTAAAACTCAAACCGTCGCCTTGCTACCGGCCGGAGCGCGCAGCGCTTCGATGTTGTTCAGGCGACGGCGCGCCACCTCGAACTCCTCGGCAAAGCGCTTGACGAGTTCTGCTGCCGGTACCACGCGCTTGACCGCGCCCACACCCTGGCCGGCGCCCCAGATGTCCTTCCATGCCTTGGCCTTGGCACCGCCGCCAGAGCCGAAGTTCATCTTGCTCGGGTCTGATTCCGGCAGCGCGTCTGGGTCCAGGCCGGCGCCTTCGATGCTCTTGCGCAGGTAGTTGCCGTGCACGCCGGTGAACAGGTTCGTGTAGACGATATCGCTGGCGGTGCTTTCCACAATCGCTTGCTTGTAGCCCTCGATCGCGTTGGCTTCTTCGGTGGCGATGAACGCCGATCCGACGTAGGCCAGGTCCGCACCAGCTGCCAATGCTGCCAGGATCGCATTGCCGTTGGCGATGGCGCCCGACAGCAGCAGCGGGCCGTCAAACCATTCGCGAATTTCGTGGATCAGGGCAAACGGCGAGGTGGTGCCCGCATGGCCGCCCGCGCCCGCCGCCACGGCAATCAGGCCATCCGCGCCTTTCTCGATCGCCTTCTTGGCAAACTTATTGTTGATGACGTCGTGCAGCACGATGCCGCCGTAGCTGTGCACCGCCTGGTTCACATCTTCACGCGCGCCCAGCGAGGTGATGACGATGGGCACCTTGTACTTCACGCACAGCTCCAGGTCGTGCTCCAGGCGGTCGTTCGACTTGTGCACGATCTGGTTGACGGCAAACGGTGCCGACGGCTTGTCGGGATGCTGCGCGTCGTATTCGGCCAGCTCCGTGGTGATGCGCTGCAGCCAGGTCTCCAGCAGCTCGGCCGGCCGCGCATTGAGCGCCGGGAACGAGCCAACCACGCCCGCCTTGCACTGCGCGATCACGAGGTCGGGGTTGGAAATGATGAACAGCGGCGAGCCCACCACGGGCACGGACAGGCGGTTTTGCAGGATCGGGGGCAGCGACATGGCAGTCTCCGTTGGTCTTGGTATGGAATTCGGAATTGGGGGGATGGGTATTCAGGCGCCAGCCTTGAGCAGGCCGATCTTGTCGCCCAGCTTGGCGCCCATGGCCGCGCCGAGTGCCTGCAAGCCAGTGGCCGGGCGGACCATGACTTCAAACTCGACGATCTTGCCTGCAGCGTTGAAGCGCACCATGTCGATGCCCTTGAGGGCCTTGCCGCTCACGTTGGCGCTGAATTCGAGTACCACGCTGGCGCCATCGTCGGTGGCGAAGCTGCGGTGGTATTTGAAGTCTTCAAAGACGGTGTTGACGGTGCGCAGCACCAGCGTGGTTGCCGTGCGGCCCGGGTAAGGCGTATGCGCCACGGGTGAGCGGAAGACCACGTCGTCGGCAAACAGCCGGTCGAGATCGTCCATGTTGCCGCTGTCGAGCATGGCATGCCAGGCCTCGAGCGTGGCTTGCGCGGGGGCGTTCAATGTCTGGGGAATCGGCTGCGGCATGCTGGCTCCTGAGCAGAAAGTGCAACGGATTGCATCAACGTGGGATGCAACATAGCACAGCCGTGTTTTTCTATGCAACAAGTTGCATAGTGTGGCTATTCGACTTCAGACAGGATCAGCCGGCATCGTGATCTGGGTGCTGGGCACGCACCACGATGACGGTGCGGTGCGACAGGCGTGCCGTGCGCTCGGCCACGCTGCCCAGCAGAAGGCGCGCGAGCCCGTGCTTGCCGTGCGAGCCCACCACGATGGTGTCGGCCTGCCAACGCTCGGCCTCGTGCTCGAGCGCGTGGCCGATGTCGTCGTCGGTGGAGTCGAGCATCAGCACACCGGTTTCAGCAGCGGTGCCGTCAGCGTCGAACAGGCGCTGCAATTCGACCAGCGATGCGCTGGCCGTGCGGTGTGCCTCTTCGCGCAATTTGTCGATGCTGTAGATTTCGCGCGACTCCGGCATGGCCGGCGATCCGATCGCCCAGACGACCCGGACCCGGCCGTTGAATGCGCGGGCCAGGGCAGCGGCTTCCTCCACCGCCAGGTGGGCTTCATGGGTGCCGTCAAAAGCGGCAAGAATGCGTTGATGCATGGGGCGCTCCGCAGAATCGGAATTTGAATGCCTCACTGTAGCAGCGCAGGTGGGCGATGCTGCACCCGGATGTGGCCGGGTTGCGCCGCATCAAACGGGCGCCGTCGTGCGCGCGGGGTGCGCCAGCAGCAAGTCGAGCAGCCCTTGCGCCGCCACCGACAGGCTGCGCCCGTCGCGCCGGATGACATACAGCGTGCGCACGAGCCCAGGCAGCGGCAGCGGCCGCACTACCAGCTCCGGCAACCGGAACTGGAACAGCGCCAGCGCAGGAATGACGGTGATGCCCAGGTTGGCCGCCACCAGCGCGGCCGCGGTGGCCAGGTGTTCGACTTCCATGCCGCTGCGCAGCTTGGTCGGGTGCAGCGCCGCATCGAGGTATTGCCGGATGCTCGTGTTGCGTGCGAGGTGGATGAACGGCGTATCGACGAGGTCGCCCACGGCCAGCGCCTGCTTGCGCGCGAGCGGGTGATCCTGGTGACAGACGAGATGGAAATCGTCGGTGCAGAACGGTTGGGCGGCCAGACCCGCCATGTCGGCGCCCATGGCCGCGATGGCGAAGTCCGCCGCGCCGCGCCGGACCATGTCGATGCACGGGTCCGACAGTTGATCGTGCAGCGCCAGTTGAATGCCCGGATGCTGCGCAGAGAACGCGGCCAGCACGCCTGGCAGAATGCCCGCCGCGATTGATGGCAACGCGGCCACCGTTACGCGCCCGGTGCGTGCCGCGGCGCGATCGCGCAACTCCGAGAACGTCGCCTCGAAATCGGCCAGCAGGCGCAGCGCCGATTCGGCAAAGGCTTCGCCCTCGGGGGTCAGTTCAACATGGCGCGTATTGCGGTCGAACAGGCGCACGCCGGCGTCGGCCTCCAGGTTCTGGATCAGCGCGCTGAAGGCCGATTGCGACAAGTGGCACGTCTGTGCCGCCTGCGTGAAGTTCTTGTGTTCGCGCAGCGCGGCAAAGGCGCGGAGCTGCTTGACGGAGAGGTTCATGGCGATGCCGGGCGTGGTGCGCCAGCTTAGCCTGGAATCTCCAGCGTGAGCAGCGCGCTTGCGAGCGACTTGCCATGCGCATCCAGCGCCAGGGATCGCGTCACGCCGCCGGCCAGGGCGCTGTGGAGCACGAAGTTGAGCGCGCCAAGCTGCGGTAGCACGTAGCGCTCGACATCGCCGCGGACGAGTTCAGCGAAATGCGCGCGCACGCGCTCGGCCGTCACGTGCTGCTCAAGCATGGCAAAGTCTTCCGCGCATTCCGGACGAAGCGCGATGACGGAGATGCACGAGATGTCGCCCTTGTCGCCGGCGCGGGTGTGGGCGAGGTCGCGGAGGGTGCGGGGCATGTCAGCTCTCCAGAATGTGCACGGCGTGCGGGGCGAGTTCAGCGGGAATCAACGTCGATGCGACGGCGATGATCTCGCGCGCGCTCTTGGTCGCGCCGCCGCCGCCGGACGGGCCGCACGTCAGCAGGGTTTCCACTTCGTTGCCGATGCGCACGGCTTCGGCCATCGATTCGGTGCGCGCGGCCACGCGCACGCGCACTTCATACGGTTCGGCACCGGTGCGAGAAAGGGCAGCGCCGTGCAGTGCATCCACGCCGATCAGCTCGAAGCGCGTCTCCGTCATCTGCACGCCTGTGAGCGCCAATCGCTCGCGCACGATGTCGAGCGCCAGCTTGCCGCGGGCCACCGCGTTTGGGCCGGCATAGCTGATCTGGCCCTCGCCGATATAGCTGTCGAGATAGCCGATTGAGACTTTTAACTGGCCCGTGCGCGGGGTGCCGGTGGCGCCTTCAATGACGACGCGGTCTTTGCCGCTGCCGTGCATGCGCACGTTGGAGAAGTCCGCCACCACGTCAGGTGTCAGGTACCGCGCAGGGTCGTGAATCTCGTACAGCAACTGCTCCTTGCACGTGGCTTCGGTGACAAGGCCACCGGCCGTGGCGACCTTGGTGATGAGCACCGAGCCGTCTTCACCGACTTCGCCAACGGGGAAGCCCAGACGTGCGAGATCGGGTACGTCCTTGATGCCGGGGTCGGCAAAGTAGCCGCCCGTGATTTGCCCCGCGCATTCGAGCAGATGCCCCGCAAGCGTGCCGCAGCCCAGGCGATGCCAATCGTCCATGCGCCATCCAAACGCATGAATGAGCGGCCCGAGCGCAAGCGCCGGATCGGCCACGCGCCCGGTGATGACGACGTCCGCGCCTTGCGCCAGCGCATCGACAATGCCCTGCGCGCCGAGGTACGCATTGGCCGACACCATGCGTGCCTGCAGCGATGCGACTGGCGCGCCGTCATCCATCAGCGTGAAGTCCTGGCCGCGGGCCTGCAGCAGGTCGAACACGTCGTCGCCGGTCACAGCCGCCACGCGCAGCTTGAGGCCCAGTTCGCGGGCGATGTCGCGCGTGCGCTCGGCAGCTGCCTGCGGGTTTGCCGCACCCATGTTGGTGACGATGCGAATGCCGCGTGCCGCGCATGCCGGCAGCACGGCGCGCATGCGCGCTTCCAGCAGCGGGTCGTAGCCGTGCGATGGGTCTTTGCGGAGCACCTGCTGCGCGAGCGCGATGGTGCGCTCGGCTAGGCATTCGAACATCAGCACGTCGATGTCGCCGTGCTCTGCCAGTTCCAGCGCGGGTTCGATGCGGTCGCCCGAATAACCGGCGCCGCCGCCGATGCGGAGTGTCTTCAACTCGGTTTTCATGCCATCACCACGGAAGCACGCCCAGCACCACGGCCACTGCGGTCATCAACAGCGAGGCACCGAACAGGAAGGGGATCGAGAATTTCTGGTGGTCTGCCAACTCGATACCGCACAGGCCGACCACGAGAAAGGTCGCCGGTGTGAGCGGGCTGACCGGGAAGCCGGTGGTCATCTGACCAAGTACGGCGGCCTGCGCCACATGCACGGGCGCGACGCCCAGCATCTTTGATGCTTCGGCCACGACGGGCAGCACACCGAAGTAGAACGAATCCGGATCAAACAGCAGCGACAGCGGCATCGACAGCACGCCCAGCATCACCGGAATGTGGTGCGCCATGCCGGGCGGAATGAAATCGACCGCCGTCTTGGCCATTGCCGTGAGCATGCCCGACTTGCTCATGATGCCGGTGAATACGCCCGCCGCCAGCAGAATGCTCGCCATCATCAGGGCAGCCTTGGCGTGAGCGTCCACACGCTGGCGTTGCTGATCGACGTTCGGGTAGTTGATCAGCAGCGCAGCGACCACGCCCAGCATGAACATCACCACCGGATCGACCTTACCGCTCACCATCACGCCCATCACGACGACGGTGAGGAGGAGGTTGATCCAGAAATTGCGTGGGCGGCGCAGCGCTTGTTCCGCATCTGAGAGCGGGCGTGCGACGACTTGCGCGCCACCAGCGTGGTTGGCGAGGCCCAGGCGTTTTTCTTCACGCTTGCCCAGCAGCCATGCGCAGGCAAACACGAAGATGAGCCCCGCAATCTGCACCGGGATCAGCGGGTTGAAGATGTCCGTGACGGGCATATGCAGTGACGCGGAAGCGCGGATCATCGGCCCGGTCCACGGCAGGAAGTTCACGCCGCACGCCATCGACGTCACGCACGCGAGGATGCGGCGGTCCATGCCGAGCCGGTCGTACAGCGGCAGCATGGCGGGAATGGTGATCAGAAACGCTACCGCGCCTGAGCCATCCAGGTGAATCAGCAGGGCCAGCAGCGCCGAGCCCACCACGATGCGCGGCGGGCGGCTGCCCACGGTGCGCAGGATGCGGTCGATGATCGGGTCCAGCATGCCGGCGTCGGTCACGATGCCGAAGTACAGGATGGCGAAGATGAACATCCCCGCCACGGGCGCGACGTCTTTGATGCCGCCGATGATGAACTTGCTGGTGTTGAGTCCGAAGCCGCCAACAAGCGCGGCGATGACGGGAATGGCGATGAGCGCGACCAACGGCGACATGCGTTTGGTCAGGATGACGACAAACAGCGCAACGATGGTCAGCAGCCCGAGTAGTGCGAGCATGGTCTCCTCCGAGTGAGGGGTCGATGGACCCTAGGATTCGGAATCCCTGTTGGCGGGATTTAGGAGCGACTGTAGAAGTTGGGGATCTGCCTGTGAAACAGAATATTTGGATCGATTGTGCGGATTCGCCGATGAGTGGTGCCGACGCCGCCCGCCAAATCCCGGCAGAATGTCTCGCATCCCAATCCAACCATCCAACGCCGGAGCCCCCGTGAGCGCTACCCCGACCGTCCTGATCCTGCCCGGCTGGCAGAACTCCGGCCCTGAGCATTGGCAATCGCGCTGGGAACGCCTGCATGGTGATCGCCGTGTTGAACAGCGCGACTGGTTTGTCCCCACGCGTGCGGATTGGATGGCCGCGCTGGAAGCTGAAGTCAGCGCGGCGCCTGGCGATGTCGTTCTGGTGGCGCACAGCCTGGGCTGCGTGCTGACGGCACATTGGGCGGCCACTTCCGCTCGCGCCGTGCGAGTGCGCGGGGCCTTGCTGGTTGCACCGCCCCAACTCGATCGCGCCGACATGCCGCCAGAGCTGGCTGACTTCCGGCCCATTCCGCAGCAGCGTTTGCCGTTTCCCGCTGTGCTCGTCTTCAGCACCGACGACCCGTTCAGTGACGCAGCCTGGAGCCACTGCCAAGCCGAAGCATGGGGTGCGGAGCCCGTCGACCTGGGCGCGCGCGGCCATATCAATGCCGAATCCGGCCTGGGCGATTGGCCGGAAGCCCGCGCCATCGTCACCAAGTGGATGAAAGACCTCATTTGACATCACGGGAAGGCGGGGCTTGACCCTGAAGTTTCTTCAGGGTTTTGAATGGAGGCATGAAACCCGATCTCGCCTCCACCTTGCCTGTCCACGACCACGCCAAGCCGGAAGCGTCCGGCTGTGGCGGTTGCTGCGGTCATGCACAACCGGTCGTAAGGGACGCCGCTCAACATGCGCATGATCACGGCCACGATCACGACGATCATGATCACGGCCACGCGCCCGAAGCCGCTGCTCCCGTCGATGCCAAAGCGCGCGCAGCCGCCACCGGCCGCACCGTCGTGCGCATCGAGCAGATGGATTGCCCGACTGAAGAGCGCATGATCCGCGCGAAGCTGGGCAGCGCGGAGGGCGTTGTCGCGCTGGATTTCAACTTGCTGGAGCGGCATCTCACCATCCATCACACCGTTGACGATGTGGCGCCCTTCCTGGAGGCGCTGCGTGCCATCGGCATGAACGGGGAGGTGCTTGAGCAGCGCGACCGCCTGGCAGCCGCAGGTGCTGAGCCGACCCGCATCTCGCGCCGCACGTGGCTGCTCGGTATCGGCGGCGTAACGGCGTTCGGGGCGGAGGCTATCGCTTGGTCGCTTGGCGATCACGCTTGGCCTGTGCTGGCGCTGGCGCTTGCCTCCATCGCATTGGCGGGTGGGCCCACGCTGCGCAAGGGCTGGATTGCCGTGCGCGCGCTCACGTTCAACATCAACTTCCTGATGGCGGTGGCCGTCATCGGCGCGCTGCTGATCGGCAAGTGGGCCGAAGCCGCCATGGTGATCTTCCTGTTTGCCGTGGCAGAAGCCATTGAAGCGCGCGCGCTGGTGCGTGCCCGCGATGCTGTGCGCGCACTCACCGCCATCGCTCCAGACACCGCAGAGTTGGCCGATGGCGCAGGCGGCTGGCGCGACGTGGCTGTCGACAGCGTTGCCGTCGGCGCGCGCCTGCGTGTGCGCACCGGCAGCCGCGTGCCGGTCGACGCGCGCATCGTGAGCGGCCGCGCCGCGCTGGACGAATCGCCCGTCACCGGCGAAAGCCTGCCGGTGGAAAAAGCCGTTGGAGACACCATCCTTGCCGGCACCATCGTGACCGATGGCGTGGTCGAAGCGCAGGCCACGGCGGTGGCTGCGGACAGCACGCTGGCGCGTATCGCCGGGGCCATCCAGCAAGCGCAATCGCAGCGCGCGCCTACACAGCGCTTTGTCGATAAGTTCTCTTCCATCTACACGCCCGCGATGATGTTGCTGGCGTTGGCGGTGGCCGTCATCGGCCCGCTGGTCACGGCCGACGGTTGGCTGGCGTGGACATATCGTGCGCTGGTGCTGCTGGTGATCGCCTGCCCGTGCGCGCTGGTGATCTCCACGCCGGTTACGGTCGTCAGCGGCCTGGCCGCTGCGGCGCGGCGCGGCATCGTCGTGAAGGGCGGCGTGTATCTGGAAAGCGGCCGGCGCCTGCGCGCGCTGGCGCTGGACAAGACCGGCACGCTCACCGCTGGCCGTCCGGTGCTGGATACGTTGATGCTGCCCGATGGCACACGCCGCGCCGTCGCAGAGCTGAACGCCGCAACCGACACCACGCAATTGCATGCGCTGGCAGTGGCCGCAGCGCTGGATGCCAACACCACGCACCCGATCGCCGTGGCCATCGTGCAGGCCGCTGCGGCGCACGGTGCAGTCGATGCGAATTCCGTGGAAGACCTGTCGGTGCTGCCGGGCCGTGGCGTGGCGGGCACGCTCAACGGTGTGCGATGGCATCTTGGCAACGCGGCGCTCGTCGCAGAGCGTGGCTTCGACACATCGGCCTGGCGTGCCGCCGCTGAGTCGTTGCAAGCGGTGGGCATGTCCGCCGTTACGCTGTGCGATGCGAACGGTGTCGTGGCACTGTTCGGCGTGCGTGATCGCGAGCGTGCCGAAAGCGCCGAGGCCATCGCCGCTTTGCGCGGACTGGACGTGACGCCTGTCATGCTCACCGGCGATGACCGCCGCGCCGCACAGGCCATCGCCAAGACGGTCGGCATCGACAAGGTGCACGCAGAGCAGCTTCCCGCCGACAAGCAACGCGTGGTGGGCGAGCTTGCCGCACAGCACGGCTTCGTCGGCATGGTGGGCGACGGCATCAACGATGCTCCGGCACTTGCGCGTGCCGATATCGGTTTCGCCATGGGCGCCGCCGGTACCGCCACCGCGCTGGAAGCGGCCGACGTGGCCATCATGGACGACGACCCGCGCAAGCTCGCCAGCTTCATCCGCATCAGCCGTCGCACGGTGGCCGTGCTGCGTCAGAACATTGTGCTGGCGCTGGGCATCAAGGCGGTGTTTCTGGCGCTGGCTGTGATGGGCGACGCCACGTTGTGGATGGCGATCTTCGCCGACGTGGGCGCGAGCCTGCTGGTGGTGTTCAACGGCCTGCGCGTGATGCGCACGCGCGCCTGAGTTGCCGGCGCGCGCGGGGCAACGCGATCAGCGCAAGCCGGTGATGCGCGCGTCTTTCGGGTAGGTGATCAGGTAATCGGCCGAAAAGCGCGCGCTTTCTCCGGCCGGGATCGTCTGCTCCCATGCGATCACGCCGGGGCGGCGTTCCCAGTTGCGCTTGGCGGGTTCTGGCGAGAAGGTGGAGCGCACCTTGATGTCGTCGGATTGGCTGACCGGCGTGGCTTCCAGGATCTGCACGTCGATCGCGTCACGGTGGCGGTTGCGCACCGTGTAGAGCGCGGCCAACTGGCGCTCGTTGCGGTTGTCGAGCAGGCCCACACTGCGCTGGAAGGTCTTCGGCGTTTCCACCACCACGTTTACGAGATCGTCGCGGCCGAAGGGCAGCGTGACCTTCTGGTCTTCGCCCGCCGGATTCCACTGTGTGCTGCCAACGACCGCGCCATCGCGGCGCAGTTGCATGTTGCCAGCGGGCCAGATGCCTTCCGGGCGGTCCACCGTTGCAACGAGGTACGCCGTGGTATCCATGCGCGGGGTGCTGCGTGCCGCCAGCTTGGCGGGCAGGGTTTCGCTGGCCAGCGTGAGGGTAATCTTCTGCGCGTCGGATGGAAGTTCGGCAGCGCCTGGCACATCGAACTCGGTGGCAAAGGCTGTCTGGACGGCGTTCACTTCGAATAGCGGCTCGCCGTCCGCCTCACGTTGCTCATTGTTCCGGCCGAATCTGGCCTTGGGTGCTGGCGCCATCGCCGCTGCAGGTGCGGCGGGGTAGGGCATCGCCCGCGGCGGCGGCTGAATATCCAACTGCCACGCGTACGGTTCCGGCCCGCGCGGCGTGTTGCGGGGCTGGCCCGTTGACAGGCGCAGATGCACGCCGCGCCAGTCTTCGCCGGTGGATTGCGCAAGCGTGGCTTGCCGCTCGACAACGACATTCGAGCGCACTGAATCCACACTCGCCTGATAGGCCGGCCGCCATCCCGCACGCGAGGTCTGATAGCTGATGCGCAACTCACCGCCGCGCGGTGCCGCCACCGCAACGCGCACCGTGCGCAGCGTGCTGGATGCCGAGCCGTGCGTGCGTTGCAGCGCGTCGAGCTGCGCCTTCAATTCAGCGTCGCGCTTCTTCAATTGTTCCTGGCGGGTAAAGACGTCTTGCGCGTTGCGTGCCAGCGCGTCGGTCGCGCGGCCCAGCGTGGAAAAATCGGTGGCCGGTGCGCGGCCATCGCCGCCCGTGCGTTCGCTCACGGCCTTCAGGTAGCTGGCTGACAGCGCATTCGCCTGGATCTGCACGCCAAGCGCGGCGCGTTGGTCTTCCAGCGTGCGGATTTGTGCGTCCAGCGCCGTTCTGGCGCAACCGCTGCCTTCGCTAGGAATGCTCTCCACGCGCACATCGCCCACGCGGATGCTGCTGTCGCTTTCCACACGCAGGCTGTCTGCGTCGAACGTCATCGGCAGGCAGGTCAGTTCTACGCTGCGGGCGCCTGCAGCCACCGTGGCCGTGCGCACGACGGTGGCGCTATCCGGATACAACGTGACATCGGTGATGCGCGAAGGCGTCGCTGCCTGCGCTGTGACAGCCGCGGCAGACGCGATCGCGCCAAGCGCCGTGCATGCCACGCGTTGTCGATGCTGGAATCGTGCTGCCGCAGCCGGTTTCGTCTTCATCCGCCTCACCCACGTGTCATGAAATGCGGCGAGTATCGCACGTCAAAGCGCACGTCAAAGTGACGCGCCCGGCATGGGAAAAGACCGCTCAGCGATGCACGCCGCGAATATGCCGGTGCGCGTGTTCGCCCTCGCCATGTTCATGGCTGTGGCCGTGATGATTGGCGGCGACGGGCTCTTCGTGCAGCGATTGCAGCACGCCGCACTCAGCCACCGAAGCGGCCGTCGTGCAGCGTTGACCGATCGCCTCGATCTGGCCCTTGAGATCGGTCAGCTCGGCGATGCGCGCTTCAACGTGACGCAGGTGTTCGTCCAGCAGGTTGTTGATCTCTTCGCACGACGCCTGCGGGTTGGCCTGCAATTCGAGCAGGCGGCGGATTTCTGTGTGCGCCATGTCGAGCGACCGGCACTTCGCAATGAAGGCTAGCAGCTCGACATGCTCGGGCGTGTAGACGCGGTAGTTGTTGGCGGCGCGCGCCGGCGGGGGCAACAGGCCCTGCGCTTCGTAGAAGCGGATGGTCTCGATGCTGATGCCCGTGCGCTGGGCGAGTTCGCCAATTTTCATACGCGTTGAAAAAAGAATCAGAAAACAGTCGGCTCCGCGGTGACCGCTTCAACGCCGGCGACTTTCAGGCAGGCGTCCATGCAGGCGCGGCAGGCCGTTGCGCAGGCGCTGCAATGGCCTTGGCCGTGATGATCGCATTCTTCGGCGCATTGGGAGCAGATCTCGGCGCAGTCTTCCAGAAGCAGTTCTGCGAATTCACTGTTGCGCTCCAGGAATTTGCGCGTGAGGGCGCAGTATTCCGCGCAATCCGTGCACACGCTGATGCAGCGGGCCATGGCTTCGGCGTGGCCATTCTTGCTGCATTCCGTCGCGCAATGAGTGCAAGCGGCCTCGCATGCCTGCAGCGCCTGGATCACACTGGCAAATCGCTTGGCATTCTCTTTCGCGGTCGGACGAGTGGTCATGTCGGTTCTCCTGTGGCAGTGGATGTGCACGCTGGCGCGCTTGGGAAGGGATGAGCCCGGGCAGGGCCCGAGACTCATCTCTCCAATTTAGCAACTCGCGCTCCACAGCGTGAGCCCGACTTGTGCGTTACACCGCTTGCGCCTCGCTTTTGCCGCTGCGCAGCATGCCGTTACCGGCGCGTGCGATCAGGCGATTCACGCCCCCCACCACGGCGCGAATCGATGCCGTTGTCAGGTTGGCATCCACGCCCACGCCGAATACGCTGCCCGCCACGCCCGACGCGGCCATTTCTGCAAACGCGATGGCATCGGCATTGGCGCCTTGGCCCAGCGCACGTTCCTCGTAGTGATGGATTGACAGGGGTGCCGTCAGCACGTGCGACAGCGCATGGACCAGCGCATCCAGCGGCCCGTTGCCGGTGCCTTCGCAGATGTGCTCGCGGTCGGCGATGTTGACCACCAGGCGGATATGCTGGCTGCCGTCGTCGCGCTCGGTCAGGCGGTGCGATACGTAGCCGATCGCGCCGTCGCCGCGCAGATAGGTCTGCTGGAACAGTGCCCAGATGTCGGCGCCCGTGGCTTCGCGGCCGCTTTCATCGGTCAGTTGTTGCACGGTGCTGCTGAATTCCACCTGCAGTCGGCGCGGCATGGCAACGCCATAGCCGGATTCCAGCAGATAGGCGATGCCGCCTTTGCCCGACTGGCTGTTCACGCGAATGATCGAGTCATACGTGCGGCCCACGTCGGCCGGGTCAATCGGCAGGTAGGGCATTTCCCACAACGCATCGGGCTTCTGCACCGCAAAGCCTTTCTTGATTGCGTCTTGGTGCGAGCCGGAGAACGCCGTGAACACCAGGTCGCCCACGTACGGGTGACGCGGATGCACCGGCAGTTGCGTGCAGTCTTCGCAGGTCCGTGCCACGTCATTGATGTGCGAGAAATCCAGCTCCGGATCCACGCCCTGCGAATACAGGTTCAACGCAAGCGTGACGAGATCCACGTTGCCGGTGCGCTCGCCATTGCCGAACAGGCAACCTTCCACGCGGTCCGCACCGGCCATCACGGCCAGTTCAGCCGCGGCCACGGCCGTGCCGCGGTCGTTGTGCGGATGCACGGACAGGATGATCGAATCGCGACGCGCCAGGTTGCGGTGCATCCATTCGATCTGGTCGGCGTAGATGTTTGGCGTGGCCATCTCCACCGTGGCCGGCAGGTTGAAGATGATCTTGTGCTCGGGCGTCGGCTCCCAGACTTCAGTCACCGCGTTGCAAACCTCCAGGGCGAAATCCAGTTCGGTGCCGCTGAAGACTTCGGGGCTGTATTGGTACGTCCACTGCGTCTCGGGCATCGTTTCCGCAATCTCGCGGATCAGCTTGGCGCTTTGCATGGCAATGCGCTTGACGCCCTCGCGGTCGGTGTTGAACACCGTGCGGCGAAACACCGGCGCAGTTGCGTTGTAGACGTGGATGATGGCGCGCTTGGCGCCCCGCAGCGATTCCATCGTGCGGCGGATGAGGTCTTCGCGCGCCTGCGTGAGCACTTCGATGGCCACGCCGTCGGGGATGTGTCCACCCTCGATCAGCTCGCGCACAAAATCAAAATCGGTTTGGGAGGCGGCGGGGAAAGCGGCTTCGATTTCCTTGAAGCCGATCTGCACGAGCATCTTGAACATGCGCATCTTGCGCTCGGCGTTCATGGGCTCGAACAGGGCCTGGTTGCCATCGCGCAAATCCGTGCTCATCCAGATGGGTGCACGGGTGATGGTCTTGTTGGGCCAGGTGCGATCGGCGAGGGCGATGGCGGGGAAGGGGCGGTATTTGGTGCCGGGGTTCTTCAACATGGTGTGTGCGTCCTGTGAGATCGAGATCGGTTTCTTACAACGGGGACGGCCGCGCGGGCAGCGTCCGGGGTGGCCGGAATCGGGTTTGGGATGTGGCGGCCAGACAGCCACGGGCGCGTGGTCTGGCAACCGATCGGTAGTCGTAGCGAAAGCGGGATCGAGGCAGGCATGAGAGGCTCCAACGATTCGGCGCACAGGCTGCGCCACACACAAGGCCCGTCGCCGGTTAGGGCACGGACCGGTCAAATACCGGAACGAGGGGGAAAGAGAGATCTACGCGCTTACACGCGTAGTAGAGAAGCGGATAGCAGACCGCGCACGCACGAGAGGGTGCGGGCAGGAGCGGTTGGGAGGGTGGTCTGCTGGAAGTGCATTTGCCGATAGTGATGGGGAAGGCGGGGTGTTGTCAAGTTGACGGGGGCGGATTCCGGACGGTTTTTTGGGGCAGATGAAACGCCGGATCCAGAGCCGACGAAAACGTGTGCTGCCCGCCAGAAGCCATGTGACGTGGGCGCCAGCAGAACCCATCCGAACCTGCTTTAATACACCCCGTCCATGCCGCCAGCCCGCTATATCAAAGGGTCTATAACGGCAAGACTCCCTCACGCCCCACAAGGAGAATCCCCCAATGGTCACGTTGAACATCAACGGCAAACCAGTGGAAGTTGATGCTGACCCGTCGACGCCGCTGCTCTGGGCGCTGCGCGACAACCTCGGTCTGACTGGCACGAAATTCGGTTGCGGTGTCGCTTCGTGCGGCGCCTGCACGGTGCATCTGAACGGCCAGCCCACGCGCAGTTGCGTGCTGCCGATCTCTGCGGTGGCCGGCCAGCAGATCACCACGTCTGAACACATCGCCGATGACAAGGTCGGCAAGGCCGTGCTCGAAGCCTGGGTCAAGCACGACGTGGCGCAATGCGGCTACTGCCAGAGCGGCCAGATGATGAGCGCGGTGGGTTTGCTGCGCACCAAGAAGAAGCCGACCGACGCCGATATCGACAGCGCAATGGCCGGCAACCTGTGCCGCTGCGCGACGTACCAACGCATTCGCGCGGCCATTCACGATGCAGCGAAATCGCTGGCCTGAGCCCCACCGGAGAATTCACGATGCGTATTCGAAATCTTGAAGCGCTGGCCGGTGGCGGCGCGCAACATCAACCGGCGTCTGCGGATGCCGGGTCGGCAACGTTTGATCGCCGCAGCTTTCTGAAACTCACGACGCTGGCCGGCAGCGGCCTGGCGCTGGGTGTGGCGCCGATGCTGGCCGGCGCGCAGGACGCCAAGGCCAAGCCGCCTTCGCCGCCGCAGGCGTTCATCATCATTTCGCCGGATAACACGGTCACCGTGGCGGTTAACCGGCTTGAGTTCGGTCAGGGCGTGCATACGGCATTGCCGATGGCGCTGGCTGAAGAACTCGACGTGGATTGGCGCAACGTGCGCGGCATGTTGGCGCCGGCGGGCGATCCGTACAAGGACCCGGGCTTCGGTATTCAGATGACGGGTGGCTCGACTGCGCTGAACCACTCGTTCCAGCAATACCGCGAGCTGGGCGCGCGTGCCCGGGCGATGTTGATCTCGGCGGCGGCTGAACGCTGGAAGGTCGATCCGTCGACATGCCGCACGGCCAATGGCGTGGTCACGTCGGGCAGCCACCGCGCCACGTATGGCGAACTGGCCCAGGCGGCGATGGCGCTGCCCGTGCCCGCGCAGGTCACGCTGAAGAACCCGTCGCAGTTCCGCATTGTCGGCAAGCCGACGCCACGTCTGGATGCACGCGCGAAGCTCGACAGCTCGCTCAAGTTTGGCCTCGATACGCGCCTGCCCAACATGAAGGTGGCCGTGCTGGCCCGCCCGCCGCGCTTTGGCGGCAAGGTGGCGAAGTACGACGTGGCTGCGGCCAAGTCGGTGAAGGGCGTGGTCGATGTGCTGCAGATCCCGACCGATCGTGGCGGCACAGGCGTGGCCGTCATTGCAGACGGGTACTGGCCCGCCAAGCAGGGCCGTGACGCGCTGCAAGCCACGTGGGAAGATGCCGGCTCGACGGTGTCGACGCCCGCGTTGATGGCGGAGTACAAGAAGCTCGCAGGTCAGCCCGGCACCGTGGCCAAAGCCGCGGACATGAGCGCCATCCAATCTGCCGCGACGCGCATCCAGGCCGATTACGAATTCCCGTATCTTGCGCACGCTCCAATGGAGCCGCTGAACTGCACGATCGATCTGCAGAAAGACGGCGGCAAGACCACGGGCGCAAAGGTGTGGGTCGGCTCGCAGTTCCAGACCATCGACCAGGGCGCGATCGCCAAGGTGCTCGGCGTATCGCCCGAGAAGATCGAGCTGAACACGATGATGGCGGGCGGCGGTTTTGGCCGGCGCGCAATCACCACGTCGGACTACGTAGTGGAAGCGGCCAACGTGGCGAAGGCCTATGCGGCGGCCGGGCACAACGGCCCCGTCAAGGTGATCTGGAGCCGCGAAGACGACATCCGCGGTGGCTACTACCGCCCGATGCATCTACACCGTGTCAACGTGGGCGTGGACAACAGCGGCAAGGTCGTCGGCTGGGACCACGTGATCGTCGGTCAGTCGATCCTCAAGGGCACGCCGTTCGAGGCCTTCATGGTCAAGAACGGTGTGGATGAAACCATGGTCGAGGGCGTGGTCGAAAACGACTACGGCTTCCCGATGCAGCTGACGGTGCACCATCCGGACGTGAACGTGCCGGTGCTGTGGTGGCGTTCCGTGGGCCACACGCATACGGCCTACGTGATGGAAACGATGGTCGACGAGGTGGCGCATGCCGCCAAGCAAGACCCCGTGGCCTTCCGCCTGGCGCGCTTTACCGGCAAAGAACACGAACGCCATCGTGCGGCGTTGCAACTCGCCGTCGACAAGTCCGGCTACGGCAAGCGCAAGCTGCCCAGGGGCCAGGCCTGGGGCGTGGCGGTGCATGCGTCGTTCGAATCGGTGGTGGCGTATGTGGTTGAGGTGTCGGTCGACCAGGGCAAGCCGCGTGTGCATCGCGTCACGGCCGGCGTGCATGCCAACCGTGTTGTCAACCCGATGGGCGCGGAAGCGCAGATCCAGGGTGCGTGCGTGTTCGGTCTGGCGATGATTCAACCGGGCTTTGCCATCGACATCGAAAACGGTGCCACCAAGAACAGCAACTTCACCGATTTCCCGCCCGTGCGCATGCCAGACGCGCCGCCGGTGAACGTGTTCTTCGTGCCGTCGGAAGACAACCCGACCGGCCTGGGCGAGCCCGGCACGCCACCGATTGCACCGGCGGTAGCCAACGCGTTGTTCACCCTCACCGGCAAGCGTCAGCGCAAGCTGCCGTTCGATACGGTGTGAGTGTCATCGTAGCGTGATGTGATGGAAGCCGGCATGCAGTCATGTGTGCCGGCTTTCTTGTTCTTGCAGCCTCGTATCTCCCAGTCTTGCGGACTGATTCTTGCGTCCGCGATTGCGTTGTTCACCCACCGGAGGAGCATGTCATGGCATTGAATATCCTGTACACCGCCCACGCCAAGGCCACAGGCGGCCGCAACGGCCACACGCAGACCGAAGACGGCCAGGTCTCGCACGACTTGTCGGTGCCCAAGGCCATGGGCGGCCCCGGCAAGCCCAACACCACCACACCTGAAGACCTGTTTGCCGCCGGCTATGCCGCCTGCTTTGGCTCGGCGTGCGACTTCGTTGCGAAGAGCATGCTCAAGCTCAATCCGAGCAACATCGAGATCCACTGTGATGTGGGTATCGGTACGCGCGAGGAAGGCGGTTTCGGTCTGAAGGTGGGCCTGACCGCACGGATCAGCGGTCTGTCGCAAGCCGATGCCGAGAAACTGGTGGCCCAGGCGCACCAAGTGTGCCCGTATTCGAACGCCACGCGTAACAACGTGGAAGTCACGCTCAAGACCGAGGTGGTCTGATGCCGCAGCGGCCTGTTGTTGGTGTGTTGCTGGCCGCAGGCCGCGGCAGCCGGTTTGATGCGGCGGGCGTGGCCAACAAGCTGCTTGCCCCGCTGCCCGACGGCACCCCCGTGGCGGTCCAGGCCGCGCGCCACCTCAAGCAGGCATTGGGTGACGTGGTGGCCGTGGTGCCCGCCGCTGCCACGCATGGCGCGCAGGTCGATCAGTTGGCCGCGCTATTGGGCGAAGCAGGCTGCGAAGTCCTGCGGTGTGCAGATGCCGCTCGTGGCATGGGCGCCAGCCTGGCAGCCGGTGTGGCCGCGCGCCCGCAAGCCGGCGGCTGGGTCATCGCCCTCGCCGACATGCCGTGGATTGCGCCCGAGACGATCACTCAAGTTGCCAACGCACTCGACTCGCACGCTTGCGTTGCGCCCTTTCACGCCGGGCAGCGGGGCCACCCAATCGGCTTCGGCGCCGACTTCTTCGCAGGGCTGACATCGCTTGACGGCGACGAGGGCGCGCGGCGGCTGATCGATCCCGCCAAGCTCACCCGCATTGACGCCGATGACGCGGGCATCCTGCGCGATGTCGACACGCCCGCCGATCTGGCCCCGTGATCGAACGGGGCGGCCTTACAACGAAGCGCCACCGTACTCGCCCGCCAGACATGCTCCAAAGCGCGAGCGCGCACGGCGCACGCCAGTGCAATGCCTGCGGCGATCGAACCTTGGTGAGGCACATTCGGCGCTATGCCCCGCGCGTATTCGCAGCAGATTGCCGAGCGCCGCGGTTTTCGGTGCGTGTGTCGATCTCAAACATTCGATTTCGGCAGTGTGAGGTCGACGCTCCGCCGCCAGACTGCGGCGCGCGGGGCTCAGAGGCCCGAATGCGGCCCAAAAACATCCGACCCATCGGCTCTCCGAGGCCCGTGCTTCGCCGTCAAACATTCGAAGTTGCCAGGCGGAGGCTGACGTTCCACCGTCGGAGGGTCGCCATCGTTTCTCAGAGGTCGAAAGTTTCGAGCTCAGACTGTCGAACGCGGCTGTTTGAGGCTCGAATGTCGCCCGCAGAGGTTCGAGCCCGACCCTTGGCGATCCATGCTCCAGCCAAAAACGCCCGAGTTCGGCATTTCCAGGCAGACGTCCGCCTCCGGCATGCGGCCGCATAGCTGACATCTTGCGGGCGCCGGGTCTTGAGGCCGTATGTATGTGGTGTTGCGGGGATTGGCGAATAAACGCTTGAAGCGCTCGATTAGGTCCGGATGCCGGCTTGTCTAGTGGCTTTGGACGTTGAGCAGCGGTACCTCGACAGCGCCAGAGAATTGATACTTTGCGCCTGCAGTGGTGGCGTGTAAGGTACTGGCTAGTTTCGGATACAGCCACCCCAGCAAGACCTCTCGCGCGAGCCGAATCGAGAACAACAATACAGATGGGGCCTTCCACCCATGACACCCGATTTGCGCGCCGCGCACGCTAACTCCCACCGCGAGATGCTCAAGGTCGTCATTGCGACGTCGCTGGTCACGTGTCTTGAGCTGTTCGACTTCACGGTGTTCAGCTACTTCGCTGTGATGATCGGAGACCAGTTCTTTCCGGCCACGGATCCGATGACGTCGCTGTTGCTGGCAGTCGGTACCTTTGGCGTCGGCTTCTTCATGCGACCGCTCGGCGCCATGGTGATCGGCGCTTACGCCGACCGGGTCAGCCGCCGAGCCGCCATGACGATCACCATCTGGCTGACTGCCATCGGGACGGCCGCGATTGCCGTATGTCCGCCGTTTGCGGTGATTGGCGCGGCGGCACCGTTCATCATCATCGTCGGGCGGTTGCTGCAAGGCTTTGCCGCCGGCGGTGAGGTGGGGACGGCCGTGACGTTCGCGATGGAAACTGCGCCACCATCACAAAGCGGAATTCTGGTCAGTTGGCAATACGCCAGTCAGGCTGCGGCCGCGTTGCTTGGCGCGTTGCTCGGCACACTGCTTACGAGCACGATGTCGCCGGCAAGCCTGACGCAGTGGGGTTGGCGCATCCCTTTTCTGATCGGGTTGTCGATCGTGCCCGCTGGTCTGTACCTGCGTCGTCGGCTTGTCGATAGTCCCGTTCCTGCTGCGTCCAATCGCGGCACTGCCATACCGTTTGTCGAACTGTGCCGGGAGCACGGCGGCACGCTGGCGTTGGCCACATTGACGAAAATCTGGAGCACGGTACCGGTCTACGCAGTCATTACGTATATGCCGAGCTACGTGACGCGGGTGTTGCACATGCCCCCCATCATCGGGTTCATGTCGTCGACGTTATCAACGTTGCTGTTGGTGGTGGTGTCGCCGCTGTCGGGCCTGCTGGCAGACCGGTTACCACGCCGCAAGCCAATCGTGCTCATCACATCGGGCGCGACGGCGGTCCTGGCGTACCCGGTCTTCGCGATGATGACGCATGCACTGAGCCCGCTGGCCGTCCTGCTTGGCTCTGCGCTGATCAGCGTCTTGCTGGCGCTTGGCACCAGCATCGGCGCGTTGCTTGTTCTTGAGGCGTTTCCGGCGCGGGTGCGTGCCAGCGGCTTTGCGATCTCGCATGCCCTGGGCGTCACGCTGTTTGGTGGCACCGCGCAATTCATCATCACCGGGCTGATCAAGTGGACGGGCGACCCGGTATCCGCTGCCTGGTATGTGGCGCCCGCGTGCCTGGTGAGCTTCGTTGCCGTGCTCGCGTTCAAGGAGCGCCGCGCTGCGGCCTGAAACCGCTGCTTATGTGCTGATTGCAATCGGCTCGTTGCGCGAAACCTTCGGCCGCGCGTAAGACGTTTTGCCGGACAGCGCCCGGAAGTCTTGGGGTGCCATATCGTATGCACGACGGAACGCGCGCGTGAAATCGGACGAACTCTTGAAGCCAAGCCCGAACGCGATGTCTGTCACGGTCAGGTTGGGGTGCCGGACCAGTTCGCTTGCCGCCTCGCGCAGACGCAGGTGGCGGATGTAGGCACCCAGGCCGCCCTCGTGCTGAAACAGGCGATACAACGTCTGGCGAGGCAGTTGCAGCGCCTGCAGTACGCTCTCTGGCGACAGGTCTTCCCGACGCAGATGGGCTTGAATGTAGCGCCGCACGCGACCGAACATGGCAGCCCGCGCCGCCGCGCGCGCATTGCCGCTCAGTTGGGCTTGCTTGCCGAATGCAGAGACCATGAGTTGCGTGCTCGTGCGAATGGCATTGCCCGCCGCGTGTGCGCTCATGTCTGCAATGTTCTGACTGAGTGCCGTCACGTTCTCGACGATCAGTTGCGTGAGCGGCGTCGTGTTCGCGATCAAGCGGCCGTGGATGGCTTCGGGGTCGGGAAAGATCTCTCCGACCAGTGCGCCCGGCACAAAGATGGTGGCGACCCGGCAAGCGCTGCGCTGCATGCGCACAGGCTGGCCCATGTGCAGTGTGAGGATGCTGCCAGCTGTCGGCATGCTGCCGCGCGACGAAGACGAACGCACAGCGACATCAGTGACACCACCTTCCAGAAACACGTGGAACGCGTAGTCGCGGATCGGGTCGGTCGAGATGCGCGCGAGCGAACGGTCCAGCACCATCGCATCGGACCGGCAATCGGTGAACACCAGATCGTCGACCTTGTAGCGATCGATGGCAGCGTGAAACGGCCTCTCAAGATCGGCGCGCGACGGGAGGACGTCGATGACGTGGCCGACCCGCTCTCGCCACGCCAGCAGCGGCTGCTGATGCGTTTGCGTCCGCACGTCGAAGTGGCTGTGAACGATGGAGGATTCACCCGGCGGGCGAACGTCAGGCGTGAGCGTGCACTGTTCCATGCAAGAGAGTTCCGCCCCGTGAGAATTTTGTGGTGCAGCTTTTATGTACGGCTTTTTATGGTTGGGACTGTATCGAAGAAACCGCGCGCAGCGCGGCGCCCCCCACCAAAGGGTGAGGTTCAGGACCAACACCTTGGGCGCAAAGTGACCTTGCAGGCGTTTTATGGCACTGACGATGCTTCTATATGAAGCGCGTTTGTTGTGTGTGATCGCGCCGGAGCAACGGTGCGTATTCGTGCAATTCGCGCGGCGCGATGTCGAATGCGCGACGGAATGCACGTGTAAAGCTCGACGCATCGTTGAACCCCAATCCCGAGGCAACGTCCTGTATGCCCCGGTGCGGCAGGCGCACCAACTCGTCGGCCGCCATCCGCAGCCTGCGATTGCGGATATACGCGGCCAGGCCGCCTTCATGCTCGAAGAGTCGATAGACGCTGGCGCGTGAGAAATGCAGCGATGCCAACACGCTTTCAGGCGACAGATTCGGATCACGCAGATGCATTTCCACATGCCGCCGCACCTTGCCATAGACGGCAGCGCGTACCGCCGCGCGGGCGTTGCCGGCAAAGCCCGCCTGCTGGGCGAAGGCCGCAAGGACCAGCTCCACCGCCGTGAGAAAAGACTGATGCGCTTCTTCCTTACTCAGCCCAACGATTTGCCGCCTGAGCGCGATGACATGCTCGATCAGCAGGCGCGTCAGCGGGGTGGCAGCATGAATGCAGCGGCCATGCAGCGACGCGGCATCAGGAAAGAACCGTTCCACCAGCGCGCGCGGCACAAAGAGAAGAAGGAGCCGGCCCTCAAAGCTTCGGATGGTGCAGGGCTGGTCCATGTCCAGCGCGAGGATGCTGGGCACGCGCGGAATGGGCTGCGCTTCAGTGCGCGGCTTGTTGCCCAGAAACTGCGACGGCGGCCCTTCAAGAAAGATGCTGAACGTGACATCGCGAACGCTCTCGGTCGAGACCCGACCCAACGATCGCACGGCCAGATTTGGCGCGGTGAGAAAGTCGATGAGGCTCAGGTTGTCGATCGTGTAGCGGGACAGTGATGCATCGAACGTATCCTCCGCTTGCTTGCCCGCAGGCCGAATGTCGTAGACCGGGCTCATCCGCTCCTGCCAGGCCAGAAAGCTCTTTCGTGCGTCGCCTTGAACGCTGAAATCGCTATGCACGATGCCGGGCGCGAGCGTCGGTTGCTCGGGCAACAACAGGCGGCTGAGTGGCGGCGCAGTGTGGAGCGCATCGTCGTTCAATGCAGTGCGCATCGCGGAGTCTCGAAATCGGCCCACCATGGCGGCGCGTCACACGGCAGGCGAACGTCAGCCGTGAGCGGGCAATGTTTCATGCAAGAGCGTCCCCGTCCCGTGAGTATTTTGTGGTGCGGCTTTTATGTACCGCTTCTTATCGCTGGGACTGTATCGAATAAATCGCGGGCGACGCAACGCTCCCCCACAAAGGGTGAGACACGGTACCAACACTGCGCAGCGCTTGGCAGCACCTAAGGGCGCTGCGTCAGCGCATCTTCCATCAATCCTGTCACCTCTTCCAAGGCGCGATCGCGCGGCACGCTGTGGTGGCGCGCCGCAATGGTGCGTGCCGCGTCACGGTATTTGGGGTTGCTCAACAGATCGTGGAGCACAGCGCGGAATCCGGTCTCCACATACGCCGGCAGGATGCCAAGGCCGGCGCCCATGGCGGCCACGCGCTCGGTGACCATCAGTTGCTCGATATGCTGCGGGAGCAGCAGCATCGGCACACCGGCCAACAAGCAGTTCAATGCCGTGCCGTGGCCCGCGTGGGTGATGGCCAGCGTGCAGCCGGCAAGCAGGGTGAGCAGCCGTACGGGCTGCCGATAGAGCCGCAGGCCGCGGTGGCGGTTTGCAGTCTCCCTGCTGAGGTCTGGGATGACCGCAATCACTTCGGCGCCGGAGGCTTCCAGCGCTGTCAGCACGGTATCGAGCCAGGGTTGCACTTGCAGATACACGAAGACGTGCGGCTTGTCGGGTTGCTGCCATTGCACGCGTTCGCCCGTGTCCGGCTCGGGTATCGGGCCGAGAAAGGTGGTGCCAGGCGGCCGCAACGGGGCGTAGTGGTCCAGCTCCGGTAGCGTCAACAGCCGGGTGTGGTCAGCGGTGAGTAACGTCGTGAGCGGTTGTGGCGAATCGAACAACGCTTGGATGTTGCGCTCCACGGCGGCCTGCGTTTGCGCGTGCGCTTCAGCGTTGCTCGCTTCCCAGGGGCGGAAACACGGTGCCGGAGAGAGCGTTGGCGGGATGGTAAAGCCGGTGCCGACCTGGACAGTGCCGATGCCTGCGCGCTTGGCGGCCAAGAGCGCAAGCGGCGCGTGGTCGATCACGACCAGATCGGGTTGGAGCGTGGCATACAGGTGCTGCCAGGCGTGCACCATGCCCCCCAGCAGGTCGGGCTGCGTGGCGCCATAGGTGGCGAGAATGTCGGCGTAGGTCGCAATCTCGCGGCCCAGCGTTGTGACGTTCGTCGGCGTTGGGCAGGCAAACCAGCGAATGCCGTGAGGCGCCAGATAGCGCTGGGCCGAGGCCATCGATTTCAGCCCGAACACCACGTCGTGGCCACGCGCTTGCAGCGCCAGGGCAATCGGCAGCAGGCGCCACAGATGCCCGTGGTTCTCACCCAACTCCCACGCAAAAATGATCCGGCTCATGCACGGTCCTGGTGCGTGGTGGTGCGCGTTGGCGTCGCGGGGGTGCGTGGGTGCATGCAAAAGGTTCCGGGCGATGGCGCACGGATCTTATCGACATTTCCACGCCGCGCGGAGCTTTTCAAAAACTGAGACGCACGGTCAAGACTGGCCCAAAAAAAATCGTCACTATCGGGTCCGACACACATGTGTCAGCAGTCCGGGGGGAGTCGGTAGCGGCTCAGGGCTGTCGGTCAAACGCTCGCGTGCGGCATCCGGTGCCGCGTCAGAACAGAGCCAGCCGGCAGGTTTGCCTGATCCAAGAACGTGGCTTGCAGAGGCGCGCAGAACATAACAGCGCCATTTGCCGGAACGTACCGGATTGCGAAACGGGGAAGTCGTTCGACGCAAGCAAACCGCACAGTGTTGAGGCTCGGGGGAAACCGACAGGCAGACCTTGAGCCTCAACACCTGTGGCGGGGCGCCGCTCGAATTGGCCGTTCAACCGCCTATCTCAGGTACGAAAACAATGGCTCAACGCAATCAGTTTCCTAAACAGAGCACCTTGGCGCTGGCAATCGCGGCTGCGCTCTCCAGCATGGTCCCGGCCATCGCTGCGGCCGATACGACTGTCAGCACTGCGCTCACCACCTCGCAGTTCTGGGGCGCCGGCAACTACACGGTAACCAGCAGCGGCAGCGTTTCAAGCGCTGGCACTGCGCTGGGGACCGATGGCACGCTCGGCACGCTCAGCAACAGCGGCTCGATCGTCGGGAGCAATGCCGGAATTTCCTCTTACGGTGGCTCGATCGATACGTTGAACAACGCGGCCGGCGGCGTTATCGGTGCGATCGGCCAGGCGGGGGGCAACGGCAAGGCCGGCGGAATCATAATGCCGCCTCCCATGCCGCCAATGCCGGGGCCCGGCGGGGCAGGGAGTGGGGGCGAAAACGCGTTTGGTCTGGCGGCAAGCAACATCACCACGCTGAACAACAACGGCACGATCATGGGCGTCGGCGGTAACGGCGGCGCCGGCGGTTCTGGTCTGCCCGGCGGTGTAGGTGGCGCTGGCGGTAGCGGCACGGGCCTGATCAACAGCGCCCTAATCACGACGCTGAACAACGGCGGCACCATCCTTGGCCAGGGTGGCAACGGTGGCGCTGGCGGTACGGGCGCTGCCGGCGGCGTCGGCGGCAACGGCTTCGGCATTCAGAACCAAGGGACCATCGTCTCGCTCAGCAACACCGGCATCATCAGCGGAACCGGCGGCACCAACGGAACCGGCACCAATGGCGCGGGTACGGGTAGCGGCTTAGGCATTTCCAACAGCGGTGCGATCACCACGCTGAACAACGCTGCGAGCGGCATTGTCCAAGGTGGTGTGAACGGCATCCTCAACAGTGCCGCGATCGGTACGTTGACGAACAGCGGCACCATCAGTGGTACCAGTGCCAACTCCGTTGGCGTCACAAACTACGGCGGTACGATCATCGGGTTGACCAACAACGCGAGCGGCCTCATTAGCGGTGGCATCGAAGGTATCAACAATTTCGGCACGATCCAGACGCTGAGCAACAGCGGCACCATTCTTGGCCTCCCCTCGGGCACCGGTCCCCAGAATGCCGGCGTTTTCAACGGGGGCTCGATCGGTTCGCTCACCAATAGCGGCAGCATTAGCGGCGGCGGTGTCGGCGTCAGCAACGAAGGAACGATCAACTCGCTGACCAACAGCGGTGTGATCAGCGGTCGCGCCCCGGGCCTGTACAACACCAGCACGATCGGCGCGCTGGTCAACCGCGGAACGATCAGCGGTGGCACAGTGGGCTCCATGCCATTTGTCGCCGGCATTCTCAACGGCGGGACGATCGGCGCGCTGGACAACAGCGGCACCATCACCGGCGCTGGCAATGCCATCAACAACGCCGGGTCGATCGGCCCGATCACCAACTCAGGCGTGATTGCCGGCAATATCACGAACGGGAGCCCTCAAGATCTGACCATCAATGGCGGCACGGGCACGACATTCGGCACCCTGACCGGCTTTGGCGGAACGATCGGTAGCATCGTCAGCCCCAGCGCGGGCGTCGTATTCGGCTCGGGCAACCTGGTGCTGAATGACAACATCGGTGTCGTGCTCCCCTCTCCCATCAACCCGGCCAGCGTTCGCACGGCCGGTGCCGCCTCCACCGGTTCGGTGGCGGTGAGCAACACGGGCGCGGTCCTGCAAGTCAACAACCCGATCACCATTACCGGCACCTATAGCCAGAGTGCGGCCGGTACGCTGCAGATTGGCGTGAACACTGGTGCGGTGACCAACGGCTCGCTCACCGGCGACAGTGGCTACGGTCGACTGGTGGTTTCGGGTGCAGTGAATCTTGCCGCGGGTTCGGCCGTTTCGTTTGCGCAGGTCAATCCGTATCCGTTTGCGGCGGGTCAGCGTTATGTGATCGTTGATGCGTCCAGCACCGGCACCAACTACAACGAAGGCACGCTGCGGTATGGGATTCGCGGCTACAACAGTGTCCTGACCGGCGCCAACGTTACAGCCAACGGCCGCAGCGATCTGGTGGTGACCGTGGTCAGCGCAGATCTGATCCCGACCACGAGCCCCACGCCGGCACCCGCTCCGGCACCTGCTCCGGCTCCCGCGCCTGCACCGGTTCCCAGCCCGGCGACTGTGCCGAACGCCCAAGCGGCGCTCACGGGTCTGTCGCAGTACACGGGCATCAGCGATCCGGGCCTGCTGAACCTGTACAACGCCTCGATGGCGCTGAACCTGGGCAGCACCGACGCCGCCAACCACGCCGGCAAGCAACTGAACCCGGTGTCGCAGGGGTCGACGGCCCAGGCCGCACTGGCACCGACGCTGGATGTGCTCAACATCATCTCCACGCATGCCGACAGCATGCGCCTTGCCCAGGCCGGTGGTCTGAGCGGTGTTTCGACCGGTGAAGCGGCTCCGGCATGGGGCGTGTGGGGCCAGGCATTTGGCGGCCACGCACACCAGGGCCAGCGCGATCAGGTGGACGGCTACAGCGCCAACTTCGGCGGCTTGCTGTTCGGCGTCGATCACGCGGTCAGCGACGCATGGCGCGCAGGCGGTGTGTTCAGCTACAGCAACGCCAAGATCAGCAACACGGGCGACACCGATGGCAACTCGACGCGTGTGAATTCGTTCGGCCTGATGGGCTACGCCAGCTACTCGGGCAGCCCGTGGTACGCGAACCTGTCGGCCGGTGCCGTGCAGCAGCACTACGACACCACCCGCGCCGTCAACTTCCCCGGCTTCTCGGGCAACGCCAACGGCAGCTTCAGCGGTACACAGTACGTGGCCCGCGCCGAAGCCGGCTATCCGTTCGCCACGGCCGTGGCCACGGTCACGCCGCTGGCCAGCCTGACGTATGGCTACCTGCGTCAGAACGGCTACACCGAATCGGGCGGCAATGGTGCAGCGCTGTCGGTGGGCGCGTCGCACACGACGTCGGTCACCAGCGACATCGGCGTGAAATTCTCGCGCGAGCTCGCAACCTCGTACGGCACGCTCGTGCCGGAACTGCAGGTCGCATGGCGCCATGAGTACAACAACACGCGCACTCAGACGCAAGCCAGCTTTGCAGCAGACCCGACGGGCCAGACCAGCTTCACGTCGTTGGGTGCCAGCCCTGTGACGGATTCGGCTGTGCTGTCTGCCGGTGTCAAGTTGCTGCGTGCGAACAACCTGAGCATCAGCGCGCGCTACTCGCTGCAAGTGGGCAGCGGGTACGTGTCGCATGCCGGCAGTCTGCAACTGCGTCAGTTGTTCTAATGACTTGAAGTGATGTGCCAATGGCGCGCTCTCCCGAAAGGGGAAGCGCGCTCATTGCTTTATGGGCAGTCGATCCGCCTGCCTCGGAGCAGGCGTCTGCGCCCCGTTCCTCTAAGCCAGAAAAGCGATACCGAAGGGCGCGTTTTTTGCGGGAAGGTGCGTGCTTCCTTCTAGTACGATCACGCGCTTGCTGTCATCAAGCGACCCTCTGGAGCCCCGCATGTCGAGCGCGCCCAACACAGACCCCATCAGCATTCCCGAAGCGCTCGATCGTGCGCATGCGCACTGGAATGCCGGCCAGGCGGCCGAGGCCGAAGTCTATTGTCAGCGCGTGCTGGCGGCATTCCCAGGCCAGGCCGATGCGCTGCACCTGCTTGGGCTCATGGCCCACGCCTACGGCAACCTTGACTTGGCCATCGCGCAACTGCGTCAGGCCTGCATGGCGCCGCGTGCCCCTGCCATTTACTTCAGCAACCTGGCCGAGATGTATCGCCAGAAGGGCATGCTGGTCGAAGGAGAGGAGGCCGCACAGCGCGCGGTGGCGATGGACCCATCGCTCGTGCCGGGTTGGAACAACCTCGGCATCCTGCTGCAGGAAGCGGGCAAGCTGGAGCAGAGCCTTGCGTGCCTCGAACGGGTTGTGGCGCTCACGCCCGATGCTCCCGAAGCACACAACAATCTGGCCAATACCTATCGACGCCTGGACAGGCTTGGGCAAGCAGAGCAGCACTACCGCCAGGCGTTGGCGCTGAACCCGCACTATGCCGAGGCACACAGCAACCTCGCTTTCCTGCTGACCTCGCAAGGACAGTACGACCGGGCGGCCGCAGAAGCGCGTCTGGCCATCGAACTCAACCCGCGTCTGATCGATGCCTACTTGAACCTGGCCGATGTGGAGGTGACACGCCATCGGCATGCCGCTGCGCTCCAGGTGCTGGACGCGTTGCAGGCCTTCGCGCCACAGCATCCCGCTGGTTTGACCGCCCGTGCGAAAGCGTTGACGCAACTTGAACGCCTGGACGCCGCCCTCGCTTGCGCGCAGCAAGCGATGACATTGGCCCCGCGTAGTGCCGAAGCCCGTCATGCACTGGCGCAGGTGCTTCGGGCGCTGGGCAAAACCGACGAGGCGCTCGCGCATTTCGAGCAGGCCGCAGCGTTGCCCGGCACGGTGCGGGAAGAGGCGTTGATCGGGCGCGCCACGCTCCTGATGGAGTCCGGTCAGAAGGACGCGGCTCGGATGGCTTTCGACCAGGCGCTGTCGATATTTCCAGCTTCCATACGTGTGTTGACGGCACGCGCCGAGGTCAAGACATTCCGTGCTGACGATCCGGATGTTGGCGCCATCGAAGCCTGGTTCGCCAGCGAAGCACAGAAGCCGTTGAACGAACGCATCTCGGCGCATTTCGCGTTGGGCAAGGCCTATCTGGACCTGCAGGACGCGCCGCGCGCCCTCACGCACCTGCATACCGCAAACCAGCAAAAGCGCTCGACATTCAGCTACGACGCCACGGCGACCCAGCAATGGATGGAGCGCATCGCTGAAGTCTTCACAGCCGAGCGGATGGAGCGTCTGGCGGGCGCCGGCGCGCAGTCGGATCTGCCGGTATTCATCATCGGCATGCCGCGCTCGGGCACCACGCTGGTCGAACAGATCCTGTCGTCGCACTCGCAGGTCATGGGCGCGGGCGAGCTTTCAGCGCTGCGTCAGGTGGTGGAGGGCGCCGGTCTGTTTCCCGACATCGCGCAGGTGCTGACCCCGGAGGACACGCAGCGCCTGGGCCGAACCTACCTGAACCGTATCGAACCGTTGGCACAAGGGCGGCGACGCCTGATCGACAAGATGCCGGGCAATTTCATCTATGCGGGGCTGATTCCGCTGATCCTGCCGGGTGCCCGCATCATCCATTGCCGGCGCAATCCGGTGGACACGTGCCTATCGTGCTACACGAAGCAATTCAGCGGTGAGCAGCCGTTCGCCTACGATCTGGCGGAGCTTGGTGAGTTCTACACCGACTATCAGAAGCTGATGGCCCATTGGACTCAGGTCCTGCCGGCCGATCGATTCATCGAAGTCGACTATGAACGTGTGGTGGATGATCTGGAGGGGGAAGCGAGACGTTTGGTGGGCTTCCTCGGTCTGCCTTGGGAAGACGCCTGCCTGCGTTTCCACGCAAACGAACGGGTAGTGCGTACCGCCAGCGTCAACCAGGTGCGCCAACCGATCTACACCACATCCAAGGGACGCTGGCAGAAGTACGCCAACCATCTTGGCCCGCTGCTTGCCGCCCTCGGGATGAGCGCGCCATGAATTATGTCGATGTCGCGACGATAGAACGTCAGGGCCGCGCCTTGCTGGCCGATGGGCGCCTGAACGAGGCCGAGGCGCTGGTGCGGCCATGGTTGGCATCCGGCACCGGCCCGTTGATCTTGTGGCAGGTGCTGGCCGACGCGATTCGCCCGCAAGGCAAGATTGCCGAGACACAGGCCATTCAAGAGATGCTGGTGGCCAACATGCCCGGCAATCTCACCGCGCGCTTCAATCTGGCCGAAACGCTGCTGCTGCAAGGCGATTTTGAGCGCGGCTGGCACGAGTACCACCATCGCTACGGCATGCCGCACACCGCGGCCATCGAGCGCAAAGTCCAACGTCCGCGCTGGGATGGCCGGCCCATTCCCGGCAAGACGCTGTTAATCCACGATGAACAGGGCTACGGCGATACGTTCCAGTTCCTGCGCATGGTGCGCTGGGCAAAGGAGCGCAGCGGCGCGCGCGTCATCCTGGAGGTGAACGCGGAAAGCGCATCGCTGGCCAGCCGTTACCAAGGCTTTGATGCACTGACGGCGCGCGGCCAATTGCCGCCTGCATTCGACGTGCATTGCGAGCTGATGAGCCTGCCGATGGTGATGGGCCTGAAGCTGTCTGATTTGCCTGGTGCCACCCCGTATCTGTCGGCGGACCCGCAACGCGTCGCCAAGTGGCAGGCGCGTCTGGCCGGGTTGCCCCGCCCGCTGGTGGCGCTGGTCTGGGCCGGGCGGCCCACGCACGTCAACGACGCGAATCGCTCGATGAAGCTGGCGGACCTCGCACCGTTGTGCAGGCCCGACGTCACGTTCCTCGCCATCCAGAAAGGGCCGGCCGCACAGCAGGCCGCGTCGCCACCGCCCGGTATGTCGATGGTGTCGCTCGGCAACGAGATTCAGGACTTTGAAGACACTGCCGCCATCCTCGCGGTGGCCGATCTGCTGATCTCGGTGGATTCGTCACCGGTGCATCTGGCGGGCGCGCTCGGTCGCCCCGCATGGGTGATGCTGCCGTTCGTGCCGGACTGGCGCTGGCTGCTCGAACGCAACGACACGCCGTGGTACCCGAGCGTGCGCCTGTTCCGCCAGCCGTCTCGTGGCGATTGGGGCAGCGTCATGGGTGCCATGGCGCAGGCGCTGGCACAACTCGGGGGCGTACACGCATGACCGCTCTGTCGCCTCTCACATCAAAGGTTTTGACTGCGATGTTCGCTGTGCTTCTGGTTGTGCTTTGCAGCCTGCTGTCCGACTGCACGACGCTGGACCGCGATGCCCACGCCGATGCGCTGGCGGCTCCGTTCCAACTGCATCGTGAGCAGGTAAAGACGGAGCACTTCGTGTTGACCGCTTTCGTGCGGATGACGCGTGCCGACCAGCCGATCACTGTCTACATCGAGGGCGATGGCCTGGCCTGGATTTCCCGCACGGAGCCATCGGCCGATCCGACCCCGCGCATGGCCACTGCACTTGCCCTGGCTGCAGCGGACCCGGCACCGAACGTCGTGTATCTCGCCCGGCCTTGCCAGTTCACCCCGATGGCGTTGAACCCGCTGTGTGCTGTGCCGTACTGGACCAGCAAGCGCTTCGCACCGGAAGTCGTGGCATCGATGAACGAGGCCGTGAGCCGGTTCGCAGCAAAGGCGCCTGGCCAGCCCGTTCACCTCGTCGGCTATTCAGGTGGCGGTGCGGTGGCCGTGCTGGTTGCTGCACGGCGCGCGGACATCGCATCCATCCGCACCGTGGCCGGCAACCTCGATACGGAGTTCATCAACCGCCTGCACGACGTCTCGGCGATGCCGGAATCGCTGAACCCGATCGATGCGGCGTCGCGTGTGGCAATGGTCCCGCAACTGCATTTCAGCGGCGCGGACGACGCCGTGGTGCCACCGGAAGTGGCGCAGCGTTTTGTGCGGGCCACCGGCGGCCGATGTGCACAGGCCAACATCGTGCCGGGCCTGGACCACGGCGGAGATTGGGCCGAGCAATGGCCGGCGCTGCTTCCGTTGGCACCCGTCTGCAAAGCACGCTAAGGAGCAAGGCATGCAGCCGGTTCCATCCACACTCTGGCTGACGGGGCTCAGCGCCGCCGGCAAGACCACAGTGGCCCTGGCCGTGGCCGAATCGCTCACCGCCCAAGGCGTGCCGTGCCGCGTGCTCGACGGTGATGCCGTGCGTAAGCAGCTCTGCTCGGATCTTGGATTCTCCCGGGCTGATCGCAGCGAGAACGTACGCCGTGTGGCGCAATGGTGTGCGCAAATCAACAACACCGGCACGTGGGCAATTGCCGCCCTGATCTCGCCTTACCGCGATGACCGCGAGCGTGCCCGACAGATCGTCGGCGCGTCGCGCTTTCATGAGGTGCATGTCGCGACGCCGCTGTCCGTGTGCGAGGCGCGTGACCCGAAAGGGCTATACAGGAGTGCTCGCGCTGGAGCGATCTCCAGCTTTACCGGCATCAGCGATATCTATGAGCCGCCACAGGCTCCGGCGTTGTCGATTGATACCGATCGGCAATCGACGCAGGCATGTGTCTTAGCCACACTGGCGTTGCTTGGGATGACTATCGCAAGCGCCAGGCCCCCGGCGCGCCTCGCGTAGGCGCGCAACCTTGTTTGGCGGACGAGTTCGCCAATGCCGTGAGGAACTGATTCCGGTGTAGGGTCAAACTTGGTCCGTCTCGTCGTCGATAGACAAGCCTTGGCGGCGCATCGTACTGGGCGCCACGCCATACCAGCGCTTGAAAGCTTGCGAGAAGGTGGACAAGTCGGCGAAGCCAAGCCGCTCCGCGATCTCGCTGAGCGCAAGCTCACCCTCCTTGAGCAGCGCCTCGGCCATCGCACCGCGTGATTCGGCCAGCAACGCTCTGAAGGTTGTGCCTTCATCGTGCAGCCGACGCTTGAGCGTGCGTTCACTGGTGTTCATCAGGCGCGCCATGCTGCTTAGCGTAGAGAGCGTGTTGCCTGGCGCTGCGCTCAAGTAATGGCGGATCATTGCCGCAGTGCCCACACGTAGGCGCCGCTCTTCAATGAGACGGCTGCACATCTGCTCGCACATCGAAGCCGTGATGGGGTTGGCGTGTGGCAGTGGCCGGCTCAGAAATATTCGGTCGAACGCAAGACTGTTGACGTGCGCTGAATATTCCGGCTCCGCGGCGAAGAGCTTCCGGCGCATCGGAGAAGGTCCACGCGTGAGCGGAGGGCTGGCCCTGAGCGTAAAACGAGAGAGTGCAAAGTCGTCTCCCCCGATTTCCTTCAGCAAGATCGCGGCGGCGGCCATGTCGCGCTCCACAACAAAACGCTTCACCTCATCGGCGAGTTCCGGCTCGCCAAAACTCAGCACGGCGAGATGGCCCTCTTCGTGATACGTGATCACCGTAAATGCGTAGGTGAGCGGCAGGAAACGCAAAGCCAACGCCATGGCATCGCCCGCCGTGGCGCTGCTGATCAGGCCGTAGCCCCACACCCCATACGCCGAAAAGTGGTAGCGCAGCCCCAGCTCCAATCCGAGCCCCGGCGGATGCTTCAACAGGCGCAGCAGGTTGCTGACCACGCGCAGCTCTTGCGCCGCCGTGACTTCCATATTCGGGTCGGACAGTTGGGCCAGCGACAGCTGCGTGCCGGCCAGCAGCTTTGCCGGCGAAAGCCCGCGCTCCTGCCCGAAATCGACCAGCAAGCGCGCGCTGGCCGGGCTCCGAGTGAACTCCCAGAAACGCATACGGAGAAACCCTTGGGACGTGTCATTTGGCCCAAATACTAAAACAGTTGTCCCCGCGCGCCATTGGTGTTTTCCCATGCCGGAAGCAACATCAAGCCCATCCGATATGCCGCCCCGGTGGTGTTGCACCGCACGCTCCTGACAAGACACAGCGCTTCCCGAGCCCGCAGCGCCAGCCTCGCACGTCGGATCGTCAAGCGGCTGGCGGTTCCCAGCGCTTGGCTCAAAAGACATTGTGGAGACAACAACATGGGCAACATCTTCGACTACGTCATTGTGGGCGGCGGGTCCGCCGGCAGCGTCGTGGCAGGGCGACTTACTGAAGACCCGCAGGTGACGGTCTGCGTTTTGGAGGCGGGCGGTGGCGGCAGCGAACTCGTCATCAATGTCCCGACCGGCGCCGTTGCGATGCTGCCGACCAAGCTCAACAACTGGGCATTCGAGACCGTGCCCCAGCCCGGACTCGGTGGGCGCAGGGGATACCAACCGCGAGGCAAGGCACTGGGTGGCTCATCGGCGATCAACGCGATGGTCTACATACGCGGGCATCGCAATGACTACGACGACTGGGCCGCGCGCGGCAATGTCGGTTGGTCATATGAAGACGTGCTGCCGTATTTCCGGCTCAGCGAGCACAACGAGCGGCTCGACAACGCATGGCATGGCCGGGATGGTCCGCTCTGGGTCAGCGACCTGCGCTCTGACAACCCCTTCCAGGCCCGCTACTTGGAAGCCGCACGCCAAGCGGGGCTGCCACTGACGGATGACTTCAACGGTGCAGAACAGGAAGGCGTCGGCATTTACCAGGTGACGCAAAAGCACGGCGAGCGATGGAGCGCAGCACGCGCCTACCTGCTGCCGCACATCGGGCGGCGGGACAACCTGAGCGTCAAGACGCATGCGCAAGTCCAGCGCATCCTGTTCGAGGGCAACCGGGCCGTGGGCGTTGAAATGCTGCAAGGTGGCCAGCTTCACACCGTGCGGGCACGCCGCGAAGTGGTACTGGCCGCCGGCGCATTCCAGACACCCCAGTTGCTGATGCTCTCCGGCATCGGCCCTTCTCATGAACTGGAACGCCTCGGCATTCAGACGCGCGCGCACCTGCCGGGGGTGGGCAAGAACTTGCAAGACCATCCGGATTTCATCTTCGGCTACCGGGCGCGCAGCCTCGACACGATGGGTGTGTCGATCGGCGGCGGCCTGCGCATGCTGAAAGAGATCCGACGTTTCCGCCAGGAACGGCGAGGCGCGCTCACGTCAAACTTTGCCGAAGGCGGCGGCTTTCTCAAGACCCGCGCCGGGCTCGCGATGCCCGATATCCAGCTCCATTTTGTCGTCGCGCTGGTAGACGACCATGCGCGGTCGTTTCATCTGGGTCACGGGCTGTCTTGCCATGTCTGCCTGCTGCGTCCGCGCAGCCGCGGCTCCGTCACCCTGCAGAGCAACAACCCCCAGGACGCACCGCTGATCGACCCCGCGTTCTTCCAGGCACCGCAGGATCTGGAAGACATGGTGGCGGGCTTCAAGCTCACGCGCAGGCTGATGCAAGCGCCAGCGCTGGCCGAATGGATCACGAAGGATGTATTCACCGCCAACGTGAACACCGACGATGAGATTCGCGAGGTCCTGCGGCAGCGCACCGACACCGTCTACCACCCGGTCGGCACATGCCGGATGGGCAACGACTCGCACGCCGTCGTGGACCCTCAACTGCGCGTGCGCGGTCTGGAGGGGCTACGCATCGTTGATGCCTCAGTCATGCCAACGCTCATCGGCGGCAACACCAATGCGCCGACGATCATGATTGCCGAGAAGGCGGTCGACATGATGCGGGGCCGCAGCCGGGTTCAGCCAGCGCCACGCGAAGCGGTCTCCGTGCCCGCGCAGTCCCAATTCAATGCCTTGGAGGAAAGCAGCCATGCTTTCAGCTAACCCCAACCGCCCGTCCGACGCGGCAACACCGCACGCAGCCATCATCATCGGGTCGGGCTTTGCCGGCATTGGCATGGCCGTGGCGTTCAAGCAGGCCGGGCTGCACGACTTCGTCATCCTGGAGCGGGCACACGACGTTGGCGGCGTCTGGCGCGACAACAGTTATCCGGGGGCGGCGTGCGACGTGCCCTCACACCTGTATTCCTTCTCTTTCGAGCCCAACCCGAACTGGTCGCGCACCTTTGCGCCTCAAGCGGAAATCCACGCGTACCTGCAGCATTGCGCGCGCAAATACGCCGTCGAACCGCACATCAGGTTTGGCGCCGAAGTCGCGTGTGCGCAGTATGACGAACAGCATTCGGTCTGGCGGGTCACGCTACAGGATGGGACAACGCTAAGCGCGACCCTGCTCATCAGCGGCACTGGGCAGTTGAGCCGCCCCGCCTTCCCGCAGTTGCCGGGCATGGAAACCTTCAAGGGGCACACCTTCCACTCCGCGCACTGGGATCACGACTACGCGCTGTCAGGCAAGCGCGTGGCGGTGGTGGGAACGGGCGCTTCGGCCATCCAGTTCGTGCCGGCCATCGCAGATGCCGTGCAGCAACTCACGGTCTTCCAGCGCTCGCCGGCCTACATCATGCCTCGCCCCGATCGCGCCTATCGGCCTTGGGAGAAGGCAGTGTTCCGCGCGCTGCCATGGACGATGAAGCTGCACCGCGCCATGATCTACACGCGCTATGAATCTCGCGCGCTGGCGTTTACGCGCTTCAAGGGGCTCATGCGACTGGCGGTGGGCGTGCCGTTCCGGCGGCTACTCTCAAAACAGGTTCCCGATGCCGCGCTGCGCGCCAAGCTCCAGCCCGACTATCCAATCGGCTGCAAGCGCATCCTGCTCTCAAGCGAATACCTCGCGGCCATGAGCAAGCCCAACGTTCACCTGGTCACCGAAGGCATCCGCAGGGTGACCCCCGAAGGCATCGAAACCGTTGACGGCACGCACCACCAGGTCGACGCCATCATCTACGGCACAGGCTTTGCCGCCACTGAATTCCTCTCGCCCATGCGGATTACCGGGCGCGCGGGTCTGGACCTGAACGATGCCTGGCGACGGGGGGCAGAGGCATACCTTGGCTTGACTGTGCCGGGCTTCCCCAACTTCTTCATGTTGTACGGACCGAACACGAATCTTGGGCACAACTCCATCGTCTACATGCTGGAGAGCCAGATCGCCCACGTCATCCGCTGCTGCAAAGCGATGACGGCAACCCATACGACCAGTATCGAAACGGATGCGCGCCGCTACCGGCGTTTCAATGCGCACATTCAGCAGCGCCTGGCGAAAACCGTCTGGAGCGGGTGCAAGAGCTGGTACGTGGATGCAAGCGGGCACAACAGCACCAATTGGCCCGGCTTTACGCTGACCTACCGCTGGCTGACCCGGTTTTCGAGCCTGCAGGCATACCGCCTGACGCGAGCGCTGCCAGGACCGGTGGGGCCGACCGATGGCGTTGCCGTGGCCGAACCGCCAGGGTGGTGGGAGGCGGCCAACGCATGGTTCCTGCGGAACTTCCTGCGCATCGGTTTTCGCTCGCTCATCGGCCCGCCTTTTGGTGTTGCCGTGCAGCGCAGCGTCGTGCGCCTGCTTTCCCCGCTTATGCCGGGTGCGCGCGGGGTGATCCGCTACCGGAACTTGGTGAGCAACGTGCCGGTGGAAGTCGTAGCGCCCAAGCTCGGCGAGACCGACGGCGCCATGCTCTACCTGCATGGCGGTGCCTTTTGCCTGGGAGGCCCCGGCACGCACCGCAGCATCACGACCCGCCTGGCGGTGGAATCGGGCATGCCGGTCTGCGTGCCCAACTACCGGCTTGCGCCTGAGCACCCGTACCCTGCTGCGCTGCACGATGCGCTGGCGTGCTACGACGCGCTGCGCAGCCAGGGCTATGCCGCTGAGAAGATCGTCGTCGCGGGCGATTCTGCAGGTGGCGCACTGGCCCTGGCACTGGCGCTTGCACTGCGGGAGCGCGGCGATGCCGCTCCTGCAGGCCTGCTGCTGATCTCACCCGTGACCGATGCCACGTTGAGCGGCGACACGCTGGTGTCTCAGCGGACCCACGATCCGATGATCCGCCGCGGCTGGCTCGAGCAAGGACTGCGCTGGTATCAGGCACCCGCCGGAGCTGCCGAGCACACGCCGCTCAAGGTGGATTTGCGTGGCCTCCCGCCCATGCTGATCCAAGTTGGCGAACACGAAGTGCTGCGATCGGATGCTACCCGGCTGGCGGACCACGCTGCGGGCTGCGGCGTGCCGTGCCGCATCGAAGTCCACGCCGCGCGCTGGCATGTGTTTCACCTTCAATCGTTTTATCTGCGCTCCGCAGTTGAGGCCCTGCGCACGCTCGCAGATTTTGCCCGAGAGCGGATAGCGAGCGGGGCAAGCGTCGCACGTGCCGACGTGCCGCCGCTTGGATGACCAGGCATGGGGCGTATCACACCGAAGCCGCGACAAGGCGCACTGATTTCCGGTGACCAAGCAAGCCAGACACGCGAGCGGATCGTGGCTTACGCCTTGAAGGCCTTTAACGAGGTCGGTGTGGCGGGCGTCACGACAACCGGCCTCTGTGCGGGGCTCGACATGAGCCCCGGCCATTTTTACTACTACTTTCGCGGCAAGGAAGCGGTCGTGATGCATCTCTTCGATCGCTTCAAACGCGACATGCAGGCGCAACTCCGTGGTCGTCCGGGCGGCGCCCTGTCGGGCGAGCGCCTATCCGAACGCCTGCTCAAGGTTCTCGATTGCGTCTGGGAATATCGGTTTCTTTACCGGGACATGAATGGGCTGATTGCATCAAGCCGGATGCTTGAGCAAGGGTTCAAGGAATTGATCGACCAAAGCGTGCACGCTCTGAGTGCCGCGCTCTGCGTAGACCGATCTGAGCATCAGGGTGGGCCGCGCCTGGCTCAACTGGAAACGGCTTGCCGCTGCGCGGTCATCGTGGCGACGTATTGGCTTTCATTCCAGTTCCTACATAACGCTAGGCAATTCAATGACCGGAACCCTATGACGCACGCGATTCACAAGGCACGCGACCAGATACTGGCATTGTTGCGGCCGTTTCTAGAGACACCGCCGGACGACGCCTGCGCAGCAGCGTTGGACTGTGCACGGCGCGCGCGCGAGGTCGACGCGTCAGTCTCACCAGCATCATCGAAGCAGCCCGATATTGCGCGGTTGAATCGCCCCGGCTTTCCTAGACACCCGCGAGCCGTTGGGAATGGCGTTGTTCGAACTCTACCGGTGATAGACCGTTGGCGCTCGAATGACGCCGTGTTGGGTTGTAAAACATCTCGATGTAGTTG